>JBBQVQ010000128.1:0-1527 GCA_038211425.1 Candidatus Limnocylindria bacterium | reverse complement strand
GTAGTCGAGCTCGAGGAAGTCCTCCACCTCGACGAGCCAGCGCTCCTGCACGAAGCGGACATGGTCGGGATGCTCGTTGTACCGGTCGTACGCGGCCCGATCGGCGAACTCCATCGAGATTGCGAAGCGGAAGCCGTTCTTCCGGCTGATCTGGGCCAGGAGCTCGAACGCCTCCACACCCGGGACTGCCTCGAGTTCCTCAACGGCAGCGAGGAAGTCCCGCTCCTCGGCCGAGTTCTCCGGATGGGCGAGAGCGAACGCGACGGTGTGCCGGATGCGCCCCTCGAGCATGCACCGAGCCTACTTCGATAGTGCTGGCGAGAGCTGGGGCGTCGTGACGTCCCAGGCATCGGCGATCGCGTTAACATTTCCTGACCGGCGGGTTCTGATCTCGTCAGCGCAACCGGCGGCAGCGCCCGCCAGAAGGGAAGGCGGCCCATGAAGCTCTACGCAATCATCCGCCGCGAAGGCTGGCGCACGCCCGACGATCTGCAGGCGGCAGCGGTGCGATCCACCGCTGTCGGCGACGACGAGATGTCTGACGACATCCGCTGGATTCGGAGCTACGTCCTCTCGGAGGACTCGGGGAATGTAGGGACGGTTTGCATCTACGAAGCGTCCAGTCCCGAAGCGATTCGCGACCATGCCTCGCGGGCCGATCTGCCGATCACGGAGATCATCCCGATCGCCGACACCGTCGTCGTGCGTCCTGATCCCGTAGCTGCCGGATAGCGCGCCCACCTGCGGGTGCAGATCGTCGAGGCAGATGACTCCGGGCGACGCCTCGAGTCTCTGGGACGACGTTCCCGACTGGGGCGGCGGCGTCGGTGCACGACGGGTATCGGACACCGGGCAGCTCGCTCGGCGGCTCGCTCTGGGGAGTTACAGCCGGGCGCGTCTCAGTTCGTCTACCACTTCCACCACGGCACCGAGAACTCCTGCGTGCTTCGCGGCAACCCGAAAAGGTGCGCATGCACAACGGCGATCGGCAGGGGGAGCTCGCTGCGATCGTCGAAGGGAAGCACCGCTTCCACCGCGTGTTGGACGCCGTCGAGCACGCAGGGCCCGAACGGGGCGATTAAGCAGCTCTAATGGAAGTGACTACGCGTCGGCGGGGCACGATGGGTGAGTGCGGTCCGAGGGACGGAGGCATCGCTTGACTTTGCTGGTCAGCGAGGTCGAGGTCGTCGGCAGATACGGAAGTGAAGAGGTCACGCCCGGGTTTCCCGGGCGGCGTGACTCTCACCGATCCCCGGGCAGCCATCCCTTGCGGTACTTCACCCATTTCGACCTTGGAAGCTCGGCACGCGCCTTCGAATACGCCTCAGCCGACTTGGTCGTCTCGCGCTCGACACTTGCGCCGTATCGTGTCGCGGCTTGGCTGACGAGGTACTCGACGCCCCCGCCGACTCCGCGGCCGCGCGCACCAACGGCCACGACGACCGCACTCTCGTCTCCGCTCGCGACGATGACGTGTTCGGTTCCAGGAGCGCAGTAGAAGAAGTCCCAGGTCGTGAGCGGACGCTC
>JBBQVQ010000127.1:0-1534 GCA_038211425.1 Candidatus Limnocylindria bacterium | reverse complement strand
CAGGAGGACTTCCTCGTGCTGGCCGGGGAGGCGCTGCTGATCGTCGAGGGCGAGGAGCGTCCGCTCCGTCAATGGGACTTCGTGCACTGCCCCGCCGGGACGAAGCATGTGATCGTCGGAGCGGGAGACGCACAGTGCCTGGTGCTCGCAGTCGGCGCCCGCGACCGCTCCACCGGCCCGGACTGGGGCGGCTACAGCGTGGACGAGGCCGCGCTACGGCACGGCGCCGGCGTCGAGGAGGAGACGACCGACGCGAAGCAGGCGTATGCGCGATTCCCCGAGCGCAAACCGAGCCGGTACCGCGAGGGCTGGCTTCCGGACTAGGTCGGTCCAGCGGCCGGACGAACGCGGCGGTCCGAGATCGACACGTACGCACGGATCGCTTCGCTACTTGCTCGGGTGGTCGAGCACGTAGTGCGTCTCTCCTGCCCAGGTCCCGACTTGCTCGGCTTCGGGGTACTCGACGATGCCGAACTCGTTCTTCGTCGAGACGATCGAGACGCGCGCAGAGACGTCCGTTGTGTTCCGTAACTGGTGGGCGCCTTCGGGACCGGCTGGGAAGCACACAGCTTCACCGCGATCGAGTACGCGTTCGCCTTCGGGAGTCCGGACCGTCACCTGCCCCTCGAGGACGGCCAGCCACTCCTCGTCGGTCCACTCGAAGTGGTAAGGGCCGATCGCCTCGCCCGGCGGCAGGTCGTAGACGCTCATGCCGAGCCTTCATGCCCCGAGCTTCGACCCGACGCGGGCGGCCCTACACCGGCCACTGCAGGTGATGGGGATCGGTGCACGCTTGGAAGACCAGGTCCGGCGGTGCGTCGAGCATTCGCACCAGGGTGAAGCCGCGCTTAGGCTCGTTGGTCTCGGACATCGTCATCTCCTCCCTGGGTTTGTCCATGGTCTTCAACTGCTCCTCGAGACGGTCGAAGCGAGTCTCGAAGAACTGGCGATAGGGCGCCATCCACTCGTCCGCGCGTCGCAGTTGCTCCACCTCGAGCCGGCACGGGCGCCATTGCGCCGAACGCCCCTTGCTCAGGAGGCCGGCTTTCTCCAGCACCTTCAGATGCCGCGACACGGAGGGCAGGCTCATCGCAAAGGGAGCCGCCAGCTCGTTGACTGTTGCGTCGCCATCGGTAAGGCGCGCCAGAATCGACCGGCGGGTGGGATCGGCCAGAGCCGCGAACGTGGTGCTGAGATCGTCTTCCATAGTTAGCCAGTTCAGTAATTAGCTCACAAGCTAAATACTTCGTCCGGAGGCTCGCCGAGTCAACCGAGGTCGTCGGATCGGGCGAGAGGACGCTCGCACAGCGGAGCGTCTTAGCGCCGATGTCGGGGTTGCAGAACTTGGACGGACGAGCGTCCCAAAGCGCCCATCTCCTGTCGCAGGGCTCTCGGTTTCAGTGGGTGAAGAGTTTCCAGCGCCCCTCGGAGACGACTTCGACGGTGCCGTCGGTCACTTTGAGGGCGGTCTGATCGTCAATCGCATACGCCGGACCTGGGATCCCGGCCGCCCATCGTTCTGCGTTGGCCATGG
>JBBQVQ010000126.1:0-1572 GCA_038211425.1 Candidatus Limnocylindria bacterium | reverse complement strand
GGTGGGTGGGGTCGGCGGGCGTGATCCGATCGGCTGGCACATCTCCCGCGTAATGCTGCCACGCGACGCAGATGCGCGCAGAGCCGGTGCGGCGCGGTCAAGGTCTCAGGCCAACGAGAACTCTTGCCGGCCGGGATCCCTTCCGCCGTTAGACTCGCGGCCGATGCCCGATCTGAAGGAGCGCGTCGCCGCACGTCTGGCGGAGATGGCTCCGTACCTCGAGCGCTCGGGCGGGCGGGCGGAGCTGGTCGGCATCGAGGACAACGTCGCGCGCATCCGCTTCGAGCTGACGAGGCCCGGCCCGAGCCGACTCGTCGCCTCGCTGCAGCTGAAGAGCGGGATCGAACGGCTGCTCCGCGGCGACATCCCGGAGCTCGTCGGGGTCGAGGCGATCAATCTGCCTCCGTACACGCTCGAGGGCTGGGACCAGGAAGACCGCACGGAGTAAGACGGGCGTCGTCGCAGCGCGCTCCAGCGGAGGCAGGCCTGCGAAGGCCCCGATCTCGCAACCGACCCTACCCGCCTGAACGCGAGTGCGGCGGTCGGTCAGTCCTCTTCGAGGCGGATCCGCGGGGCGGCGCCCATGTCGTATTCGCGCATCCGATCCTCACCAAGCTCGATGAGCCGCTCGTGCGAGGCGCGTACTGCGGCCACGAACGCGGCGACATCGACGCCCTGGCACGCGGGAGCGAATGGCTCGAGCCGGCGGATCCCCTCCTCCAGGAGCACCGCGGCACCGTGGAAGTTCGTACGGCCCCAGTGATGGAAGCCGACTCCGACCTGGATGATGCCGTGGTACAGCTCGCGGACCGGCGCGCGCGTCTCGCGCCAAAGCGTCTCGAGCGTTTCGTGCTGCTCAAAGAACCTGCCGGCATTGAATTGGTGCACGGCTTCGACGAGCGCGGGAGGCGGCGGCTCACCGCATCGTGCGAGCAGCGGCTCATTCTCGCCGCCGCCTGGAACGCGCTTCGGCGGCCGGGCAGCCTTTCGCTGTCTCGCACCCGGATCCGGTATGTTCCCTACGCGATGACCTTCCTGAAGCGGAGCTCATCCTCGATGAGCTCGCGCACGGCCGGATTGTCGAACCCGGCCGCGAGATCCTCGGCACGCTCGGCGAACGCGACCTTCACACCCTCGCGCAGGTCGTTGCCCGCGGCGAGGAATCCGCGCGGCACGGCGTAGAAGCGCGTGTACTGGTAGTGCCAGATCGGCCCGGTCTTGCCAAGCTGGCGTCCGCTGAGCTGAATGCCATGGGCGTCCTCTCCGACGACGTCGGTGTGCTTGGCGATCTCGCGCCTCGCCGTCTCACGCACCTCCGGCGTGACGTCGGCGGGCAGCGGGAAGATGGCGACGTCCTGCGTGCTCACGGGCAACGCGATGGTACCCTTTGCTTCTGCTGGAGGGACCGCGCGAGTGGGCTCCGGACGATTGGTTCCGAAAGGACGACGACGCTGATGACCTACATCATCACCGAGCCCTGTGTCGACGTGAAGGACGCCAGCTGCGTCGATGTCTGCCCCGTTGACTGCATCTACACGACGGACGCGGACAACATGTATTACATCCACCCCG
>JBBQVQ010000125.1:0-1686 GCA_038211425.1 Candidatus Limnocylindria bacterium | reverse complement strand
AAGGTCCGGTCCTCGGACCCGAGCGCCTCGAGCGCCGTGCCACGGCTGGTGTCGGTCGCGCCCATCTGCCTCACCCCCGCCATCGTCTCGAACACGCGAAGTTTACTGGTCCGTCGAGTTGAGGTGCCCCGGCCGAGCGGGCGAGGTAGGCCATGCGCTGGGCCGGCATGCGTCGGCGGGCGGGTTCGTACAGAATGCGGCGCTAACACGCCGATGTGCACGCGTCCGAGGATCGGCCGCGGCACCAAAGCGCACCGAGGAGGACACCGTGCCCGGACTCTCCAAAGCGGAGACGATAAACACGATCGCGAACAAGACGGGCTTGACCAGAAAGCAGATCAACGAGGTCATGGACGAACAGGCGAAGCTCGCGTACAAGGAAGCGAAGAACGGCTTCACCGTCCCGGGTCTCGGGAAATTCGTGCTCGTGGACCGCAAGGCACGCACCGGCCGGAACCCGGCGACAGGTCAGCAGATCCAGATCCCGGCCAAGCGCGTGCTGAAGTTCCGCGTCGCCAAGCAGGCGAAGGACGCCGTGATGCCGAAGAAGAGGGGCTCAGCCCGCTAGCCGCTGGGACGCCCGGTGGACGGCGGGCCTGAAGGGAGCTCCTCTGTGAGCGCCACCTCACGGGAGTGGCTCGTGGAGACCATCGAAACGAGCCTCCACATCCTGCCGCCGACGCCGGGGGTCTTCGACCCGCTACCGCTCGGCGGCGTCGTCGGTCGCGTCAGCCCGCATTCGCATCCGCTCGCGAACCTCGTCGGCGTCGCGCGTTTCGCTGAGGAGGACGCTTCTGCGCGAGTGGCCGCGGTGCGGCAGCTGTTCGCGGCGCAGGGCAAGGCATTCGGCTGGGTCACCGGACCGGCGACGCGCCCCGCCGACCTGTCACGTCATCTGCTCTCGGCGGGGATGGCGAAGGTGGACGAGATGGCCGGAATGGCGCTGCTCGATCTGCGGCGGCGCATCAGGGTGGCGCCGCGAATCCGCGTACGCGAGGCGGACGCCGATGAGCTCATCGGCGCGAGCGAGCTCCTTGCGGCGTCGTACGGAATGCCGGTCGACGTCGCCCGGATGTTCGCGGAAGCGATGGCGCGGTCGCGCGGCCGGATCCGATCGCGCGGGTACTTCGCGTACCTCGATGATTCGCGGGAGCCGATCGCGTGGAGCTCCCTGGTACACATCCCTAACTCGGAAACGGTCCTGCTCGGCGGGGCCGCGACGCTGCCCGAGCATCGCGGCGAGGGCGCGTACACCGCGCTGGTCGCGCGCAGGCTGGCCGATGCGTACGACGAAGGAGCCAGGTCCGCGGTCATCCAGGCGATGCGGTCGACCTCAGCTCCAGTGTGCGCACGGCTCGGCTTCGAGGAGCTCTGCGCACTCGAGTTCTACGCCTGGGTCCCGCCCGAGGAGGAGCAGCCGGTCCAGCCTTCCGGGCCTTGATCTCCTGGGCGTGATGGCCGGCCCTGGCGGCCGTACGGGGCTCCGCGGCGCAGTGGGCCGAGGCCCGCTGAACGCATCGACACGGATTCAAGCGCCATCCCGGGGCGGGAGTTCGACAAGCCAGCCGCCTGACCTTCCTGTCGGCCGATGTACGGTCGACCCAGCGCCAGCTTTACCTTGGCCGCGCGTGGTGACATCCTCCCCCCGGCAGAGGCGGCCGATGTCGCGAATCAGCATGCGTCAAA
>JBBQVQ010000124.1:0-1687 GCA_038211425.1 Candidatus Limnocylindria bacterium | reverse complement strand
GCGGCAAACCGCGAATCCTCACAGAGATCCTCGATCACCGTCGCTCCCACCTGGCCGATGGCGAAGTCACACAGCGACGTGGCACGCGGCGCATCCCCGGTCGCGATGCCGACCCCCGCGAGCGTCCACTGACGATCCTCGGCGATCAGGTTCACCGCGGCGATCGGCACGTCCGCAAGCCGCGCCGCCAGCCCGACCAGCTCGTCAAAGACGTCGATGCCCGTGCCCCCCACGGCATCGGACGCGTCGAGAACACGAAGACGCTCGTCCTCCAGCGCTGGAGCTGAGAGATTCGCGAGGGAGCCCATACCTACGCATCGACGCCCCAGCACTTAACCTGTACCGGCGGGAGCGAGCTACGAGACGTGGCTGAGCGCATCCGGGGCTTGATCGAAGCTAGAGGCAGATCATGTCTGAGTCGACGCGCCTGATTCTGAATCGCGGTGATCCCCGGGACGATGGGGGCTGGACCCGGCGTCTACGCAACGATGCTGCAATCGCCCGCGGAAATCAGACGCCCGAGTTGCGGCGGATCACCGATGTTGTCGTGAAGCGTGCGATTGCGTGCGGCGCGCGGGGCGTGGCGTTGACCGGCTCCACCGCACGCGCGAAACGCACCATGATCAGTGACCTCGACTACCACGTGGTCGGAGCGCGTCCCGATGTTCAGGACCTGCCCGCTGACGTAGACATCTACGTGAGTCCACCCGAGAAGATGCGCGCAAAGCTTCAGCAAGGGGATGACTTCGTGCAATGGACGCTCCGTTGTGGATGCATCCTCTATTACACGGGCGTATCCGCGAAGCGGCATCAACCGTCGTGCAGCAGGATCTGTGGCCGGACGGCGAGTCAAAGCTCCGGCGGCTTCCCGAATTGCGGCGCCTGGCGGTACGTCTGATTGAGGTTGGTGATCGCGAAGCTGCCCAAGATCAGGTTCGCGCTGCTCGCCGGGTCTGCTCGTGTCGTTCGCCAGCGGGGACCATCCTGCCTGGTGTATGCGCATGCTAATGTATGCACATGTCGTTGGATCATCGCCTCCAGATCCTGCTCGACGCCGACCGGCACGCCCGACTCGTAGCCGTTGCCCGGCAGCGCGGCGTTTCGGTCGCGACCGTGGTCCGGGAGGCGATCGACCGCGGATTGCCGGCTCCCGACACGCGGCGCCGAGCTGCGGCGAGCCGACTCCTCGCAGCTGAGCCGATGGCGGTCGGCGATCAGGACGCGCTTTCCGCCGAGCTCGACGAGCTACGCGCCCGGCGTTCATGATCGTGCTCGACACGACCGTGCTCGTCTACGCGGTCGGCGCAGACCATCCGCTGCGCGAACCGAGCCGCGACCTGATCGGCGCGATCGCCGCCGGCCAGTTGTCGGCCACGACGACGGTCGAGGTGCTCCAGGAGTTCACCCACGTACGCGCGCGACGACGTGGCCGCGAGGATGCCGCTCGTCTCGCCCGCGACTACCTCGACCTGCTGGCTCCGCTGCTGGTCGTCGATGACGAGGACCTGCGGGAAGGCCTGCGGTTCTACACCCGCAGCGACCGCCTCGGTGCCTTCGATGCCGTGCTTGCCGCGACGGCAAGCCGGGCAAACGCTGCGGCGCTCGTCTCCGCGGACTCGGCATTCGCCGAGGCAGGTATGGCCCGCGTCGTCCCGGACGCGGGCGGCGTCGCTGCACTGCTCGATGC
>JBBQVQ010000123.1:0-1714 GCA_038211425.1 Candidatus Limnocylindria bacterium | reverse complement strand
AAAGGGACGCCTGACGGTGCGGGAGGAAGCGCCCACGCGGGAGTACATCATCCCGTTCGGCGCGAACATCCGCATCGCGGACGGCGAGCAGATCACGGCGGGGACGCAGATCACCGACGGGCCGAAGGACCCGCAGGAGATTCTCATTATCCTCGGTCGCGAGGCCGTGCAGCGCTATCTCGTGGACGAGGTGCTGCGCGTCTATCGCTCCCAGGGCGTGAATACGAACGAGAAGCACATCGAAGTGATCGTGCGGCAGATGCTCCGCAAGGTACGCATCGAGAATGCCGGCGACACGGACCTGCTGCCGGACGATCTCGTGGATCGCGTCACCTTCGAGGAGACGAACCGCGAGGTGCTGGCGCAGGGCGGCGAGCCGGCGACGGCGCAGCCAGTCTTGCTCGGCGTGACTAAGGCGAGCCTGACGACTGACTCCTTCCTCTCCGCCGCCTCCTTCCAGGAGACGACGCGGGTGCTCACGGAAGCCGCGATCAACGGCCGGATCGACCGGCTGCGCGGCCTGAAGGAGAACGTCATCATCGGCAAGCTCATCCCGGCGGGCTCGGGCTTCTCGGCCCGCTACGCGCCGCAAGCGGAGGCGCCGCTCGCGATGCTCTCCCGCGACCTCGGCATGGACGACGAGGATACCCGCGCGCTGATGGGCGACGATGACGCCCTGACTGCCGCCACCCTCGCCGCCATGGAGCGGGAGCGCGACGCGATGCTCACCAACGACGAGGAGGAGCCGGCCTTCGAGCCCGACTTCGAGCCCGACCTCGACGAAACGCCGAGCGTCGCGGACGATGACGACTAGGGAGCGGCCCTAACCCCCCCAGCCCCCTTCCCCATACTGCCCAAAGGGCACCCGGAAGGGGGAGCCGGACAGGGGACGCGAAATTATGGATACTGTAGGGGCGCACAGCCGTGCGCCCTTTTCCGTGTATCGAGGCGGCACTCGTGGGGCTACGGAAACTGACCTACAACGCACCTCAAAATACCAATTCGCCTTGACCGCTTCCGTTCACTATACGTGAAGCACATCGCCTCCTATACTATGCATAGCCGAATGATGAGAAGCGACGCCGGGGACTTTACGACAAAGGAGGTAGCCGATGGCTGGCCCGACCTACGCCGTATCGGGAGAAGATTCCGGGATCGCTCCGCATTACGGGCCGATCCACGTCGTCCATGCCGATGCGCTCGCCACCGACGCGGCGCAGGTCGTGGGCATGACCCACTACGACGCGATCGGGGGCCGGACAGTTGGCACCCGCTCCCTGCGGCTCGGTCGCGTCGTCGCGCACGCAGGGCTGATTTCCTCGGTGCATCATCACGGCGACTGCAAGACGGCGGTCTATCTCGTGAGCGGGCGTGCACTCATGCTCTTCGGCCCCGATCTGCGCGAGCGCATCGAACTCGTGCCCGGCGATTTCCTCTTCGTTCCGCCGTGGACGATCCATGCCGAGACGAATCTCGGCGGCGAGGACGCCGAGTTCATCGTGGCTCAATCGAGCCCGCAGGGGGTAGCCGTCAATCTGCCCGACATTCCGATCCCTGACTTGCGGGGCTCACGCTAAGTCGGTTGTCGCTGCGTACATCCACCCGTGTTCGCCAGTTCGCAAGTAGGCTCGGAGCGCGATGCGGATGCAGGCGAGCGTAGAGAAGGGCGCGCCTATCTCATGACGTTCCTCAAATGAGATGGTGCAGGGTTACA
>JBBQVQ010000122.1:0-1733 GCA_038211425.1 Candidatus Limnocylindria bacterium | reverse complement strand
CGACGATCATCCGGCTGAAAACGTCGAGCACGAACGCGAAGTAGACGATCCCCTCCCAGCAGTGCAGATAGGTGAAATCGGCGACCCAGAGCTCGTTCGGCCGCGACGCGCTGAAATCGCGCTCGACCAGGTCGGGCCGCCGCAACGCCTGCGGATCCGCGATCGTCGTCCGCCAGGGCTTGCCGCGCCGCTTCGCCCCGACTATCCCGTTGACGCGCATCAACCGCTGCACCTGGCAGCGCGGCACCTGCTCACCGGCACGCTTGAGCGCCTTCCACATCTTCCGGTAGCCGTAGGCGTAGTAGTTCGCCTGGTGCAGCTCGCGGATCCGCTCGAGCAGCCGCTCATCCTCGACCGCTCGCGCGGAGCCGCGACCGCTGCGTCGCTCGTAGTAGGCGGACCGACACGTCTAGGGCCTCACAGATCGGCTCGACCCCGAAGCGCTCGCGTTGCTGGTCGACGAACGCGCTCACCTCGGACGGTCCCGGTCGAGCTCCTTGGCGAAAAACACGCTCGCCGCCTTCAAGATCTCATTCGCGCGCCGCAACTCGAACACCTCGCGCCGCAGCTTGCGGATCTCCTCCCGCTCGGCACTCGTCAGCAGATCGCTGCGCTTGCCGCTGTCCGCCTCGGCCTGCCTGACCCGCTTGCGCAGCGTCTCGGCGCCGACGCCGAGATCAGCCGCCACGTGCGCGATCGGGCGGCCGGACTCGAACACCAGCCGCACAGCCCGCTCCAGCAGCTCCTCCGGATACTTCCTCGATTTCGACATGACCGTGGAGAATCTCCTCCCCCCAGGACGACATCCTGGGATCAAGGTCTCCGTCGAAACCGGCCTGGCTCACCGGTTGCCATCGCGTCGGTGAAGCGTTAACGGCTTGGGCGTGGACGGTTGTTCCGAGCTTTTGTGCGGTGCTGAGTGTCTTGGAGATGGAGTCGCCGTGTACTTGAAGGGCCGTCGGCAGAGCGTTGGTGGAGTGGCTTGCGAGGACGGTGCCGACGATGGCGACGCCGAGGGCGGCGCCGATCTCGCGGGCAGCACTGTTCAGGCCGGATCCCATGCCGGCGCGGGTGGGTGGGAGGGAGGTGACGATGCCTGTGGAGAGGGAGGGCACGCTGAGGCCCATCAAAATCGTTACAGACCACCTTCGCCGGCCCGAGTCCTGTCACGAGGCCTTGACCTTCATCGCTTGACGCAGGTCGTGGACGACGTTCGCGACGTCCAGGTCGGGTCCGAGGTTCATCGTCGAGACCCAGACGCCGTTGCGGTCGAAGACGCGCACGTCGGCCGAATGGAAGTCGGCGTTCCCGGTCGCCGTCGCCGACAGGACGCCGAAGTGTCGCCAGATCGGTTTCATCCGGGCGGGTGACGCGACGAGGTAGGTGAGCTCGGTGGCGTGGCGTTCGCGCAGGAAGCGACGGACGTGTGCGGGCGTATCGACCTCTGGATCGACGCTGATCGCGAGCGCGACGAGCTGGCTGCGCTCGTCCCGCCGGAGTTGCCGGAGGGCGTCACCGAGGATGCCGACGATGATCGGGCACGACTGCTTGCACGCGGAATCGACGAACGTGGTGAGCACGATCCGGCCGCGTAGTGCGTCCGAGCGGACGACCCCTTCACCGTCCGAGCGAGGAAGGACGAACCTCGGCAGCGCGATCCGCCCCGGCGGTTCGCTGCCGCGATAGAGCCCAGGGCCCGGGTGAGATGGCTCCGCCTGCCGACCTCCGTGGAG
>JBBQVQ010000121.1:0-2013 GCA_038211425.1 Candidatus Limnocylindria bacterium | reverse complement strand
TGAGCTGCTGGGCGACAGCGATGCGCGCGAGCCCTGCTGCGCTCAGGTGTTGCTGCCGCCAATTTAGGATCGCTTGCTCGAGCGCGACGCCTCGCAACTGAGGGTCGAAGAGCGCGGCGAAGTCAGTGGCGAGCGACCACTTCGGGACGGGCGACGTGGTGGCACCGTCTCGTCGCGAATAACCGCGCCGTACTCGGCCCAGCTACGGAAGGTCTCGTCGCGCAACGGCTCGCGCGTGTTGTCGCCGTACCACGGTTGGTGCCGGATGCCCCAACCATCCAGGAGTTCGGAGAGTCCGCGCTTTCCGCGTAGGGCCGCCTCGTACCACTCTCGACGCTCGTTTACTCGTGTCCTCCGCGCCGCGTCGTCGCACATCCACAGCACCATCGACGGCCGAATCCTTCTCTCCCCGTCGATCGAGCCGACGTACGAAGAACGCGGCACTGGAGAACGAGGAACGGCCGGCGCTGAGGGTGCACGACCTGCGCCACACCTTCGCCAGTCACCTGATCATCGACCTCGGGCTCGACGTGGCGCAGGTCAGCAGCATTCTCGGGCACGCGCGGCCGAGCATCACGCTCGACACCTACACGCACCTGTTCGACCAGGCAGCGCACGCAGATGACATCCGCACGCGGATGGCGGGAAGCGAGTTTGGAGCCGTACTGGGCGGATCGGCTGCCGCCACCGGTCATCCTTCCCGCGGCGAGGGGTCTCGCGGGTCGAAGCCACCTCCTACATGGTAAGGAGGGGTCTCCGGTTCGAGTCCAGAAGAGGGCCTCCTTTTGGAGCAGGAAAGGCGAACTCCGGGGCCTCGCGATGTGTCCTCGGACTATTTGAAACGGGGGCGGAAACCAGCGAAGATGCGCGTCCCTGTCGACCCGACTCAAGGAGTCTGGTGCCACGACGCCTCGCGATGTTCGGGCTCGTCGGAGGCCCGCTGATCATCCTCTCGGGCACGCTCGTGATGTTCGGCGTCTTCGACCAGGGCGGCACGGGCCAGTCCCTCGCCACCATCCCCGAGTTCATCTGGGAGTTGGGGCTCGGCATCTACGCGACCGTCTGGGGATTCAAGTCGTCGCCAATCCTCAGGGAGGACCGTTCCGCAGCCACGTGACGGAGTCACTAGAAGGCTGCCTTGCCCCGTTCTGACGCGTGCGTGCCAAGGCGCGCGTGCGTGGCTCCGTGCCCAAAAAGAGCCTGACATCGGCCCCGTCGGGCTGGAACGCGTCTCACGAGCCGAGCAGCGGACCATGAGAGGCGACGAAGGCCAAGGACCGCGTGGGGTGCAATAACTCGGCCGGGTGGCTCTGGGCCGCGGTCGAGGTCGGATAGCGTCGGCATCCCGTCCTCCTGGAGGTTGTTCTTGGCCGTGACGTTCGCGTACGTCCTTGTCTGCCGTCTGTTTGCGCTGCTGGTGCTGTTCGGTCGCTCCGATCGCTCCAAAGAGGTGGAGATCCTCGTGTTGCGGCACCAGTTGGCGGTAATGCGGCGGCAGGTCGAGCGGCCGCGGTTCAGCGAGCGTGACCGGCTGCTCCTGGCGGCGTTCAGCCGCATGCTGTCGCGCGCATCCTGGCAGGCGTTTGTCGTGAGGCCGGAGACGCTTCTGCGATGGCATCGGCGGCTCGTCGCCCGCCAGTGGACATATCCGCATCGGCGCCCCGGGCGACCACCGATCCGCGGCGAGGTGCGCGACCTCATCCTGCGGCTGGCGCGCGAGAACACCAACTGGGGATACGTGCGGATCGTCGGCGAACTGCGCAAGCTCGGGATCGACACCTCCGCCACGCTGGTACGCAACATTCTCAAGAACGCCGGCATTCCGCCGGCGCCGCAGCGAGGCCAGCTTGACTGGCGCTCGTTCCTGCGCCAGCAAGCGGCGACCACACTCGCTTGCGACTTTCTCACCGTCGACACCGCCTTGATGCGGCGGCTCTACGTGCTCGTCTTCATTCACATCGGCAGCCGCCGGATCGAGTACATGGCCTGCACCAGCAGCCCGGACGGCGCTTG
>JBBQVQ010000120.1:0-2043 GCA_038211425.1 Candidatus Limnocylindria bacterium | reverse complement strand
TGGTATGCGCCGGCGGCGAGGGTGCGGGCAGCGTTCTCCCGCTGCTCCAACTCGGAGCGCAGGAGCGCGATGGCTGCGCGGCGGATGAAGTTCACGTTAGGTCAGACCCTTTTTTATGTGGTGCATCTGGTGCATCTGGCCTCCCTACTACTGAAGGGAATGGCCTGCGGCCCGAGGAATCCGGTTCCGCTCGGCCACGGGGCCTGCGGGTCCAAGGGTAAAGGCCCGCGAATGAAGCCTTGCGGCAGCGAAACGAGGGGCGCATCGTAGGTCGCGACAGATGACCATGACTTGACGACCGAGATGAACCCACCTGCGCCGAAGGCGCCCTGGGTCGAGCTGATCGGTCGCGAGGCGGAGCTGCATCAGCTCCAGGCGGCGCTCGACGAGGCGTTCGCCGGCCGCGGAAGTCTGTATGTCCTGGAGGGCGAGGCCGGCATCGGCAAGACGCGGCTGGCTGCCGCGCTCGAACGCATCGCGGCAGAAAGTGGCGGGCGGACTGCGTGGGGCACGTGTCAGGAAGAAGCGGCTCCCGCCTACTGGCCGTGGCAACCGGTCCTTGCACGTCTCGGGGTGGCCGCCGGCATGTCGGATCCGTTCGCGCTCACCGATGCGATCTGTGCGTCGATCAGAACAGCCTGGGGCGACGCATCGGCCCCGGCGACAGTCCTCGTCCTCGATGACGTCCAGTGGGCTGACCAGGCCTCGTTGCGGCTCCTCCGGCTCGTCGCCGGACAGTTGGCAGAGTTGCCTTGTCTCGTGACCATCACGAGGCGGATCTCCGGACCCGAAGATCCGGCAGCGGGGCTCCTTCTTGACGTCGAGCGAGAACGCGTCGTGCAGCGCCTCGAACTACAAGGGCTGAGCGCGGCGGACATCGGCCGTCTAATGACGTCGGTGACCGGTCGCTCTACTGGTGCCGAACTCACCCGAGCCGTGGCCGAACGAACCTCTGGGAACCCCTTCTTCGTGATCGAGATCGCGCGCCTGATGCGACGCGATCACGCGTCCGATAGGGCTTCGACAGGGCTCCCCGCTAGCGTCCGCGACGTGATGGGACGCCGGGTGGCTGGCCTCTCGAGTGACGGACGGCAGATCATCGGCGCGGCCTCCGCTCTCGGCCTGAACGTCGACATCCCGATGCTCGTCGACGTAACCGGCCGGAGCCACCGGGACGTCATCGGCGCTCTCGACGAGGCGTCGCGAAAGGGGCTGCTCCGCGCCGATGGCGATGTAGGCACCGGTGCTGACCGAGTGGCCTTCGCGCACGGACTCGTGCGCGAGGCGCTGGAGCTGGCGATGCCGCTCGAGGAGCGGTGGGACCTGCATCGGCGCGCCGGCGTCTACCTCGAGGCAAGTGGCGCCCAACGCCTGAGTGAACTCTCATATCACTTCGACGCGGCCGCTCCGCTCGGCGAAACCGCACGAGCGCACCGGTACACCGTGGCGGCGGCCAGCCTGGCCGCTCGGGAACGCGCGTACGACCAGGTAGCGTTGCTCTGGCGGCGCGTCCTTCGCCTTCTGGACCTTGACCCGTCCCTCGACGATCGCGGCAGTGTGCTGCTCAGGATCGCGCTGGCGCTCCAGCGGGGAGGCATGGTCGAGGAAGCATGGGAGGGATCGATGGCAGCGGCCGCCCATGCCCGCGCCACGGCAGATGCGAAGCTGCTCGCCCGTGCGGCCCTGGTCGTGCGAGGCGTTGAAGGCCACGACGGCGAGATCGCCCGCCTGTGCGAGGAAGCCCTGGCCACGCTCGCGCCCGCGTCCGAGACGTCCGAGACGCTTGCGATCCGCGCGTCGCTGATCGGTCAGTGGGTGATCGCCTCTGGGCACCTGCACAGGCCGCCACCGGACGGCATCTCGGCAGCCGCCGCGATCGAGCTCGCCGAAATCGCGGACGATTTCCGATGCCTTGCTCATCGCCCTGCATGCACGCCAGATGGAGATGTCCGGACCACGCCATCCCGAGGCACGGATGGAGCTCGCCGCACGGACCGCGGCCGTGGCTCGCGGCGTCGGCGACCTGTCAATGCTCACTTGGGC
>JBBQVQ010000119.1:0-2117 GCA_038211425.1 Candidatus Limnocylindria bacterium | reverse complement strand
CGTGTCGAGGACATCACCGTGTCCGAGGCTGTGCGCCGGGCAATCACTGAGCACGTCCAGGCCAAGCGCTCCGATCGGGCGTTCCAGAAGAGGCTTGACCAATTCATGAACGAGAACCAGGCGATCCTCGAGAGGCTCGCGCGATAGCGAGCGGCGTCGACTACCTCGATCTTTCCGACTACCTCGCAATCGCCGAACGCATCCTCGGCGTCCCAGCCGAGACGCTGGTCCTCAAGAGTGGCTGGAGTCGCATCTCGAGCCATCCGGCCAATAACGAGTCGGTCTCGGTCCAGTAGCCTGCGCAACGTGCGACCGAAGGCGAAACTGGCTCTCGTCGCGCTGCCGGTGCTGTTGGTCTTTCTGTCAGCTGTGATGACTGCGGCGGCGGCACCTCCGCCGAAGACGCTCACGAGCTACTGCAGCTCGAGCGGAGACGTGTGCTTCGGGATCTTGACTCGAGGTGGGAAGGTCTCGCTCGAGCTCACCACCGCCGCCAAGTACTTCCCGCGCTACACGCTCTGTGTGCGTCGCGTACGACCGGCAGGAGGTGGCGCTGAGGCCGCCCAGCGTTGCGGCTCATTTCCAGTCTTCAGGCAGGCCGGCTCGACGTGGGGCTCGCGCGTGAACTACGCGAGGCAGTACCCGGTGCACTCGGCGGGTAGGTACCGCGTTACCTGGAAGCTGGCCTCGGGTCCGCTCGGACCGTCGCTCTACCTCCGGCTGCCGCTCTCCTGACCCACCGCAAGCCGAAGCAGGCCTGGCGGCCCGATCGAGCTCGTTTCTCTCTGTGAACTAGAACCTGCCGCGGAACAGGAGCAACAACAGCAGCAGGAGCAGAATCAGGAAGAGAAACTTGCTGATGAAGATTCCGCCACCGACGGCGAGAATCAGAATGATGATGAGCAGGAGAACGAGCATTGCTCCCGCTTCTGCTCGATGGCCCAGAAGCTAAACGGCAGATTGTCGTTCCACTACGATCGAACCGATGGGACCAAGAATTCTGATCCTCGGAGCTGGTTTTGGGGGTCTCGAGCTCGCGACGACGTTGTCGGAAGCACTCGGCAAGGACGTCGACGTCACGCTGATCGACGAGAACGACTCGTTCGTCTTCGGGTACTCGAAGCTCGACGTGATGTTCGGGCGGGCGACGCCCGAGGCGGTCCGCCTCCCTTACCGGGACATCGCCAAGCCGGGGGTGCGTTTCCTCCAGCAGACGGTTACCGCGATCGATCCCGAGGCACGGCGCGTGACCACCGACGGCGGCGTCCACGAGGCCGACTTCCTGATCGTGGCGCTCGGCGCCGATTACGACTTCGACGCGACACCGGGACTGGCCGACGGGAGCAACGAGTTCTATTCCGTGGCGGGCGCCGAGCGTCTGCGCGAGGTGCTGCCCACGTTTTCGCAGGGTCGAGCGATCGTCGGCGTCTGCGGCGCGCCGTTCAAATGCCCGCCGGCGCCGAGCGAGGCGGCGTTGCTGCTGCACGACTATCTGTCGGAGCGCGGCGTCCGCGACGATTGCACGATCTCGTTCGTCATTCCATTCGAGGTTCCGATTCCTCCGTCACCGGATACGTCTCGCGCGCTCATCGAGGCATTCGCCGAACGTGATATCGAGTTCGTTCCGGGGCGCCGCGTGAGCTCTCTCGACACGGCGCGCAAGGTCGCCGTGCTCGATGACGGCACGGAACTGTCCTACGACCTCTTCCTCGGCGTTCCCAAGCACCGCGCTCCAGACGTGGTCCTGGCGAGCGGAATGGCCGAAGACGGCTACGTCCCGGTGAGCTCGCAGACGCTCGAGACGAAGTATCCCGGCGTGTACGCGGTCGGAGACGTCGCGACGGTCGGGGTGCCGAAGGCGGGGGTGTTCTCCGAGAGGCAGGCGAGTGTCGTCGCCGCGGCGCTGATCTCGAAGCTGCGGGACGGGGATGAATCGGGTGAGTACGACGGAACGGGCTCCTGCTACATCGAGTTCGGCGCCGGCCGTGTCGGTCGCGTCGACATCGACTTCTTCTCGGGGCCGAAGCCGACCGGCACTTTCCAGGAGCCGTCGCGCGAGCTCGTCGCCGAGAAGCGGGAATTTGGCTCGAGTCGGAGGGCCCGCTGGTTCGGGGGCG
>JBBQVQ010000118.1:0-2233 GCA_038211425.1 Candidatus Limnocylindria bacterium | reverse complement strand
GCCTGGCGCTCGTGGGGTGACGCCGCGTTCAGCGAGGCCGCGGCTGGTGACAAGCCCGTCCTGCTCGCGATCAGCGCCGTGTGGTGCCATTGGTGCCACGTGATGGACGAGACCTCGTACAGCGATCCGAGCGTCATACGGACGATCAACGAGCGCTACGTCCCGGTGCGCGTGGACAACGACCAGCGCCCAGACGTGAACCGTCGCTACAACATGGGCGGCTGGCCGACCACGGCCTTCCTCACGCCCGACGGCGAGATCATCCATGGCGGGACCTATATCCCGCCCGAGCAGATGCGGGAGAACCTCACGCACGTCGCCGAGATCTGGCGCGACCGCCGCGACGAGCTCCGCGGGCGGCTGGCCGAGCTGCGCGCGAAGGAAGAGGAGGCGCGCCAGGCGAAGCCGGGTGAGCTGTCCTGGGACATCGTCGACCAGGTCGCCTCCCTGATCCGTGGCCAGTACGACCCGCAGTTCGGCGGCTTCGGCCGCGAGCCGAAGTTCCCGCAGCCGAAGCTGCTGCGCTTCCTGTTGGACGACTACCGGCGTCACCGCTACCCCGATGTCGCGACGATGCTCCACAAGACGCTCGGCGCCATGGCATCGGGAGGCATGTACGACCCGGTCGAGGGTGGCTTCTTTCGCTACTCGACGACGCGGCAATGGGGCGTGCCCCACTTCGAAAAGATGCTCGAGGACAACGCCGAGCTGCTCGCGGTGTACGCCGAGGCCCACCGGACCTTCCCGGACGCCGGCTACGACCGCGTCGTCCAGGACGTCGTGCGCTGGATGGACGCCGTTCTCTGGCGGGACGACGTTCGCGCCTTCTCCGGTTCCCAGGATGCCGACGAGCACTACTACGCGCTCGACGTCTCTGAACGCGGAAAGCACCAGCCGCCGTATGTCGACCGCACCGTCTACACGGGGTGGAACGCGCTGGCGGTCTCCGCGTACATGGCGGCCGCACACGCGGCTGGCGACGACCGTCTGCGGGACCGGGCGACCCTGGCGCTCCACGCGCTCGAGTCCCATATGGCCGTGGCGGGAGGCGGGGTGTTCCACTTCGACGCCGGCGAGGTGGCGCGGATCCCAGACCTCCTCAGTGACGTCGCGGCGCTCCTCGGGGCGATGCTCGATTCATACGAAACGGGAGCCGATCCCGAGGGCCTCGAACGCGCGGAGGCGCTCGCGACGCACCTTCGGGAGCGCCTGGAGGACCCGGATGAGGGCGCGTTCTGGGATGCGCCGGACAGGGCCGAGCCCGGCCGGGTCGGCCGGCGCGAGAAGTCGATCGAGGACAACGCCGCCGTCGCGGACGCGCTGCTGCGCCTAACGGTGCTCACCGGGGACGGGAAATGGCGCGAGAGCGGTCTGCGGGCGCTGGGGGTCTTCGTCGGGCAGTACCGCCAATGGGGCCAGTTCGCGGCCGCGTACGCGACCGCTGTCGCGCGGGCGCTCACCGAGCCGTTGTCGATCGTCGTCGTCGGTGCGGCCGAGGAGAGTGCCGACCGGCTCTGGCGCACCGCCGTCGCGAGCGATGACCCCGCCCGCGCGCTGCACCGGCTCGACCCCCAGCGCGATGCGGAGCGGGCGCGCGTCCTCGGCTATCCGGCGGACAGGGCCGCGGCGTACGTCTGCATCGGCACGGTGTGCTCGGCGCCGCTGACGTCGGTCGAGGCCCTCGAGGCCGAGATGGAGCGAGCGCGCGAACGACTGGAGCGCGCCTGATCGCGGCCGGCGTGCGCGCCTCGCTCCCGGTCATCGCGAGCCCGAAGCGCGCTCGTCGGCGGTCGCTTCGGGACGCCTGCGAAGTCGGCACCGAACGTGCGCGCCGGGTGAGGCGGTGCGGACGGTGACGGCCGAGCGGGGCAGGGAGCGAAACCTCGTCGGCGTCTTCCGCGACGAAGCGGCTGGGCAGAGGGCGGCGAGGCCGCTGGATGGCGCGGGATTCTCGCCCGACCACGTGGGCGTCGTCGCCGGCAACATCCGCCATGGATCGCCCGCTCATCTGAAAAAGGGGCTGCCGCAATAACGTCGGCCGATCACGGTCGGCCGGCATCGATCGCCGGGACTCAGCCCATCGCCACCGGCGCGCCGCGGATGAAGACGCCGCTCGGATGGTGCAGGGTCTCCAGGTCGCGGAGCGGATCGCCACCGACGAAGAGCATGTCCGCCCACGAGCCCGCCTCGATCCGACCCGCGCGCGGCAGACCGCATACGTCGGCCGCGACGC
>JBBQVQ010000117.1:0-2249 GCA_038211425.1 Candidatus Limnocylindria bacterium | reverse complement strand
GCGAGCGCGGCCTCACCGGCGACGATGCGCCCGAGCCACGCGGGCAGTCGGCGAGGTGGATGTGCGCCGACCGCCTCCGCCAGCGATGGGAGCCACTCGGCGACCGGTGCCGGTTCGTCGTCGACGATGTTGTAGATGCCGCGTCGTCCCCGTTCGATCGCCGCCACGGTCCCACGAGCGGCGTCGTCAACGTGGACGAACGACCAGACGCCGGCCCCGCTTCCGACGACGGGAAAGCGGCCCCTTCGGATCGCGTCGATCTGCCCGCCGCCCTTACCCGGGTCGAGCGACGTCCCGGGGCCATACAGGGCGCCGTAGCGCAGGACCACGCCCTCGATCGAGTCGGCGCCGACGACGACCGCCTCGAGGTAGCGGATCGCGGCCAGCGTCAGCCGCATCCCCTTCGGCGGGTCCGAATCGAGCGGGTCATCCTCGGTCTTGACCGCGGCGCCCTCGCGCGCATACGGCCAGCCGGCGAAGCTCTGTGCGACGAACCGGCGGGCGCCCGCCGCGCGTGCCGCCGCGAGGAGGTTGTCCGTTCCCCGGGTGCGAAGCCGGTTGGTGAGCGCGAAGTCACTGTCGAATCTGCGCATGTTGGTGAACGCGGCCCGCGCCAGCGCGGTCGCCTCGTGCACGACGATCTCGGGCCGAGCCACGCGGACAGCGGCGGCGACCGCGTCGGCGTCGAGTACGTCGACGACCACGGCCTCCGCCCCCGAGGCGCGCAGCGCGTCCGCCTTCGCCGGTGTGTGGGTCGTTCCAACGACCTCGTGCCCGCGCGCGACGAGGGTCGGGACCAGCCGCTTACCGATCGCGCCCGACGCGCCGGCGACGAATATCCGCATGCGGTCTCCTACCTAGAGCCGGCGGCTCATCGGCGGTCGCGCCCGCCGCCACATCGCGCAGCTCGCGGCCTCGCCGTGGCAGCGCGTCGCGGTCGGTCGCGTTCCGGGCGTAACGCGCCGATCCGCACGTCGCCAGCGCCATCTCGCGCCGGCCCTCTCGGCCTCAACGCGGTTTGCGCGCGTAGACCGTCACACCCCGGGTGTCGAACTCCCTGGCGTCGCTCTCGTGCTTGCTGCCCGAGAAGACATCGACCTCGTTCGACATGACGACGTCGGTGAAGCCGGTCTGCTCGAGGAGCACGCGCCACTCTGCATCCAGCAGAGCACCGGCAATTCAGCCGCTCCAGAGCGCGATGTCGTCCTTCGCATCCTGGGGCACCTCTTTGTGGACGAGGATGTCCCCGACCTGGATCCGGCCGCCGGGCTTGAGCACGCGGAGCATCTCCGCGAAAACGGCGCGCTTGTCCGGGCAGAGATTGACGACGCCATTGCTGATGACGACGTCGGCGAACGCGTCATCGACCGGCAGCGCTTCCGCGAAGCCCTCGCGCACCTGCACGTGCGCCAGTCCCAGCTCCCGCGCGCCTTCCTGCGTTTTCGCCCGCATCTCTGCCGTCATGTCCACCGCGATGACCTCACCGCCCGATCCGACCTGCTGCGCCGCGAGGAGGGTGTCGAAACCCGCCCCGCAGCCGACATCGACGACGCTCTCGCCCGGGTGAAGGTCGCCGAACAGGAACGGGTTCCCAGTACCGGCGAACGACGCGATGTTCGCTGCCGGCAGACGGTCGATCACCGCCCGCGGATAGCCGAGCATCTCCGCCAGCGGCCGGCCGGTGTGGAAGTGGTAGCCGAGCTCGGGGTTGGTCGCGACTTCGCTGTACTTCTCGGCGATGAATCGCCGAAGCTGCTCACGATCGACGCCCGAGACTCCGAGTTGCTGCGCGCTCACGTGCGAACCTCCCGTCACCGCGCGGGCGAATGACCTGCCCCATACTGCGCGCTTGGCCGCTGGATAAACAGCGGCGGAGGGTTTCGATGGCGACGCTCTTGATCACGACGATGTTCGGTCCCGGCGATCCCACGCGGGCCAGCCTCGGCTTCCACATGGCCGTCAACGGCGCGGTCAAGAACCAGATCGATACGAGCATCGCGATGGTCGGCGATGCGCTCGATCTGCTCAAGCCGGGCGCGGCTGAGGGTGTCCGCGGCGTCGGCGTGCCACCGCTCGCCGAGCTGTTGTCGGGGTGCACCAGCGCCGGCGTCAAGGTCTACGTCTGAAAGGGCTGCGCTGAGGCCCGTGGGGTCTCCGAGAAAGATCTGTCCGTGATCAAGGCCGAGTTCATGACGCCGCCGATCTACACGAAGATGGTGATGGAGGCGGACCGCAACATCAGCTTCTAG
>JBBQVQ010000116.1:0-2255 GCA_038211425.1 Candidatus Limnocylindria bacterium | reverse complement strand
CCCGAACCCCAGCCACCAGCCCAACTCCGCGCGCAGCGCCGCTTCATCCACGCCCCGCTATCGGCGCAACCGCTCGCCTGTTGCGCGGTTCACCCCTCCGGGGTGGTGCGACCAGGAACTACAGGCTGGTCTGCCAGGAAGGAGACAACAGGAAGAAAACCAGAAAGGCAGAATCGTCGTCCAGCGGGTGCGAGTCCCGCCTCGGAAGGTGCAGCCACACCACCGGGTAGCCAGCCTTGCGCCGTCGACGGTAACGGCGGCGGCGATGCGTAGGCAGGCGAGCGACGAGCCGTGGGGATGCAGTCCCGAAAACGGGCGTTCCCGAGTGCCCAGGGCGTCACCCTTCCTGAAGGCAACAGCAGCGACGGCGCGATCGGCGAGCCGGCGCTGCACTCGGCGGGATGTGAACGACCACGGCGCGAAGCACATGGACGATCCAGCAACCTGGGAGGCCCTCGATCTTCTGCGACGGAGTCCGGACCACGGGATCCGGTCAACCATCCCAGCCGACGACGAGCTGCGCGTCGCGGCGCGAGCCACGCAGCACGGAGCAGTACGCCGATGGCGAGGGACACCGCAGCCACGGCCGACGAGATCGAGGGAGTCGGAGGGCCGAATAGTAGTGATGACGTCGGGGAACGCATGGCACGCGGACCCGATCGAGCGAAGGCGGCCCGTGTCGAGACGAACCATGCGAGGGAACCATGACCGCTTCATCGAAGGCGGAGACCATGTCACCGGAACTGGCACGGGTAGCGGAGCTGGCACGGCAGAGCCCGACGATGGCGCTGCGGTCGCTGGCCCACCTGATCGACGAGGCGGCGCTGCGGCGCGCGTTCGAGCGCTTGCGCAAGGACGCGGCCGTCGGCGTCGACGGGCTGACCAAGGAGCAGTACGGACAGGAGCTCGAGGCGCGGCTCGGCGATCTGCGGGAACGACTGCGCACGAAGCGATATCGGCACCAGCCGATCCGCCGCGTGCACCTCCCGAAGTCGCCGGGCAAGACCCGACCGATCGGCATCTCGACCATCGAGGACAAGATCGTGCAGGGAGCGCTTCGCGAGATCCTGGAGGCGGTCTACGAGCAGGACTTCCTGACCTGCTCGTACGGCTTCCGGCCCAAGCGCGGCGCCCACGATGCGCTGCGCGAGCTGAATCGGATCGCGTGGACCGGCGAAGTGAACTGGATCTTCGAGGCGGACATCGAGTCCTTCTTCGACAGCATCGACCACAAGATGCTGATGGAGGTCCTGCAGCAGCGGGTGAGCGACGGGTCGCTCTTGCGGCTCGTCGGCAAGTGTCTTCACGTCGGCGTGTTCGACGGGGAGGAGTACAACGAGCCGGAGGCGGGCACGGCGCAGGGATCGATCCTGTCGCCCTTGCTCGGCAACATCTACCTGCACCACGTGCTCGACACGTGGTTCGAGCGCGACGTCAAGCCGCGCCTCGGTGGCCGCGCGACGCTGATCCGCTACGCGGACGACTTCGTGATCGGCTTCGAGCGCGAGGACGACGCGCGGCGGGTGATGGAGGTGATCGCGAAGCGGATGTCGCGCTTCGGCCTCCGGCTGCACCCCGACAAGACACGCCTCGTCCCCTTCGCGAAGCCGCCGCCGGATCACGACGGCGGGAAGGGGCCGGCGACCTTCGACTTCCTGGGCTTCACGCTGCACTGGCGGCGGTCGCACCGAGGAGGCTGGGCGCTCGGGATGAAGACACGGCGGTCGCGTCTCGCGAGGGCGATCACCGCCCTCTACGACTGGTGCCGGCGCTACCGGCACGAGCCGATCGCGACGCAGCACCGCGCGCTGTGCCGGAAGCTGGAGGGTCACTACGCGTATTTTGGCGTCAACGGGAACCACCGATCGCTGTCGCGGGTGTGGCTGCATGCCCTCGCCGCGTGGTGGAAGTGGCTCAACCGGAGAAGTCAACGGTCGCGTATGACGGTGGCGCGGTTCGAGGCGCTGACGCAGCGGCTGCCGCTGCCCAAGCCGAGACTCCGCGTCCAGATCTGGCTTCGAGCAACGTGAGTCGTCTCGGCGGAAGAGCCGGATGGTGGAAATCTCCTCGTCCGGATCTGGTGAGGGCTCCGAGCGACATCACCCCTCAGGGAGGATGTCGCTCGGGGCTACTCGACATGCCGAAGACGACGAATTCGACGCAACCCGCGACCACGCTGGCCGATAGGTCCCTTCGATCCCGACGGGGTCGTTCGAAACCTGCCGAGTTCGCTCGCACGAGCGCAATAGGAGCAA
>JBBQVQ010000115.1:0-2323 GCA_038211425.1 Candidatus Limnocylindria bacterium | reverse complement strand
GGATCGTGAACTCCAAGGCGAGGCTCGATGTGTTCGGCGTCTCGCGGAGCTTGGCGACGAAAGCCGGGACATCGCGGTATGGCATGGCCGCGTGATGTCCGCGGCTGAGCTTCTTGGCCGGCGGCAAGAGCTGGTCAAGGTGACCGCGCCAGCGGGCCGGGTTCTCGCCAGTGCGTTGCCCGCGCGCCTTGGCGGCGTCTAGCAGGGTGTTGAAGAAGGATCTCGAACGGCTTTGAGGACGGCCTCATCGCCGAGGCGGAACTCGAACTCGATCTCGAGCGAGCCGTCGTCCTGGAGTTCGGCCGAACCGGAGCCCGAGACCTGGTCCATCTCGTCGAACCCGGCCCAGGTGAAGCCGATCTCGTCGGGTCCGCAGTCGATATCGAGGCCTGCATGGCCGAAGGCGATCTCACCGTGTCCACTGGCCTTGACGACCAAGATCGCCGGTCCGCAGAGGTCCAGGTACTCCCGGTCCCAGAGGTCGGCCTCGACGATGCGCCAGCGGCCCACGACCGGGTTGTCCGAGGCCTTCACGTTGCAGCTCCCGCCAGGAGCTTCGGCAGGCGCACGAGGTTGTAGGCGGCGGCTGCGAAGGTGAACGCGAAGCCCAGGCGGGGAAGCCCGCGTAACATCGGTCGTCTCATGCCGCCGATGCTCTTCATCCAGCCGAAGGCTTCCTCGATGCGCTTGCGGATCCGCTGGCTCGCCGCATAGCCGGCATGACGTGTCGTGCGACCGTCGATGGCCGAGCGCCGGGTCGTGTTCTGGGCGACGTGCGGGCGGACATTCAGGGTGCGCAGCTCGTTCACGAAGTCGGCGGCGTCGTATCCACGATCCGCCCCGAGCGTCACGGGTCGCGGACGCTCGGCCAGAGGCTCAATCATGGCCAGCGCCGCCACCCGCTCGGCGTGGCCGCCTGCCTGCGTCAGGCAGGTGTCCACCAGGAGGCCGGACCGGTTCTCCATCAGGGCATGACCCATGAAGCACAGCTTCGCCTCCATCCCGGGACCCTTCCGGTAGAGCTTCGCGTCCGGGTCGGTCGTGCTCGCATGCGTGGCGTTGGAGCGCTTCTCGCCGCGGAAGTCCCCGTCGAGGTTGCGGCCGCTCTCCGGCGGGGCGGGATCGTCCGGTTCCTCCTCCTTGGGTCTGAAGCTCTTCATCGAGGCCCATGCCTCCACCAGCGTGCCATCCACGCTGAAGTGGTCGCCCGACAGGAGCCTCTTCACCCGGGGCTGGGCCAAGATCGCGGACAGGAAGCGTGCCGCGATCACTCCCTCCAGGAGGCGGTCCCGGTTCTTCGAGAAGGTCGAGTGGTCCCAAACCGGATCGTCGATCCCGAGCCCCACGAACCACCGGAACAGGAGGTCGAACTCCATCCGCTCCATCAGCTGGCGCTCCGAGCGGATCGAGTAGAAGGCCTGGAGCAGCATCGCTCGCAGCAGCCTCTCGGGCGCGATCGAGGGCCGGCCCGTCCCGGAATAAAGCGAGGCAATCTCCCGCTCCATCGCGCCCAGTGCCTCGTTCACCACCGCCCGGATCGTCCGCAGCGGGTGATCCCGCCTCACCCGCGCATCCAGGTCAACGTAGCTGAACAGCGCTCCAGTCCGCTCGTCCGTCCCCCGCAAAACACCCTCCCGTCCGCGCTCGACGGGAGTGAATCACGAGGCAAGCCCCAGCGCGAGCGAGTTCTTCAACAGCCTGCTAGGGTGTGACCGCGGTCGTATTTGTGCGCCGCCTCGGACGGGCGCAGGAAAGCATGCCGCCACAGGCCCGGATGGTTGGCGAAGGTCGCCGGCGCGCTCTCGGCGATGACGTGGTCGCCGATCCCGATGTCCGCCACCTCGACCGATCCGCAATGGCGGCGGCCGGGCAGGAGCAGATGCCCGGGCTTGCGGCGGACGAAGGTCACGGTCGTGCTGGCCATGACGGCCGCGCCCATGACGGCCCCGCTATTGCCGTTGATGCCGCTCGGCAGATCGACCGCCAGCACCGGAACGCCGGCGCCGTTGATCGCCTCGATCATCGCCCGCTCTACCCCCTCTACCGGCCGCGACAGCCCGGCGCCGAACAGCGCGTCGATGATCAGCGCGGCGCCGGACAAGCGTGCCGGGTCAGCCGCCGTGGTGGGACCGCGCCAATGCCGGAACGCCTCCGCGGCATCGCCGCGCAGGCCCACAGGGTCGCCCACCAGCATGACCTCGACGCGGAATTCGCGCGCGGTGAGCAGCCGCGCCGCGACGAACCCGTCGCCGCCATTGTTGCCGGGGCCGCACACGACTGCCACGCGCGACGCCGGCGGCAGCCGCAGCGCCGCGGCGTCAGC
>JBBQVQ010000114.1:0-2350 GCA_038211425.1 Candidatus Limnocylindria bacterium | reverse complement strand
CCGCGGCCGCGGAGGCGGCGCCCCAGGCCCGGCAGGTGGCGGATCGCTGGCATCTCTTCGAGAACGCTTCCGCCGCCTTCCTGGCTGCAGTTCGCTCCGAGTTGCCTCGGCTGCGCAGGGCGCTCTCGCCCGAAAGACCCGTGGATCCAGAGACTTTGAGCAAGGCCGAACGGAGCCAGTGGGATGCAGCAGTGGCCCGCGAGGCTGTCAACGCGCAGGTTCTGGCGCTGGCGTCGCAAGGCATTCCCCTCAAGGCGATGGCCCGCACGACCGGCCTCTCGCGCCAGACCATCCGCAAGATCGTGCGCGGCCAGCGTCACGACATCTTCCGGACCCGCCAGAGCTCGCTGGACCCCTGGACCCTACGGCTCGAAGCCGAGTGGACCGGCGGCTGCCGCGTCGGCGCCGAGCTCTGGCGCAGGCTGCGAGCGTCGGGGTTTGCCGGATCGCTGCGCGTCGTGAGCGAATGGGCCACCCGTCGTCGTCGCGATGACCGCCTCGGCCAACCCGCCGGATCACCGCTGAGCGCCCGCACCATCGCTCGCGGCCTGACGGTCGAACGCGACGCCGGGTCGGCCAGGATCGCGCTAGTCAATGCCACCATCGAGAGCGCCGTCCCCGAGTTGATCGCCGCGCGCGACCTGATGGACCGCTTCCACGCGATGATGCGGTCCAACAATGCGTCCCGTCTCGAGCCATGGATCGCATCCGCCAAGGGAGGCAACCTCGCGAGCTTCGCCGCGGGTGTCGAGGGCGACAAGGATGCCATCGCCGCGGCAATTACCGAACCGTGGTCGAGCGGCCAGGTCGAAGGGAAGGTGAACCGTCTTCTCCCGCTCCAGGGTTTCTTGAGACATCCCAGATGGCTTATTTGAGCCAACGGAGGTGTTGAGATGGGTGACAATGAGCGCGGAGGAGCCGCGAGCGCGGAGACCTCGGATATCGGAGCGGTCGCGGCTCCGGGCCGGGATCGGCGCATGACAGCGGGTCGCAAGGGGGAGGCGGTGCTTCGGCTGCTGCGCGGCGAGCCGCTGGAGATCGTGGCGCGCGAATTGGTGGTGACGGCGGCGGATTTGAGCGGTTGGCGGGATGCATTTCTCGCCGCCGGGGCGGCGAGTCTGAAGTCTCGGGCACGGGACGATCGGGACGAAACGATCGACCGCCTTCGGACCAAGGTTGGCGAGCTGACCATGGATAGTGAACTGCTTTACGCGAAGATCGAGCGGCTGGAGACTGGAGGCGGCGGCCCTTTTGCGGTGCGGAGGTCGAAGCGATGAGCACCGTCATCTCGATCTCCACGCGCCGCCGCTACGGTGTCGCCCGGCTCTGTCGCGTCTGGGGCGTCGCCCGGGCGGGGGTCTATCGGAGCCGGCGCCCGGCGATCCTGCCGCCCGCGCCGCGACGCAGGCCGGGACCACAGGGGCCGATGCCCGACGCCGCGCTGGTCGAGGCCATCCGGCGGGTGCTCATCGACAGTCCGTTCCACGGCGAGGGCTACCGCAAGGTCTGGGCGCGGCTGCGACATCAGGGCCTGCGGACCTCGAAGGAGCGTGTGCGCCGGCTGATGCGGGAGAACGGCCTGGCGGCGTCGACCCGCATCGGCCGCCCGCGCGGTCCGCGCAACCATGACGGCACGATCATCCCGGAGTCCATCGACACGATGTGGGGAACCGACATGACCGCCGCCTTCACCGTCGAGCATGGCCAGGTGGCGGTGTTCATCGCGGTCGACCATTGCTCGGCGGAATGCGTCGGCATCCACGCCGCTCTCCACGGCACGCGCCATGAGGCGCTGGAGCCGATCCGGCAGGGCGTGGCCGAGCGCTTCCGCGGCGTCGAGAAGGACGCGGCCAAGGGCCTGAGCATCCGCCACGATCACGGCAGCCAGTATATGTCTCGCGACTTTCGGAAGGAGATTACCTGGCTCGGCGCCGCATCAAGCCCAGCCTTCGTCCGGGCTCCCGAGGGCAACGGCTGCGCCGAGCGCTTCATCCGGACGATGAAGGAGAACCTGCTCTGGGTCCGGACATTCCGGACGGTCGAGGAGCTTCGCCTCGCCCTGATGGAGTTCAAACGCAGCTACAATGAAGACTGGCTGATCGAGCGACACGGATACCGCTCGCCCGCCCAGTTCCGGCGCGACCAGATGGACAAAATGCCCCTGGCCGCATAATCGCAATCGAGTGTCTCAAAAACCAAGGGCGGTACAGCGGCTCTGGCCGCCGTCGAGGTCTTCAAAGAAAAATACCGGGCAAAATACGCGCCCGCCGTTGCCTGCCTGAGCAAGGACACCGAGGCGCTGCTGACTTTCTTCGACTTCCCGGCCGAACATTGGGATCACCTGCGGACC
>JBBQVQ010000113.1:0-2420 GCA_038211425.1 Candidatus Limnocylindria bacterium | reverse complement strand
CTCTGACCTTCTCCGCGGCCCGCGCGGTGAGGGTCAAGGTGGTGGTCTCGGTGGTCTCGATCGTCGCCATGTGCACAGTGTAGCCAGAGCGGTCTCCGACTCAAGTTCGTGACACCCGCAACGCGCATCGTTCCTCAGGTTTCGGTTCGGTTCGTGCGTCCGAATCGGTCCTGCTAGCGTCGGCCGCGCAGAACGCCGGGAGGAGACACTCTTTTGTTCGACAGCTGGTTGCCGTTCGCGTTCTACGGGTTCTTCGCGCTGGCGATCCCGTCCTCGATGATCGTGATGAGCTTCAAGTTGTCGAGGCGTCCGACCGGACGTACGCGGGCACGCACGGTGCCGTTCGAATCGGGTGTGTCCAAGGGGCCGCCGCAAAAGCAGCGCTTTACCGTCTCGTTCTACCTCACGGCGATGCTCTTCATCCTCTTCGACATCGAAATCGTGTTTCTCTACCCCCTGGCCGTGATCCTGCACGAGCTCTCGTGGTTCGGCTTCGTCGAGTTCCTCGCGTTCCTCGTTGTGCTCCTCGTCGCCTACGTCTACATCTGGCGGAAGGGCGCGCTCGAGTGGCGCTAGACCAGCCGCTGCGCGCGATGGGCCTGAACTCGGAGCGGCTGCTGATGCCGAAGCCGGCCGGCGCGTTCGAGCAGGAAGTGGAGAACCTCGAGGAGAGGGTCGGTCTGACCACGCTCGAGAAAGCCGTTGCGTGGTCGCAGTCGAAGTCGATGTGGCCCGACACGTTCGGGCTCGCATGTTGCGCGATCGAGATGATGTCGATCGTCGGCAGTCGCTATGACATCGCGCGCTTCGGCATGGAGGCGTTCCGATCCTCGCCGCGCCAAGCCGACCTCCTGATCGTGTCGGGACGCGTCTCGCACAAGATGGCCGCACCGCTGCGCCAGATCTACGACCAGATGCTCGAGCCGAAGTGGGTGATCGCCATGGGGGCGTGCGCATCTTCCGGCGGGATGTTCAACAACTACGCGATCCTGCAGTCGGTCGACAAGATCGTCCCCGTCGACATCTACGTGCCCGGTTGCCCGCCGCGCCCCGAGCAGCTGATCGAGGGGATCGTGCGCCTGCACGAGGCCGTCCAGGCCGGCGTCCCGCCCGCCTACGAGCTGCGGAGTGTCGCGTCGTAGTGGGTCGTCGCTGATGGCATGGGAAGACGTGCCGGGCCTCGTGGAGGTGCAGGACGCACACGACGAGACGACGCTTCTCGTCGAGCCGGCGCAACTTGCGGAGGCGTGCACGCACCTGCGCGACGACGAGGGGTTCAACTTTCTCTCCGACGTCAGCGCAGCCGACTACCTCGGGTGGGGCTCGAAGGGCGTGTCGGGCTACATCGGCACCGCCGCCGGGCGCGACATGCACGAACCGTCGACGCAGGGGTTCGGCTCGCTCCCGCAACCGAAGCCCAAACGCTTCTCGCTCAACTACCACCTGCTCTCGGTCGGGCCGAAGCCGCGCCGGATTCGCGTCCAGACGTGGCTCGACGAGGGGGAGTCGATCGCGACCGTCGTCCGGATCTGGCCCACGGCGGACTTCCACGAGCGCGAGGCGTTCGACCTGATGGGCATCGTCTTCGACGGGCACCCGAACCTGAAGCGGATCCTGCTCGACGACGACTGGGAGGGGCACCCTCTCCGCAAGGACTACCCGATCGGCGGCGAGCCGGTGCGCTTTTCGGGGGACGAATAAATGGGCGCGCAGTAGTGGTCGTCGCGCCTCCGCGCCGCGGCGCCGCGATCTACGAGGGATCGCGCATCCCGCAGCCCACGCCGACCGCCCTCCGCACGACAGAGGAGCTAAAGGCGACGGGCGACGTGATGACCGTCAACTTCGGGCCGAACCACCCATCCACCCACGGTGTGCTTCGCCTGATCGTCGACCTCTACGGCGAGGACGTCGTCGGGATCGAGGCCGTGATCGGATACCTGCATACCGGCTTCGAGAAGTCGATGGAGTCGAAGACCTGGTGGAAGGCGATCACCTTCCCGGAGCGCATCGACTACGTCAGCTTTCAGAACAATGAGCTTGTCTTTGTGCTCGCGATCGAGAAGCTACTCGAGCTCGAGATACCCGCGAAGGCATCGTGGATGCGCACCTGCCTCTGCGAGCTGAACCGCTTGCACTCGCACCTCGTCTGGCTCGGAACCGCGGCGCTCGAGATCGGTGCAATCTCGATGTTCTGGTACGCGTTCCGCGAGCGCGAGATGATCCTCGACCTGTCCGAGCTCGTCACCGGCGCACGCATGCACACGCGCTACTTCCAGGCGGGCGGGCTCGCCGAGGACATCCCGACGGGGTTCTATCCGGAGGCGAGGAAGTTCTGCGAGTGGATGCCGAAGGCGCTCGACGACTACCTGGCGCTGCTCGACCGCTCGAAGATCTGGCTCGAGCGGACGGAGGGAATCGGA
>JBBQVQ010000112.1:0-2530 GCA_038211425.1 Candidatus Limnocylindria bacterium | reverse complement strand
TTCGTTCCGCCGGAGTGGGACCGACGGCTCCTTCGCGCCGCGGTGCCCTTCATCCAGGAGCGGATGCAGACGTTGACGGAGGCGAGGGATCTCATCGCGTTCCTCTTCACCGACGAGCTTGTGTACGAGGAGGCGCTCCTCGTTCCGAAAAAGCGCGAGCGGGCAGCCGCGGTGGAGGCGCTGACCCGCGCCGAGTCCGTGCTCGCCACGGTCGACCCCTTCGACGGAGCGGCCATCGAGACCGCGCTCCGCGGCGTGGCCGAGGCGCTGGACTGGAAGCCAGGCGAGCTCTTCATGGCCGTGCGGGTGGCGCTCATGGGGCGCACCGTCGGACCACCCATCGATTCGGTCGCGCTGCTCGGTCGCGAGCGCGCGGTGGCGCGGGCGCGAGCCGCGCGGACACTCCTCGACGGGCGCGAGCCGTGACCGGGTAGGCGGGCCGGCGCGGCGTCAGGCGGGCGTCACGCGACGCGCGCGAGCACGGCTCCCCGTTCGTCGACGCTCACGGCGGTCGGCACGACCGCGACACCGTACTTGCGCGCGAGCTCAGGACGGCGCGAGACGTCGATCGTCACGACATGGCGACCCTCGCCGCGGAGCCGCTCGTCGAGCGCGCGGCAGTCGGTGCAGAGAGGGTGCGTGAACTCGACGACCACCGAAGGCGCACCCCGGGGCCACGCCCCGACGTCGTGCGGGTCGATCGCCGCCAGCTGGCGCGAGCGGATCCCGCGGAAGCGCGCGCCGAGCTTGTACATCTCACAGCCGACGCACAGCCCGGTCGTTGCGGCGAGCAGGGCCAGCGCCGCGACGAGCAGCCCCAGCCCCCACCCGATGGCGCTCAGCCCGAACGCGTGCGCCAGCGAAGCCGCGGTGAGGAAAACCGCGCCGACGATGTTCGCGAACCGGGGCGGGCGCGAATCCTCGACGGCGCCTTCGCCGAACCGCGGCTGTATCAGCTCGAAGTACGCGACGCACGCCAGGCAGAAGCGGCGGCCGAAGCGCAGGCCGATCGCGAGCTGGAGGGCGAGGACGGCCAGCAGCGGCCACCACCCCGTGGCGAACGCGAGAACCGACACGATACCGACGACGGTCTGGTTGACGCGCGGCGCACGCCCGTCGATGACGTCCGTGTCGCGGTACGGATCGGCCGTACGCGGTCGCGAGGACCCGATGGGAAGCGCGAACATTAGGGTGACCTCCAAGGCGGATATTCGAGGGCGCGACGCTCGTCAGGCGGTGATCACCCTCGACAGCCCGCGAGGCCCCCAGTGGAGCGTGCCAGCCGTGCGCACAGAGGAGCGAGGCGCGGAGTCACCCGGCCGGATCGCCAATCCCGCTGCGCGCGTGGCACCGACTCATTGTCCGACCCGACGGCGCCGCCGGCAAGGGGCCACGCGAAGTTCACCGGGACGGCGCGCGCTGATCGGACGAACGTTCCGGCGACCGGACGCAAGGACGATCTTTGCCGCCTGGCTCCCCTGGGGCCCACGGCCGCGCCAGGGACCAACGTCGCAACACTTCCGGTGCTCCGACCAGGACATCTCGCGGTTCTAGCGGCGGCGCCGCAAGGCGAGCGCCAGACTCGCCAGGCCGAGCCAGGCGAAGCCGAGCACAGCGGCGCCAAGGAGGACGCCGTAGACCGCCGAGTGGTTGTTCGTCGGCCCGACCATGGTCAAAGAGGATGCGACGGAAACGGTGACCGCCGCACTTCCGAGCCACCCGATCCAGCGCGGGAACAGGCTACCGCTCAGGGAGTGCGGGACCGCCGCACCGATCAGGAGTGCGAGGGGAACCGAGATGGCGGGACCGCCCGCGAGGTAGGACGCCACGAGCAACGCGTGGGCAAGGGCCGCGTCCTCGGCGACCGCAGTCTCAGCCAGCACCCGATAAAGGATCGCGGAGAGCAGCAGGAAAACGGCGGCCGTGACGCCGCCGCCGAGCGCGAGCGCCGGCAACCCATAGCGCTCGTCCTCGTGCCGACGCAAGACCATGTGCAGGTAGGCAGCGAAGCCCAGCAGAGTGAGCGCCGCCAGCGTGTGGAAGAAGCTCAGCGCGTGGACCGCGGTGTCGTTGTTGACGAAGTAGCGGCGGACCTCGTCGTCCGACGCGTCAAGCGCAGGGTAATGGTCCGACCCGACGAGATCGGCAAAGACCAAGCCGCTAGCGAAGAGAACCACCGTCAAAGCACCGCTCGCTGCCCAGGAGCGCTCCCAGATTCCGATCCTAGCTTCTGTCCCCGCGGTGGCAGTCACCTGACGAATCAGCCTACGCGAGACACGAGGGTGAATGCATTTGCTCGCGCCGGACGCTAGCGGTTGCGCTCCGCGCGAACGAAGAGCACGGTGCCGATCGCCATGAAGACCAGGAAGAGGCCGCCAAGGATCGCCAAGTTCTCGAGTGGCGATAGCAGCACCACGGCGTCGTAGTCGGGCGTTCCGGCGTAATACAGGCCGCGCACGAGGTCGACCGCATAACGCATCGGCGAGATGCGCGACAGCAGGTCGAGGTACCACGGCAGGACCTTGATCGG
>JBBQVQ010000111.1:0-2712 GCA_038211425.1 Candidatus Limnocylindria bacterium | reverse complement strand
GCGAGCCCGGGCATCGCGGACGGCCGGACCGGCCCGACCTCGCCCGGCGGCGCGCTGCGCTATGTCACGTTCTCGCGCGGGGCGAGCACGCTGGTGGCCGCCGTCCGCGTGCACGGTGGCACGATCGCGCACTCCGGCTGGGTTCCCGGCCGCTACGGCGTCCCGCTCGCCGCCTTCGACGGTACCGCGGACGGTCTAACGCGCGACGGTGGCACGCTGATCCTCGTGTCGAACCCGCAGGGTCCTCGGTCGCTGACGCGCTTCTCGCTCGTCGACACGAGGACGCTGAAGCTCCGGCGGACAATCGCGCTCCCCGGGACCTTCGCGTACGACGCCCTCTCGCCTGACGGGCGGACGCTGTACGTCATCGAGTCGCTTGCGGGGCCGAGCTATTCGAGCTACCGCGTCCGCGGCTACGACCTGGCCGCGGGACGCTTGCTGCCGCGTGTGATCGCCGACCGCCGCGAGACCGGCGACTCGATGACGGGCGCTCCCGTCGCCCGCACCGCGGCGCGCGACGGGGCGTGGGTCTACACGCTCTACGCGAAGGCGGACGGCGAGGGCTTCGTCCATGCGCTCGATGCCCGGAATGCGAAGGCGATCTGCATCGACCTGCCCTGGAAGAACATGCAGAGCGCCCTCTGGAGCGTCCGCGTGAGCCTGAACGCGGACGGGAGCCGGCTGCTCCTCCGCCAGCCCCGCATCGGCACGCTCGCGGCGATCGACACCCGCACCCATCACGTGTGGGCCTATCGAGCACCGGCAGCGCCGGGAACGCAGCGCACCCAGTAGCGACGGGGCCCGGCGCGAGGGCTCGCGGCCGGCGTCAGGCTGCGGCCGGAACGGCCGCAGCCTCGGTCGCACTCGCGATCTCGCGGACCACCTCGACGATGTCGCGGTTGGCGTTGAAGATCCGGAGCTGCCGATCTGCTCCGTTTCCGCGGCTGAGGATCTCGCGGATGCCCTCGAGCTCGCGGTCGGCTCCGAGCTCCTGCGCGTGTGGCTCGATGTCGCGCAGCGTCCGGCGGATGAGCTGCGCCAGAGGGACACGGTTGCGGCGGCCGGTGGCGAGGTCCATCACGGGCGCCTCGAGCCCGTAGCGGGCGGCAAGCCACTTGTTCTCGCTCGTCAGGATCCGGTGGAAGGAGGGGATCTCTTCGCCCGTCTCGAAGCGCTCGCAGTAGTACTTGACGAGCGCTTGGCAGTAGGCGGTGAGCGCGACCGCGTCCTCGACGCGCGTGACCGCGTCGCAGATGCGGATCTCGACGGTGCCCAGGCGCGGGTGGAGGCGGATGTCCCACCAGATGTGGGTGTAGTCCGCGATGCAGCCCGTCTTCTCGAGCTGCCCCACGACCTCGGCGTAGTCGGCGTAGTCGCGGAAGCGCGGCGGCGGGCCCGAGCGCGGGAACGCGGCGAAGACCATCTGCCGGCTCGATGCCAGTCCGGTTGCCTCACCGCGCCAGAACGGCGAGCTCGCCGAGAGCGCGAGCAGCTGGGGCAGGTGGACGAGCAGCCCGTTGACGACCTGGACCGCCTTCTCCGGGTCGTCGACCGCAACGTGCACGTGCAGGCCGAAGATGAGCTCGCGACGCGCGAGGTACTGCATCTGATCTACGAGGTTGCGGTACCGGTCGCGGGCGGTGATCCGCTGCCGCTCGAAGAGGCTGAACGGGTGTGTCCCGGCCGATCCGACTCGCAACGACTTCTCGCGGGCGATCGAGGCGACGTAGCTGCGCAGCTTGCGCAGCTCCGCATCTATGTCGGCCGGCGTCCGGCAGACCGGCGTCGCGATCTCGAGCACCGACTGCATGAGCTCGGCGTTGATCTGGGTCTCGAGCTCGTGCCCGGCGATGGCCGCGAGCACCGTGTCGATGTGCTGGACGAGGTCGAACGTCTCGCCGTCGAGGAGCATGTACTCCTCCTCGACTCCGAGCGTGTACGGGTCGCTCGCGCCAAACTTGTGGTCGAGCACGCTGCCGCCTGGGGCAAAGCTCGAGCCCTTGCCGCTCAGGGACGGTGGGAAGATCTGATCCACCCCGGGAGTATTGCCGAGACCGAAGGAGCGTCTCTCGGCCGAGGTTCCTGAAGCTCAGCCCGCCCTGCGTTTCACCTTGGCGACCTTCACGACGAAGCTCAGCCTGACGCGTCCGTCCTTCCCGTCGACCTGCCAGCAACCCACGGTCGGGAAGGTGAGCCCGGTCGCCACGAAGCCGAGATCCCCATACCCGTAAGGCACAGAGGCGGTCAGCGGAGGGGGCGGACTGTCGAGCCGGTGCCCTTTGATCACAAGGGTTCCAGGCACACCGCGCCACCAGCCTTGCTTCGCGTCGATGGAACCGTCCGGGTTGATGGTCGCCATGGCTCCGCCGCCCGGCAGGGTTCCGGCGACGAGCGTGCCGTGCGGCCAGATCTGGGCCCGGAGAAGCTTGTTCCCGTAGTTGAATCCCGCTGCGGTGAAACCGGCCCCGGGCGGCACCCTCCAGTTCGGAAGCATCACCGGACAGGAGCGGTTGCACTTTGCCAAGGATCTGGAATCGGACTTCCCGGCGCCGACTGCCAGCGCGAGAGCCAGCGAGGGCCGCTGCGAGACTCCGCGGCATTTGGAGGCTCCTTCCCCGCTTGCCCGAACCGAACCGGAATGCTCCTCAGCCAGAGCGCTCGACGATCGCGTCGACCTCGATCTCCACGAGCCAGCGCGGATCGAGGAGCGCT
>JBBQVQ010000110.1:0-2736 GCA_038211425.1 Candidatus Limnocylindria bacterium | reverse complement strand
TGCGCGTCTACTACCGGACGGATCGCGGCCCCGTGAAGGCGGTGGACGGCGTCAGCTTCTCGCTCCGGCAGGGCGAGCGGTTCGGGTTGGTGGGCGAGTCCGGCAGCGGCAAGTCCACGACCGCGCTCGCCATCATGCGGCTGATCCAGCCACCCGGCCGCATCGAGGGCGGCTCGATCCATCTCGGCGAGCGCGACCTGACGCGGCTCTCGGAGGAGCAGTTCCGGCAGGTACGCCTCGCGGATATCGCCCTGATCCCGCAGGGCGCGATGAACTCGCTCAACCCCGTGCGGCGCGTGCATGACCATTTCTTCGACAGCATCCGCGCCCACGAGCGCGGCACGACCGATCTCGCGATCCGCGAGCGGATCAACGAACTCCTCCGCATGGTCGGGCTGCGGGAAGAATCCGCGAATCTCTACCCGCACGAACTCTCCGGCGGGATGAAGCAGCGCGTCTGCATCGCGCTGAGCATCGCCCTCCAGCCGAAGGTGATCATCGCCGACGAGCCGACGAGCGCGCTCGATGTCGTCGTGCAGCGCCATGTCATGCAGACGCTCGGCGCGGTGCAGCAGCGGCTGGAAGCGTCGGTAATCCTCGTCGGGCACGACATGGGATTGCTCGCGCAGTTCGTGGACCGGCTCGGCGTCATGTACGCGGGGAAACTGGTGGAGATCGGGCCGGTGCGGGAGATCTTCCAGGAGCCGCTGCACCCGTACACGCAACTCCTGATCGCCAGCCTCCCCTCTCTCAAGGAGAAGGGCGTCTTCCGCGGGGTGCCCGGCCTCGCGCCTTCGCTGCTCGACCCACCGACCGGCTGCCTCTTTCATCCGCGCTGCCCGCACGCCATGGACCGCTGCGCGACAGAGATCCCCGAACTCCAGGAAGTGCGCCCGGACCACTGGGTCGCCTGCCATCTGTATTGATCCGGAGGTGCGATGTCCGCGCTCGTTGAGATCCAACACGTTACGCAGACCTTCGGTAATCCGAAGAAGGAACATACCGTCGCACTGGACGATTTCTCATTCTCGATCAGTGAGACGGTCCCGTCGTTCACGGCGATCGTGGGCGAGAGCGGCAGCGGCAAGACGACGCTCGCGCGGATCCTCCTCGGCTTCCAGACCCCGACGACGGGCACGGTACGCTACCGCGGCACGGACATCCACAAGTTCTCCGCGCGGGAGCGGCAGACCTTCCGCCGGGAGATCCAGGCCGTCTTCCAGGACCCCTTCGAGGTCTACAACCCGTTCTACAAGGTCGATCACCTGCTCACCGTGCCGATCGCACGCTTCCACCTCGCCACATCGCGGGCCGAGGCGCGTGATTTGATGGAGACCGCGCTACGCACCGTCGGCCTGCGACCGGAGGAGACGCTGGGCCGCTACCCGCATCAGTTGAGCGGGGGGCAACGGCAACGCGTCACCGTCGCGCGCGCGCTGCTCCTCAAGCCCCGGTTGATCGTCGCGGACGAGCCGGTCTCGATGGTGGACGCGTCGCTGCGGGCGACGATCCTGGAGAGTCTGGACACGCTGCGCCGGGACTTCGGTATCTCCTTCCTCTACATCACGCATGACCTGACGACGGCGTATCAAGTGAGCGACAACATCATCGTGCTCTATCACGGGTCGGTCGCCGAGACGGGCGATGTGGAGCAGGTCATCAAGGACCCGCAGCATCCTTACACGCAACTGCTCGTCTCCTCCATCCCCCTGCCGGACCCGGACCGGCGGTGGGGCGAGGATGTCGTCGCGGCGGGACAGTCCGAGGTCGGCGCGGGAGCGCAGGAGGGATGCAAGTTCGCGGACCGCTGCCCGTACGTCATGCCGATGTGCCGCGAGAGCGCGCCGCCGCTCTACTGCACGAGTGCGCACCGGGCCGTCGCCTGCTACCTCTACCGGGACGCGGGCACAACCCTCGATAGCGACATCGCACAGACCTTTCGGGCGCCGCTCGCGGCAACGACGGGAGGTGCATAACGGCACAGAGGGGACCGGGGCTTGTCGGACGGCCGGAAGGGGTACAGAATCAGGAGGCATCTCGTGACACAGGCGCATGACATCTCACGGCGCAAATTCCTCGCGGGCGTGGCGGGAGCGAGCGTGGCGGCGCTCCTCGCGGCGTGCGGCGGCGGGAACAAGAGCAGCAACGCCGATGCGACCCTCCAGGCGGTCGCCGGCAAGACCCCGACTGCGGCACCGGCTGCGGCGGGCGGGGCATCACCGACCGCCGCGAACGCCGCGAGTAATTCGACCGGCAGCGCGGTCGCGGGGAGTGCCACGCCCGCCGCTTCGACGGGCGGCGCGACCCCGGCAGCGCAGGCACCGAGCGGGCCATTGAAGCAGGTGGCGCGCAACAAGACGCTCGTCTTCGGCATCACGGGCACCCAACTGGCGGACTACAACGTCATCAACCCCTTCTTCCTCACCGGCGTTACCACCTCCAGCGGCTTCCCGTACGCCTTCGAGGCGCCGTATTACTACAACTCCTACAACACGGACACGGCGTGCGGCCCCCCCGGCATGCAGTGCAAAGACGGCTTCATCCCCTGGCAACTTGAAAGTTACGAGAACAACGCCGACTTCACCGAATACACCTTGCACGTCCGCAAGGGCGTGACGTGGAGCGACGGCCAGCCCTTCACGTCGAAGGACATCGCCTACACCCTCACCATGCTCAAGACCAACGCGGACAAGCTGCTCTGGGGCATCGACATGAAGACCTGGGTGAAGGACGTTG
>JBBQVQ010000109.1:0-2753 GCA_038211425.1 Candidatus Limnocylindria bacterium | reverse complement strand
TGTCTCCCCGACCGCGTCCGATGCTTGGCCGCGCTCGCGGCCGGCCGCGCTCTATCGTCTGGCGCGCGTGGCGGGACGGTGGGGTGCGGGGAGCGTCCGCGAGGCCCTGGGCCTCCCTGCCCGGTTCGGTCCGTGGCTCGTCGGCCTCGACTCGCTCGGAGCACCGCCGCGCCGGCTCGTTCCGACGCCCCCGGCGGAGGCGCGAGAACTGCTTGGCCGACTCATGGTCCCGAGCAGCGACGTCGACGGTCTGGTCGGGTCCATTCCGACGGCCGAGAACGATCCCGCGCGCTGGTGGCTCGTCGAACGTTGCCACACGCAGCTCGCGCGGGACATGGGTGGATTCGATCCGCTCCCCCCGTGGCCGGCGCTCCCCGATGATCTCGGCGAGCGCGGCCGTTTCCTCTACGTCCACGTGTTCCTCGCGACGGTGCGGGCGGTCAGGCAGTGGCACGCCGAGCGCGGCATCCCGGACGAGATCTCCTGGGCGACTCTCGCGGACCTCGGCAACCAGATGGACATCCACCGCTGGATGTACGGGCGGAGCGGCCTCGAGACGCACAATTGGCTCACCCTGCACTTCCGCGGCGGCATCTACCGCCTCGGCAGGCTCCAGTTCAACCGTTCGCGCATCGGTCCCGGGCCTGGGCGACCGCCGCTCTTCTGGTACGACGCCGCGACTGTCGAGCACCGCGGACCGGGGTTTCGGCCGGGCGACCACGCGCTGGGCGTTCACATACCCCGCGGGTCGCCCCTGTCTACGGACGCGTGTGACAGCTCGCTGCGGCGGGCGCGCGGATTCTTCGCGCGGCACTTTCCCTCGGAGCCGTACGGTCTGGCCATCTGCACATCGTGGCTACTCGACGATCAACTCGCGGAATACCTTTCGCACGACTCGAACATCGTGCGGTTCCAGCGCCGGTTCCAGATCGTGCCCGGGGCGGCCGACGGCGATGAGGACGTAATGCGGTTCGTCTTCGGCCGAGTTGTTCCCGCGCTCGAGGACCTGCCGCAGGACACGTCGCTTCAGCGCGCGATCGTCAGCCACCTCCGGGCGGGCCGTCACTGGCGAACGCGGACCGGGTGGCTGGAGCTGTGATCCGAGCCCTCGCCGCTCCGTCAACGCAGGAGACTGTCGATGGCACCCGGGCTCGGGACGGCGCAACGTGTACCTGGCCTCGAGGAGTGGGGGAGCGGTCCGGGCCGCCACGGCGCAGTAGCCGCACGGCGGACAAGGCGCGCCAAAGCGAGCGACTCCGGGGGCCGGACGCCAAGCTCAGGGAAGCGATGCGCGCGCTCACCGAGCTTGGCACCGAGAAGAACCGTGCGGGATGGGCCGATTCGGGATCAACGTTCAACGCGCGCTTGGGGTGAGCGTGACAGACCTGCGGAAGATCGCGCGCCGGCTCGGGAGGGACCACGCGGTCGCCCGCGGGCTCTGGGCGACCGGCATCCACGAAGCGCGGATCCTCGCTGCGCTCGTCGAGGAACCCGCGAAGGTCGCCGAGGCACAAGCCGAGCGGTGGGTCAAGTCCTTCGACTCGTGGGACCTGTGCGACCAGGTCTGCGGGAATCTTTTGGACCGCACTCGTTTTGCCTTCGAGAAGGCGGCCGCATGGGCGGGGCGCGAGCGCGAGTTTGAGAAGCGCGCGGGCTTCGCGCTCATGGCCATACTCGCGGTGCACCGGAAGGATGCGCCCGACAGCGCCTTCCTGCCGTTTCTGCCGCTCATCGAGCGCGAGGCGGATGACGGCCGCAACTTCGTCAAGAAAGCCGTGAACTGGGCGCTGCGCCAGATCGGCAAACGCAGCGACGGGCTCAATCGGGCCGCACTCGGCGCCGCGCGTCGGATCCGCGGGCACGGCACCCCGAGTGCCCGCTGGATCGCCGTCGATGCGATACGGGAGCTGGAGGCATATGGCTCGGGCGGATCGCGAAGCCAGTCAGCGAGGTAGCGCGCGATCCACGGTCCGACGGGCGGGAGCTCCGTCAGCGAGACCGGAGGCGGGCAGCTCGGTGGGTGGCCTCCTCGGGCCACGCCAGAGCGGTGCGCGAGGCGCCGAGTGCGCGTTGCCGCTGGTCCGCGTGCTGCTCGGCCAGGGCCGCAAGGAGCTCGGCGAGGTGTGTGTGCGTCAAAGGCACTTCCGGCAGAGGCGGCCTTCGGACGGTGCTACTTCCTGGTCGTGGTCACTGCCTGCTGCAGCACCTGGCGCAGCTGAGCGATGTCGTCCGCGGAGAAAGCGATGCGGTTGTTCGTCGCGACGTAGCTGCGACCGAGATTGATCTCCGCGTCCGCCACGCTCTTGAGGATCTTTCCGAGGAAGCCCGGTCGGTCCTCCGCCTCGACGAGCACCACTTCGCGCTCGTCCTTCGCGGTGAATCCCGCCTTCTCGATGGCTCGACGCGTGGCCGCCGCATCCTTCGTCAGCACGTGGAATGTCCCCTGTCTGCCCGTGCCGGACGGCACGGCGCAGAAGCCCTCGATGTTGATGCCGGCGTCCGCGATGGCCGCGCACGCCTTCGCAAGCGTTCCGGGCCGGTCCTCGAGGACGACGGTCAATTCCTTCGTTGTCTCCATTCTGACTCCCTCTGACTCCCCTCTGTTCGCTCCATTTGACGCATGCTGATTCGCGACATCGGCCGCCTCTGCCGGGGGGAGGATGTCACCACGCGCGGCCAAGGTAAAGCTGGCGCTGGGTCGACCGTACATCGGCCGACAGGAAGGTCAGGCGGCTGGCTTGTCGAACTCCCGC
>JBBQVQ010000108.1:0-2889 GCA_038211425.1 Candidatus Limnocylindria bacterium | reverse complement strand
TTCCGGCCAGTAGGCCGACGATCCCGTCCGGGGCTCCCGAGAGGACGAGGTCCGGCGCGGCGGGGCGTCCCGGGATCACTCGGACGCGCCCGGCGGCGGATTCCACGGTCATCGGCGCCTCGCCGATGTTCACCTCGACCGTCAGCCTGGGCCGCCTGCGATCGACTCCATCGAAGAGCACGTGGATCGGATGGGTGAGCCAGTGGCTGCGGAACTCGTCGTCGCCCGCGGGCCGGGCCATGAGCGGCGCGGCCCAGCGGCCGAACGCGTAGACGACCTCGCGCAGCCCCTCTCCCCACTCCGTGAGCGCGTACCGGCGATCCGCACTGCGCGCGATCACCCCAGCCTCCTCGAGCCCGCGCAGCCGCTCGGTCAGCAGGTTCGTGGCGATCCCGGGCAGACCCCCCTGGAGCTCCATGTACCGCCGCGACCCCTCGAGCAGCTCGCGGATGATCAGGAGCGTCCAGCGATCGCCCACGATGTCGAGGCTTCGGGCCAGTCCGCAGTACTGCCGATACGAGCGCATGGCCAAACCCTATCACTTGACAAGATAAAGTGCTATACGTGAGAATCTCAAGTGGGCGCACCCAGGCGCGAGTCGGCGCGAAGTGTGGAGGAATGCAGTGGACACGCAGATCCGCGAGCTCGTCACGTCGTACATCACCGCCGTCGGGCAGCGTCGGCTGGAGGCGCTCCCGCCGCTCCTCGAGCCGGATGCGGAATTCATCTTCGGCGACACGACGCTCCGCGGCGCCGATGCCTTCGTTGGCGGCTTCAAGAGGCTCATGCCGATCGTCGTGCGCAACGACATCCGCAAGATCTTCGTCGACGGTGACGAGGCGTGCGTGGTCTACGACTTCGTCACCGACACGCCGGCCGGGGCCGTCGTGTGCTTCGAGCACCTCAAGGTCAGAAATGGCCGGATCGCGTCGAGCCTGCTCGTTTTCGAGCAGCTGCACTGGGCGGAGGTCCGGGCGGCGATCGCCGAACGCGCTGCCCGACAGGCGGCCCCCGCGTAGGAGCTGGCGACGACAGGCTCAGCGGGCCAGGATCGGTCAGCGTGGCCCTGATCCGCGACGTGTCGTGGTGACCCGCGCCCCGGCTACGGTCGAGGCGCGGTTCGGCGCGATGGCGCGAACCCTGTCGCGCGATCCTGGCGTGACGCTCGACGCCGGCCGTCGCGGCTTCGGTTCGGCCGCACTGCAGGTCGATGGCCGCATCTTCGCGATGGTCAGCCAGGGTCGGATGGTCCTGAAGCTGCCGCGTGAACGCGTCGCCGCTCTCATCGCGAGCCGCGACGGTGCGCCATTCGATGCGGGGAAGGGCAGGCCGCTGCGAGAGTGGGTCGTGCTCGGGGAGCGATGCCGACACCGGTGGCTGTCCCTCGCACGCGAAGCCGAGGGGTTCGGTCGAAGATAGGGGTCCTGCGTCGAGCCAGCAATGCGCCGCTTCAGCGTCCACTCCTGCCAACTCTTTACGCCAGACCGCCTTAGAGCAGGCGGCGACGAGCAAGGCGTTGTCGAAGTCGAGCGGTGTGGTGCGACACCGCGAGAGAGATTCGCTTGGCACGATGGTCGACCGATATCTATTGAGCGGACACGCCGGCGGCCTGGCACCCGCCACAACTCGCTGGTACGACCTGCTGCTACGCGCCTACGTGAACTGGGACGGCGCTCCCCGGACGGTGGCGGCCTTCGACGCCTCGTCCGTGGTGGCATTCCTCGCGTGGCTCCGCGACCGCGTCGGGCCGCGCGGCCGGCGCGTGAGCGCGGAGACGCTCCACGCGCACTACCGCGTGCTGCGCGCCTTCGCCAGCTGGCTCGCGCGCGAGGGCCACACGAAGCGAAACGTCCTCGCGGACCTCCGACCACCGCGGCGGCAGCGAAACTCGTCGCGCCGCTCTCGGACGACGATGTCCGGCGCCTCCTCCGCGTCTGCCCCCGCGGCACGTTCCATGGCGAGCGCGATCGCTTGATCCTCCTCCTGCTCCTCGATACCGGTCTGCGCCGCGGCGAACTGCTCGGCCTCGTACTCTCCGACCTCGACCTGGGCGGGCGCGTGCTTCTGGTCCGCGGCAAGGGCGGGCGGGAGCGCCGGCTCAGCTTCGGCGACGCGGTGGCCGACGCCCTCGGTCACTTCATCGCGCGCTGGCGACCCGCCGGCACGCTGCTCACCTCACGGCTCGGGAGGGCGCTCCGACCCGCCGCGCTCCGTCGGATCCTCGCCCGCGGGGGCGGCCGCGCCGGGATCTCGGGGCTGCACGCGCACCGCTTCCGCCACACCTTCGCGCTTCGCTACCTCGAGGCCGGCGGCGACGTCTTCACCCTGCAGCGGCTGCTCGGGCACAGCACGCTCGACATGGTCCAGCGCTACCTCCGCCTCACCGACAGCCACATCCTCGCCGCGCACCGGCGTCACTCGCCCGCGGATCGGCTCGAGGGTCTGGCCGCTCCGCGCTCTTGAGAGCGGCCCTCACGTTCCCCTCGGGCCGGGGTCAGCGGCCCCGGATCGAGTCTCGGCTCGGCGCCGCGCCGCGTATTCCGGGCGCACGTGCGTAACGGCCGGCTGACCCTGCAGGGCCGCCCGGACCTCCTTCTCGGACGTCGTCCTCATCGGAGCGCCGTCGCAACACGCGAACGGCCACGCACCGCTGCAGCCTGATCGGACGCGTCTTGCGCCGCCACCACTCGGCTATTGCGTTCGCACGCGAACATGTTTCCATCGCGCTGTGGCGGCGCTGGTCGCGAGCGTGTCGATCCCGCGGTGGTTCGCATTCGCGCTCGCCGTCCTCGCTTCGTGCTCCCCGGTCACCGATCAGCCCGCCGCGGGACCCTCGCACCTCCCCAGCGGCGCCGCGCAAACTTCGCCCTCGCCGACACCCGAGCCGAC
>JBBQVQ010000107.1:0-2933 GCA_038211425.1 Candidatus Limnocylindria bacterium | reverse complement strand
CGCGCTGCGCCAACTCCATCCGGATCAGTCGATGTTCACCTTCTGGGACTACAAGCGGGAGCGCTGGTCCCGAGACGCCGGGCTCCGCCTCGACCACCTGCTCGTCAGCCCGGACCTGACACAGCGTCTCGCTGACGCGGGCGTTGATCGGTGGGTGCGCGGTGAGGTTGACGCCAGCGATCACGCACCCGCGTGGATCGAGCTGCGCGGAGCTCCAAGAAGCACTGCACGGAAGGCGCAGTAGCGCCAAGGGACTAAACCGCTCTCGCGGTAGGGGCGGCGCGTGTCGGTCCCGTCGCGGACCATGATGTAGGGGCGGTCGCTCCGTCTGAGGATCGTGAGGTTCACCTCACCTTCGGACGGGAGCCTCCCATGAGCCCTGAAGCCATCTCTCCGCTGCGGCAGCGGATGATCGAGGACATGACCATTCGCCAGTTCGGCGAGAAGACCCGGCGCGATTACATTCGTCAGGTCCGGGAGTTCACGGCCTTTCTCGGCCGCTCGCCGGATCGGGCCGAGCCGGAGGACCTCCGCCGGTACCAGCTCCACCTCGCCTCGCTGGGCGCGAGCTACGCCCGCATGAACCTGGCCAGCACGGCGCTGCGGTTCTTCTTCCACGTGACGCTCGGCCGGTCGGGCTTCGGCGACCGCATGGCCAGGATCCCGGCGCCCGAGCGGTTGCCGGTCGTCCTGAGCCCCGAGGAGGTCGCGCTGCTGCTCGCGCACGCCCAGAGCCTCAAGTACCGCGCCGCGCTCAGCGTCGCGTATGGCTGCGGCCTGCGGGTCTCCGAGATCGCCAGCCTGAAGGTCGCCGACATCGATAGCGCACGCATGCTGATCCGGGTCGAGCAGGGGAAGGGTCGCAAGGACCGCTTCGTCATGCTGGCGCCCGACCTCCTCGATCTCCTCCGGCAGTGGTGGCGGGTGAAGCGGCCACGGGGCTGGCTCTTCCCCGGCCAGCAGCCGGCCCAGCCGATCACGACGCGTCAGCTCAACCGCGCCTGCCACGCCGCCGCCGAAGCCGCGAAGCTCGAGAAGCGCGTGTCGATGCACACGCTCCGACACAGCTTCGCGACGCACCTGCTGGAACGCAAGACCGATATCCGAGTGATCCAGGTCCTCCTTGGCCATCGCAAGCTGGAGACGACGGCAATCTATACCCGGGTGGCCCTGAGGACGATCCGCGAGGTAACGAGCCCCCTCGCGCTGCTGATACCTCCGCCGCCACCGTAGACCCGCCGCGCCGTCGTGGCGCGGCCTCCTCTCGAGGTCGCGGATATCCTGAACCGGCATGGCGACGCGTTCCTCGCCCGTCATCGCCTGAGCCGCGGCCAGTTGAAGGTCATGGGAGCGATCCGGGCCTGCCGGACGGCGGCGCTCGGCGGCCATGTCGCGCGCTGCGAGGGCTGCGACCACATCGCCATCGCCTACAACTCCTGCCGCAACCGGCACTGCCCGAAGTGCCAGGGACAGGTCGCGCGGGCCTGGCTGGAGCAGCGGCAGGTCGATCTCCTGCCCGCGCCCTACTACCACGTCGTCTTCACCCTGCCGGGGCCGGTCGCGGCCATCGCGTTCCAGAACAAGGCCGTCCTCTACGACCTCCTGTTCCGCACCGCCGCCGACACGCTCCTCACCATCGCGGCCGATCCGAAGCATCTCGGGGCCAAGATCGGCCTCACCGCCGTGCTCCACACCTGGGGCTCGGCCATGACCCATCATCCGCATGTCCACATCGTCGTGCCGGGCGGCGGCCTCTCACCCGAGCCTGCCTCCGCGGAGGCGGGGGGATCGCGCTGGATTGCCTGCCGGCCCGGCTTCTTCCTGCCCGTGCGCGTCCTCTCCCGCCTGTTCCGCCGGCTCTTCCTCGACCGGCTGGCCGAGGCCCATCGAGCCGGCAAGCTCGCCTTCCACGGCGATCTCGCCCCGCTCGCCGACCCCGCCGCGTTCGCGGCCCTTCTCGCGCCGCTGCGCCGGTCGGAGTGGGTCGTCTACGCCAAGCGACCCTTCGCCGGGCCGGAGGCCGTGCTCGCCTACCTGTCCCGCTACACCCACCGCGTCGCCATCGCGAACAGCCGGCTCCTCGCCCTCGACGAGCGCGGCGTCACGTTCCGCTGGAAGGATTATCGCGCCCGCGACGGTGCGACCGGTCGCGAGTGGATCAAGACCATGACGCTCGCGGTCGACGAGTTCATCCGCCGCTTCCTGCTCCACGTCCTGCCCGACGGATTCCACCGCATCCGCCACTACGGCCTGTTCGCCAGCGCCACCCGAGCCGGCAACATCGCCCGCATCCGCAGCCTGCTCGCGCCGAGGCCCGCATCATCCGACCCGCAGCCCATCGCCGCGAACGACGCACCGATGCCCGCCTGCCCGTGCTGCGGCGGGCGTATGATCATCATCGAGCGCTTCCGCCGAGGCGAGGCTCCGCACATGCGCCCGACCGTCGCCGTCCGGATCGACACGTCATGATCGCCGCCCCGAGCACGACCGCGATTACCTGCCGATGCGCCGCGGGCTCACCGACCCGCCTCGGTCCCGCTCGCGCCGTCACGCCCGACCTCGGCCTTTCGACCCGGTCCGGAGCAGGTCATCACCAGCGCCACAGCGCAGACTTGGCACGAGCGGCGGTCGGCCAGCCCGAAGCGCCGCCGAGCCGTGCGATAATCCCTGGCCGACCACGCGCCTGCCTCGCCGAATCCCCATAGGCCAGCGCGACATCCCCGGCGTCTCGACGCCCCCGCGGTTTCCTCCCCTGGAGGTTTTCGAACGCCGGCCCTCAGCCGCGTCAGCAACGTCGTGCATGGGCCGGCATCCGAAAACCTTCACAGGAGCGGTCGTCCGTGCGGTCCCGGAACCGGAAGCCGAAGAGCCGGCCGCGCCGCTCCTCGAAGAAGACCAGGACCGCGTGCAGCGCGTCGACATTCCGGATGCCG
>JBBQVQ010000106.1:0-3080 GCA_038211425.1 Candidatus Limnocylindria bacterium | reverse complement strand
CGTTGTCCTTCATAAATCACCTCGTGTGTCATCTCCGCTTCGCGCCCGCGCCGCGCGATACCCAAACCGCGAGCTCGGCCTCGTCAATGGTAGCGGTGGCGCGAAAACGGTCGACACTGGCGGGCTGGACCGCCGCCGAACCGACGCGCTACGGCGACGTCGTCGTCTGCGGTGCGCGCAGAGCTCGCGAGCATGCCGACGGCTCACCTTGGGGCCCCCCCCCGATCCGCGGGTGCAGTACCCACGATCGCGGGCGCCGCTATGGCTCGTTCTTGGGTGCGTCCTCGCTGGCCGGTGCTCCCCCTCCGCTCGCTACGTCGTTACGAGCCTCAGGCGCGCACCGGCCGCGGCGGACGGCGGGATCGACGTCGCGGAGCCTGTCGTAAGGATGGCCAGCGCCGTCGGTCCATCGTCGGGATCGGTTCGCGGCATCAGCGCGATGGATACGCCGCCGACATCGAACGTGGCCTCGCCGACGCGAGGCAGGCCCAGGACGTCTTCGTGCAGGTGGATCCCCCACCGCAGATCGTCCACCCCCACGTCGATGGTCGCGATCGCGGTCGCCCCATTCGCGTGCTCGCCGCGGCCGTCGCGCGCGAGGCGCTCGTCGTCGCTCTGATCCCACTGGATGAAGAACGGCCACGCTCGCCGGTAGGCGGTGGCGCCGGGAATGACCAGCCGCCATGACAGCCGTGAGCCGTCCGGGCGAAGGCGCTCCATCGCGAACGGACCGTCCGCGGACAGCCCGGCCGCGCGCAGCCGCGCCGCTTCGCCCGCGATATCGTCGGTCGCGAGCGCGTAGGCGACGAGGCCCTGGCGCTCGCGAAGGTAGTCCACGAGATCGGCGCGTCCGGCGCGTCGCGCCTCGTCTTCGTCGTACACGGAGATCAGTTCGAGGTAGTCCAGCCCGAAGCGGACGATCGCGTTGTGCGTTCCATGCCCGGTGTGCCGTCCACCAGGCCGCGCGTCGAACCCGAGCGCGCGGTAGCGCGAGATCGAATCGTCCAGGTCGCGCACCGCGATGACGACATGGTCGAGGCGGTGGCGCGCCTCGACCAGCGAAGCCCCTGCCGGGTCGGATCGTCGCCCCTCCCTAGTTACGCGCCGACCTCCCGAGCGACCTGACGCACGACATCGACGAGCGGCATCTTCCGCTCCGTGGCGATGCGCGCGAGATCGGCGTACTCCGGCGAGACCCGCTCGCCTCCGTCGGCCTGCCTCGCGATCTTCACCCGCACGGTGCCGAGCGTGGTCACCCGCTCCTCGATCCGCCGCTCGAGCGCTGCGCGATCGGTGTTCCTGCGTCGCACGCCGAGCGTCGGTGTCTCAGCGAACAGCACCGCGGTGAGCGCGTCGGCGCGCTCGGGCGGCGCGATCGCCCCGACCATCACGCCTGGTCGGCCGCGCTTGGCGATCAGCGGCACGAGGTACGCGTCGAGCGCCCCTTCGGCGAAAAGCCGCGCGAGGACGTGCTCGAAGAGCTGCGGGTCGAGGTCGTCGATGTTCGTCTCGAGGACGGTCACCGTCTCGGTCCGCCAGCCGGCCGTGGTCGGCTCGCCGAGGAAGAGGCGGACGACGTTGGGCGATGGGGTGTCGCGCGATCCTGCGCCGTAGCCGGTCGCGCGCACCCGCATCGCCGGCATCGGACCGAACGCGCAACCAGGTCCGGTGAGAAGGAGCGCCGCGGTCGGCGTGATCGCCTCGCCGGGACTGTCGCTTCCATAGACCGGCGCCCCGAGGAGAAGCTCCGCTGTCGCCGGACCGGGGACGCCGAGTTTCCCGTGCGCGATCCGCATCGTCCCCGAGCCGACGTTGATCGGCGACACGGTGACGTTCGCGAGGCCGAGCTCCTCCCGCGCCACGTGAAACCCGACGACGTCGACGATCGTGTCCGCACCCGCGAGCTCGTGCAGGTGTAGTTGCTCCAGGGCGACGCCGTGCAGCCCGGCTTCGACCGCCGCGAGCCGCTCGATGGCGGCGCGGCTTTCAGCGCGCACGCTCGCAGACAGCGCCGCGCGGTCGATCAACGCGAGGATGTCGGGTACCGCGCGATCGGGGGCACCGTCTCGGGCGCGAACCGCGAGATGGCTCGCCCGTAATCCGGCACGGCGGACCTCGGCGACCTCGAGGCGCACCTCATCGCCGAGCCCGAGTCCGGCCACCGCACTCACGAGCACCGTGAGGGGTAGGCCGGCATCGACGAACGCCCCGAGCAGCATGTCCCCCGCGGCGCCGGCCGAGCAGTCGAGATACGCGATCGACACGTCTAGAGTCGCGCGGCGGCGGGCGTCGGATCCGGCGGGGCGTCCGAGGACGTGGCCCACTGCGTCCATCCGCCAACCCACCGACCCGATCCGGCGGCGCGCGTCCGAGCGCGGCCGCTCGGCGCGAGGCCTCGGATGCCCGCGCCTACGCCGGTCGTTGGCGGATCGCTCTCAGGATCGCCAAACCGACGGCGAAGAGCGGGATGTGCACCGTCGCAGGTGGCTCGAAGGGCGAACGCATCCCCGCGACCCGAGGCCACCCCGCGGCCATGGACAGCGCCCCCGCGGCACCGAGCGCGAGCGCCAACGCGCCCGACCATGCCGGCAGGGAGCGCGAGCGCAGGATCGACGCGCCGAGCAACGCGACCCCGGCGTTCGAGACGACCATGTGTCCGAGGAAGGCGCGGCCGCCCAACTCGCGAAGATCCGGGTCATCGTAGTAACCGAGCCGCACGCCCAGCGAGACGAGCCACAGGCCGCTGCCGATCCCGTAGACGGCGGCGGCACCGCGGGCGGAGGCGCCGCCGCCACGGCCGAAGAGGACCATCCCCGCGGCGCTGACGACGGTCGATGCGACGAAGAGCGCGTTCGTGAGCATCCAGGCGTTCCGTCGCTCGGCGACGAGCGCGAGCTGCTCGTCCGGCGGGGCGGTCCAGACGCGCATCAGCCTCGGGTTCGAGGCGCCGACCCAGAACATGAGCCATCCGCCGAGCAGCGCCCAACCGGCGGACCGTGGGATCCGGCGCACGTGCATCAACAGTGGGGCAACAGGGCACGGTCGAAGTCGGGTCCTTCGACCACGTACCAGCGGCCGTC
>JBBQVQ010000105.1:0-3418 GCA_038211425.1 Candidatus Limnocylindria bacterium | reverse complement strand
TGGAGCACCCGCTCGAGCGCCCCGCGCAGCCGACGCTCCGTGAGCCGCGGCCAGGGGATCGCGATGCCGACCCTGAGGGCTCGCGCGCGCGCGCCGTGGTACGGCTGATCGAAGAGCCGCGGGACGACGACGGCGGGTCGCCCAGCGAGGAGGGCGGCGGCCGTCGTCCCCGCGCCTCCGTGGTGGACGATTGCGGCGCAGCGCGGGAGCAGCGTCGACAGCGGGACGTGGGACAGAACGAGGACGTCTGCGCCGAATGGCCCGACCGGCTCGCCGCCCGCGAGGAACACGCCGCGCTGCCCGAGCGCGTGTAGCGCCGACGCCGCGACGTCGAAGAAGTTCCGTGGGTCGCGAACGAGCGCAGTCCCGAGCGTCACGACGACGGGCGGCGGGCCGTCCCGAAGGAACGCCTCGAGCGAGGGCGGCTCGCGCCAGTCGGCGGCGCGGTCCCAGGAGGTGAAGCCCGTCACTTTGATGTGCGGCGGCCAGTCCGGAGGACGTGGCGAGTAGCGCGGTGAGGAGAGCACAAGGCAGAGCGTCGGCGAGATCGCACCGAGGAGAAACGCGTGGCGCGCCGGCGCGAGACCGAGCTCGCGGCGTACCGCGTTGAGGTCCCGGTCGAAGAGGACGTCGAGGAGCGCGAGCGTGACCGCCCACGCCGCGCGATCCAGCGCTCGACCCAGTGGCGTCGGGAGCGCGGGCAGGAGCGCACCCTGCGGGACGGTCCACGCGCTCGGGATGTTGCCGGGGAACAAGCTGAGCGTCGCCCAGCGGGCGCCCGCGAGCTCCGCCGCCATCGGGCTCGCGGGCTGCCCCGCGTGCGTGAGGATGAGATCGGCCTCGCGGCAGGCGTCGCTGAGGCTCGTAACGACCTTCTTGAGCTCCGGGAGGATTATGTCGCGCATGAGCGCGCTCAGGCTGGCGAGGCCGTTCCAGCGCGGGTCGAACACCTCGGGGTGCCGGCGGTACTCCTCAAACGAGACGGGCCCGGGAAGCGGGTGGAATGGGAAGCCCTCCGCGGCGACGAGCGACGCGAAGGCCCGCGCTGCGGCGAAGGTCACGGTGTGCCCGCGCTCACGCAGACGCAGCCCGATCGGGATGAACGGGAATAGGTCACCTCGCGAGCCCAGCGTCGCGATGACGATGCGTGCCACGCCTCAGTCGCTCAGCCGGGGATCGAGACGCTCACGAAGACCTCCCAGCGCCGGCCGTGGCAAGGACGAGGAAACTTCTCACGTTTGGCATTGTCCTGCCGCTGCTTGGTTCCGACTACCGGCAGGTGCGCCTGGTGCGGATCTCGCCGCAGCCCGTCGGCACGATATCCGCGGACGGCGCGGTGAGGGGATGGGCGTCGATCGTTCTCGAGATAAGGCCCAGGGGAGCACCCTCTCGGCCCACGCACACGCCCGCGATATTCGCGATGGGGGGTCAACGTCCGGCATGGCGCAACGACGCGGTCAGTAGCCCGGATGGGATTCGAACCCATGACCTCTTCCTTGAAAGGGCGGCGCGGATAGTTCGCGGCAGTCCGCAGCAGTCCATTCCTGCCGCGTTTCAACGAGTTCGAGTCCGCAGCCGTCCGCCCTCGTCCGCAGCCGTTCATCCCAATGGATGCCCAAATGGATGCCCAGAACGCTGCGGTGACCAGGAGCCAACTGTGCCAGCTTCCAACAAAGTCTATCCGCGAGGACGGGGTCCGCCGTCAGTGGTGCGCCATCCCGGCCATGACGTCCGGCCGACCGCCCATCATCTTCAGCATCGACCCCACCCCGGTCCGAATCGCGCGGACGACGAGCACTGCCGCGAGCGCGAGGAACGCAAGGTTGAGGACGCTGGTGTAGTTGAGCGTGATCTGCGGGTCGGCGACGATCGCGACGCGCGCCGGGGGGATGAGGCCGAGCGAGCCGAAGACGACCTCGACCACGTAGCCGGCCAGGACCATCGCGGCGTACGAGGTGACGAACAGGAAAGCGGCCATCCGCCCGCGTAGTACTTCCGGTAGATGACGAGGATCGGGATGATCAGCAGGTCGGCGAAGATGAAGCTGATCACTCCGCCGAAGCTGATCCCGGAGTTCCAGAGCACCGCAGCCAGCGGGACGTTGCCGATCGAGCAGACGAAGCTGATCACCGAGACGAGCGGGCCGACGAGCGGCCCCCAGATCGCGGCGAGCGCCGGCTGATCGGTCAGGAAGAACGCCCGCCAGAAGGTGTTTGGCACCCACGCCCCGAGCGCACCGGCGATGACCAGGCCACCGACGATGTCCTTCCAGCCGCTGCCCAGTCCATCACGAACGTGTGCGCGATCGCGGTGAAGCCCTGCGGAGACAGGGCGCGCTGGAGCACGGTGCCGCCCTCGGTCACGCTCATGTCCATCGCCGCGTGACCCTCCATCGAACCGGCGAGGCCCTTTTCGGCCTGGACCCGGGCGGCTTCGACGAGCCGCCGCTTCAGGAATACCCGGAAGAGGAGGGTGAGGATGACGATCATGATCGGCCCGCCCACGAACTCGGCGAGAGTGAACTGCCAGCCCATCAGGAGCGCGAGGATGATCCCCAGTTCGACTACCAGGTTCGTCGAGGCGAACTCGAAGGCCATCGCGGCCGTGAAGTTCGCGCCCTTGCGGAACAGTGACCGGGCGAGCGCCACAGCCGCGTACGAGCAGGAGGAACTGGCCGCACCGAGGCCGCAGGCGATCGCGATCGTCCGCGGCGAGTCATCCGGGAGCAGGCGGCTCATCTCGGACTTCGAGACCACCGCCTGCACGACCGCCGACAGCGCGAACCCCAGGATGAGCGCCCAGGTGATCTCCCAGGTCATCGCTGACGCGAGACTGAGGGCGCGCGCGAGGGAATCGAGCATCTCTGGCACGGGCGCCTCGCGGGTCTAGTGGCCGGTGCCGGCCACAGCGTCGCGCTCGGCGTCGAGCTGCGCGACGACATCGGAGTACGCGTCCCATGTCGCGTCGGTCCACTCGATCGCGGACTTGTCACCCATCTCGGAATCGCTCGTCTGCGCTCGTGCGGCGTATGGTATCGGGGTAGAAAACGCAGCCAACGAAAATCGGTGGGATGCGTTCAGGGCATGCGTCGCCTGCGCACCGAACCGTCGGGCGGTCTCTCGGCCGTCGATCGGATCAGCCGCCGACAGCGATTCGCCCACGAAAGGGTACCCGCGTGGCTGAGACGCTGACCGGCAGCCTTGTCGAGATGGACGGCGAGGTCTTCCAACTCGAGACCGATCAAGGCGAGCGCATCAAGTTCACGCTGGATGCGGCTTCAGGCGTCCAGCCGCGCGACCTCGAAGGGATCGTCCGGTCACCCGTGCGCATTGAGGTCACGATCGAGGGTCCTCACGAGCACGCGAGGGCGATCCGCATCGGGCCGAGCGAGCAGTCTCACCCCGGGCCCCCACTTCCC
>JBBQVQ010000104.1:0-3440 GCA_038211425.1 Candidatus Limnocylindria bacterium | reverse complement strand
GGCGGTAAGCCACAGGACATCCGCGACGAGTACATCCGCCGCTCGCCTTCGACCTACGCGCACCTCGCGACCACGCCGACGCTGGTGATCGAGGGTGAGGACGACGAGCGCTGCCCGATGAACCAGGCAGAGCAGCTGTTCGTGCTCCTGAAGAAGGCGGGCGTCGAAACGGTCTTCGCGCGATACCCGGCCGGTAGTCACATGTTCTTCGCTTTCGGCTTGCCGGAGCATCGGGCGGACTTCTTGCGCCGGACGCTCGAGTGGTACCAGGATCACCTGGGCGATGAAGGCGACCGCCAGGTCGCACGATCCACCGGCGCGACAAGCTGAGCCAGCACCAGGATCTTGCATCTGGCGAGCCGGCCAACAGGCCGAGCTGCGCGACGATCGGGGCCTTTGCGGCCACGACTCTCAGGCCGCGATCGTCCTGCGGCGCTGGAGAGAGGACGGGGCTACCGTGACCGTCTCTGACGCCGAATTGATCGCTCTGTACCAGCGAGTGGACAACGCCGGTCGGTGGGGGCCGGACGATGAGCTGGGCACGCTGAACTTCATCACCGCCGCGAAGCGGATCGCGGCGGCGCGGCTGGTCCAGAGCGGGGTGGTCGTGTCACTGGCCCATCCCATTTCGCCGGAGGAGTCGAATCCACCGGGCCGGGTCGTGCGGGAGATGCAGTACGCCCGGCCTCCCGAGCACGTCGGAGTTCCTTGGAACGCGGGCGATCGACTGACGTTGGAGGTGCACGCCGCGTCATTGACGCACGTCGACTGCCTCAGTCACATCGCCAGCCACGACCACCGCGTGTACAACGAGCGTGACTTCGACGCGGTCGCCGCAGAACACGGGATCACGCACGGTTCGGTCTTCGCCCAGCGCGGTGGCATCGTGACCCGCGGTGTGCTCCTCGACGTGGCGGAAGCCCAGGGTCTGCCGTATTTCGACGCGGATTCCGAAGTCACGTCCCAAGACCTTGTAAGGGCCGAAGACTTCGGCAAGGTCCGATTGGAGCGCGGGGACGTGCTGGTACTCCGCGTGGGCAGGGCGGCGCGTCTGGCACGGGACCCTTCTCGCTCGGCGGCATCGCCGGGTCCGAGCGCCGACGCGATCGAGTGGTTCCACCAGCGCGAGATCGCCGCCTACGCAGGCGACGCTCCCGACCGCGTCACGCCCCGCGGGGCGGCCATCCTCGCCGACGAACCGTCGATCGGCGGCACCGAGGAGCCGCGGAGCCGGTTCATCTTCCCGCTCCATCAGGTCGCCATCCCCGCGATGGGCCTCGTCCTTTTCGACCAGTGCAGCGTCGAAGATCTCGCTCAGACCTGCCGGCGCCTGGGTCGCTACGAATTCCTCTTCGTCGCGGGACCGCTCCCGGTGCGTGGTGGCAGCGGGTCGGCCGTCAATCCGCTCGCGCTGTTCTAAAGCGGAAGGCTTCGCGCCACCTGGCGCTGGACCGACGCACGCACGAGGTCGTGGCCTGAGACAGGCCGCTCAGGGTCGCCGGGCAGAGGGTCCCCCGGCTTCGCTCGTCGCGGAACCGTCACGTCCTCAGCGAGCCGGTGCAGCGCCTCGCGCGTCTCGTGGTCGAGCTTCACGTACGTCGCCCCGACTGTCCGGCCTCTCGGGGCGACCGAAACATGGCGCTAACTAGGAAGTTTCAGAAATCCTCGGAATGAGACACCACACCGCTTGAACCAGCGCTGAAGACTACGGACCTCGATCGCGAGCTTCTCGGCGAGCTGCTCCTCGGTGATGTCGCCGCGCCTCTTCTTCTCGCTCCTGGTCTCGCGCAACGCGTGCGGGCCACCAGCGCCTGCCTGAGCCACTCGCCCTCGTCCGCGCGGGGCCGGCCGCCGGGGTCGGTGGGGCGGAAGAGCGCGATGTACGCGAGCAGCTCGCGCTGCTCCCGGACCGACAGGTCCGGGGTGATCTCGGCGACTGGGGCACCTCCGCGGCGGATGCGCCCCTCGTTGGCCGGAAGATGAGTTCCGGCGGGGCCGTGCAAGGTGTAGCAGCGGATAGCGTCGTCCAGATCGCCGCCGCGCTCCAGGTGCTGGGGCCCGGGCGAGCACCGCCTGTGTTACGAACCGCCGCAGGTCCTCACCGCGCTGAAGACGTGCAAAGTCTGGCGCGCGTTCCTCGACGAACACGACGAGCGCCTCGACCGCCTGATTGAACCTCTCGACGTCGCCATCGAGTGTGGCGACGATGGGGCGGTTCATGAGCCCGTCGAACTCCCGGATGCCCCGTAGCGGCTTCAGCGCCTCGGCCGCGAGCGCCGTGTCGCGTTCCTCGCGCCGGCGCAGCTCTTCGCGCTGGCGCTCGCTGCTCACAGCCTGTCCCAGATCGCCAGGCGCCGGTGCGCGTCGCGCGCGCGGTCGGCCGCAGTGCTCGCCGCGTAGCGGCGGATCATCTGCATCGACCGCCATCCGGCAAGGTCCGCGAGGTCGCCTTCCTGACTGCCGCCGGCGAGGAACGAATGCACGAAGAAGTGGCGGAAGCGGTGCGGGTGGACGCCATCGACGCCGGCCTGCCTCCCGCGGATCAGGAGCAGCTGCGACAGGCCGCTCGTGCTCAGCGGCCCCGTTCGGCCGAGCCACAGCTCGGGTCGGCGGGCCTGCCGATGGGCGGCGCGGACGCGCAGGTAGCGGTCGATGGCCTGCGCCGTCTTCTGACCGAAGGGGCACGCGCGCGGCCGGCGGCCCTTTCCGAGGACGAGCACGGTGTCGGCCTCGAGGTCCAGGTCGCCGACGCGGATCCGGATCAGCTCGCTCGCTCGCATCCCGGTGTCGGCAAGGAGCCGGATGACCGCGGTATCGCGACGGGCGAGGAAGTCGCGCCCCATCGGCAGCCCGGAGGAGCCGCCGTACCTCATCCTCGGTCATGACCGCGGGGCGCTTGTCGGGGATCGTCGGCGGGCGCATGTTCGCCATCGGCGAGGCGCGGATCTCACCCTCTTCGAGGAGCCAGCGGAAGAGCTGCTGGAGTGCCCGGTAGCGCGTCGCGGCGGTGTTCGCGCTGTACCGCTCGACCTGATCCGCGACGAAGCTCTCGACGTGCTCGCGATGGATGTGGGGCACCTCTACGGGCATGCCCATCGCCTTCAGGTAATCGGCGAAGAGCATGACCCCGGCGAGGTAGCCCTCGACGGTCTGGGGCGAGCGGTTCCTCGCGCGGAGTGAGCGGCGGAAAGACTCGGCGAGGACGGAGAGATCGGCGAGCGCGGGCGCTACCGGTGGCCTCGGCGTACTGTTCGGGCGCCGGTGCGGTCCTCGTGCGGTCGTGCGCGGCATGCACGGTCTCCTTCTCGGGAGGCCACTTATTCGCTCTTGGAGCGTTGTGCTCACCTGCTGGGCGGGCTCGAATGCCATTCTAGCCTGTGTTTACGGGCCTCTCGTGGCTCCCGAGCCTCGCCGCGCGTCAGGCGTTACTTGTTGAAGTA
>JBBQVQ010000103.1:0-3465 GCA_038211425.1 Candidatus Limnocylindria bacterium | reverse complement strand
CGCGATGCGGGCACTGATGGCGGCCGCGCGCTCGCCCCGGCAGGAGCGGGAGGCCGCTCAGGCTGCCGAGGCCGCTGAGGCGCTCGAGGAATCCCAGGGACTACTCGATGACCGCCACCTCTTCTCCCGCATCCGCACGGTCATCAGGCGGCGCGGGTACGCCGGCGATCCACGGCCGCCGATCCATACCGCCCTCGCGCTCATCAGCGCGACCGGCGAGCGGCCCACCAACGTCGCGTACATCGGGACATCGGCCGCGGGCAAGAATGCCTCGGTCGACGCAGGCCTCGCGCTCTTCCCGCCGGGCGCCTACCACGTCGTCGCCGCGGGGAGCGCGCGGTCCGTCATCTACGACGACGATGCCGACTACGAACACAAGGTCGTCGTCTTCAGCGAGGCCGACTCGATCCCGGAGGATGGCGCTCCGGCGTCGGCTGTCCGCGCGCTGGCGACGGACGGGGTCATGGCCTACGACGTGGTCGTCCGCGACGAGGAGACCGGCCGCTTCAGGACGCAGCACATACGGAAGGCCGGACCGACCGGATTGATAACGACATCGACCAAGCCACTCGCGCCCCAGCTCAGCACGAGGATGCTCACGGTCACGATCGCGGACACGCGGGCGCTGACCCGCGCCGTCATGCTCGCGGACGCGGCGAAGGCCAACGGCGATGCCGCCGAGGTGGATGTCAGTCCGTTCGTCGCCGCCCACCGTTGGCTGCGCCTCGCTGGCGACCGGGAAGTGACGGTCCGGTTCGCGCACAAGCTCGCCGAGCTCGTCTCTTCGGACCAAGTGAGGATGAGACGGGACTTCAAGCAGCTGATCGGGACCGTCCAATCCTTCGCGATCCTGTACCAGCGTCAGCGCGCTCGAGACAGCCGCGGCCGGATCGTGGCGACGTTCGACGACTACGCCAGGGCCTACTGGCTGCTGCGCGACGTATTCGTCACCGCGGTGTCGGGGGGCATCACCGAGCCGGTGCGCGAGGTGGCCGCAGCGGTGCGCGCGCTGCACGCCGAGAGCGACAAGCCGGTCATGCAGACCGCCGTCGCCGCGCGGCTCGGGATCGCGACGAGCACGGCGCACTACAGGTTGAAGGGTGCGATGCGCCACGGGCTCGTGCTGAACCTGGAAACGCGCAAGGGCCACGCCGCGCTGCTCGTGCCCGGCGAGGTCGATGTCGCGCGGCCGGAGGGCCTCCCGAGTCCCGCCAGACTCCGCGCCGCCTACCAGGGGGATTCCATTCGAATCGTTGCATCGCACCCATCGGATGTGCCTGAAAACGGGCATCTGAGCGATGCGAACGGCGATGCAACCGGCCTTGCATCGCTAGTTGCATCGCTCGAAGAGCCCGATCTGAGCACGGATTCGAGCTCTGACAGGGCAGCGATTCAACGATTCGAACCGAATCTGACAGATGGGTCGGCGGAGCCCGGCGAGTACGAGATGCTCCGCGCCGCCTACGACTCGGGCCTTGCCCCCTTCACCTGCTCGAGCAGCCGCGGCTGTCCGTCCACGGACTACTGGGTCCGTTCTGACGGCAGGCCGATGTGCTCTCGGTGCCATCCCGACCCGGCCGCTCTCGCCGCCGACTGGGAACGGCGCCGGGCCGAGAGGGAGGCGCCAATGAACTGACCGGCGTTCCCATCCCCGCGCCAGAACCGAAATGGAAGGTAAGAACCGATATGCCACGAATCGCTCAGATGATCCCAAGCAACTTCCTGAAGGCCAGCGACCTTGCAGAGGGCGACGACTACACCGAGCTCGACGTGACGATCACCGGCTGCACCCAGGTGCCGATGCCCGGCGACGGCGAGGAGAAGTGGGTCCTCAAGTTCCGCGAGGAAAGCAAGGGCCTGATCTTGAACAAGACGAACACCAAGAAGCTCGGCCGGCTCCTGGGCGATGAGTCCGACGCCTGGACCGGCAAGCGCGTGCGCCTCTACGTCGAGTACGTCCCCTTCCAGGGCGACGAGGTGCCCGCGATCCGGATCAAAGCGGCACGGACACCCGAGACGCAGCTGTCCCTCGAGAACATCCCTGCATGACGACGACGGCCGCCGGGGCTCACATCCCGGCGGCCGCTCACCACATCCAGTCGAAAGGAATATTGCCATGAAGACACGAGACAGTCAGCGCAGGAGGATGACATCTAAGGATTTCCTGGAGGCAGCGAACCTCCGGTTCTGGAGGCGAGGCCTGGCGAAGCTGGGAGGGGAGGCGCTCCGCTCGCGCGAAATCGTCGACGGGGCGCGCAGGCACGTCGCGGCACGAGGGGACCGTCAGGCGGTCGCGGTCCTCGAGGAGATGTTGGCGTACACCGACGCCGCCATCGCGAAGCTCGCGGAGATCCAGGCGATGGACGGCGTACCGCCCCGCAGCGTGCTCGAGCCGCGCTTCGGCGAGGTGGACCGGCTCCTCGATACGGTCCTCGCCATCCAGCGCGGCTACATGCACGAGCAGGGGATCCGCCGCGTGGGCACGAGCGATACCGGTGGCGGGATCTACATGACCGCGGCGGACGCGAGGAACTAGCAGTGGTGAAGGGCCAGCGGGCAGCATCCGGCGACTGCGCCATCTGCGGCTCGCTGGCCCTCGCCGTCTGCACCGTGTGCGACGCGCGACTCTGCGACGTCCTGTGCGCTCGAGCTCACGCGATCCTCGAGCACCTCGCCCCCGCGGCCGTGCCGAAGCCGAGCAAAGGTCCGGTGCTCTCGTGAGGCACGATGCCCTACCGACCTAAGACGCCATGCCACGTCGCGCGCTGCCCGCGCCTGGGCTGCACCATCCACACGCGACCCGACGCGGCCTTCTACAGCAGTCGGCAATGGCGGGCGATGCGTGCGGCGCAGCTACAGCGCGAGCCGAGGTGCGCCGTGTGCGGCGACAGGGCCACCGTGGCCGACCACGTCGTCAGTCGCTCGCAGGGCGGCAGCGACGCGCAACTTCAATCGCTGTGTCGCCGCGACCACAACGCCAAGACAGCAAGGTCATCCGCCGGCGTGCGTGGACTCAGCTGATGGTGGGCGGATGCCACAGCGGCCGTCGTGGTGCGTTGCAGCGGCATCGTGAGGCGGGGAGGGGAGTGGCGATGTTCTCGCGAGCCTCTCCGCGTACAGGCTCCAGTCTTACGTGAACGCGCGTCTCCCCCGTTGAACCGAATATGCCGGCCCTGACGCCGGCGGCGAGGAATCGTCAATGAATACGCGGGTCCCGCGACCTCCGCGACACCTGAAGCCCACACGCGAGCCTGGTGGAGCTCCGTAGTGGGCACGTTCGAGCTCGATCGGCACCATTTGGCCGTCCTAACCGCCGCCTGCGAAGCATTAGACCGCGGCAATGAGGCGCGGGAGCGCGTCGCCCAAGACGGCGCGATCTACCTGACCCGCTTCGGCGAGCCCCGCGCGCATCCCGCTGTCGCCATCGAGCGCGATGCCCGGATCAGCTTCTTGCGGGCGCTGCGC
>JBBQVQ010000102.1:0-3479 GCA_038211425.1 Candidatus Limnocylindria bacterium | reverse complement strand
GTGCTTGCGGAAACGTGCGACGCTATCTGCTGGGGCCACGCCGTTCTCCCTTCGATCGATTTGACGGTCAACCGAAGGATGACGCTGGCCTCTTTTCTTTGCTCCGGAGTGTTCACCTTCAACGCGAACAGGACGCCCTAGTGAGCGTCGATCCGACGACGCATCGGCGCCGGCGGGAGCTCCGCCTTTGCGAGATCGATGACGCCCGCGATGGTGCGCTCGTCCAGGATGACCGGCCTGCCGCCGAACCTCGCCGGTCTCCCAACGGTCTGGCCCGGGGGCCAATTGGGCGGCCGCCCGCAGAACATCCGCGACGAGTACATCCGGCGGTCCCCGTCGACCTACACGGATCGGCCGACGACTCCCACGCTGATCATCGAGGGCGAAGAGGAGCACCGCTGCCTGATGAACCAGGCCGAGCAGATGTTCGTGTTGCTGAAGAAGGCGTGTCGAGACGCAGTTCGCGCGCTATCCGGCGGGCAGCCACATGGTCTTCGCGCTCGCAATACCCGAGCACCGCGCCGATCTTCTCCGCCGCACGCTGCGGTGGTACCAGGACCACATTGGAGCAGGCGAGTTCATACCAATACCATGCGACAGACGTGGCTGAGCGGCGTGGTGTCGTCGGCTGCCGACAGCCCCTCGGAGTGAGCTGAATGGACGCTGGTGCCCTCGCCGTCGCCGCCCTGCCTGCGTTCATCGCGAGCGCCGTAGAGTTCGTCGAAGCCACGACGATCATCCTCGCCGTCGGCGTCACCCGGGGCTGGCGCGCCCCGCTCTACGGGACGATCGCCGCCGCGCTCACGCTCGCTGTCATCATCGCCCTGCTCGGCGTGACGATCGTGACGGTCGTGCCTGAGCACGCGCTCAAGGCGTTCGTCGGCGCGCTCCTTCTATTGTTCGGCCTCCGCTGGCTCCGGAAAGCTGTGCTGCGGTTCGCCGGCATCGTCGCGCTGCACGATGAGGAGCGCATCTACCTGGAAGAGGTCGCGGAGTTGAAGGCTCAGGGTCTCAAGAAGTCCGGCTTCGACCGGATCGGCGCGATCGTCGCGTACAAGGCCGTGCTTTTGGAAGGCACGGAGGTCGCGTTCATCGTCATCGCGTTCGGCGCCGGCGGACAGAACGCGCTCACCGCCGCCGTGCTCGGCGCGATCGCTGCGGGGATCCTGGTCATCGCGCTCGGCGTGCTGCTACGCCAGCCGCTCACGATGATCCCGGAGAACTGGATGAAATTCGGCGTCGGGGCCATTCTGTCGGCCTTCGGGGTCTTCTGGTTCGCGGAGGGTCTCGGTGTCGCGTGGGCCGGCGACGCGCTTTCGATCCTCCCGATCCTCGGGGTGTTCCTCGCTGCGAGCTGGCTATCCGTCCGCATGCTGAAGGTGATGCTGCCCCACGGCGCTGAGGTCACCGCCAAGAGTGTCTAGCCTCGTTGGCGTCTGGGAGGCCATCTGGGGCCTACTCGTGGAGGACGGGTCCCTCGCCGTCGGCATCGTGGTCGCGTTGGCGATCACGTGGGTCGCGGCGGCCGTCCTTCCCGAGGCGAACCGCGACATGATCGGCTGGCTACTCCTGGTCATGCTGACGCTGCTCGTGCTGTTCAACATGATGGCCGCCGGGCGAAAGGCACGTCGCTCGACGCGCACGCCTTGACGTAGCCTCCGAGCACGCCTTCCCAGCCCGCGCGGTTCGCGTCACGCCAGCTGCGCCCGCGGCCAGCGGGCCGCTCCCACCCGCGATGCTCTTCTCTCTCCGGCTGAAGGCGGTACAGGCCCCGGAATGCGTCCGACGTCCGACGGCTCCGCTCACTCACCGGCAGAGGTGGGGGGAGGATCACACCGCTCAGCTGGAGCCCGCCACCCGTGGCGGTCTTCGCGACAGGAGGTCGAGCCCATGTATGCGACGCCCTTCGTCCGGAGGGCAAGTGTCGTGGCCAATAACGCGCGGTCGAGGATCCGCGCCGTTTGCGGGCCGAGCCCACGGAAGGCGTCCGTCGACATGCGAGAGAGCTGTTTCGGACGGCCATTGCGGCGAGGCACGCGCAGGGTGGCCACGGCCGGCTCGATGAGGCCGACGCTCGCCAGCCGGCGTAGGTGATAGCTCGCGCTCGCGTGCGCCATCGGCCTGGGACTCTTTGCGGCCCGAGTGACAAGACGCGGCGGGCCTGGGTTTCTTTCAGGACGTCGGCGCGAGTCCATCGGTCACTGCTCGTCCGCGGGACGCAGGCGCTCTGGCTCGCGCGGCCGCGCCCGGCACGACGGCGATCCGCGCGACCGGCACCGTGGCGTGCGCCAGTGGGCAGATCTGCAGCCAGATCGCGGTCCTCTTTTCGGCCACGCTCGTCGTCTCGCCGTAGGTTGGACGCTGTCGCCGAGGCGAGGAGGACTGCCGGCTGCGGGCCGGGGTTTCGCAAGTGTTGCCAGCGGATATCACGACCCGACGACTTGGCCGGGCGCGGCGAGCCGGTATCCTGAACGCCGATGTTCGAGGGACTTCTCCAGCCAGCACACCTGCTGATCATCCTGGCGATCGCGCTGATCGTCCTCGGACCCGGCAAGCTGGGCGACCTCGGCGGACAGCTCGGGCGCGGCATGCGCGAGTTCAAGCAGAACATCGAGACGGGCGACGCACCGCAGCCATCGCTCGCCTCCGGCGCCCGGTTCTGTACCCAGTGCGGCGCGCAGAATGCCGTGGCGAGCCAGTTCTGCGCGCAGTGCGGCGCCTCGACCGCGCGACCGGTCTGACCGATCTGAGCCGCGAGAGCCCTAGCCCCTAAGACGCCGGACGGCTTCCGGCAAGATCGCGCAGCCGCGGGGGCGCGGGGCGTCTGCCCGCGGCGGTCTGCCCGCGGCGAATGCGGGACGGGCGCCGTGCGTAACTCGGCGTTCGAGCAGGGGTGTCGTCAGCACGGACGTCTGATGGATGCCTCCTCGACGAGGCTCCCGGACCCCGATCCAAAGAAGATGCTTTTCTGAGTGATGCGAGGTGGGTGCGGGGCACACCCGTAGGATGCGAGCGCGCAGGCAAACACCGCGCTGCGCGGCATCACGGGCCGGAGGAGAAGGAATGACAGCCGATACCCACGCGGACGACGCGAGGCACGAGGCGGCCATGGCCGCGGCGAAAGCGACCCCAGGCTCGCACATACCGAGGCTCGTGCGCGGTGCGCAGATCCGTACGCGAGTGCACGGCGCGAGTGCCATGGGTCGCTTGAACGCCGCGGTGGCGGTCAGGATCACGAAGATCGTCGGGACGATGTACTGCGCCTACGTCTTCACGCTGATCGCCCTGGTCGCACTGCCCGCGGCGATCGAGCAGGGTTCGCCGACCGTGCTCGTGAACTGGCTCTCCTCGAACTTCCTCCAGCTGGTCCTTCTGCCCATCATCCTCGTCGGGCAGAACGTCATCTCGACCGCGCAGGACGCGCGCGCCGAGACCGACCACGAGACCCTCACGGCACTCCACCAGATGGGGAAGCAACA
>JBBQVQ010000101.1:0-3532 GCA_038211425.1 Candidatus Limnocylindria bacterium | reverse complement strand
GGGCTCAGGTTCGCTGGGAACCATGTCGCAATTCGCGGCGACATCACCACGAGAATCGCCGCGAGCAAGACGACGACACCAGCCGGACGAAGCGGCGGTATCTTCCACGGGTGCCCGACGCGTTGCTCGATCGGCTTCGCGCGCACGGGTTCGTTCCGCCCGACTACGACGGCGGCGGCCTGCTGAACCTCGCGGCGACCGTCCTCGATGCGTTCGACGCACGCGCCCCGGACGATCCCCCTCCGCTGCGGGACCTCGACCCGGCGCTTCGCGAAGGGGTGCGACAAGTCGTCGTGGTGCTCGCCGACGGCCTCGGCACGGGACAGCTCGAGCGACTCTGCGCGCGAGGGGACACGCCGTTCCTCGAATCGATCCTCGGACGCGCTGACCGCCGGGAGTCCGCGCAGCTCATCTCGGGGACGACAATCTTTCCGTCGACCACGGCCGCGGCGATAACGACCATGAACACCGCACGAAGCCCCCAGGAGCACGGCAACCTCGCGTACTTCGTGTGGCTGGAGGAGTTCGGTGTCGTGGCGCAGATGCTCCGCTGGGGTCCGGCATCCACCCGGCGCGGCTCCTTCTTCGACGACCCGAGCGTCGATCCGGCGGCGTACGTGAAGGCGCCGTCGATCCACGCGCGCCTGCGCGAGCGCGGCGTACATCCCTACATCGTCGAGCCCGAGATCTTCCGCAACGAAGCGATGACCCGAATGCACGCGCGCGAGGCCGAATATCTCGGGTACATCCTCCCGACGACGCTTGCCGTGCGCGTTCGCGGTCTGCTCGATAGGCGCCATGCCCGCGGCGCATACATCTACGCGTACTGGTCCGGGATCGACACGGCGGCGCACCAGTACGGTCCGGGAAGCCCGGAGGAGGCGGCCGAGGCCGCATCGCTCGATCTCAACCTGCAACGCGCCTTCGGCGACCGGCCGCCCGGCGACACGCTCGTCATCCTCACCGCCGACCACGGGCACGCCGCGGTCGATCCGGAACTGCTGATCGATCTCGAGGGCGACGGGGAGCTGCGCGCGCTGCTCCGCAATCCGGTCGCCGGCGAGCCGCGCCTTGCGTTCCTCCACACTGATCGCCCCGATCGCGTCGTCGAGTACTTGGGCACGCGCTGGCCCGGCGCCTTCTTCTGCTTCGCACGCGAGGACGCCGTCGCTGCCGGTCTATTCGGCAGGGGCGACGCCTCGCTCGTGCGTCAGCGGGTGGGGGAGGTCTGCGCGATGCCGAACGGTCCCCGCGGGGCGGTGATCGTCCGGGTGGATGGGCAAGTCATCAAGCATCGCGGCTCGCATGGAGGCATGACCCCGGCGGAGATGGAGATCCCGATCCTCTGCTGGCGGTCATAATCCGGCGACCATGGCGACAGCGTCGTACCTCGAGGACACCGCGGGCGGGATGGTCGCGGGCGCGGCATTCGACGACGATGGATCCGCCCGGCAAGCCGTCGAGCTGCTCGCCGGATCGGGAGTGCGCCCTCAGGACATCTCGGTGATCGCCCGCGACCCCCGCCGCGCCGACCGGATCGCGGGCGACCAGGCGTGGACCCCCGGCCGGTCCTGGTCGGGGCCGCTGGGGCGGCTGATGAAGCTGCTTCCGGGTGGCGGGTTGCCAAAGGACGTGCGCCGGCGCTACGGCGCGGCGCTTTCAGGCGGTCGCGTCATCGTGGTCGCGGCTGCGGGCGGGCAGCCGGCGGATACCCTGGCCGCACTCCTGGCCCAGGCCAAGGGCGCGGATGTCCTTCAGTGGTGGCAGCCCCCCGCGCCTCTCTTCGCGCCGCCAGAGCGTGCGGGGCCGTTCTAGATCGACCGCCGAACGACCTGACCTTCCCTCGTCGCCCGACCTGCCTGCCATACTGCGGCGCAGGAGCGAGCGAGTAGCCGCGAAAGGCGGCGGATAAGGAGAACTCATCGAATGAGTCAGATCAACGTCAATCCCGGTGGCGGCACCACGGGAGGAGATGGGGGCTTCGGCGCCGGCATGATCATCGGGATCATCCTGCTGATCCTCATCGTGCTCGTGCTCATCGTCTACGTCGGACCCAGGATCTTTGTCACTACCAACACCCGATCGCTCATCGAGGCCGCTCAGCTGCTGGTCTGACCGACCGATCTGCGAGGAGACCGCGGCGCCGGAGCGCTCCAAGCTCCGGCGTCGTTCCATTTTCGGCGCGACGTACGATCGAGATCATGCGAGTCGTCCATGTCGACACAGCGGGCCGAAACGCGGCTTCCGCACCGATCTTCGTCGGAAGGGTCGAGACCCAGACGGTCGTCGGCGACCAGAGCGAACACCTCCGCCTTACGGAGGTGACCTTCCGCGACGGCGCCCGGAACCGGCTGCACGTCCACGCGACCGACCAGGTGCTCATCGTCACCGCCGGCGAGGGCATCGTCGCCACGCGAGAACGGGAGGAGTCACTGCGGCCCGGGGACGTCGCGTTCATCCCGGTGGGGGAGCCGCATTGGCACGGCGCCGCAGCCGACCGGGACATGACGCACTGGGCAGTGCTCGGGCCTGGAGCGACAACGGTGGTCGAGTAGCGGCTCGGCACGGAAGCGATCAGCGCGGGCGGCGCAGCAAGAGCCGCAGGCGCAGCGCGAAGAGGTCCCGGATCGCGATCAATATGACCTTGGGCGCGGCGCCCGCGGGAAGGCCGGCGAGACGGGGATGGTGCGGCACGCCGACCTGACGAACGGTGATCCCCGCCGACAGCAGGGTCAGCAGAAGCTCCGCCGAGAAGAAGGCACCGTTCGAACGGATGCTTGCCGGCGGCACCTTGAGGAAGACGCCGCGCTGAAAGAGCTTGAACGCGCAGTCGACGTCGCGAAAGCCGCCGCCCAACAGGACCCGGATGAGCCGGTTGTAGACCCACGCGATGAGCCGTCGCCTCCATGGGTCTTGACGGACCAAACGGTAGCCGACCACAGCGCCTGCGCCGTCGATCGCTGCGACGAGCCGTCCCATGTCGGCTACATCGAACTGTCGGTCCCCATCGGTGTAGAAGACGTAGTCTTTCGTCGCGCTCGCCAGGCCGGCGCGGACCGCCGCGCCATAGCCGAGGTTCCGCGCGTGGTGGATCACGCGCACCTGTGGGTGGCGACTCGCCAGTTCATCCGCCACGACTCCGGTGCGATCCCGGCTGCCGTCATCGACGATCGTGATCTCGAGGTCGTCGGCGTAACCGGGGAGCACCTCCAGAGCTCGCTGGACCATCGCGGCGACGTGCTCCTCCTCGTTGCAGGCAGGAAAGAAGAACGAGAGGGAGCCCAGGCGCGTCGGCATGCCTCCCAGCCTATTGGGCGGTCGCGAGCCGACGGTTGCTCATCCGCCGACTAAGCGTCGTCAAACCGTTGCACCCCGATGTACGCAAAGCGCGCTTGCGGCGGCTCCCTTGCTAACGCTCGAGCCATGGAGCACTGAGAAGGGCGCTCACTTGGTAGATGACAGGCGCGACGCGCTGGCGATCGGTCTACCGGGTGTCTCTTCACCGCGCTCCACTCAGCGAATCCGCGATTGG
>JBBQVQ010000100.1:0-3624 GCA_038211425.1 Candidatus Limnocylindria bacterium | reverse complement strand
GCCGCGCCCGCTTCCGTCGGGGAGAACCGCGTCCCGCTGTCGCGCATGCGGAGGGCGATCGCCGCCGCGATGAGCCGCTCGGCCCGCGAGGCGCCGCAATTCTCCATCGAGCGCGACGTTGACATGGCGGCCGCCAACGCCCGGCGCACGGAAGCCGGCGCGTCTTACACCGACGTCGTCGTATCGGCCGCGGCGCGCGCCCTGGCGGCGCACCCGCGGCTCCGCTCGCGGTTCGACGGCGACGCGATCGTCGAGCAGTCCGGTGCGCACGTCGGCCTGGCCGTCGCCGTCGCCGGGGGGCTCCTGGTCCCGGTCATCCGCGATGCCGAAACCAAGGATCTCGCGACGCTGGCGCGCGAGCGCGAGCATTTGGAAGAAGGGGCGCACGCCGGCAAGCTGAGTGCCGAGGCGCTCTCGGGTCCCGTCATCTCCATCTCCAACCTGGGATCGCTCGGTGTCGATCGCTTCACCGCGCTGGTGAATCCCCCGGAAGCAGCGATCCTTTCGATGGGCCGGGTGCGCGACCGCGTGGTCGCGCGCGACGGGAAGGCCGAGATCCGTCCGGTCCTGACCCTCACGCTGTCGGTCGACCACCGCGTCGCCGATGGTGCCGACGCGGCGCGCTTCCTCGACGACGTGGCCAAGCGGCTCGAGGCGCCCGAGTGAGCGGCGTCCGCGTCGCGGCGGTGCAGCCGCCATCGTTCAAGGGCGCCGACGAGCACAAGAACGCGGAGCAGGCGGTCCGGTTCATCGATGAAGCGGCGGACCGCGGTTCCGTCTATGTGGTGTTCCCGGAGGGTTACCCGGGTCCGTACTCGGGCCCGATGGCGAACGACGCCTTCGAGCGCGTGCGCGAGGCCGCGCGGCGGCGGCGCGTCTGGGTGAGCGCGGGGCGGCTTGAGCCGGCGGCGCTGCCCGACACCTTTCACATCACCCACAAGCTCGTCGACGACGCCGGCGACGTACGCGCGACGTACCGCCGCGTGCAGCCGAACCACCCGATCTTCAACGCTTATCTCATGGGCGGCCGGTATCACGTGCTGCCCGGTGACGAGCTCGTGACCGTCGACGCCCCGTTCGGACGGATCGGGCTGCTCATCTGCAGCGAGCTGTTCGTGCCGGAGCTTTCGCGAGTCCTGATGCTGCGCGGGGCGGACATCATCGTCGCGCCTGGCGGTGGGGTGCACTCGGCAACGCGGACGCGCCTCCAGGACACCTGGCGTGCCGTGGCGCGCGCGCGGGCCGCGGAGAATCTGGTGTACGTGGTGCTCGACCAGAACCTGTTCAGCGCGGGTCCCGGCCGGACCTGCATCGCATCTCCCGAGCGGATGCTCGCGACAGTCGACGGACCGGGCATGGTCCAGGCCGAGCTCGACCTCGACCGGCTCCGGGTCCTGCGCTCTCACTTCTACGACGAGGAGATACTGTCCCCCCCGCGGTCGGATGCCGACGTGCTGTGGTGCCGGCCGGGGCAGTCGCACGACCGCCGGCCGGAGCTGTACGGCGAGCTCACCGAGCCCCAGCCGGACGCGTTCGAGTACCACTACGAGCGCGGCGGGCTCGACACCTGGCCGCGCGAATACGAGAAGATCCGGACGTCGAAGGTTCCCTGATGGGGATGGAAGCGCAGAACCGCGTGCAGCTTGCCGCATCGCACTGGAAGCCGCGCTTTGTCGCGAACGGCATCGACGTGAACGACTTCGAGCGCGTCCTCGCGGCGCTGACGGATTGGAAGGATTGGGGGCCCGCTTGGCGTGACGTCGGGGACGTCCACCACGCGCTGGGTGAGGCTGCCGAGCGCGATGGCCACACCGTGACCGCCACCGAGGCGTACCAGCGCGCGGCGTGGTCGTACCACCTGGGCAAGTTCCTCTGGTTCGAGGACCGTGCTCTGCACGAGGACCTCGCGCGCCGGACGGCCGAGACCTACGGAAGGGCGCTGCCGCGGCTCGATCCGCCGGGCGAGCGGGTCGAGCTGCCCTTCGAGGGCGCCGCGGTACCAGGGATCCTCCGCGTACCGCGCGGCATCCCTCGGCCGCCGGTCGTGCTGATGGTCCCCGGACTCGACTCGGTGAAGGAAGAGCTCTTCGTGATGGAGAACGACTTCCTCAAGCGCGGGATGGCGACGCTCTCCGTCGACGGGCCGGGGCAGGGCGAGAACGAGCGCCGTTTCCCGATCCGTCCGGACTGGTCGGGCGTGGTGACCGCGATCCTCGACGGCCTGGGCGGCCGCGAGGACATCGACCTATCGCGTGTCGGCCTCATGGGGATCAGCATGGGCGGCATCTACGGCCCGTTCGCCGCCGCCAAAGAGAAGCGGCTCCGCGCGCTCATCGCGCTCGCCGGGCCGTACGACCTCTCGGAGTGCTGGCCCGCGCTAAACCCCTTGACGAAGGGCGGCTACGTCCACTACACGCACTCGCGCGACGAGAGCGAGGCCTTCGAGAAGTCGAAGCGGCTGTCGCTGCACGGCGTCATCGATAAGGTCGACTGCCCGGTGCTCGTCATCCACGGCGCGAAAGACAGGCTCTTCCCACCGGAACAGGCCGAGCGGATCGTCCGCGAGGCGAAGCACGCGACGCTGCTCATTTACCCCGATGGCAATCACGTCTGCAACAACATCACCTACAAGTACCGGCCGGCAATGGCCGACTGGATGAAAGAGCGGCTCGCTCCCTAGTCGCGCGCGGCGAGCCCGATCGTCCGGCGCCAGTGCTGATAGCCGAGCTCGAAGCCGATCGCGCAGCCGAGATCGACGAGCTCGGGCTCGCTGAAAAGCGTGCGAAGTCGCGACCAGAGCGCGTCGTCAGCCCGGTCGGAGTCCCAGGTGATCGCCGCGGCCCATTCGAGCGTGGCCCGCTCGCGATCGTCGAGACCATCGAGCTCCGGCGCGTCCACGCCGGTGGCCAGGTACGCGAAGCAGCGGTCCTTGAGGTGTTGGTCCGCGACGCCGGAGCGGAGCACGGTGTCCCGCGTGCGCGCGTACGCCTGCAGGACGGCAGGCACGCGCGCGCGGATCTCGTCGGCGGTCCCGGAGAGGTGGGTCATCGGCTGGCCGGAGGGGCGAGGCCCGCACCCGCCTGGGCCGGGAGCTCGTTATGGCCGACGGCCCAGGTCTTGATGACGCGCTGCTGTCCGTATGTGAGCGACACGAACGCACCAAGCTCGATGATCTGCTCGTCGCTGAAGTGCTCCCGCAGGCGCGCCCACACCGCGACGTCCGCGCCCTCCGGGTCCCACACGAGCATGCTCGTGTACAAGAGCGCTGCTTTCTGCCGCGCGGTGTAGCGGTCGGAGCGCTCGAAGTTCAGGAGGTCCGCGTAGTCATCCTCGACCAGGCCATGCTCTCCGGCCCGGAGAGACCGTTGCGAGCCTCAGTAGTCGCACTCGATGGTCTTCGATACGTAGACGCGGCAGAGTTCCTTGAGCTCGTGGTCGACGATCCCCTCACGGAAGATCCCGTCCCACGCCCGCGAGAACGCCTTGGCGACGGCCGGCACGTGCGAGCGGATCGACTGGGTCTCGGGCCGTGGCGTCCCGTAGCGGCGTGCGCGGTCGAGATCGCTTATGAGCTCGCTGTCACTGAGGTCCGCCGGGTGGACGTAGCTGATCCGAGCCATCGGG
>JBBQVQ010000099.1:0-3636 GCA_038211425.1 Candidatus Limnocylindria bacterium | reverse complement strand
GCGGGCGCTGCCGCTCGTTCTACGTACACGCCGGGGCCGCTCGGCTCAGGGATCGGCTCGCCGTGATCGCGCGTCACCGCGAGATGGCCGACCAATGCCTCTCGCATTTCTGTGACGCACTCATCGACCGTGCCACCCGTTGCCACGCAGCCGGGAACATCTGGCGACCAGGCCGAGTAGTTCGAGGGCGGCCCGCCCTCCACGAGGATCAGGTAGCGATCGATCTCAGTCACGGGTCAGTTCTGCCTGTCGGAGGATGTTCTGGCGTACCTGCTCCCAGCCGTCGTGCTCGATCAGCTTCAACACGTCCCGGACCTTCACGACGTGTCGACGAGCGATTCGGCATTCCTCGGAGCGAACGCCTCCGCCAGCAGCTTCGCCTCGTCGCCCCGGTCGCGGTGGTGGATGTAGCGCATGGTGGTCCCGATGTGGGAGTGGCCCATCCAGGCCTGAACCGCCGGCACCTCGGCCTTGCGGACCGCGAGGGTGCCGAACGTGTGTCGCAGATCGTGGAAGCGCAGGGGGCGAAGGCCGGCGCGGGCGAGCGCCGCCTTGTAGCGGACGCGCAGGGAAGAGGCGTCGGCGAAGCCGCCGGTCTCGCTGCCGAACACGAGCTCGTCGTCGCCCGTGAACCACTCGCGGTCGCCGAGTCGCGCCAGGGACTGAGCGACGTCCTCGACCATGGGCACCGAGCGGACCTTCCCGCTCTTTGGCGTGTCGAGCCCGCCGTGCACGGTGTAGCTCGCCCGCACGCGGATCGCGTCACCCTGGAAGTCGATGTCGCGCCACCGCAGCGCGAGCAGCTCGCCGAGGCGCAGCCCCGTGAACGCGGCCGTGAGATACAGGCACGCATCCTGGTCCGAGCTCGCCGCGCGCACGAGCGCCTGGACCTCCTCCGGCGAGTAGGCGTCGATGTCGTCGGAGACGCGAAAGCGCGGACGCTCGACCTCGGCCGCGGGATTTCGCGGCAGGCCCCACACCCTCATCGCACGGCGGAAGATCCCGTGAAGGATGACCAGTCGTTTGGCCACCGTCCGATTCGACCCGGTCAGCGTCGCCTTCCACTGCTCGAGCATCGCCGGCGTCACCTTCTCGAGCCGATGCTCACCGAGATCGCGGACGATCCAGTTCGCCGTCAGGCGGTAGTCGTGCAGCGTCGAGCGCTTCACGTCGCGGTCGTGCTCGACGTAGCGCAGCCACTCCGCCGCCGCGTCGGCCACCGTGGCGCCGGTGGCGACCATGCCGGGCAGCTCCCCGCGGCGCGCCTCGGCAAGCACGTCGTCGAGCCACGCCTGGGCGGTGCGCTTCGTGAAGTAGCCCGCCGCGGGCCGACCGCGGTCAGTCCAGGCGGGCCCTAGCTTCTTCTGGACCTGCCGGCCGTCGGGCAGCCGGTACCTGGCATACCAGACCGGACCCCGCTTGCGCTCGACCCGCACGACACTGCCCGTGGGAAGGCGCGCGGGCTGGGCCGCAGGGGGGAACATGGCCCAAATGTATCGCATTCTCGATACATATTGGAGACATACTTACCAATCGTGAGCAGTTTGGTGACGTTCGACTGAGGTCACGAATCCGCTAGAACCAGCCCATTTGCAGGGACGGAGCGGCGATGGAATCGAACCATCCAAGCCGGGGGTTGCCCGGCCCTGCCGGTTTTGAAGACCGGATGGGCCACCAGACCCCTGCCGCTCCGATGCGAAGGCTACGCCGCGCGCTCGCGGTGAGTCGCTCAGGACGGACCGATGTGCGCGGCCGCGGAGAATTCGATCGCTCTCGACCTCCGTCGCCGGTTCGCCCGCTGGGAGACCGTGTCGAGACGTTGTGTCAGCGTGATCAGGCCGCGGTTCGTTTCTGCCACGGCCTGACGCCTTTGAGTCGCTGCTGTCCGATCCTCGCAGGCGTCGATCGAGCCCATCGAGATGCAACCGTTCGCGACGGTCGGCACCCGCGACATCGCCCGCCGCCTCGTCGCGTTCCTGTTCGACTCGCAAGTGAATTCGCGAGCTGGGCACAGCCGGACTGTTCAGGTCGACCTCGCCGTGGGCCCGCTGCTTGCTGAAACTCCGAGGAGTCAGAAAGAATTCTAATGGATATCCCAGAACGAGATGGATATCCCAGAGGATTCTTTTATGCGCAAACCCGGCGCCATGCCTTAGCATCGCCTGAGCGAGACTGAACGATGCTCGATTTCCACTAGGCGAGGGGGCGACGGTGGCCACACATGAGACTTACCGCGCGGTTGCAGATGAGAAGACTGCCAAGGAGGTCGCTGCTACGGATTCTCCGTTCACGATCGAAGTTCGGTTCGTGGGGGGACTGACGCAAACCCAAAAGAAGGCATTTAAGTTTGCTGCCGACCGCTGGACCCGAGTCATCGTCGGCGATCTACCTAGCGTGCTAGCGGACGGAGAGCTCATTGACGACGTGCTCATCCTCGCCGACGGCGCGGATATCGACGGCCCGGGGAAGATCCTCGGCCAGGCGGGGCCTACGCGGCTCCGCCCACAAGGCGCGGGCAAGGCGGCCTTCCTGCCAGCGAAGGGGAGGATGTCGTTCGACAAGGCCGATCTGAAGCAGACGGAGCAGGCCAAGACGCTGAACGATGTGATCACCCACGAGATGGGACACGTACTTGGCATAGGCACCATCTGGGCCCAGAAAGGCCTACTCAAGAAGGCCGGCACGGATAATCCGACCTTTGCTGGAAAGAGGGCGATGAGCGAGTACAGCGCCCTGCAGGGGCCTGGGGCCAAGAACAAGCAGGTGCCTGTCGAGAACACCGGTGGTCCGGGTACAGCTGGCGGCCACTGGCGTGAAAGCGTGTTTCGCAACGAACTCATGACCGGGTTCGTCGGCGCGGCCGGCAACCCTCTGAGCCGAATCACCGCCGCCAGCTTGGAGGATCTCGGCTATGTCGTCGACATGAGTGCATCCGAGCCCTACTCAATGCCGGACCTGATGGCGCTCGCCGAAGAGGGTCTCCTGGTCAGCCATACTGCTCCGATCGACGAGGGCATCATGCTCCCGAACATTCCGCTGACCCTGTCCGCCGACAGCTTGCAATAAGGTCCACCCGGTTGTCTTCGCAAGGCTTCCTCCGGCCCGAGTCCGTGGTGCTAGGGGAGGCTGCCGTGGTCCCGGTAGAGAACCTCATCCGACCCGCCCCAAACCAGTTCACCCATCAACTGGTCGAGGCTGAGCCCTTCTACTTCACGACCAAACAGGACAGCGAGGCACCGAACGGCCGATTTGAAGCTGGAACGGCAGTGGTCCTGCTCACGTATGACGGCGCAACGCGTTGCCGAGTCGTGGACGGACGGGGACTCTACGTCGAGGTCGGCTATGAGAGCCTCGCTGAGCTGGCGCGCTCCCGCTCGGAGCGTTCAGTAACTCAGGGAGGGTGAAGCAGACCCGGGAGGCGCGACGTCGTTAGGTGAGTCCCGAAGCGAGGGAGGTGGGGAGTGGCCGTCTCGGTCTGCGCGCCAAAGGGTCGATGAATTCCGCGCAGTTTCCGAGGAAGCCGGATCCCGGCCTGGGGCGATATCGACCCGCGTGCTACCTCTACACGCCCAGATGCCCGTCCGGCGGCCATCGGCGAGCGACCCCGACGCCCTCGTCGCGGAGACCATCCGCGAG
>JBBQVQ010000098.1:0-3711 GCA_038211425.1 Candidatus Limnocylindria bacterium | reverse complement strand
CGGCGGTCGTTCGAGATGGGTGACCCTGACACGTATGCGGACAACTACGAGTTCCAGGTGCCCATCTTCGTGCTGACGCATCATCCGCCGAAAGTCCCGCCGAAGCGGAACGAGCACATCACGTTCACGTTCGTCAGCGGCGACGTCGCGCCGGCCATCGAGCGGGCGAAGGCCGCAGCCGGCGACAAGGCAGTGCAGGTCGTCGGAGGCCCCGGCGTTATCCAGGAGCTGCTGCGCGCGGGGCTGGTCGACGAACTGCACCTCGACGTCATGCCGGTGGTCTTGGGCGGTGGTCTTCGGTTCCTCGACAATCTCGATCCGGAGGGCGTCCTTTTGGAGAAGGTGGACATCGTGGACGTCGGTCAGCGCACCAGTCTTCGCTTTCGCGTGGTCAGGCAGAGTGCGCAGTGAGGCGCGACGCTCGCGGCGGGCCAAGACGAGGTGCGGCTCGACGATCCGCGAGACGCCGCGCGCCCCGGCGCTAACCGGACCTCGCCAGGCCGTCGATCAGCACGCGCCACCGCCGGCCGACCGCAGCCGGCGCGAGGCGCGCCGCCAGCGCCTCGTGCCGAGCGGGCGCGACCGTCCCGGCCGCGAGCGCGTCGACGATCAGCAGCGCCAACCGCGCCGGGGAGAGATCGGCGGTGAGGTGCACCCCATCGAGGCCCGCGAGGTTCTCGGCGACCGCCTCCTGCGCGTAGGCCACGACCCGTAGCCCTGAGGCAACGGCCTCGAGTGGGCTGATGCCGAAGTTCTCCTGCAGGGAGGGATGGGCGAACACCGTTGCGCCCGCGTAGAGCGCGAGCAGCTCGGCGCGCGGAATGTGCCCGGCCAAGCGCATGCCCGGGGTGGCCGACGCGAGAGGCCGGAGCCGTTCGCGCTCCGGACCGTCACCCACGATCACGAGGCGTGCGTCCGGCCTCGCGGCCCGGACGAGCGGCCAAGCCTCGAGCAACGCTGCGTAGTTCTTGCGCCGGTAAAGGTGTCCGACCGCGAGGACGATCGGACCCCGTTCGGCGCGCGGAAGCATGGCGCGCCACGCCGCGAAATCGAACGCCTCGGGGATCACCCGGATCCTGGCCGCCGGGATGCGATACAGCGCTCGCACCCGCTCTGCCGCGTACGCCGAGGCCGCGATCACGACCGCGGCGCGCTCGGCGGATTTCCGTTCCCAGTCGGCCTGGATCGTCAGCGGACCGAGCCGCTGCGGTTCGTAGCGGAGCACGTCCGCGAGGACGGCCTTGGTGACCGCGACGTAGCGGCCGCCCAGCTTCGACGCGTATCGCCAGCCTTCGCCGTCGATCCCGAGCACGGCCGCGAACGGCCGCAGGTTCGGACGGCGCGAGGCGGCGATGCGGCGCGCTGCGAGGCCCGGCCAGCTCGTCGCGAAGCGGCTCGTACGCAGCGCCGCGACATCGAACCCCGCGCTCGATAGCGCATCGCGGAGCGAGCGTTGGCCGACCGCGGTGCCCGACCCGACCGAAACGTCGTCGGGCCAGCACGTCAGGATCGCGACGCTCGTCAACGCGCCTGCGCTGTCTTCAGGCCAAGACTCGGCCCGGCCTCGTCAGCGGCTCGGCCCGGCGCACGTGTGCGCGCTGGAGCAAGCGAGCGAGCGCGGGTCAGTCGCCGGCCCGGACTGTTGAAAAGCAAAGAGACCGCCGCAACGGGGCGCGACGGTGAGACGCCGTGGGCCAACATGCGCGGCGGAGCCCGCGCCCTGTCTCCTTCTCTCATCCCGGCGGTCCCGGCGGTCCGGGCGGGTCCGGGCGGGTCCGGGCGGGTCCGGCGGGTCCGGCGGGTCCGGCGACGAAGGATCGCGCGTCACGCGATCATCGCTGGGGAAAGAACGTGTCCTCCCGCTCGTGGTCCTCGACGATGCGCCTGGCGGCGGCGCGATCCTCTCCCCCATCGACGAGCTCGAGCTCCTCGGCGGGACGGACGCGCCAGCCGATCGCGTACACGAGGTCGCCTCCGATCCACGCCGCTACGAGGAGCGCCGCGTTGATCCCGATCAGGAGCTCCAAGCGGCGGCGCGGCATGAGCAGCGCGAGGCCGCCCGCGACCAGACCTGCGGTGTTGAGGAGTCCGTGGATCGTCGCTGGGCGCTTCGCCGCGTGGTCGGAAGGGATCGTGAGCCAGTCCCACCAGCCGAGTGCCCCGGCCGTGCCGGCGGCCGCGAGCGCGAGCCCGGACGCGGCATCGGATGCGAATCGCGTCTCACTCCCCGGTCGGGTGCGCGCGGCGATCGCCGCCAGCAGGGCGGTCGGGATGAGCGCGACGGGGAGGTCCGACGCCATCGCGTGAAGCGGGTGTCCCGCGACGACGGGATGCTTGATCTTCACTTCAGCCTCCAATCTCGATCACGAAGCCGGAATGCTCGGGGTCGTACGGATCGCCGTCGAGCGAGCCGCGCAGCGTTACATCGAATGCCGCGAGCGCGGGCTCATCGGCCCTCCACGCGCGAACATCGGTGGCCGCCTCGGCCAGCAGGGTCGAACCGCGAGAGTAACGGTAGGTCACGCTGTACACGTCATCGTCCAGGGCGCGCCAGCGCTCGCTTCGCACGGAACCGTCGGGCAGCGCGGTCCGGCGCTCGAGCCACCCTTCCCTGGCGCGCGTTCGATCCGACGGCAGCAGCGCGAGGCCGTCGATGACGACGCGTGGTGCCACCCGGAGCGCTTCAGCGACCGCCTCGCGCCGCTCCTCATCGCCCAGCAGATGCGCGAACGGATCGTTCGCCGCGACGGCGAGATCGAACGAGCCGGCGGCGAACGGCAGCGCACGCAGGTCCCCGCGCACGAGCGCGAACCGTGGCTGTGACGCGGCGAGAGCCGTCTGCACATCGACACCGACCACGTCGGCATCGTGGAGAGCGCGGGAAAGCCGGCCCCCGCCGCAGCCGAGGTCGAGCACTCGCCGCGCGCCGGCGCGGCGCACCACAGCCCGCCAGCCGGGGAGGTCGTCGCGTATCGCCATCTCGGCCTCGTAGAACGGCGCTACTGCGGCGTAATACTCCAGGATCCGACTCGGGTCCACCTCGACGGCGGTTCAGCCAGGCGCGCGCGACTCCGAGGCTGGCTCGCGAAGATGCGCGAACCAGCCCGGTGCGGCGTGTCCATCGGCGCGGTAGGTGACGCGATTGATCCTGCCCTTCTTGTTCGCGATCACGCGCCAACGCAGCTTCGCCGCTCCGCCGGCATGGATAGCGGCGCGTACGAACTCGTTAGCAGCCGCGCGCGAGGTGTCCCGGTTCAGGCGGAATTCATCCTCGTCAAGGCGGACGGTGATAACGGGTGCGCCCCCGAACCTGGCGACATGTCCCACGGTCCGCGCGTTCGACGCAAGGAGCCAATGTGACAGGAGACGCTCCAGCTCGGCGACGCCACGGACGACCGTCCCCCCTGGCACGAAGCCGTTGACAAGGGAAATAGCTTCGCCCGACGCCCGTTCTTCGCGATCGGGGCCCGTCATCCCAGGAAGCCCGGGCGCCAGGTTGGATGGCGCGGCTGCCAGTCGAGCTCGCGTTTCGCTTTCGCGTTCGAGGCGCCGCGGATCTCGGTCATGAGGGCGAGCGCGGCCTCACCGGCGACGATGCGCCCGAGCCACGCGGGCAGTCGGCGAGGTGGATGTGCGCCGACCGCCTCCGCCAGCGATGGGAGCCACTCGGCGACCGGTGCCGGTTCGTCGTCGACGATGTTGTAGATGCCG
>JBBQVQ010000097.1:0-3917 GCA_038211425.1 Candidatus Limnocylindria bacterium | reverse complement strand
ACCGTGCGGATGCGGGAGAAGAGGTGGCGGTCATCGAGTAGTCCCTGGGATTCCTCGAGCGCCTCAGCGGCCTCGGCAGCCTGAGCGGCCTCCCGCTCCTGCCGGGGCGAGCGCGCGGCCGCCATCAGTGCCCGCATCGCGTCCGGGAAGCCCACGGGGTCGGACTGGTACAGCGCGTTCGGATCCTTCAGTTCGGCGCTCGGCGCGACGATCACGCGCGCGTCGGGGCGGTCATGGGTGATCGCCTTCACAAAGGCGGCGCCGGCGTCGCCAGACTCCTGCCAGACGAACGGCGTCTGACCAGGGCGAAGCTGCCCGTAGCCCGGCTTCCACGTCTTCGCCCCGGGGATACCGAGCGCAGTGAATCCCTGCGATACCAGGGTCCAGACGTCGCTTTCGCCCTCGACGTAGACCACGTCCACGTCGGCGGGCGCGGCTTCGAGCAGGTCGAGCGCGTACGGCATCGTTGGCTTGCCCTTCGGCCACTGGAACCGGCCGGGATCCTCGAGCTTCAGCCGCCGTTTGGTCGCGGCCACCTGCCCGTTCGGGTACTTGTAGGGAATGCGGACGTGGCTCTCGCCGTTCTGCACCACCTCGGTGACACCGAAGGATGCGAGCAGCTCGACGGTCAGGCCCTTCGCCGCGGCAAGCTCGGCGAGCGTGAGACCGCTCATCGACGCGACCGCCAGAGGCCGAGGTTGGTCAGCGCGGCCAACACGTCGGTCTGACCGCACCCGCTGAAGCAGTGGACGAGTGTCTTGCTGTCGCGGTCTCTGACGGACAAGGATGGGTAGCGGTCGTCGTGCGCCGGGCAGTGGACTACCCCTTGGCCCTGGCGCGTCGCCATCGAGCATTCCGGGCACGAGCCGCACGCGAGCGCGCTGACGAGCGCGGCGGCGCTACCCTTTCGGTAGTGGGGGACGGCTGTCACGGGCCGCTCCTTCTGAACGGCCGGGGTGTGCAGCCTCGGCCGTTCGTTCGTCTAACCAGCGCTGGAGCTCCTGCACCGGGATGCGTCGAGCGCGTCCGATCAAGAGCGACGGGATCTCACCTCGCTGCACCAGCGACGCGACCGTCCGGGGACTGAGCGACAGCGCATCTGCCGCGGCGCGGATGTCGAGCAGCAGTCGCTCGTTCACGAAGCCTTGACCGCCCTCATGTAGCGGTCTGCGATGACCGCGGATACCCGGTGCAGCTGCTCGATGTTCGTAACGCGCTGGCGGCTGACACCCATGCGCTGCGCGACGTCAGCGGCGCGGAGGCGATACCTGACGCGCTCGCCCGCGAGATCGGGCCCGCTCACTCATGGCTACGGCTCGTCTGGCTGCTTGCGCCACCCTGACCATCGGCGATAGCCTACGGCCATGACAGGACAGGTAAAGGGATTTTGACGACACGTAAGGCGACAGCTATGCCACGTAAGCCGCGGCAGAAGCGGCAGCGGCCCCGCAGCGCTCATCCAGATGCGCTCCGGCGCATCGATGAGCTGACCGAACTTGCTAGGACACCGAAGGAGATCCTTCGCGCGCTCGAGGAGGAACTTCCGTTCGAGCACGTGCCCTCGCTACGAACGATCCAGCGCGTCGCGGCGGGGCACGCGATCGCGGACAAGTCAGAGACATGGCTGACATCGCCCCTGGGGAGTGACGACGACGAACTCGTGCTGCCCGTCCTTGCCGAGGTGATCACGCGCACCGAGGGCCGCCGGCAGCGACTGAGCAAGGCCGAAGCCGAGCGGATCGCCCAGCTTCGCCGTGCGGCGCCGGACATGTCCCCATGGCGGGCCTACTTCCTCGCCCGGCTGTACCTGAGGGCCGGGTCTGACGCCGGTCTTAGGCAACATCTGGACGCTGTCGTCGGGTTCGCAACGTGGCGAGATGGCGAGTCACTAGCCCGCTACGTGCATGCCGGGGCCGAAGGGTGGGTGCCGGGGCCAAAGAAGTTCCCCCAAGACGTTGAGGCCGGCATCGCGCTGATGGTGTCGCAGGACACCCTCACGCATACGGGGCTGACGGCGCAGGAACTTGCGGCGCGCATGAACGCGCGGAGCACATCAGTCGACAGCGAAGGAGGACACAGCGATGGGTAGGCGAGGTGGCAATGAGGGAAGCATCTATCGGCGAGGGGACGGGTACTGGGTCGCAGCGATCAGTCTCGGCGGGGGACGGCGACAGACCTTCTACGGGAAGACGCGCACCGTGGTCGCGCAGAAGGTCACCGCAGTGCTCCGCGCGCGTCAGCAGGGGCTACGCACAGCCTCAGGTCGCATGACGGTCGGGACGTGGCTCGAGAGGTGGCTGGCTGGCGCCGAGTCCGGCGTGCGGGGCTCGACGTTCCGACGATACGCGCAGCTGGTCCACGTCCACCTTGTGCCGCATCTTGGGAAGATCTCGTTCGTCGATCTCGCGCCGGGCGACTTGACCGCGATGTACGCGGCGATGGTCGCGCACGGTCTAGCGCCGCGGACGGCGGGGCACGCTCATCGCGTCCTCGGCCGCGCGCTACGCGAGGCGGAAGTGTCCGGACTCGTGGCTCGCAATGTCGCGCGACTTGTCCGGCCGCCCCGCGTCCCACAAGCGGAGATGCGGACCTTCACTGCCGATCAGGCCAGGACGCTTCTGCGTACGGCCGAAGGCGCCGGCGATCGTCTCACCGCGCTGTATGCCGTTGCCCTCGCGACGGGCGCGCGCGAGGGCGAGCTCCTCGTCCTCCGCTGGCAGGACGTGGACTGGGCCGCCGGCGCCATCCGCATCCAGCGCACCCTGCTGAGGACGCGAGCCGGGCTACGAATCGGTGAACCGAAGACCGCCTCGGCGCGCCGCACGATCCCGCTCGGCCGGGTGACGATGGATGCTCTACGGGGTCATCGCCTGGTACAGGCACAGGAGCGCCTTCGGGTCGGTCTAGGCAAGGCCGCCGATACAGATCTCGTCTTCGCATCGCAGGCCGGCACGCTCATCGACCCATCGAACCTGCTGGCCCACAACTACTACCCGCTTCTCGTGCGCGCTGGGTTGCCCCGGCTGACGTTCCACGCGATGAGGCACACAGCTGCCACGCTGATGCTCGAGACCGGACGCACATCCGTGTCGCCGCTGAACGCCTTGGTCACGCGGACCCCGGCGTCACGCTCCGGGTCTACAGCCACGTCAGCGCGACGATGCAGCGCGAGGCGGCCGACACCTTGGATCGCCTGCTCGGGGCCTGATCGCCGGAGTCGCGTTGCTACATTTCCTGCTACAAATCGCCTGACGCAAATGGGCCGGCCACTTGGACCGGCCCATATTCATTAGAGAAAAGCGTGAGCCGACGGCCAGACTCGAACTGGCGACCGGCGGTTTACGAATTCGGCTCCGTCGTGCCGCCGCGCGCCGTATGCGTCCATTGCGACAGCACAACAAGCAGAGAACGTCCAGGGACGTCCGCCGATGTCCGATGTAGTCCGGCGGTTTGGCTATCAGATTGGCTATCACAGACACCGGCAACACAGCTCTCATGCAGCGTCACCGCGCGTGCCAGCACCGCTTGAATAGTCACCCTCTGCGACCGGTCGAAATCTCACCCTCCTCGCGCTGATCGCGGGCCTTCGTCCGGTGGCAGCCTGCTCGGCGAAGTCGACGTTGAGCTGGAGGAAGGACGTGCTGGTCGTGGAGCAGTGGGCCGAGCTGCGCAGGCTGCATTTCGTGGGCGGAGTCTCGATCAAGGAGCTTGCTCGGCGCTTCGCGGTCGACCGCAACACGGTCCGCAAAGCGATCCGTGCGAGCGAGCCGCCGCGGTATGCGCGAACGCCGGGGCCCTCGAAGCTCGACCCGTTCAAGGATGAGATCCATCGCCTGTTGCGCGAGGATGGGCGGCTGCCGAACACCCGCGTCGGCGAGCTCATCGCGCCGCTCGGATACGCCGGCCGCCAGACGATC
>JBBQVQ010000096.1:0-4321 GCA_038211425.1 Candidatus Limnocylindria bacterium | reverse complement strand
GCTGTATCGGCGAAATGGTCACGCTCGCGTTACCGCAGGGACGCGACAGTCGAGGCCGCTTTTTCGAACACGTAGGTCGCTTTTTGACGCGCGAGGTGGTAGGTCCGGCGCGTCCATTCACTCGAGAATTCGCAAGTAGGTCGCTTGTCTATTCCTCTTCCTTTCAAGGGAGAGAGCTGCGAGCACCGCACCGTCGCCCGTTGCCGGGCAGACCGGCTCCTCGGCGAGGACGCGGTCGCTGATCTTGCTCCAGGCGGCGCCGTAGCCCTGTGCGGTGGAGCTCCCGCGGTACGGCGTGGACGTGGGGTGCAGCGCACACGGCCGGAACCGCGGGCAGCCCGGGTGCAGGCAGGGACGCTGCGGTCGGCGTGGCATTCACTCTTGTCGAGTTCCCCGAGCCATCACCGTGCAAGCGTGTTGGCTCGGCGCCGTCAGCGATGCGTTGGCGCTCCCTCGCGGATGGTGTCTTTCTCTACTTTGGAGAGGAACGACCGGCTAACCTGAATCTATCCCCGGACCGATGAGAGGCTAGGCGAGCGCGCGTTCCAAAAGCGCTCGGTGCTCGTCCAGGTAACCGACGTCGTTGACGAACATCTTGCGCGGTGTGTCCCACCCGACGAGCTTCATCATTCCCGGATCCCCGAGTCGAGCCTGCTCGTCGATGAACGTGCCCACGTAGATCAGCCGCGCCCGCATCGAGGCGATGAGACCGCTCCGGTCCGGTAGGCCGTATGCGTCACAGAAGAGCCGCAGGCGCCGTGCGCGCTCGTCGACATCAGGGACCGCCGTCGCGCGTGAGATGAGAGGTACCCAGGAATAGGCCGCGTTGCCGATGTCCCACAGCCGCGGCCCCGGACCGGCGAGATCCCAGTCCAGCGTCAGCGCGAATCGCCCCTCCCGGAACAAGGCGTTCCATGGCGACCAGTCGTTGTGACAGATGATCTCGTGTGGCGCCGGTCCCACGAGACGCCACCTCGCGTCCGGCGGCGCGGCGAAGCGTACGACGATGTCGTGGTACCGACGGAGCAGGCGCGCCGCGCCGACCATGTAGTCGTCCCAGAACACTTCGTCCGGCAGCGGCACGGGGTTCCCCGCGTGCGCCTCCCCTTCGATGTATTCGAGGATCTCGCGGCCCTGATCGTCCATACCGAGGACGCGCGGCGCATCGAAACCCTCTTCCTCGAGGAAGCGGAGCAACGCATGGACCGCCGGGGTCCACGGTCCGGCTCGGCGACGCACGGTCCCGCCGACGCGGACCGCGTCGTTGAGATTCCCACCGAGCGACCGCTCTTCCGCCATCGCGGAGAAGGCTAGGCTCAGTAGGCGTCGGTCAATTGCTTCGAGTCTGGCCCCCACCGATGTCAGTCACCCTCGCCCGAGCGCTGATGCACGCCCAGACGGGCTACGGTTGCCTCGGTGGTATTCACCGAGGTCGATCGGCGGGCCCAGAGCTTCGCGGAGGCGGCGACTGCGTTTCCCGAGTTGGTCGAAAGCCTCGACGCCGCTCAGTGGCAGGCACCCTCCCTCGAAGACGGTCGGCCGATCGGCACGATCGCGCATCACGTCGCGCTGGGCGGGTAATCGCCGCAGCAAGCGGCTATCCGCAGCCTCGCAGCAGGGAACCGCGGTCGAGCGCAACGCCGCGCATGCTGGTGGCACTCCAGCCCCAGACCGCGATATCACGCTTCGGCTCCTACGGACGGGCGCAGCTGCCCTTGAGCAGGCGATCCGATCACTCCGCGAGGACCAGCTCGACACCGAGATCACTATCGGCCCGGTCACAAGCACAATCGCGCAGCTCGTGGACGTCGCTCGGACTCACGTCCTCGAGCACGACGCGACGATACGAGGGATCGGAGCCTGATCCTCCCTCTACCATCTAGCAGATTCCCGAGAAAGCGGCGTCTTAGCCTTGAATGAGGCCGCCCAAGCCACGCCCAGGGTTGTCACCCAGAGACCTCCGCACGCTACGCGTGTCGAGATGGGGCCTGGTGCGCGGGACATACAATCGCGAGCGCGAGATGGAACCTTTCATGGTCATGGGCAGCCGCGACGCGAAGTCCAACGAGCGGATGGCTCGCTGGACCGTTCCCGCGTGCCAGGTGCGCTCGGTCTAGACACTCCCGCGCCGGCGAAGTCAGAGGCGGCCGTGATCCTCGTCGCAGTTGCCTGGCCCTACGCCAGCGGACCACGTCACCTAGGGCATGTCGCCGGCTTCGGGATCCCGTCCGACATCTTCGCCCGGTACCACCGCATGACGGGATCGCGGGTCCTCATGGTGAGCGGTACGGACGAGCACGGCACCCCGAATCTGATCGCCGCTGATCACGCCGGTCTGTCGCCCAAGGCCTTCGTCGACCAAACGAGCGCGGCGATCAGACGCGATCTCCTCGCGCTTGGGCTGAGCTATGACCTCTTCACGCGCACGACGACGCCGAACCACTACCGCGTCGTGCAGGATGTGTTCGAGACGCTCCATCGCAAGGGGTACGTGGTGCGGCACTCCGCCCTGGGCGCGTTCTCGTCAAGCACAGGTCGGACCCTGCCCGACCGCTACGTCGAAGGGACCTGCCCCGATGCGGCTACGACTCGGCCCGCGGCGATCAGTGCGACCACTGCGGCAACCAACTCGACCCCATCGACCTCATCAATCCGCGGTCGCGGCTGGACGGCACCCTTCCCGTCTTCCGTGAAACCGAGCAGTTCTTCCTCGACCTGCCCGCCTTCGCCGAGGCGGTGACGGATTGGATCCGCCAGAGCGAGCACTGGCGTCCGAACGTCCGGAACTTCTCGCTCGGCCTCATCGCGGGGCTCAAATCACGGGCGATCACTCGTGACTTGGACTGGGGCGTGCCCGTCCCCGTCGAGGGGTGGGCAGACCGCGACGATAAGAGGGTCTACGTCTGGTTCGACGCGGTGATCGGCTACCTCTCAGCGAGCATCGAGTGGGCGAGGGCGACCGGTGATCCTGACGCATGGCGCGGGTGGTGGCAGGAGCCGTCGTCGCGCCACTGCTACTTCATGGGCAAAGACAACATCGTCTTCCACACCGTCATCTGGCCCAGCATCCTGCTCGGCTACGGAGCTGACGGCGCGCTTGCACATGGCCGCGCGTTCCAGCTGCCCTACGACGTGGTCGCGAGCGAGTACCTGACGATGGAGGGCCGCAAGTTCTCATCGAGCCGCGACCTGGCCATCTACGTGGACGACTTCCTGACCCGTTACGACCCCGACGCGCTCCGCTACTACCTGACCGCTGCGGGTCCCGAGACGCACGACACTGACTTCACCTGGTCGCACTTCGTGCAGCGCACGAACGACGAGCTGATCGCCAACTGGGGCAACCTCGCGCATCGCACGATCACGACGGCATACCGGAACTTTGGTCAGGTGCCTACGCCCGGCGCGCTCAGCGCAGATGACCATGCGCTGCTTGCGAACACGCAGGCTGCCTTCGGCCGGGTCGGCGCGCCTATCGAAGCCGCGCGCTTCCGCGCCGCCCTGGCGGAGGCGATGGACGCCAGCGCCGGGGTCAATCAGTACCTCACGCGTCATGAACCGTGGAAGCTGGTCAAGACCGATCGCGAGCGCGCCGGAACGGTCCTCTACGTGGCGCTGCAGTGCATCGCGGATCTGCGTCTGCTGTTCGCGCCCTTTCTGCCATTCAGCTCGCAAAGACTGCATGAGCAGCTCGGTTTTGAGGGACTGATCGGCGGCGAGGTGCGCTTGGAAAGCCGCTCAGCCGATGGATCCGCGCACGAGGTGATTGCCGGCGACTACAAGGCAGCCGTCGGTCGTTGGGAACGGACCGTGCTTCAGCCAGGACAACGACTCGGGCAACCGAGTGCACTTTTTCGCAAGCTCGAGGAGGACATCATCGACTCAGAGCTGTCACGCATGGCGTGCCGCGTTACGCCAACTTAACTATGGCGCCGCCCGGAGGTGCTCGCGGATGGGCCCGAAATCGACGGGGAACCCTGGCCCGAGCGCTGCTGTAGTAGGACGAGATGCGATCGCTCGCGCTGCTTCTGGTCATCTGCGTCATGGCGGCCTGCGGACCCTCGGCAAGCGGCACGCCGAGCGCGTCGCCGACGCCGATCAGCGGACCATGCCCGTTCACGACGCCGCCGCCCGTCGCCCTCACGCCACCGCCGACGGCCGGTACCGGGCCGAACCCGGCGCTGGTCTTTAGCGCGGGTCCGGGCAGCTACCTCTCCGGCAACGAGGCGCTCGTCGTGCTATTGCCGAACGACGGGACGCTCCATCCGTCGGATCCGCAGCGCGGGCTGGCCGGCGGCATCAAGTTCCCGTGGTTCCGCAT
>JBBQVQ010000095.1:0-4662 GCA_038211425.1 Candidatus Limnocylindria bacterium | reverse complement strand
CTACAGCGATCCCGAGCTCGAGCTGATCGCGGAGCTCCTGGAGCACATGCTCGTATTCGGCCGTGCCCAGACGAAGCGGATCCAGGCGCTGCCGGATACGCCGAAGCGCAGATCGGTCAACGTCAAGGGCAGGATCCTCGGCCAGAAGCGCATCAGGCTCTAGGTCGCCGATCGGGGCGGACGCGATCGGCGAGCCGGTCGGTTCCCGGGCGGGTGCCCGCCGCTAGCATCGGCGGTCGATGACCGCGGATCCCAGCGACGAATCGCTCGTGGCGCGCGTCGGCGTCGGCGATGTCGCGGCCTTCGGGGCGCTCTACGATCGCTACGCCCAGCGCATTTTCGCGTGGTCGGCGCACCTGGTCGGGGCGGCTGAAGCTGAGGACGTCGTGCAGGAGATCTTCCTGCGGCTCTGGGAGAGGGCGGGGCAGTTCGATGCGCGTCGCGGACGCTTCTCGTGGTGGTTCATGGCGATCGCCCGCCATCACCTCATGGGCCAGCTGCGGCGGCGCAGCGCACACCAGCGTCTGATCGCCGCCGACGAGATCGAGCGCGTCCTCGCCGGGGCGATCGCTCCAGGCCGGACGCCCGAGGATCTCGCCGCCTCGCAGGAGGGTGCTGGCGCGGTCCTGGCCGGTCTCGCCACGCTTCCGGCGGAGCAGCGCCGCGTGCTCGTCCTCGCCTACTTCGCCGGCCTCAGCCAATCGGCGATCGCCAGGGTGACCGGGGCGCCGCTCGGAACGGTGAAGAAGCGGACGCGGCTGGGCCTGCAGAAGCTGCGGGAGCGTCTCGCCGAGACGCTGGGATCCGGCTGGACGCGGACCGGCTAATGCGGGAAGAGGACATGGACGACCTCGAGGCCTTTCGGGACATCACCGGGGAGCTGCCGGCTGCCCTCGCGATGACATCGCCCCATCGCGTTCCGCCGGAGCTCCGGTCACGCGTGCTCGGCTTGGCGCAGGCGCGTGCCGGGCGCGCGCGACGCTCCACACGGTCGACCCTCGCCGGCTCGGCCCCGCGGATCGCCGCCGCCGCCGCCCTCGTCCTGATCGTCGGACTGGCGGTCTGGAACGTCCGGCTCCAGCAGGGCCTGGCCGACGAGCGAACCCTGCTGCAGCAGCTGCGCGAGAACGCCAAGGAGTCGGTGATCTTCGAGGTCGTCGATTCGCCGGGCTCGCAGAAGATCTCGCTCAGAGCTGTCGGGCCCCGGCGCCCCGGCGAGGATCCGCCGTACGGAAAGGTCTACACGAATCCCTCCCAAACCCAGGTCGTCGCGATGGCCGGGCGCCTTCCCGCGCCCGATGCAGATCAGGAGTACCACCTCTATCTCACCGACCGCTCCGGCACGACCGTCCACGCGGGGCCGGTCGGCGTCGATCCGCTCGGGTTCGGCTTCCTGATCTACGAGACCGGCGCGCGCGATCCCGCGTACGCCGCCGCGCGCCTCTACCTCCAGCCGGCCGGCTCGACCTCCCCAGGGGGCACGCTCGTCGTCTCGTCCGAGCCGCGCTGATCATCCGAGCGCCGGCCATCGCGCCTGCCGCGAGGGATCCAATTCCGACCCGCCGCGCTATTGCCTGAAGAGGCGCGACGGGAGGACGAGGATGCTCCGGCTCGGGTCGGCGGCTGCCGCGGCGGCGCTCTTGCTGACGACGAGCTGCGCTCCGGCCGGCCTGGCCCCGCAGGCCAGCGCCTCCGCGAGCGCCGCTCCCGCGGCGGCGAACGCGACCCAACCCTGCGCGGCGGGCGGGCTCGCGATGAGCCCGCTGCAGCCGCCGGCCCCGACGCCCTCGCGCGCCGCCACGCCGAGCACCGCGGCGACCGCAGCGCCGACGTCGGGCGGCGCCGCCTCTCCGACGCCGACGCTCCGGCCGGCGCCGACTACCGACCGCGTCGGCTTCCCCGAGAATTACCAGGCGACCTTCAAGTTCGCATACGCGTACGACCGTCGCGACTCGAAGAGCGTCAGCTATATCTGCTTCAACGACGTCGCGGCCGCCGCGACGAGCGGACAGCCGTTCCCCTACGGGAGCGTCATCGCATTCGAGTCGTGGCGTCCCAAGGAGGACGCGCAGGGCGGCCTGGTGTACGACGCGAACGGCCACATGATCCGCGAGACCCTGAACGCGGTCTTCGTCGTGCGCAAGGAAACGGGCTTCGGCGAGGCGTACCAGGGCAGTCGGACGGGTGAATGGGAGTACGTCGCCTACCGGCCGGACAAGACGTACCAGAGCACGCCGCAGATGTCCGGCACGTGCGCGGCGTGCCACACCGCCTCGAATGCATCACGCGACTGGACCTTCCGCGCCTGGGAGCTGCCTTTCTCCGTGGCGCAGTGGGCGCAGGCGCCGTTGCCCGGGACGAACGAGGTCAGCCTCAACCGCATGGCCTTCTTCCCGAACGCGCTGACGGTCAAGGTTGGGACCGCTGTGAAGTGGACGAACAGCCTCGTCGACAAGATCGACCACACGATCAGCGCGAACGACAACTCATTCAGCTCGGCCGTCCTCAAGCCGGGCGAGAGCTTCACGGCGACGCTGACGAAGCCAGGAACCTATCTCTACTTCTGCGGGATCCACCCGGATCAGATGCGCGCGCGCGTGGAGGTTAGGGAGTAGCCCTCAGCCAGAGGAGGTTGATGTCGTGCCGCGAGGGTCATCGGCCAGGAGCATCCTCGGGACGGCAGCTGGGCATCGTGAGCAGGGCCGGCTCCCTCCGCCCACCGCAGTCGGTGGTGATGTCGACCTCGCGCACGGCGACCCCGCGACCCCGCGACGGTCGAGCCATCGGCGCACCCAGTGGCAGGCGTCGCAGCCTGGGGGCCGCGCGTGAAGAGCGTCACAATCGGTGACCGACTCACCCCTGATCAACCGGCTCGGTGCCGGCCATCCGCCCAAACAGCTCACGCGGGCGTCCCGCTCGTGCGGCGAGGCGCTGTACGCTCGCGCGGGACTCGGCTCGACCGGCACCCGGCCTTTGGGGGCACGACGGTGGGCACCGACATGTGGCCGGCGGCGAAGCTCTGCGCCGCGGCATCGGCCTCGCTCTGGATCTCGCGGAGGCTCATGTGCCGGCACTCAGCCAGAGCTCGAGCGCCCAGCATTGGCCACAGTTGAGGGTCGTGTATCCGAGGAACTCGGTCGACAAACCGTGGCTTATGAGGGTGAACGGGCCGCCGGACGGCGGCACTACGATCGTCGCGGCATGCTGTGACGCATGTCACAGCGCGGGAGTAACGGCGGGCGCGCGGTGGTTTCGGAAGGGTGAGCGACATGGACACGCGCGCGAGCCTCGGGATCGGCGGACTCGGTGGGCTGATCGGCATCAGCTGCTGCGTCTCGCCCGTCGTGCTCTACCTCGTGGGCCTGGCCAGCGCGACCGAGGCGGTGTCGCTGGGGACCCGGCTCTACGGGGAGTACGCGTGGTACTTCCGTGGCGCGGGCCTCGTTGTCGGCGCGATCGCGGTCGTCCTGTACCTGCGCCGCCGCGGGCGGTGTGATCTGCCTGGCGCGCGCGACCAGTGGCGGACGATCGCCGGCGCTGCGGCCTTTTCGGTCGTGACCTATGGCGCGCTCTACGCCGTCACCACGTGGCTCGGCTCTCGCGCGCCATCGTGAGCGCATCGTCCTGGCCGCGATCGATCGGCCCCTGGTGGGACCTTCGGCGCGCGGCGGAATTGTCGCCCAGGCGGAAGCGCGCTGTCAGTGCCGCCGATGACCGCAGTGGCACCATCCGCATGGGCGGACGAGCCCGCATGGCGGGCAGGCCATGCGCGATTCGTGCTCGGTCCTCCGTTGACCTGTCCGCGAGGTACCCCCGGGGCGATCGGCAAGGCTGGAGGTACGGTGTTTTGGCCGATGACCGCCCGGCCGCCGGATCGCCACCGTCGGACCACGCCATGGCGGCCCGCCCGTTCCTCCGCACGCGCGGCCGGCGCGATCTGAGCCCGGCATAGCCGCGCGTTCGAACGTTCGCGAATGTGCTGCCCTCGGCGCGGGGTTGCTGACCGCGGCGGTCGCCGTCCTGCTCTCGACAGCGCTCAGCTCAGCGACGCACCTGATCTTCCACCTGCATCCGATCGCGATCGCAGTCCTGGGCGCGTGGCTCTACCGGCGCGTCCTCGCCGCCCGGCCGTGCGCGACCCACGCGGCCACTTCCTCATCGGGCTCGCGGTGGTCCTGTCCGCGGGCGCCGAGGCGCTCGCGCCCGCCGGGCTGGTCGATCCGCCCTGGGTCGCCGGCGCCGTCGACCTGCTTGGGATCCTGGCCGGCGGCTGGATCCTGCTCCGTCGGCCGAGTGGGGCGACTTCTGCGGCACGCGGGGACGCGTGATGGCGGCGCCCGCCGCGCTCACGTCGCCCCGCCTCATGATCCGGCCACCTGCTGCGCTCGTCTGCGGCATCTCCGGATGAAGCGTCGTCAGCGGGCCAGCGCCTTGAACGTCGCCGCGGTCGCGACCCCGTACGCGAGATGAGCGCCGAGGTCCTTACCGAGGGTCTTGGCGTCGTACTCCCACATCGGCTTATAGAGCTTCATCGGCGCGAGCATCGCGTAGCCGGCGGCCCAGACGAGCGGACCGAAGAGCAGGCCGTACCGAACGCGCGGGCTGCCCGAGCCGAGCACGAGACCAAAGAGCGCGCCCCACATCGGCCCATAGCTCCAGTGC
>JBBQVQ010000094.1:0-4679 GCA_038211425.1 Candidatus Limnocylindria bacterium | reverse complement strand
CCCGGGACGTGTCGCGGCCACCACACGACCACAGTGAGCGCGACCAGGTCGGCGAGCAGGAGCTCGGCGTTCGCGAGGTGCAGGGTCACCCACGTGTCCGGCAGCTCGAGGACCACCGTGATCGCACCCAGCACCGCCTGGAGCACGAACAGCGGCACCGCGACGCCGACGAGCCGCGACACGGTCCGGTCGCAACGGTGCGCGCGGAGGGTGACGACGGCGAGGGTGCCGAGCGCCAGCGCGGCCGCGAGCGCGAGGAAGCGGTGGGTCCATTCGATGCGCGTCGCGGTGTCGAGCGACGGAAGGAACGAGCCGTGGCAGAGCGGCCAGTCGGGGCAGCCGAGGCCCGAGCCGCTCACGCGCACGACGCCTCCCCAGACGACGACGAGGAAAGCCGCGGACAGCGTCCCGAGGACGAGGGCGCGATACCGGGTCGAGTACGGCACTACGTCAGGACGACGCGCGTCAGTGCGCGACGTCTTCTTTCAAGGGCCGAGCGCTGTGGACCACCGGGATCCGCGGGAAGTTGTACGGCGGCGGCGGTGAGGTCGTGGCCCACTCGAGCGTGTCGCCCTCCCACGGGTCGTCGCTGCTCGGCTCGCCATGCCCCAGCACGATGCTGCGGAAGAAGTTGACGAGGAACACCAGGACGCCCAGCGCCAGGATGTACGAGCCCATCGTCGAGATGAAGTTCAGCGTGCCCCACTCGGGCGACTGCCCGTAATGGGCGATCCGCCGAGGCATGCCATCGATGCCGAGCTGGTGCTGAGGAAAGAACGTGAGGTTGAATCCAATGAAGACGAGCAGGAAGTTGAGGTACCCGAGCGTCTCCGAGAGAAGCCGCCCGGTCATCTTGGGCATCCAGTAGTACATCGCCGCGAAGACGCAGAAGACGGCGCCGCCGAACAGCACGTAGTGGATGTGGGCGACCACGTAATACGTATCGGACAGCTGCACGTCGACTGGAACCGACCCGAGGAACACGCCCGAGATGCCGCCGATGGTGAACGTCGCGAGGAATCCGAGAGCGAAGAGCATGGCCGTCTTGAAGCGCAGCGCCCCGCCCCAGAGCGTGCCTAGCCAGCTGAAGATCTTCACCCCGGTGGGCACGGCGATGAGCATCGTCGATGCCATGAAGAACACCTGCAGCGCCTGGTCTACGCCCGCGACGAACATGTGGTGGACGAACACCGAGAACGAAAGGAAGCCGATCGCGACGGAGGAGTACGCGATCATCTTGTAGCCGAAGATCGGCTTTCGCGAGAAGACCGGGAGGACCTCGCTGATGACCCCGAAGCCCGGCAGGATCATGATGTAGACCTCCGGGTGACCGAAGAACCAGAAGAGGAATTGCCATAGGAGTGGGTCGCTGCCCTCGGACGTCACGAAGAAGTTCAGGCCGGCGAGCCTGTCGAAGAGCAGCAGCGTCGTCGCCACCGTGAGGAACGGCATCGCGAGAACGAGCAGGAACGAGGTCACGAGGACGCTCCAGGCGAAGAGCGTGATCCGGCCGAATGTCATCCCGGGTGCGCGGAGCGAGAAGATGGTGACGATCATGTTCAGCGCCCCGAAGATCGACGAGAAGCCGAGCATGGTCAGGCCGAGGATCCAGAGGTCCTGCCCATGGCCCGGGGAGTACTGGGCCGTCGACAGCGGCACATACGAGGTCCAGCCGGCGGCCGCGGGGCCGACGAGGAAGCTCGAGAAGAGCACGACGCCGCCACCGAGGAGCAGCCAGTACGACAACGCGTTCAGCTTCGGGAAGGCCATGTCCCGGGCGCCGATCTGGAGCGGAACGATGTAGTTGGCAAAGCCCGTCCAGACCGGCACGACGAACAGAAAGATCATCGTCGTCCCGTGCATCGTGAAGACCTGGTTGTACTGGGCGGCGGTCAGCAGCTTGCCATCGGGCGTCGCGAGCTGGGTGCGGACAAGGAGCGCAAGGAGCCCCCCGGCCAGGAAGAAGAAGAAGGTCGTGTACAGGTACATGATGCCGATCCTCTTGTGGTCGACCGTCGCGACCCATTCGAGGATGCCCGAGTAGCGCGGGCGCGCGAGGGGGAACGGCGTGTCGATCGCGGCCATGCGAGACCATTCCATCGTGCCGGATGAGGGGTGTCAAACCCGGAGTCAGGTGGACGTCCCCGCCACCGGCCTGTCGGGGCCGGGCGCGGCGCCCCGGGCGTCGCCTGGGCGGCCGAGAGGCTGACATGCCTGCAGCCGGGCGACGAGCGGGACGATCACGACGGCGTGGGTCGTGCAGAGGAGGTTGGGACCTCCCTCGCATCGTCCCCCGCCTAAGGGATCAAAGAGTGTCAGCCGGTACCATGCGGCACCAGTTCTGCGGCGGGATGCGTCGGCAGGAGGTGGGCCATGGCGGACGCGGCATGCACACACTGCGGCACGGCGATCACTGACACTTCGACCCAGGTCGAGGTGGCCAAGAAACGTTACTGCTGCAAGAACTGCGCACGGCTCGATTCGGGTCACCCCGATCAACTTGCGAGCACCGGCGAGTGCGGGAACTGCCACGAGCCGATCGTCGAGCCGAGCACGATGGTCCAGCGCGGCGGAAAGATGTTCTGCTGCGGGAACTGCGCGACGGCGGCAGCGGGCTCGGCCGCCTGATCCCATGTCCTGGGGGCGCCTCGCGCTCAGCGTGAGGCGCTTCCCCGGAGCGAGCGGGCCACGGCGCGGAGGTACGCGATGTCGTCGGTGTCCGCGATGGCGTCGCCGACGAGTGGACGGACGGACGTCGCGATGCGCTCCGCGACGCGCGCCCGGTCGGCTGGCGGGAGCTCCGCCTCACGGGCCACGAATTCACGGACCAGCCGCTGCGCCTCGCCCGGCATGCGCCGCAGATCGATCGCGTCGCCGGCGCCCAGGGGCGTGAGGGTGCGCAGGGCGAAGTAGTCGAGCTTCGGCCGCGGGGCGCGGACGACGTAGGTGCCGGCAGCGAGATCGCCGAGGCGCTGGGATGCCGGTGAGACGACGATCGTCACCAGTCCGACGCCGTACAGCCCCGGGAGGAAGTCGACCAGCCGCACGATGTTACGCACGAGCACCGAGATGAACGGTGCCGGTGCGCCGTTCGCGCCGATGACGCGCAGGCCGGTCATGCGCTTTCCGACGGTCTGCCCATTCCAGAGCCATTCGAGGAGGATGAAATACGCCCAGACGGCGAAGACGATCAAAAGGGCCGCCAGGCCCTGAAGCTGCTGGACGATGGCGGATTCCGATGCGCTGATGGCGAGCTCGAATGCCGCGAACGAGCCCACCGCGATGACTGCCGCGATCGCGGTGTCGATCAGCGCGGCGAACCCACGGTTGCCGGCGCCGGCGAGCGCATAGCGCAGCACGACGTGGTCCGCGGTCTCGACCTCGAGCTCGCCGGCCATCACCGTCATGTCCGGATGGTAGGTTCGAGGCGGTGACGATCGATCGCTTCGTCGAGGATCGGCGGCCGCGCTGGTCGCGGCTCGGCCAGCTTGTGGCCGACGCGGGGGGACGCGTCGACCGGCTGAAGGCCGACGAGGTCCTCGAGCTCGGCGCGCTCTACAGGGCGACGACGAGCGACCTCGCCATCGCGCGTCGCGACTTCCAACGCGACCTCGTCGCCGACCGGCTCAACGAGCTCGTTGCCGCGGCGCACGCGCTCATCTACAGCGAGGCGCCGACCAGCGGACACCGGCTGCGCCGCTTCGCCCTGGTCGAGGTGCCGGCGATCGTGCGCGCGAACCTCCGGTACACCCTCGTCGCGCTCGCACTGGTCGCGGTCCCCACGGTCCTGACGTTCGTCGTGGGCCTGCTCGAGCCGGAGATCGCCGCGAGCTCATTGTCCGAGGCGACGCGCGAGCACCTCGCGCAGCGACAGCTGTGGACCGAGATCCCTGCGGCGTACCGGCCCATAGCGGGTCCGCTCATCATCGTGAACAACATCCAGGTCGCGCTCGTGGTATTCGCGGGCGCGCTCACGGCGGGGATCCTCACGACGTACGTGCTCGTCGCCAACGGCGCGAGCCTCGGTACGACGTTCGCGGTGGTGCAGAGCTATGGCCTGAGCGGCGGGCTGTTGACGTTCATCGCCGGCCATGGCTTCCTCGAGCTCTCCGCCATCTTCCTCGCCGGTGGAGCGGGGCTGCGGCTCGCCTGGGCGATCCTGCATCCGGGAGAGCGTTCGCGCCGCGATGCCCTCAGGCTCGCCGGCGCGCAGGCGGTGCGGGTGATCCTGCTAGTGATCCCTGTGCTGTTCGTCGCCGGGACGATCGAGGCGTTCGTGTCGCCGTCCTCGCTCGTGCCGGCGGCGAAGCTCGCCATAGGCCTCGTGACGGGCGGACTCCTGTGGAGCTACGTTCTCCTGGCCGGACGGTCGCGCGCGCGCCGGAGGATGCCGGCCGCCTGATCGCGAAGGCCGCCATCCCCGTCGCGCCGCCGCCGCGAGCCGCCCGCCAAGTGTCCGAGTCCATGAACTCGCTCTGTGCGGGAGGAGCGCAAGCTCGCGACGGTCCTCTTCGCGACATCGTCGGGTCGACGGCGATCGGGGCGGCGCACGACCCAGAGGTCGTACGGCGGGCGCTGGGGCGCGCCTTCGCCGAGATCCGCGCGGCGCTCGAGTCGCACGGCGGCACCGTGGAGAAGTTCATCGGCGGCGCGGTCATGGCGGTGTTCGGCATCCCCAA
>JBBQVQ010000093.1:0-4746 GCA_038211425.1 Candidatus Limnocylindria bacterium | reverse complement strand
GCATCCTCGGAGCCGTCACGGTGTTCCAGGACATCAGCGCGCTCAAGGACCTCGAGCGGGAGCGCATCGACTTCTTCGCCATGGCGAGCCACGAGATCAAAACGCCGATCACCACGATCCGCGGACAGGTGCAGCTTGCGCTGAGGCGCGCGCAGCGAGGACGTCCGACGGCGGAGATCCTCGAATCACTCCATCGCGCGGACGAACAGACCTCTCGGATGATCAGCCTCATCGAGGAGCTCCTCGATCTGTCGCGCCTGCAGACCGCGCAGCTCGACATGCGCCTGCTGCGGATCGACCTGGTGTCGGCGATCCGCGAGGCCGTCGCCCGGATCGCGCCGACCAGCGAGCAGCACGAGATCCGCACGCGCCTGCCGGCAGACCCGATCTGGGTGCAGGCCGACACGCGCCGGCTCGAGCAGGTCTTCGACAACCTGCTCACGAACGCACTGAAATACAGTCCCGCCGGCGGCGTCATCGACGTCGCCGCGAGCACGGAGGCCGACCGAGCCATCGTCCGTGTCCGCGACAGCGGCATCGGCGTTCCCGCGGGAGACGCCTCGCGCCTCTTCGAAGCGTTCTACCGCGCGCAGAACGCCGCTCCGCTCGGCGGCACCGGGCTCGGGCTTCACATCAGCCGCGAGATCATGCGGCGCCATCGCGGGGATCTCTCGCTCGAGGAGACCTCGCCGCGCGGCTCGACGTTCCTCGCGTCCCTTCCGCTCGCGCCCGCCGAGGCCGACGCGGGCTGACGCCGAACGTTCGCGCTACGGCGAAGGCGCCGGCGCTCCGCGATCCGCGACGATCCGGCCGTCCCGCATCTCGATGAACCGGTCCGCGATCGCCAGGCCCTCCGCGTCGTGGGTCACCAGCAGCACCGCGCGCTCGCGCGCCGAGCGCCGCAGGAGCGCGAAGACCCGCTCCGCCGATGCGCGGTCGAGCGCCGCGGTCGGCTCGTCCGCGAAGAGGTAGCGCGCGCCGCGCACGAGACCGCGCGCGACCGCGACGCGCTGGCGCTCGCCACCGGACAGCCGGGACGCCCGCCGGTGCGCGACCGGGCCGAGGCCGAGGTCGGCCAGCAGCGCCAGGGTGCGGTCGCGGTCGGCCGGCCCTGGTCGCGCCACTCCCGCGAGCGCATTCTCGTACGCGCTCAGATATGGGACGAGGAAGTGGTCCTGGAAGATGAACGCGAAGACCTCGCCGCGCAGCTCGGCCGAGGACCGTTCCCGCAGCGGGCGGCCGTCGAGCAGGACGTCGCCCCCCGTGGGCAGCCGCAGACCGGAAAGCACGTGCAGGAGGGAGCTTTTCCCGGACCCTGAGTGTCCGGTCAGGGCGACGAGACCGGTGTCGCCGACGGCCAAGTCGACCGCCGCGAGCGCCCGCTGCGCCTCGAACCGCAGCTCGATGCCGCGCGCCTCGATCACTGCCCTTGCAGGTGTCCGATGGGGTCGAAGCGCCGGAGCGCGACGGTGACGACCGCGCTCGATATGAGGATCGACGTCAGCACCAGCGGGATCGTGACGAACGCCGGCGTCGGATCGTAGAAGGCGACAGTGATGCCGCGATCCTGGAAGAGCAGGCCATCGACGAGCCGCATCAGCCCCCACGTCGCGGCGATGCCGAGGATCCAGCCGAGGCCGATGACGGTCGCGATCTCCCCGAGCGCCCGGCGGGTGAGCGCGCCTTTGTCCCAGCCCAGCACGGAAAGCAGGACGAACTCGCGTTGCCGCTGGCGGAAGTAGAAGAGGGCGAGGAGCCCGTTGATCGTGGCGAGCACCGCCGCGTTCACCAGCACGATGAATCCGAGGAGCAGCGCGAGGTCCGCGACGTACTTGTTCTCCGACTCGCTCCCGCCCGGATCTGCGGTCCAGTGGCGCGTGCCGTAGCCGAGGTCGCGGCGGATGTCCTGCTCGAGCGCGGCCGCATCGACCCCCGATGCGGGGAAGGCGATGACCGCGTCGGGCGTTATCCGCGACCCATCGACGAGGTTGCCGATCCCTATCCAACGCGGGCCGTCCACGAGGCCGACGATCCGCAGGGGCGAGGGGAAGGCGAGGCCGCTGATCGCGTCGCCGACCCCGAGATGCCGCGCCCGCGCGACGCTGATGGGAAGCGCGACGTCGAGCGTTCCGGGCGCGGGAAGACGACCCTCGGCGATGTGATCGCCGTAGCGCTCGAGCAGCTCGCGCGCGCGGCCGCCGCCCACGAAGCTGATCGGGAACGGCAGCTCGATGTCGAGGAACCGCCCTTTCACCGGGATGGTGCGCACGGCGACGGCGTCCGACGCGCGGGGCAGGCCGCGCACCGCCCCCTGGGCGCTGGCGATGGGCGCGCCGCGCGGATCGACGAGCAACGCGTCCATGAGGAAGTCGTTCGGCGCGAGTGCCGTCCGCGCGATCGAGGTCGCCAGCATCACGACCGTGGCGATGCCGAGCGCGGCGAGCAGCGTCGCCAGCAGCATCGGCAGCGTCTGGAAGGGATTCCGCACCAGGCTCGTGCCGAGCGAGAGCGGATGTTCCGTGGACGCCCGGGCGCCGCGGCCGCTGACGGCGCGCGGGGACGGGCGCGGGACTGCGGCGGGCTCTGCCATCGGACCAATATGCACGCGACGCGCGGCCCTTTCCGCGCGCGGAGGGGCAGCGGGATCGCGAGTGCGCCGCATCCCGGGCAAGAGCGTCCGCCCGCGGGATAGTGCGCGCAGGTAGCGCGTCCCGCGGGGGAGGATGAACGCGCCACATCTACCTTCGCTCAGCCACCGACGTCGCTCGGCCTCGACGTGCGCCGGACCACGAGCTCGCTCGTCGGCCGGCCCGCGGAGCTCCTCGCCATCGAACAGGCGCTCGGCGGCGGACCTGCGGGGCTCTCGTGCCTGGTGCTCGAATGCGAGCCCGGGATCGGCAAGACGCGCCTGCTGCTCGCCGCCGGCGAGATCGCCCGCGGAACGGCTGGACCGTGGCGGCGGTCACGAGGAGATCCGCGGCCCGTTCCTCGTCGCGCGGAGCATCCTGCCTGCCCCGGGTCTGCGCGACTCAGCCGATGACGGCGCGCTCGAACGCGCCGTGGCTGCGATCTCGGGCCACGACGAAGCCGGGCTGCAGGCGCTGACGCCGGACCGCCAGATGCTGCGTCTTCGACCTCGGAGCCGTCGCGCTGCGGGCCGCTGCGGCGACGCGCCGGATCGCGCTGCTGATCGACGATCTGCAGTGGGCCGACGAGGACGGCGTGCGGCTGCTCCGCTACCTCGTCAGGACCGGAGTGGCGCTGCGTGTGACGGTCGACCGGAGCCGCTGCGTCGGCGCAGGAAACTGCATCACCCTCGCGCCGACCGCCTTCGACTGGCATCCGGGGCAGCACGCCAAAGCGGTCGTCGTGGATCTGACGAGCGTCGACGACGAGGTCATCCGCGAAGCGGCACTCGCCTGCGCCACCCAGGCGATCGAGCTGGAGGACCTCGAGGAGCTCCTGCCCTGGCAGCTGCGCGGTCGCGGCGCGGCGATGCCCAAACGCGTCGTGCGGACGTTCATGTTCACGGACATCGTCCGGTCCACCAACCTCGTCGAGGCGCTGGGCGATGAGGCGTGGTGGAGCGTGCTCTCTGGCACGACGAGACCCTGCGGGCGATCTTCGCCAGCCACGGTGGAGAAGAGCTGCGTGCCACTGGAGACGGCTTCTTCATCGCCTTCGACTCGCCGGATGCCGCGCTCGGGGCGGCGGTCGCGATCCAGCGCAAGCTCGACGAGCACCGCAAGACGCAAGGCTTCGCGCCCCAGGTGCGGATAGGCGTTCACGCGTCGGGCGTGACCCAGCTCGGAAAGAACGTCCAGGGAAAGAGGATCCACGAGGCCGCGCGCATCGCCGCGCTGGCGAACGGCGGCGAGATACTGGTCAGCTGCGAGACCGTCGCGGGAACGCGTTTCACCGGAGCCGACGAAAGGTCCGTCGAGCTTCGGGGCATCAGCGACGCCGTGGAGGTCGCGAGAGTCGACTGGCGCTGACCGGGATGCACGTCCGTCATGTGATCGAACGCGTGTGCGGTGACGATGGACCTGTGAAGACCTTCAACTCCGTCGAGGACCTCGTGTACCGCGTCGGATTCGACGGCAACAGCCTGAATATCGCTGACGCGGCCGGGGAAGGCTGTGCGGTGCGGATACCGCCGGAACGCCGAGCCGCCGTCCGTGCCGCGCTCGACGCCGTCACCGCCGAGGCCGTGCTCGATCCATCCGTCGTGCAGGAGCACGTATCGGCGAGGCTGTTCTCAGGTGACCTGCGCGTCTACGCCGCGGACGGCCATGTCAACATTCAGATACTCGACTCAGAGCGCGACCTCGCGAACTACGTTCGCCTCACGCCGGCCGATGCGAAGGCCCTTGCGGCGGAGGTCGCGCGATCGGCGGGGGCGCCGGCCATGTACTCCCTGGGTATCGCCTCCTAGGGCGTAGTGCCCACGTTCGAGGTACACACTCTCCGCCCCTCCCTGCGAAGAAGAGAAGCCACGCGCATCCTCGACCCCAAGACCTGGCAGTCGAAGGGAAGGGATACGTCGTGGCTCCAGCTGAAAGCCTCGCACGTCTGCGCAAGAGCGTCCTCGACCGGGTCACCCGCGGCGGCGTCACCGTGACGAAGGCCAGCGGCGAGGCCGGGATGTCCCGCGCCCGCTACTACCAGCTCCGCCGCCGCTACCTCGCCTACGGAGAGCCCGGGCTGCGGCCGAGGCCGCACCCGGCGCGACCGACTCGGCAGCTG
>JBBQVQ010000092.1:0-4815 GCA_038211425.1 Candidatus Limnocylindria bacterium | reverse complement strand
CACGTCCCCGATGGCATCTCAGCTGAGGACCATGCCACTGGGCTCGCCTCCTCACTTGCGAATCTGGCTGAGCATGTCGAGGCCGGCTCGACAATGCGGCAATAGCATCGTTCCAAATCCGCGGCCAGCGAGCGGCGACCGTGGCTACGGCGGCACTACGAATACGACTATTGAGTCAACGTCGCGAGAGGGGTCGAACGCTCGGGTGGTGAGGCGCTCATTTGCGTGGCGTCTCGCGACGAGCGCGCCGCGCGTGTCACCAGGACTGCTACGCAAGGCCTTCGTTGGGTCGATGGACCGGTTGGGTCAGGCGCGCGGGATGTCCCGCCCGGTCGGTCGGTACTCGACGAGGAGCACGCGGCCGTCGAGGACGTGGTGGTCGACGAGGTCCAGGTCGGTTGACGCCACGTCCGTGAAGGCCGGTTCGCGGCCGTCGGGACCGGCGAACAGGGGGAAGGTCATGAGGCGGAGCCGGTCCACCATGCCAGCGCTGATGAGCTGCCGAGCGACCGAGAGGCTTCCGACGGTGCGTAGTGGCAGGTCGGCCTCGGCCTTCAGCCGCCGGACCTCCGCAGCCAGGTCGTCACGGCAGATCCTGGCGTTGGGCCAGTCGGCCCGTTCCAGGGTGTGGGAGAACACGACCGTCTCGAGTTGGGCCATCTGGTCCCAGCCCTCGTCGCGATGCTCCTCGGGCAGCGAGGCCAGCATCTCGTAGGTGCGGCGCCCCATGATGGACACTGTCGGTGCCGCTGAGTCGGCGATCCACGCCTCGAGGTCGGGCCCGAGGTAGCCGAAGTAGCCCGGTAGGCCATCGGATCCCGCGAACCCGTCGGCCGAGATGAACAGATCGACGGTAAGCGTCGTCGTCATCGCATCGTTCCTTCCTGCGCAAGAGCCGTCGCGCCTTGTCCTGTTGTTGACGAATCGAGCGGCTGTCATTCATCGGTCTCGTGAGCGAGCGGCAACGTCGCGGAGGACATGGAGAACCACGCCGCCGGCCCGCAGGGTCGAGAGGGCCTCCGGCTGATTTTGCATACGATCGAGCACGACCTCGGTCCGATCTCCTTCGAGCAGCAGCACCTCGTCGCCGACGGCGATCTCGTGGTGCAGCACCTCACGGTGCACGGCACGCACAGAGGCTCGACGATGCCGCTCCTCGACGGCGTGCCGGTATCGGGCCGGCCCGTGACGTGGACGTTCATCCACATCTGGCGGGTCGCGGACGGAATGGTCGTGGAGCACTGGGCCTGCGCGACGACATGGGTCTGGTCGAACAGCTGAGGCCCGGTTGATGCGAGCGGTGGTGGTGCAGATGGTCGCGGCGTGGACGACTTCGTCCACGGAGCGCACGGCTACGAGGAGTGGTGAGAGCGATGCACGCGTGCGATCGGCGTGACCGGCTCGGTGCCGAGGAAGTCGACGACCATCCTGGTGGTCACGTCTGGTTTCTCCTGCGTGAGGAAGTGGGAGGTGCCCGGGATAATGGCGAGTTCGGCGTCCGTGATGCCGCGGTACAGCGCAATTGTGTGTTCGAGGGTGATGAGGTCGTCGTCGCCGGCCATGATCAGCGTGCGTGCCGTGACGCCGGCGAGATCGGAAGCCTCGAGCGTCGGTTCGCGCTGATCCATCTCGATCTCCTTCGTGACGACCACGCCGTAGTGGTCCTCGCCGTCAGGCGAGACCTCGCCGTACGACGCGCCAAAGGCGGCGACCACCTGGTCGACGTCGATCTCGTCGACCGCGATCTGACCGCTGTGGTGAAACGCGGCGCTGATCAGCACGAGACCGAGCACGAGGTCGGGACGCCGTAGCGCCACATGCAGTGCCACGCCACCGCCGATGCTGTGGCCGACGAGGTGCGCGGGACCGTCGACGACTGCCTCGATGAACTCGACCGCGTCCTGGGCGAGGGACTCGTACGTGAACGGACCGTCGACGTCGGGGGTGTGACCGTGGCCCCGCAGATCCGGAGCCACGACGTGGAACCGCGCCGCCAGCGCATCGATGTTCGGATCGAAGAAGCGGGCATCGACCGCGCCGCCGTGGAGCAACACTAACGGTTCGCCATCGCCGCGCTCGTCGTACCAAGCCCGCAGCTGTGACAGCTCGATGGTTGCCACGGTCGGGTCAGCTCGCGTCTGATCGAAGGTAGGTGAGGACGGCCACACCCGTGCTCGTCGTGATGAAGCCCTCGAGAGCGAACGCGGTATTGGACACGCCCGCGAACAGCCGAGCGCCCGAACCTACAACCGTCGGGAACAGCATGATGCGGTACTCATCGACGAGTCCGGCCACGGTGAGTGTGTCGGCGAACGTGGGACTGCCGTAGAGCAACAGGTCACCGCCCGATGCTTGCTTCAGATCGGCAACCGCGGCGACGGGGTCGTCGGGCAGCAGTTCGGCGTTCCACGTCGTGGACGTCAGCGTGCGCGACGCCACGTGCTTGGGCATGGTGTTCATCCGCACGGCGAAGTCGCCCTCGTGGGTCATCGTCGGCCACGCCGCCGCGAAGCCTTCGTAGGTGACCCGTCCGAGCACGAGCGCGTCGCTGGCGAACAAGAGTTGGTGCTGTAGGGCCGCGAGTTCGTCGTTGAAGAACGGGCCTGTCCACGCGGGCTCCGCGACGACGCCGTCGAGGGACACGTAGATGGCATGCACGAGCCTTCTCATCGGAGTCTCCGATCGGTAGGGGCCAACGGTCATAGTGCTACGACATCCGCCGATTTGGCGCGAGACGCGATCGCGTACGGAATTGTCAGTACGGTCTTTGACCGTGCTGCGCCCGGCCGTTCGCTACGCCCGAACCGATGACGGCGTGGCGATCGCGTACTCGACGGTCGGCGACGGACCGACCTCGATCGTGTTCGCCTCACCGCTGATCAGTCAGCTCGAGATCGCCTGGGAGGAACCTGCCTTCGAGCACTTCATCACGCGACTGGCGACCGGCGCCCGCGTCATCCTCTTCGATCGCCGGGGGAGCGGGCTGTCCGACCATTCGGCCGCGACGTTCGAAGACCTCGATCTGTCCCGCCTCGCGCTCGATGTGCACGCGGTGCTCGATGCGACGGGAAGCGAACGCGCGGTGGTGATCGGCGCGTCGCTGGGCGGCACGACTGCGGTGCAATACGCGTTCGATCATCCGGAGCGCACGAGCGCGATCGTGCTCCTCGCCTCCGCGCCGAGGCTCACCACGGCGCCCGGCTACGAGATCGGGATCGTTCCCGATGACGTCGATGGTTGGATCCAGCGGGCGGTGGCGATGTGGGGCACCGGTGCCTCCGTCGAAGCGGAAGGACCGTCGATGGCCGGCAACGTGCGGTACCGCGAATGGGCAGCCCGGCTCGAGCGGCACACCGCCTCACCGGGGGACGTGGAGACGATGACTCGCGCCGCGTTCCGCTACGACGTGCGCTCACTGCTTCCTCACCTCGCTGTCCCAACGCTCGTCGTTCATCGACGAGATGACCCCGGCGCCACCATCGAACATGGTCGGTATCTCGCCGGACACATTCCCGACGCGACATACGTCGAGTTGCCCGGCCAGGAGCACACCTACTTCCTCGGAAACGACGATGCCATCCTCGAAGCAGTACGAGCCTTCATCGACGAGCGCGTCGCGGGCGGCGCGCTGCAATCAGCGGTGCGGCGCGCCGAGCGGCGGGGCAACTACGGCTACGGATGGGACGCATTGACCCCGGCGGAGCGCGAAGTCGCGACCCTCGTCGCCCAAGGCCTCACCAACGCCGAGGTCGCGGACCGGCTGAGCACATCCCGATTCACCGTCGACGGTCGTCTTCGCCGCATCTTCACCAAACTCGACGTGACGACCCGCGTCGAACTCACCGCCGAGTACGCGCGCCTCACCCGTTCGTAGATCGAGGTGTAGGTGCGCGGAAACGAAACGCAAGCCGACAAGTACGTGCGTACGACGCGGCGCCGGCTCATCTGCTGTGGATGGAGTACACCGGAAGGTCTCCCGCGCGGAACCGAACTGGCCGAAGCGCGTGCACTGGGAGTGGCGCACTACTCCCAGCTCCGGGTGGGTGTCGCCGCCGGGAAGTACGTGCTGCGAGACGGTGGCTCAGTTCGAAATCGTCATCCAAATCGGCGATGCAAATTCCTGTGGCGCCGGCGGAACATCCAGCGAACGGACCACCCGATGATCGGATCGGACACGCGGAGTCGTGGTTCGATCTCCACCGAGTCACGCACGACGCAGCCACCGGGATCGTCCAGCAGAGCGCGTTCGTGCCTCCAGACGCGGTGCCACCAACTGGACGAGGACTCACAGAAGCCACGCCCGTCAGGCAGCGCGATCACTTCAATTCGGTGGCGGTCGATCGGGATGACTCCGAAGAGCAGCTGCCAAACGACTGGAGCGCCTACCCGCCACGGTTCGGCGTCGAAGTGCGCACCGTGTGTCGGGTCGGTCATCCGGACGAACGGCGAAAGCTCGCGGTTCATGCCACCTACGGTGGACAGCGCCGCCCAGACCTCCGAGCGGTTCGCCCGCAGGGGCAACTCGACGGTCAGACGCATCCGAGCAGGCTACGCAGCGGTTCTGCGACTTGGGTGAGCGACCATGGCCCGATCAAAATGAGTCACTACCCGATCAGGCGGTCACGTGTTCGAGGAGGCCCGTGTCGTCGCGGCAAGCCCAGTGTTCGACGATCATCCCGTCGGCGATCCGCCAGATGTGAATGAATGTCCACGCCGCCGGGCGTCCCGAGACCGGCGTGTCGGCGAGCAGCGGCATCGTGGAAGCCCGATGGATCCCGTGCAGCGTGAGGTGTTGCGCGACGAGATCGCCGTCGC
>JBBQVQ010000091.1:0-5042 GCA_038211425.1 Candidatus Limnocylindria bacterium | reverse complement strand
TAGCTGGTCCCCGCCACATCATCGCTGACGGTTTTCTGTTGGTCCGAACCGCCACATCATCGCTGACACTTTCGTGATCAGCCTCCGCGTGGGCGAAGTGGTTGTATCACGCGTTCGGCGATCGGGTGGCGGAAGAGCTTGACGGCGTGGTCGGCCAGGCGCACGGCGAGGTCTCCGCGCGCGGTCGACAGGGTCGCGATGACGTACTGGTTCGCTGCCGCTCGCCCGAGTGGCAAGCGCCGGCCAAGGAGCGGGAGCATGCCGCGCTCGTCGGCGCGGCGGACCCAGCTGATCCGTCCCCGCGCGAGCGGCAGCCGCAGCGCTCCTGCCGCGTCGCGGTACCGCTCGAGCGCAAAGCCCTTGGGGATCTGCCGCAGCGCGCCGTTCTGAGCGGCGAGGAGCTCGGCGGGAAAGCGCGTGCCGTGCGCCGCCAGGCTCAGCTTCGGATGGGGCCGCTCCTCCATGTACCAGCGCTCGAAGTGATCGGACACCTGCGCGAGGCGGGCGAGGCTCGGGGTCGCAAAGCGCCGGAGCACCCGCGCCTGCCAGAGGGCATTGAAGCTCTCGATGTCGGCGTTCCGGCCAGGCTCGCCTGGCGGAATGAAGCGCACCTCGATCCCCAGCAAGAGCGCGAGGCGCAGCGGCTGGGTGAAGCTCCGCCCCGGCCAGCCCTCGACGGCCCGCTCGTTGTCGACCTGCCAGATGACGGGCAATCCCAAGCGTTTCCAGGCCACCAGGACGAGGTACTGGCAGAAGGTCTGGGCGCTCTTGTCGGGACCCTGCCAGGTCGCCACACCGCCGCCGGCGACGTCGATGGTGTGGAAGGCGTAAAAGCCGACCGGGCCCCGGGGCGTGCGCAGGTGGCGAGGACCGACCAGGTCGGTCTGCTGGAGGTCGCCGGATCCCTCTGCTTTCGGTGCCGGATACGCCGAGAGCGTGCGCTCGAAGGTCGCGGCCGCTGCCGGATGGCGTGTGCGCCCCTCGCGCTGGAGGATCCGCTCGATCGTTCGCCGCGCCGGAGGCTGCTCCACTCCCTGCAGCTTGAGCTCCCAGGCCACCGCGTCGGCGCCGCTGCCGGCGAAGCGCTGCCGGCCCCGGCGGCGGGCGAGGCGGTCACGCGCCGCAAGTACCGCGCGCACGATTCGGGCGGGGGTGCTGGCGGGGTGGCCACGATGCGCGCGGGACACATCGCGCAGTCCAGCGGCTCCGACTTCCTCGAAACGACGACGCCATTTCGCAAGCCACTCGCGGCTGCGGCCCAGCTCTCGGATGACCTCGCTCGGCCGGCGCCCCTGGTGCAGCAGCTCGATCGCTCGCCGGCGCCGCTGTTCCTCGTCCATCGCAGTCCTCCTCGACGGTCGTCGCCGTCGCGGAGAATGTCAGCGATGATGTGGCGGTTCGTTGTCAGCGATGATCTGTCGGGAACCCTCTAGCGAACTATGAGCGCCGCAGAGCAACGGTTTCGCCGGATCGTGCTCAGAGCGGCTAAGACCATTGCTCTCCGTTGACTTGGCTCGCCACCCAAACCATTGCTCCTCGTCGACCAATTGGCCCTGAGCAATGAACCAAAGTGTGAGACAAATTGCGCGGTCGCGACGATGCGTTAGGAGGGTCGAGGAGACGAAAGCGACCGCGACCGCGCTCCTCGTCAGCGCTGTCCGGTCAGTGTCGGAAGAGCTGCGTTCGCTCATATGTCCGCCGGCTCCGCGCGGCCCGTGACGGCGAGCGAATGATGAGCGAGAGGTCTCGTAGATCCAAGAGCGGCGCCGCGACCGTGAACATCGCTTCGTAGTCGTCGCGCGAGAGTTTCCACCGCGATCATGACACGACGGCGTCACCACCCTCGTCCCGCTCGGTCCATTGGACCATGCGGATCTGTTCGCGATAGTGCGCGGCTAGATCGAGGACGGGCGCGCTGGTCTGCGCGAGTGCCCTGATGTGCCAGTCGTTCTCGCTTCTCCGCCCCCCACCGCGCGCGGAGTCGTGTGACTGATTGACAGCACTTATCGAATTTGATAAGTCGGCCAGCGTGACACGGAACGAGGCACGCCCTATCGGGAAGACCGCGCAGGCCGGTGCTGCTCGTCGGCGCGGCGCGAGCGCTCGCTACCGTGTGGCTGAGGGGAAGCTCGCGCGCGCCCATCAGATCGCAAAGCTCCTCATTCACCTCCGGACCGAACGCGGCCTCACCCAGGAGGCTGTCGCGCGGCGAGCGGGAACGAGCTACAGCCAGATCTCGCGCATCGAGAGCGGGCGCCACGACGTGAGCGCGAGGACGCTCGACCGCATCTTTCGCTCGCTCGACGTCACTCCGCTCTTCGGCTACGAAATTCCGGCTCGTGAGGGCAGACCGGCGCGTCGGGAGTTTGTCGCCTTCTAAGCCCAGCGACGGCTGAGGATCGCGCGTTTCCGTCGGTTGTCTGATTGGCTATCGGACGAACGCCACGTCTTCGTTGACCCCCTAGCTGCACAGCGTCATGGGGTCGCTCCGGGGCCAGCGCTCAACTGCACCAGGACCGACGAGGTAGATGAACTCGTCCTGATCGGTTGGACTGACGAACACCTCGACCGCGCCATAGCTGTAGCCGGTTGACCGCGCATCGGCGGGGAGCTGGGCGCCGAGCACCAGTCGATCGCGCAGCGCGCCGCGGATCACTCCCCTTGGGTCCCGGATGTACTGACGGGACTGTGCCGACGATGCGGACAACGTCCCCGGCGGCCAGCCGATGCTCAGCATCGTTGCTGACTCCCACCCGCAGTGCGCGGGACCGGCGATCGTGCCCAGCTCCTCGGGCTTCACCGGTCGCCCGTCGCGCGTCCACTGGTAGCCGGGATACGCGGGGGTCGCATCGAAGACGGCGCTGAGACTACCGACGCGGCTCGGCACCGGCGACGCGCGGAGCTTCGGATCTGGCGCCGCCCGCGGCTGGAACTCCTGCAGGTCGTAGGTGTTCTGGTCGAGTGGCCGCTCCGCCAGGACCGCGAGGGTCCGGGCATCGAGCCGGCGCAGGTACGGGGCCTCGACCCGATCGAGAATGCCGAGGCGTCCCCGCTGAATGATGTAGATGCTCTGCCCGTCGGACGAGGGCACGAGGGCGCTGATGTAGTCGGTGAACGGACGCGTCGCCGGGGCCACTGCGGTAATCGCTCCGCGCGCGATATCGATCCGCTCCAGCGTCAGCGTCTGCAAATACACGGCGGACCCGCCCTGATCGGTCGACTGCGTGCGGAACGCGTAGAGCGTCCGTGCGTCGGGCGAGAATGCCGCGCTCCAGGAGTCGTTGTCAGCCGCCTCCTTCCCGTACGCCACGTTCGGCCCGTTGAGATCGAAGAGGCTCGTTTGGCGAACGAGCGTCTTCTCGGTGACCGCGAGCGTCGCGGTATCGACGACCACCAGGCGCGTTCCGTCGAGGGAGAGTGCCGCGAACTGAGTCCCATCTGGGCTGAGCACGGTAGCCGCGAAGAACAGCGTCGCGGGCGCCAAGGACGTCGGTGCAGCGCCGCCCACAACGCGACCGGACTGGATACCCGGCAACGGCACAGTCTTCGTCGCGCCCGTGCTCGTCGATTGCACCACGAGGCTCAGCGGGCCGATGCCGGCCGGCGCATTCGTGAAGAAGCTTGGGCCGTTGACGTAGTAGATCGAGGTGAACGAGGGGTCGTACAGCACCGCGTATTCGCTGAAGCCATCCACCGCCGGAATGTGACGAACGATGTGCCCGTCAACGGTCGACACGATCAGCTTGGCGTCAGTCATGGAGTGATTCGCCGATCCGGCGCGGCCGATGATCTGTGCCCCATCGGCGCTGATGCCATCGACGTTCATCGGTTCGACCTCGGTGAACTGGCTCCGCACGGCACCGGTTCGCGCGTCGTAGACGGTGTGATCGGCGAGCAGCTGGCCGTAGTGGCTCACCACGATGGTGCTGCCGTCGGCGGAGGTGACGACGGACTCGTTGCCGCCGAGCTTGCGGTCGAGGAGCGGCCGGGTGTTTCGGTCCGCGAGTGTGCGCGGATCGACCTCGATCCAGCCCGCGCCGTAGGGATCGCCGACGTAGAGTGCGCGCGCATCTCCGCCGGACGCCGCGGGGGTCCGCAGGACCGCCAACTCGCGGCCGAGCGCGCCGGCGATCAGGACCACCACGACGATGACGGCGATCGGGCGCAGCCGGTTACCCAGGCCGCGCGCGGTCGGCGCACGCGGCGCCGGCGCGGGCATACGCGCAAGCTCCTCCGCGAGGCGACGCTGGAGGCGCGGGTCAAGATCACCGTCCATAGCTCTCCCCCAGTCGCTCGCGTAGCGCCTTGGCGGCGTGGCTCGTCGTGGCGGCCACGGTGCCGCTGGCAATGCGCAGGAGCTGCCCGGTCTCGGCCTGGCTCAATCCCATCACGTACCGGGCAATGAGCACCTCCCGCTGGCGCGTCGGCAGTTCGGCGATGGCTGCGAGCAGATCGACGCGCTCGGGGGGCGCCTCTGCTGACGCGGTCATCCGCAGTGCCGAGAGCGGACGGAAGATCCGCTGTCGGAAACGGTCGGCGCGGAAGCGGCGCAATGCGACGACGAACAGCCACCCCTCCGGTCGATCCAGTGCACGGCCTTGGCGCAGCGCCTTCTCGTACGCGTCTTGGACTGCGTCCGCCGCCTCGCCCGCCGATGCGCCCATGGCGATCACCGCCCGGTACACGGCTGGGTAGGCATCCACGCACCGCGCCCGCCAGTCATCCTCGTCCATTCGCCTCCGTTGTAGCCGCACTACAAGAAGGGATGGCGACACCGGTTCGTTTAGTGGGACCGTCGCTCTCTAACTGCGAGTTCTCTCGCGTGCGGATCGAGCTCTGACACTGAATCAGTCGAACGCTTCTCCAAGAAGGCTCTCGGGGACCAAACTCCTGTAGGCGGCGTTCACGTCCAGCAATGTGGTGTACGAGCGGGGCTGAGCTCAGCCCCGCCGCATAGAGAGAACCACCGTGCCATCCTCCGCGGAACGACAAAGAACCGCTGAGGAGGACAACACGGTGGCCCAAGACACGATGGAGCCGAT
>JBBQVQ010000090.1:0-5096 GCA_038211425.1 Candidatus Limnocylindria bacterium | reverse complement strand
GCGGTCTTGAAATTCCCCACGGTGCCTGCACCGAGATGCACAGGGCCGCATTTGCTGCCGATTCCTGCACCGGCCTGCAGCGCGATGCGGCGTTCCGCACCGGCGTTGCTGTCAGAACTGCTGTCAATGTTCGACGCGTAGCCGCGCCTGACTAGAAGCAAGTCCCGCGCATACAATCCGCGTCGCTAGGGGTGCGCCTGGGGCGCTGAGATCGGCAGCACGCCGAAAACCCTTGGAACCTGATCCGGCTAATACCGGCGGAGGGAAAGCGATGACGACCTTGGCCAGCGATGTCGCGTCCATCACCACGGGCATCGAGCCCGTCCCCCAAGAGCAGCGCCGGCTCTCCGGCTTCGACCTCGCCGTGCTCTGGGGCGATCTTGGCGTCGGTCTCCTCGTCCTCCAGGCCGGCGCGCTCCTTGTTCCCGGTCTCGGGGCCGGCGAGGCGCTGGCCGCGACACTCGTCGGCTCGGTCATCGGCGTGCTCCTGCTCTCGATCGCGGCATACATCGCCGCCGACGCGGGCGTACCCACGATGGTCCTGACACGGGCCGCGGTGGGCCTGCGGGGCTCGGCCCTCCCGACCTTCCTCAACGTCATCCAGCTGCTGGGCTGGACCTCCTTCGAGATCCTCGTGATGGCACAGTTCGCGAACGCGATCGTCAGCCATCTCTTCGGGATCTCGGCCTATCCGTTCTGGGCGTTCGTCTTCGCGGCCTTCTGCACGGCCATGGCGCTCGGCGGCCCGCTCGTCGTGGTGCGGCAGTGGCTCGAGAAATTCGGTGTCTGGGCGATGCTCGCAACGACCATCGCCCTGGTCGTACTCCTCTTCGCGCGATTCGACGTGGCGCAGCTCCTCGCGACCCCGGGCACCGGCGACCTCGGCTTCTGGCTGGGCGTGGACATCGTCGTCGCGCTCCCGGTGTCGTGGTTCCCGCTCGTGGCCGACTACAACCGCTTCGCGCGCTCCCGCTCCGCGTCGTTCTGGGGCACGTTCGCCGGCTACCTCGTGGCGAACATCTCCTTCTTCGGCCTCGGGTTGCTCTTCGTGCTCGCGCTCAAGACCGACGTGGCGCACCTCAACGAGGAGCTCGTCGGGTTCCTCGGCACGTCGGCGCTCCTCGGCCTGCTGGCGCTCGTCATCATCCTCGCCGACGAGACCGACGAGGGCTTCGCGAACATCTACTCGACGGCGGTCTCCACGCAGAACCTCATCGCGCGGATCCCGCAGCGGGCGCTCATCCTCGTCTACGGCGCGATCGGCTTCGTCCTGGCGATCCTGCTGCAGAACGCGGACTACGAGTGGTTCCTGCTGCTCATCGGATCGTTCTTCGTCCCGCTGCTCGGCCTCGTCGCCGCCGACTACTTCGCGGTCCGCGGCGGGCGGTACGACGGCCGAGAGCTCTTCACGCGCGGCGGCCGTTACTGGTACCAGGGCGGCGTGAACGTCCTCGCGATCGTCGCGTGGCTGTTCGGCTTCCTCCTGTACCAATGGATCGCTCCGCCCACGAGCCTCTCCGGGCTCACCGACGCGGTCGGAGGCGCGCTCGCTGCGGTCGGTCTGCCGTTCCCGTTCCCATCGCCGATCGGGGCGACGATCCCGTCGTTCGCGCTCAGCTTCGTCCTCTATGTCGTGACCGGCCGCTTCGTGACCCGACCTCGCCGGATCCACGCCGCAGCCGCATGATGCGCATCGCGCTGGACTGGTTCGTGAACCCGGACCACGTCCCACTCTTCGCGGCCGGGCTCGCGGACCAGCTGGTGCAGCCGGCGGATCCCGACGAGCCGCTGGCGATGGTGGTGGACGGCCGCGTCGACCTCGCGCTCAACTATCAGCCGAACGTCACGCTCGCCCGCGCGCGCGGCCTCCCGATCCGTTCGGTCGGTCTGCTTATCGACTCGGTGCTGGACACGCTCATGGTGCGCGCCGATGGACCGGTCCGGACCGTGCGCGATCTCGCGGGCCGCCGCGTCGCGTACGCCGTCGAGCCCTTCGACCGGGTCATGTTCCAGGCCATGGCCCAGCACGCCGGCCTGGCGCGGGACAGCTGGACGTTCGTCGACGTGGGCTTCGAGTTCACGCGTGCGCTCCTCGAGGACCGCGTGGACGCGGTCATGGGCGCCTTCCGCAACTACGAGGTCATCGAGGCCGAGGAGCTCGGCATGCCGGTACGCGTGTTCGAGCTCGCGGACCACGGGGTGCCGCCCTTCTATCAGCTCGTCTTCGTCGCCCGTGACGACGTCACCGCGGAGCGGGCGCGCGCGCTGGCCGAGACGCTCGCGCGCGCCGCCGAGGGCATCGCGCTGACGCGGACCGACCCGCTGCGCGCCTTTGCGGCGTACCTGCGCGCGAACCCGACGCACGACGTCCGCTTCCACCGGCGTGCGTTCGCCGCCACCGTCGCCACCTTCGCGGCCTCACAGCGCCAGGACGCCGGCCGCTGGGGCGAGTTCGGCGACTTCCTCCGCGCCCGCGGGCTACTCGCGACCGTGCCGGCCGCAGCCGACCTCTTCACCAATGAGCTGGCCGCGTGAGCGCCGGGCTGTCGCGCGCGCTCTGGGAGGCGAACGTCGATCTCGCGTGCGCCGCGCTGGCGCACCCGTTCGTGCGCGGCATCGCCGCCGGGAGCGTGCCGCGCGAGCGGTTCGCGGCATTCATCGCGCAGGACGCGTACTTCCTCGACGCGTTCGCGCGCGCGTACGCGTACGCGCTCGCGCGCAGCCCTGATCGTGACGGACTCGAGGTGTTCGCCCGATTGCTGACCGGCGCGCTCGACGAGCTGCGCCTGCACGCGTCGTACGCCGCGCGATGGGCCATCGATCTGGGCACCGTCCGTCCACTGCCCGCGACGACGGCGTACACCGACTTTCTCCTGTCCACCGCGTCGCACCACGACGTCGGCGAGACGTGTGCGGCGATGACGCCGTGCATGCGCCTGTACGCCTGGCTCGGCCAGGAGCTCGCGCGCGTTCCGCAGGTCGACGGCAATCCGTACGCCGAGTGGATCGCGACGTACGCCTCCGCCGATTTTGCGGCCCTCGGGACGGAGCTCGAGCGGCTGCTCGACCGGTACGCGACGCAGACCGACGCGGTCCGCGACCTTTACCGTCGCGCCATGGAGCTGGAAGTTGCGTTCTTCGACGCGCACCGCTGGACGGGCACGGCATGAGCGGCGCGAGGCGGCCGAGCGCGCGCGAGCGATGGGGCCGCCCGGCCGCGCTCACCATCGCGGGCTCCGACTCCGGAGGCGGGGCGGGCATCCAGGCCGACCTCAAGACGTTCCAGGCGCTCGGCGTGTACGGGATCAGCGCCATCACCGCGCTCACGGCGCAGAACACCATCGGCGTGTGGGCCGTCCAGGAGGTCCTGCCGGAGATCGTCGCGGCGCAGATCGATGCGGTGGCCGAGGATATCGGCGTCGACGCGCGAAGACCGGGATGCTCTCGAGCGCGCCGATCATCCGCGCGGTCGCCGACCGGGTGCGCCACTGGAATCTCGCTCCCGTGCTCGTCATCGATCCGGGGATGGTCGCGAAGAGCGGCGATCGCGGCACGCTCGACGCCGGCGCGATGCAGCTGCGGCGCTGCGCCAGCGCGAGCTGACCAAGCCGCCGGGGAGCCTCGGACGCCTGGAGGAACTCGCGATCCAGATCGCGGGTATCACCGGCTCGGTAACGCCAGCGCTCCCCAGGAAGGCCGTCATCGTCATGGCCGCGGATCACGGCGTCGCGGCAGAAGGCGTTTCGGCCTACCCGCAGGCCGTCACCAGCCAGATGGTCGAGAACTTCCTGCGCGGCGGCGCTGCGATCAACGTGCTCGCTCGGGCTGCGGGCGCGCGCGTCGTGGTCGTGGACATCGGCGTGTCCACCGATCTGCCACCGCACCCTGAGCTGCGGAGCCGCCGGGTGGCAGCAGGAACCGCCGACGCGTTCATCGCGCTGGCGATGCTGTGCGTGGGCGGCTTCAAGCCGGTGTTGCCGTACCTGTGGACATCCAGCAATGCGTCAGGAGAACCGGCGTCGCGGAGCACGCGCTGCCAGCAAAGGTGCTCGCGCCACACAGATGCTCGCTGCGCCTCGGCGAGCAGGCGGTCGAAACGGCGAACGAGCTTCGGCGTCATCGACCGGCGCGCGCCACCTTCGGGCTCGTCGCGCTCGCGGACGAGACGCGTGAAACGCTCTTCGGTCGCAGCCGATCACCCCGACGCTGCGAGAGAACACGGTCCGGAACTATGCACCTCTTGCTCACAGGTCACGCTGTCCCGACCACGGCGTGGTCACTCCGGTGCAACGGCTCGCGGCGGACCTTGGCAACAAGCTCGATGGGCAGAACACCTAAGGCATGCGCCGTTCGCCTATACTTTGGTGACATACCGGGTACCCGAAGAGTCGTGCTGGACCGTGCGATGCGGCCCGCTTTTTCTTGTCCCCACAGAAGGAACGTCCGTGATCACGCTCGCCCCCGACCTCGACAAATCCATTCAGCTGCTCGGCTGGAAAGCGCTCACTCCGATCCAGGAGCTCGCGATCCCCTTGCTCCGCGCCGGCCGCGACGTGCTCGCGCAGGCCCAGACCGGAACCGGCAAGACCGGTGCCTTCGGCCGCTGCTCGAGCGGGTCGAAGGACGCCGACCACCCCGTTCGCGCTCGTCATGGTGCCCACCCGTGAGCTCGCCGCCCAGCTCGCGACGGAGATGCAGGGGCTCGGCCGCTTCCGGAACGCTCGGGTCATCGCGCTATACGGCGGCATCGGCTATCGCGACCAGAAGGACGCTCTCCGCCGTGGGGCACACATCGCCGTCGCCACTCCGGGACGAATTCTCGATCTGGTGAAGCGCCGCACCCCGGACCTGTCGCGGGTCCGCGCGCTGGTGCTGGACGAAGCGGACCGGCTCCTCGACCTCGGGTTCGCACCGGACATCGACCGTATCGTCGCCCTCCTGCCGCGGCCGCGCCAGACCGCGCTTTTCTCGGCGACGCTCACCGGCGAGGTGCGAACCGTGGCTAGCCGCTACACCACCAAGGCGGCTTCGGTCGCGGTGACGCCCGCAGAGCCGACTGTCGCCGCCATCGATCAGGCCTGGGTCCAGATACGGGA
>JBBQVQ010000089.1:0-5162 GCA_038211425.1 Candidatus Limnocylindria bacterium | reverse complement strand
GCGTTATCCCGATGCACATCCGGCCGGATCGGCCGCATCCAGGTATCGCGCCTCAGACGCGACCGCGGCGATCGCCGACGCCGAGCAGGCGCTTCGGTTCGCGGACGACTCGTGGCGGTCACTCGGTGGGTGATCCACTCGCGGGACGACGCGCCGAGCAGGCGCGGCTCACGGAGCTCGCCCGCGAGTTCGTCGAGCGGCTGTCGCATCGGACGCCGATCATCGCGGCCGCGGTGGTCGGCTCGGTGGCGCGCGGCGATTTCAATATCTGGAGCGACGTCGACGTGCTCGTGATCGCGGACGGGCTGCCGCAAAGGGTCCTCGATCGGCAGACGCTGATGGTCGGGTCCGCTCCCCCTGGAGTCCAGGCTGTCGCGTTGACGCAGGCCGAGTTCCGCGCCGCCGTCGCGAAGGGGGACCGCGTGGCCCGCGAGGCACTCGAGTCGGGTGTCCCGCTCGCGGGTGACCCGTTCTTCCTCGCCGAGCGCGCGTCCGCCACGTAGCCCGCAGGTATCGGTCCCAGACGACATGCGGCCGCCGGTCGCGACCCTCATCTGCCTGTTCCTCCTCGCAGGCTCCTGCGCGGCGCCCGTCAGCGTGACGCCGGACGCGGCGCGTGGCGGTGGCACCGTGGTGATCGCCTGGCAGGAGCCGGACACCCTCGACCCGCTGTACGGCACGGGGTCGCAGACATCGACGCTGGTGTGGCGTCTGGCAGTGGAGGGCCTCGTGCGCACCGGCCCAGCGGGCGAGCCGACCGCGGTCCTCGCGCGCGAGGTGCCCACGCTCGCGAATGGCGGCGTGCGTTTGGCGCCCGACGGAGCGGCGATGGAAGTGCGCTACGACCTTCGATCCGGTGTCCGCTGGTCGGACGGGTCGCCGTTCACCAGCGCCGACATCGCATACACGTGGTCCGCCGTGATGCAGGATCCGAAGGTCACCAGCCGCGAGGGCTACGACCTCATCGAAAGGATCGACCGGCCCGACGAGCTCACGGCCGTGGTGCTCTACCGCGCGGTCTACCCGGCCTATCTCACTCGATTCGACGCGATCCTTCCACAGCATTTGCTCGCGAGCGCCAATGAGAACACGCGGCTCGCGTACGGGCGGACGCCGCTCGGCACCGGGCCGTTCCGGATCACCGAGTTTCGCAGCGGGGACCAGGTGATCGCGGAGCGCAATCCGACATACCGCCTCGCACCCAAGCCGCTCCTCGACAGGATCATCGTGCGGTTCGCACCATCGATCGACGCGGCGAAGGCGCAGCTGCGCGCGGGCGAGGTCCAGGCGACGCCGAGCCTCGGTGAAGCCGACGTGGCCGACCTTCCCGCGGATGGCATCACGGTCGAGACCAGCAGCTCGCCGAACGTCGAGGCCCTCGCGTTCAATCTCGCCGCTCCAGGGAATCCCGCCGATCCCGAGCGGTCGCATCCCGTCCTCGGCGAACTCGCCGTCCGGCGGGCGCTGCTGCTCGCGACGCCGAAGCAGCGGATCGTCGATCGCCTCCTCGGTGGCCGCGCGAACGTCGGCACGTCCGAGATGCCGCTCGGCACCTTCGCGGCGACCGAGCTGCGGCAGGACGCGTATGACCCTGGCGCGGCGCGCGGCGTGTTGGATGCGGCGGGATGGGTGCCGGGAGCCGACGGCTTCCGCAGCCGCGCGGGCGTGCGCGCGTCGCTCACCGTGACGAGCACGACCGGCAACCGCGTGCGCGAGCAGGTCGAACAGGTGCTGATCGACGAGTGGAAGGCGATCGGCGTGGAGCTGCGCATCCGCAACGTGCCTTCCTCCGTGCTCACCGGGACCTGGGGGTCGGGCGGCACACGCAAGCGAGGCGACTTCGACATCGTCCTCGCGCAGCTGGGTCTGACGTCTCCCGACCCGCAGGCCTATCTCGCGCAGCGGCACCGCTGCGACGCCGTGCCGACGACGAGCAACGGCGGGAGCGGCGCGAACTACGAGCGCTTCTGCGTCCCCGCCGTGGACGCGGCGCTCTCCCGCGCGGGCGGGCTTCTCGATACGGCTGCCCGGCGCGCGGCGTACGCGGACGTCCTGCGCATCACGAACGCCGCGATCGTCGACATCTGGCTCTACGACCGCGCGCGGATCAGCGCGTATTCGAGCGCGCTGCGGGGACACGAGCCGAACGCGTGGGACGTCGCGACGTGGAACGTCCAGGATTGGTCGCTCGCGCGGTAGCCGGAGGTCGGCGCGGGCCGACGCGCCGTTCGGCCGGCGCGGGCCTGGTCGGTGACGCGGTACCGCGGCGCCGGGCGGCCGACGCGCACGCGGTCGGCGCCACCAGTGGGGCCGACGCGCGGCTGGAGGCCGACGAACGAGCGGCACTCGACTGGCTCCTGCGTTTCTCGGATCCGGAGCGCGGGATCGGCTGGAACCCGCGATCGGGTCGCGCGGCGAAGTGGCGGCTCGGAAGGATGCGCCAGCTGCTCGCGGCGCTCGGAGACCCCGACCGGCGCATGCACTGCGTCCTTATCGCCGGCACGAAGGGGAAAGGCTCGACCGCGGCGCTCCTCGCGAGCATCCTGCACTCCGCCGGAGTCCGCGCCGGGCTGTTCACCTCGCCCCATCTGCAGGTCTTCCGCGAGCGCATCCGTATCGACGGCGAGATGATCGGTTCCGCCGCTTTCCTCGACGCCGTCCGCCGGCTGGGGCCCGCGGTGTCCGCGCTCCGCCGCCGCGCGCCCGCGGCCGGCGACCCCACGACGTACGAGCTTGCGCTCGGGCTCGCGCTGCGTAGGTTCGCCGAAGCCGGCTGCCGCATCGCCGTGCTCGAGGTGGGCCTCGGCGGCGCGCAGGACGCGGCGAACGCCGTCGAGCCCGCGGTGTCGGTGATCGCTTCGATCGGCCATGACCACACCGCGATCCTCGGCCGCACGCTCGGAGCGATCGCGACGGAGAAGGCCGGGGTCATGCGGCGCGGTCGGCCTGCGCTCCTGGCGGTGCAGCGCCCCGCGGCCGCGGCCGCCCTTCAGCGCGCGTGCCGGCGAACCGGCGCGGGGTGCCTCACCGTACCGCCGCACGCGGTCACCTCCCTCGGTCTGGTCGGGGCGCACCAGGAGCAGAACGCGGCGCTCGCCCGCGCCGTGGCGCAGGAGCTCGCGCGGCTCGGCCATCCGATCACGAGCCGCGCTGTCCGGCGCGGACTCGCGGCGGCGCGCTGGCCGGGGCGCTTCGAGGTGATCGCCGGCAGGCCGCCGGTCGTGCTGGACGGAGCGCACAACGGATCGTCAGCGGTGGCGCTCGCCCAGACGCTCCGGCGGGAGTACGGCGGGCGCGCGGTCCACCTCGTGATCGGCATCAACGCCGACAAGGACGCCGACGCCGTGCTGCGGCCGCTGCTTGGAGTGTGCGAGTCGGTGACCGTGACCGCGTCGACCTCGCCGCGCGCGCGGCCGGTCGCCGATCTGGCGCGGGCATGCGGTCATCTCGCGCGGGTGCCGATCGCGACCGCAGCGCACGTTCGAGGCGCGATCGAAGCCGCGCGAGCGCGGGAGCGCGCGCGCGACGTGATCTGCGTCACCGGGTCTCTCGCCCTGGTCGGCGAGGCGCGCTCCGCGCTCGGGCTGAGTCCGTCCGTCAGGCTGTGGGAGTAAGGCCTCTTCGCGGGACAATGCGGCGACATGCACCCGGCGATCGCAAAAGAGCAGCCCCCGGATGACCGAGGGCTGCTCTCTGATCGTGGCGGGCTATGCGCTGATGGACGTCGTTACTGCGTCTCGCTCAGCATGCCGCAGGCTACCGGCAGGGTCGCCCAGGCCGGAAGTCCGGGCAGGCTCGCCACCGACGACGGCAGCACGACGCTGGGGTCGATCCCGTGGATCACAACGTGGCGATCCCCGAGCCGCAGGGCTTGCCCGAGCTCCATCTGGAGGTGACCACGCGAGGCGGACTCGTTGTACGTGTAGGCGCCGCTCGCGTCAGCGGTCGGGAACGTCCCGGCAGGATTGCTCGACAGATCGCTGTCGAGGTTGACGAGGATCGGTCCGTACTTCGGCAGACCCTCGATCACATCGACAACGGAGTCGTTATTGACGTCGTCGGCCATCGTCGGACACGTGGTGCCGGCGTGGATGTGCTGCGGATGCAGGGTGCGCGGGTTCACTCCCGTGACGTTCACCGTGACGGTGATGTCGTCGCCGCTGACCGAGATGAGGGCGGTGCCCCCGGCGGTCGGGATCGTGTATGAGCCCCCGGTGTTCGTCGGGAACGTTGCACCGGCGTTGAGTGGGGCCAACGCGGCGCTATAGAGCTTTGGCGACTTCGCCTGCACGGCGGCACCGCTGGCGACGGTCGCGGCCACAAGAACCGCGGGGACGAACGCGATGAGCATGCGCTTCATTCAGACCTCCTAGATCTATCCCTGCCTACGAGGTCCGCGACCACGCCGGACCGGAGGATCCGTGACGGATAGGCAACGATCAGTGCCCACCCTGGATATCACAGCGAAAGGAGGCTCAGCCGGAGTACCCGGCGAGCAGACGGAGGAGCGCGCTTGGTTGCTCGCGTAGTCTGAACAATGCGCCAGGGCACGCCGAGCGTGACGGAGCGAATGGAGAGTGAATTGATCGCTCGTGTCGCCTTCTTCGATCGTCTCTCGCCGGACATCGCGGCCGCATCGGAGGACAACCTCCATCGCCGCTTTCTGCCCGCGCTCGCGGGCCAGCCCGGGTTCGTTTCGGGTCTCTGGTGCAAGGATGCCGACGGGAATGCTCTCTCCGTCTCGGTCTGGGAAAGCGCCGAGGCGCTGCGTGAGGGTGGCGCTCACGCGAACGCCACGCCGCTGCTGCCCGGACAGCGGGAGGACCAGATAGCCAGTCCGGATCGCGTGCGGCTGTACGAAGTGACGGCGTTCCCAGGCCCCGTTCGAGCGTAGTGCCGCCGGACGTCGTCCGCGTCACATGCCTTTCGCGTGATCCTCTAGTTCGCGCGCTCCTGGCCGCCGTCGGTGATCCTCACGTCACGGGTCGTGGCACCCGGGACCGCGAATCGCGTCTTGACCACGGCCGGCGCGGCGAGGATCTTGAGCTCGGCGTAGTCCGCGAGTCCACGCTCGGCCTTTAGCTCGAGGGTGTCGGCATCGAGGCGGCGCAAGAGATACGCGGGCGCGGGCGGCTCCTTGACCCGAACGACCAGATAGACGC
>JBBQVQ010000088.1:0-5215 GCA_038211425.1 Candidatus Limnocylindria bacterium | reverse complement strand
ATCGTGATCGCGCACGACTGCGGCCGGGCGCTGAGCCCGGTGAACGTCGAGGGCCAGATCGAGGGCTCGGCGTACATGGGATACGGCGAGGTCATCGCGGAGGAGCAGGTCTTCCGCGGCGGGCTGCACAAGAAGCCCTCGCTGCTCGAGTACAAGCTGCCGACCTCGCTCGACACGCCAAGGCTCGAAGCGATCCTGGTGGAGACCGTCGACGCGGAGGGGCCGTTCGGCGCGAAGGAGGCCGGGGAGGGACCGCTGAATCCCGTCATCCCGGCGATCGCAAACGCCGTGTACGACGCGATCGGCGTGCGCTTCGACGAGACGCCGATCACGCCGCACAAGGTGCTCGACGCCCTCGCCAAGCGCAAGGACCGGGTCGGGCCCGACGCGCTCGGGCAGGGCTCCGGCGGCGATCCCCGCGGGGCGCTTCGCCGGCTGGGCGCGACCACCGCGGTTCGCGAGCGCAGGAAGACCCGGGTCTGACGGCCGGTGCTCCGCCTTCCCCGCTTCGAGCTCCTCCAGCCGGCGAGCGTGGCCGAGGCCGCCTGCCTCCTCGCCGATCGCGACGGAGCCATGCTCGTCGCCGGCGGCACCGACGTGTTCCCGAACATGAAGCGGCGCCAGTACACGCCCACGACGCTCGTGTCCCTCCAGCGGGTCGCGGGCGCGCGCGCCATCCACAACGGCGACCACCATGATCCGGCGCACCCGCGCCCCCGCGCGTCGGTGGCCGCCCGCGCGATGGCCGCGCCGAACACCGAGGAGACCCTCGACGGGCTGCGGATCGGCGCCGGCGCCACGCTGACCGAGGTGGCCTCGCACCCACTCGTGCGCGAACGCTACCCGGCGCTCGCGATCGCCGCCGGTCTGGTGAGCACGCCGCAGCTGCGCAACATGGGGACCGTCGGTGGCAACCTCGCGCTCGACACCCGCTGCAACTGGTACGACCAGTCGCTCTTCTGGCGCACCGCGGAGGGCTACTGCATGAAGACCCACCCCGACGTAGTCTGCCGAGTCGCCCCGTCGAGCCCGCGCTGCCTCGCGGTCGCGAGCGCTGACACGGCACCCGCGCTCATGGCGCTCGGCGCGAGGCTGGTCGTCGAGAACGCACAGGGGAAGCGCGAGGTCGACGTCGCGTCGATCTACCGAGAGGACGGCATCGACTACCTCGCGCTGGAAAAGGGCGACATCATCGTGACCGTGGTCCTTCCGGACGCGGCCGGCTGGCGCAGCACCTACCTAAAGCTGCGGGACCGCGCCTCGTTCGACTTTCCGATCGCCGGCGTCGCGGCCGCGGTCAGGCTCGCCGATGGCGTCGTCACCGACGCGCGGGTCGCGATCACCGCGGTGAGCTCCCGCCCGCTCCTGGTTCCCGACGCGGGCGCGGCGCTCGTGGGCGGCCGGCTCGAGGACGATGCCATCGCCGCCGCGGCAGACGCCGTTCACAAGGTCGCGCGCCCGATGGACAACACCTCCGGCACGATCGCGCAGCGCAAGAAGACGATCCGCGTCCTGGCGGAGCGCGCGCTCCGCGAGCTCCGCCAGTGAGCGCGTTCCGCTCGGTCGCCGTGGTCCCGGCCGCGGGCGTTGGCGAGCGCTTCGGCGGCGACAAGCTGCTCGCCGACATCGACGGCGAGACGATGATCGACCGCACGATCGCGGCGCTCCTGGACGGCGGCGTCGACGAGGTCATCGTCGTCTTCGGGCCCGATGGCGGGTCGGTGCAGCGCGACGTCTCGTCGCTCCTCGACCCGCGCGTCCGGCCGGACCTGAACCCGGACCCCTCGCGCGGGATGCTTTCGTCGATCCAGGAGGGACTGCGGACGGCGCACGGCGAGGCATTGCTGGTGCTTCCCGGCGACATGCCGTACGTGAGGAGCGCCTCGGTCGCGCTGCTGCTGGAGACGTTCGGACGTGCGCCCGCCATCGTGTCGCCACGGCACCGCGGGAAACGGGGACATCCCGTCGTGCTTCCCTATGCGCTGCGCGACCTCGTCCTGGCCGCCGACCCGCGCTCCAACCTGCACGAGGTGCTGAAGCCGCACGCCGCCGAGCGCGTCGACGTGGACGTCGATGACGCCGGCGTCGTGCGCGACGTCGATGCGCCGTCCGACATCGGGGCTCGCACCGCGTGAGAGAGCTCTATGCGCGCATGGCCGAGCTGGAGCGCGAAGGGCGCCGCTTCGCGGTGGCGACGGTCGTGCGCACCAGCGGCTCCACGCCACAGGTGGTCGGCGCGAAGCTCGTCATCGACGACCAGGGACGCATCGCCGGCACGCTGGGCGGAGGCTGCGTCGAGGCCGACGCGTTGGCCGAGGCGAGGCTGGTGGTCGCGAACGGCGAGACCTCGCTGCGCGAGTACGAGCTCACCGAGGAGCTCGCCTGGGACACGGGCCTGGTGTGCGGCGGCACGATGTGGATCTCGATCGAGCCCGGCGACCGCGCCCTGCGCGTGGCCGAGCGTGATCTGCTCGACGACGTCCTCGCGGCGTCGGCCGGCGGAAGACCCGTGGCGCTGGCGACCCTCATGCGGCGGGAAGGACGCGACCTCGCCCCGCTGGGCAAGCTCTTCGTCGAGATCGACGGCCGCGGCGGAGGAGCGCTCACCGACCCCTCTCTCGAGGCGCGCGCGCGGGACGTCGCTGCCGACGCGCTGCGCCAGGGAACCGCGCGCACCGTCGCCCTCGACGAGACCCACGAGCTGCTGGTCGAGCCGGTCGTCGCGCGTCCGCGGCTCGTCGTCGTCGGTGGAGGCCACGTCGGGCTCGCCCTCGCGCGTATGGCGACCCAGCTCGATTATGCGGTCACGGTCGTCGACGACCGGCCGGAGTTCGCCAGCCGCGACCGGTTCGGAGGGGTCGACGAGGTGATGAACGCGGACATGGTCGAGGCGCTCGGCACGATGCCCATCGGCTGGAACACCTTCGTCATCATCGCAACGCGGGGCCACAAGCTCGACGCGCACTGCCTGCGGGCCGCCGTACGCACCCACGCCCGCTACATCGGCCTTCTCGGCAGCCGGCGCAAGACGATCCTGATCGACCGCATGCTCCGCGACGAAGGCGTGCCCGATGAGCGACTCCGGCAGGTCCACGCGCCGATCGGACTCGACCTCGGAGGACGGACCCCGGCCGAGATCGCGCTCGCCGTGCTCGCCGAGCTGAGCCTCGAACGGTTCGGCGGGTCCGGCCGCCCGCTTCGGCTCTCCGGCGACCTCCTCGACAAGGCGCTCGCGGGCGGCTGACCTCCACCAGGCCCTGCGCGAGGCGGAGGAGCTGCGCCTCGTCACGCGCGGCCGGCACACCGGGAGGCCACATGCCGTCTCGCTCTGGTTCGCTCACGACGACGGGACGCTGTGGCTTCGCGCCGACGAACGCGAAGGAGGAGGACCCGACTGGTACAGGAATCTGCTCCGGGAGCCGGCCTGCGAGATCGAGGTCGATGGCCATTGGCTCCACGGCCGCTTCGACGCGGACGTCGACCGCGATGCCGCGCTTCGCCGGCTGGTCACGTTGTGGCGGGAGAAGTACGGCGCGTTGTGGGTGAGCGACTGGTACATCGACAGCGGACGGCTGCCGGTGAAGATCCTGCTCGAGGTGTAGCCGCGACATCTCCGTATGAAGCGAGATCTCCGTATGAAGCGGGGGCGCCATCTCACAGGACGGCGCTGTCGGCCGTTCTATCTGTCGGATGATGAACGAGGCCGCCGCGCGCACCTTCGGCGAGATCCTTGAGCGGCACGAACGGGAGCTGTTCGCCTACGCGCTCCGTCTCGCCGGCCGGCGCGCCGACGCCGAGGATCTCTTCCAGGACACGTTCCTTGCGGCGTTCCGGGCGTGGCCGCCACCGCGTCGCGGGAACGAGCGCGCCTGGCTCTACCGCATCGCGACGAACAAGGCGATCGACCGCGACCGGAAGGAACGGCGCCTGGTGTCGCTCGAGGACCTGGCGCTCGCGGCGCCCGATCGCGACGGCGTGACTCTCGCCGACCTCGCTGACGCCGTGCGGGCGCTTCCGGCGGGACAACGCGCCGCGTTCGTTCTTCGGAAGGTCCACGGGCTGCCCTACCCCGAGGTCGCCGAGGCGCTCACCTGCACCGAGGCGGCCGCACGCGGACGCGTCGCCGAAGCGACCAAGAAACTGAAGGAGGCGATCAAGTGATCGATGCAGTCGCCGACGCACGCGAACGCCTGGTCTCGCGCGCCCGCCGGGAAGGACTCGCCACGGTCTCGTACGCCGTCGTGGACTCGCCGGTCGGGCCTCTCTGGGTCGCCGTCGGCCCGCGCGGCATCACGACGATCCACTACGGAGTCGAGCCGACGGCGGGCGAGCTGCGCCGGCTGGTCCGCGTCCACGGCCCGGGCATCGTGCCGGACGGGCGACCCACGGCCCCGGTCGCGCGACAGCTCGACGAGTACTTCGCGGGCAAGCGCCGCCGGTTCGACCTAGCCGTCGACCTGGAGGGGCTCACCGACTTCCAGCGGCGGGTGCTGGCGGCGACCGCTCGCCTGGGCTTCGGGGAGATCGCGACGTACTCGGCCGTCGCGCGCGGCGCGGGCAATGGTCTGGCGTCACGGGCCGCGGGTGCGGCGCTCGGAGCGAACCCGATCCCCATCGTCGTGCCGTGCCATCGCGTCGTCGCGAGCGACGGCACGCTGGGCGGATACGCCGGGGGCCTCGCCACCAAGCGCATGTTGCTCGCGATCGAGCGCGGCGAGGACGTGCCCACGGGGGGATGGCCTCCGGCGGGCCGCCGGCCGTCCTAGACGCGAGGACGTGCCGCGGGAGGATGGCCTCCGGCGCGCCTCGACCGTCCTGGAAGCGAGGACGTGCCCGCGGGAGGATGCCTCCGGAGCGCGGTCGACGTCCTAGAGCGGACTCCCTACTTGAGCGCGTTGATGGTCGCGAAGACCGCCGGATCGCCCGCTTCCACGCGCGTCAGGAGCCTGTCGACGTCCGCCAGCACGTTCTCGATCGATTCGCGCGGGACCCCGCGCGCCAGCCCCTCGACCTTCAGCGCGGCGCGGAGCGATTCGAGGCGGCTCCACGTGGAGCGCCACTCATCGCTCGTGACTCCGGCGCGGATCCACGGGGCGACCGTGGTCGCGCGGCCGTATCGGGCCCAGGCCGCGCCTTGTTCCTCCAACGGCTAGCGCGCCGTCGCGGTCGTCATGGTCACGCGGCAGTTGCTGCACCGGCCGTGCCGACGGCGAGA
>JBBQVQ010000087.1:0-5234 GCA_038211425.1 Candidatus Limnocylindria bacterium | reverse complement strand
ACGCGGACGTCTCGATCAAGTGGGGTGTGCCCTTCTACCAGGTGAACGGAAAGAACATCTGCGCGCTCGCGTCATTCAAGGAGAACGTAGCCATCAACATCTTCGCGCCGCCGAACGTGCTCGTCGATCCGGGCAAGAAGCTCGAGGGCAGCGGCAAGAGCAACCGCATGCTGAAGGTGCGCACCGCCGCCGACGTCGACGGTCCGAGCATCAACCGCTGGCTGAAGGCGGCGGTCGCGGCAAACTAGGCGTAACGTTCATAAAGAACGAAAGGGGAGAGGCATGAACCTTAACGGACTTTTGATCGGCAGCGAAAACCCCGAGCGACTCAGGGACTATTACACGAAGCTCTTCGGCAAGCCCAACTGGGATGAGGGCGGCTACTTCGGATGGCAGATCGGGAGTGGTTCCATAACGATCTCAGCGCACGACCAGGTCAAAGGCAAGAACAACGCGCCGGGCCGAATCATCTGGAATGTCGCAACAGCCGACGTGAAGGGCGAATTCGCGAAGCTCAAGGCCGCCGGAGCGACCGTGGTGAAAGAGCCCTATCAGCTGGGTGAGATGCCGGGGCAAGAGATGTGGGTCGCCACATATTCCGATCCGGACAACAACTACTTCCAGCTGATGAGCCCGATGGAGATGCCGACGGAGGCTGACCGACCGGTGAGCGAGGCGAGCCGGTCCTAGCGGCGCTCTCTAGCGGCCCTCTCGCTTAGCCGGCCTTTTCGATCTCGGCGAGGCGGGTCTTGACGATCTTCGTCACGAGCCCGCAGGGGAGAGGCTTGTCCGCGGGGAACTGGAGCGTTCCCTCACTCTGCACGTACGGCTTCAGCTCGGCGGCGTGAGCCTTGAAGAGGCCGCTGGTCCCGTAGGGCGATATATGCGTTCCAGTAGGCGAAGTACACGAGGCGCTTTCCGTTCTGCTTGTAACCAACCATCCCGTAGCTCACGCTTTCAGTCGCCTTCGGCGCAGCCGCTTTGATCGTCAAGCGCAGCTTCATTAAAGTCGCGCGCTCCTCTTTCGGCGCTGCCGCGATGTAGTCGTCGACGGTCTTCGGGGGCGCCTTCTTGGTCGGCATGCCGCACCTCGCGACTTGAATTTGGAACGCATGATGCCTCTCAGCCCGGACGCCTGAGGCGGTCGAGCTCGCGCCGCTCGCGCTTTGTCGGGCGGCCGCTGCCTCGCTCACGGACGAACACGGGTGGCTGGCGCCCTGACGACGGGAGCGGGCGGGCTGTGGTCGATGAAGCACTTCGCCGCCACCGGGGGCCCCGACCCACTTGTCGATGAGCGTCACGACTTCGAGAATGCGCGCGCGTTCCACGAACGCCTCGACCGGTCGCCGACCTTGACCTGCGTCGACGCTTTGGCCGGCCCGCGGTTCACACGGACATGGCCGCCCCGGCAGGCGGCGGTCGCCGCCGAACGAGTCTTGTAAAGGCGGACGGCCCAGACCCATACGTCAACCCCAGTGGAATCGATCGAGCAATCATGCGCCCCCCGCTTTCGGCAACGCGAGCGACCTGTCGATCCACGCGATCGTGTCGCCGACGACGGCCGCGCCCTCGGGCTCGTGGTGCATCTCGTGACGAAGGCCGGGATAGATGCGCCGCGTGACGTTCCCCCGTCCCTCGAGCGGCTCCGTCGCCAACATGGGGACGATGCGGTCATCCGAGCCGTGCAGGACATACGTCGGCAACGGCAGCGCCCCGAGACGCGCGAGGCGCGACACGACGCGAGCTTGTGCGTGAAAGAACTCCATGCCGAGTCGCGTCGTCGTGCTGTGGGCGTTGAGCGGATCGGAGCGGTATGCGATCTCGACCTGAGGGTCGTGCGAGAGCGCCCCGGCCGGCAGGCGGTTGGCGATCTCCAGATGCGGCAGAACACGACCGAGCACTTCGGCGACGGCCGGTCTCCAATGTTTCGTGAGCGCGGCGATGGCCGGCGCGGACAACACGAGGAGATCCGGCTGCGGACGCGGCGGATCGGTCAGGACGTAGCCCAGCGCTACGAGGCCACCCATGGAGTGGCCATACAGGATCACGGGAAGCGATCCGGCGGCGGCGCGGATCGGGACCAGCTGATCCTCGAGGTCGTCGTGATACTGAGACCAACGCTCGACGTACGCGCGGCGGCCGCCCGACCGTCCGAAGCCACGCAGGTCGTACGCGTGCGTTTCGATACCCGCGCGGGCGAATCGCGCAGCGACGTGGGCGTGGCGGTCGGCATGTTCAGCGATTCCGTGTACGAGGAGAAGGTGCGCGCGCGGCGTTCCGGCGGCGGGCCAGCGAAGCGTGTGTAGATCCAAGCTGTCCCGCGTTCGGGCCGTCCCCGGGATGCCGACCGCTGGGGTCGTCATCGCGCGACCATAGAGATGCGCGACGTCGGTGCCCACCCTAGGATTGAGGAATGACCAGCGCACCGATCGTCCTCGTTCCCGGGTTCTGGCTTGGCGCATGGGCGTGGGACGAGGTCGCCGCGGCGCTGCGTTCCGATGGCCACGAGGTCACGGCGTTGACGCTGCCCGGTCTCGAGTCGGCGGAGGCCGACCGGTCCAAGGTCACGCTCGCCGATCACATCGACGCGATCTGCAAAGCAGTGAAGGCGGCGGCGCGGCCCGTCGTTCTCGCTGTGCACAGCGGCACCGGCTTCGCCGGGTATGCCGCCAGCGACAAGGTCCCCGAGCGCATCGCGGCCATGGTGTATGTCGACTCCGCCCCGGGTATCGGCGCGATGGCACCCGACTTCGACGGCGTGGAGAAGCCTCTACCCTCCCGAGAGGACCTCGCGAAGAACGAGAATCTCGACGGGCTCAGCGAGAAGCAGCTCGAGACCTTTCGACGACGAGCGGTCCCAGAGCCGGGCGGCATTCTTCGCGAGGCTGCGGCGCTGACCAACGACGCGCGCCGGGACATCCCGACCACGATCATCTGCACCGGCGCCACATCCGAGCAGGTCAGGGCGTGGGCCAAGGAGGGCGGCTACGAGTTCCTCGCCGGCCTGCCCGAGCTACGCGATGTGAGGTACGTCGACCTGCCGACGAGCCACTGGCCGATGTGGTCACGCCCCAAGGACCTGGCCGCGATCATCGGCAACGTCGCGAAGGCTCACGCGACGAGCACATAGCAGTTCGGCGTGGCTCGGAGCTCATTCACGATCGAGCTGAGGTGCATTTCATCCATGAGGCGTTCAGCGGCTAACGGCTAGTCTTGCCATCGTGAGCCGCGCTGTCGAAGAGTTCAACCGCCGCCTGCTACGGGCCCGGGACATCATGGACCGGGCCTTCGCCGAGCCGCTCGACGTTGCCGCGCTGGCGAAGGTCGCGAGCGTCTCGGAGGCTCACTTCATCCGCAGCTTCCGGGCGACCTTCGGCGAAACGCCCCACCGCTACCTCCAGCGGCGGCGGGTGGAGCGCTCGATGTTCCTACTGCGGGAGACCGACTCCAGCGTCACCGAGGTCTGCTTCTCCGTCGGCTTCACCAGCCTGGGGACCTTCAGCCGGACCTTCCACGAGATCGTCGGCGAGACGCCGTCGGAGTACCGCGAGGGTCACGGGCCGATCGTCGCGCCGAACTGCTTCCAGATGGCGAAGACGCGTCCGGTGGTCGCCGCCTCGCGAACCGGGGTTCCCGCCGCGTCCCCGAGCCGTGGGTCTGAATCGAGCAGTTTTGGAGAAGCGGTCGCCGCGCGCCGTTCCTAGCATCGGGCTCGTCCGATCAAGCGCGGCGAAAACCGCAGAGGAGAATCAAGCGATGATCAACAAGCTGAGCGTCACCTCCGTCAAGGTCCTCGACCAGGACGAGGCCCTCGACTTCTACGTCAGCAAGCTGGGCCTGGAGGTCGGCAAGGACTTCAAGCAGGGCCCGTTCCGCTGGCTGACGGTGCGCGTCCCCGGCGACCCGAGCACCGAGATCTTCCTGGAGGAGCCGGGCCCGCCCCTGCATGACGAGGCCACCGCGGAGCAGCTCCGCGAGCTGATCACCAAGGGCGCGATGGGCTCCCTCGTCTTCGAGACGGAGGACTGCCTGGCCCTCTACGAGCAGCTCGAGTCTCGCGGCGTGACCGACTTCACCCAGGAGCCGACGAAGCACGCCTACGGCACTGACATGGGCATCCGCGACCCCTTCGGCAACGCCATCCGTATCCTGCAGCCGGCGAAGGTCGCCCGGGAAGTGAGGGCGTAGCGAATGGCTGAGAGGAAACCTGCAAAGAAGAGCACGACGAAGTCCGCCAAGAGCACCACCGCGCCCCGCAACGCGTCCAAGGGATTCACGGACGAAGAACGAGCCGCGATGAGAGAGCGCGCCCAAGAGCTGAAGGCGGCCTCGGGCAGGGAGGAAGGCGAAAAGGCCGTGCTCGCGAAGATCGCCAAGATGGCGGCACCGGATCGCGCGTTGGGTGGGCGGGTCCACGCCATCATCAAAGCCAGCCCGCCGGTGCTCTCGCCGAAGCTCTGGTACGGGATGCCCGCGTATGCCAAGGACGGCAAGGTCGTCTGCTTCTTCCAAGACGCGCAGAAGTTCAAGTCGAGGTACGCGACGCTCGGCTTCAGCGACGAGGCGAACCTCGACGAAGGCGCCATGTGGCCGGCCGCCTTCGCGCTGACGGAGCTGACCGCCGCCGATGAGGCAAGGATCGGCGCGCTCGTGAAGAAAGCGGTGCGCTGAGGACTGAGTGCCGCGCTCAGCAGGCAAGCCAATGTAAGCCCGGAGTTCGCCTCATTCAGGGAGCCCATACTTTTTGGGTCGGAGGGTGGCAGAGCGGTCGAATGCGCTCAACGTTCAGCGAGGGTCCATGGGCAAGGCTCCCTGTTCGGTCTTGCCGCGCTTCATCTAGCCTCTCCTCATGGCGAAGTCGGCCGAGGTCGAACGCTGGTTCGCGTCGACGAAGCCGCCGTCCGAGGCCGCTTTGCGACGCGTGCGCGACATCATCCTCGGCGCGGATCCCAGCATGCGCGAGCGGATCCAGTACGGCATTACGTTCTCGTCGACCAAGAGCGGCGACTTCGCCGCGTTCGTCCGATACAGCGAGCGCGGCGTGAACCTCAGGCTAATGCGCGGCAGACGCTTGCACGGGCGCTACCCGCACCTCGAGGGGGCGACCGTGAAGCGCATGCGGGTCGCCGATGCGAGGGAGGCGAGCGCGCGGGCACCGGAGCTGAAAGCGATCGTCGAGGAATGGTGCGCGCTCGGCGATGCCGCAAAGGCGAAGGCGACCGGGAAAGGGTCGA
>JBBQVQ010000086.1:0-5289 GCA_038211425.1 Candidatus Limnocylindria bacterium | reverse complement strand
TTCCTGAGCGACAACATCATCCTGCAGCGGTACGTCGAGATGGAGGGGTCGCTCCAGAAGGTGATGACTGTGGTGAAGATGCGGGGCAGCGATCACGGCAAGGAGCTGCGGCGCTACGAGGTCGGCGAGCACGGGGTCGTCATCGGCGACGCACTGACCGAGTACACCGGCATCATCACCGGTGTCGCCCGCCGCCGGGAGGATCTCGGCGAGCAACGACCGGACCAGGCGAGGTCGAGCTGACGATGCCTGAGCCGAAGCGGGCCGACGCCGCGAAGCCGAAACGCGCGCCGCCGCCCCGGGGGAAGGCCGGGACCGACGATGTATTGCAGGAGGCGAACCGGCGGCTGCTGATGGCCGCGCTTCGTGCGAACGAGGAGCGGGATGCACAGGCTGAGCTGGCCACTGCGATGCGCGAGTTGCTTGAACGTGGCGGCGCAGGCGACCAGCAGCTCCGCTCCGAGGTCGAGCTCCTCCGTACGATCACGACGAACGTGTCCTCCGCGCTTGTGCTGCTCGACGCGCGCGGCTTTCCGATCTTCATCAATCCGGCCGCGGAGGCGATGTTCGGTTATTCGCTGAGCGAGGTCGCGGGCACCCTGTTCCACCTTGCGGTCCACTACCAACATCCCGACGGCCGGATCTTCTTGGTCGAGGAGTGCGCGGTCGAAGGGGCCATTGCGGCGCAGATCTCGCTGAACGACCATCGCGACATCTATGTACGGAAGGACGGCTCATTCCTTCCGGTGCGTTGCGACGTAGCCGTGCTGCAGCTCGCCGGTCTCCGCGTCGGAACCGTCCTGGAGATCCGGGACCGCACCGCAGAAGCCCGAGCGGAGGAGGCGAAGCGGGACTTCGTCGCGCTGATCGCGCATGACCTCCGGACGCCCCTGACCTCGGTGCAGGGGCATGTCCAGCTGCTGCAGCGTCGCTTGATCCGTGACGGCGGAAGCGGACCCGGACAGCTCGAGAGTCTGCAGGCGATCGCCCAAGCCGCGCAGCGCATGAATGTGATGATCCAAGAGCTGCTCGACGCCAGCCGACTGGAGTCAGGCGTCGTTCCGCTCAGTCGGGCGCCGATCGACATCTCTGCGCTCGTCACCCTGGGCGTCGAGCACCTGGCGTCCGCGGAGGAGCGTGCGCGCGTCACCGTCCACACATCCGTACCGGCGGTCATCGCGTTCGGGGACGGTCAGCGGATCGAGCGCGTCGTCGCCAATCTGCTGAGCAACGCCCTCAAGTACTCACCGCCGGACGCTCCGGTGCGTGTCGAGGTGCAGCGCGGCGACAGCGAGGCGATCGTCGTGGTGCGGGACCGCGGTGCGGGCATTCCGAAGGATCGACTGCCGCTGCTCTTCCAGCGGTTCGCTCGCCTCGAGCACCCGCATGCCGATCCCGGCGGTGTTGGCCTGGGCCTCTACATCGCCCGACTCATCGTTGAGGCGCATGGCGGCCGGGTGTGGGCCGAAAGCGAGATCGGCCAGGGAACCACGATCGGCTTTGCCATCCGGCTCGACGTTTCGGACCGGGCGAGCGCCGAGCCGGGAGGGGATTAAGAACTCCAGCGTGCAGTCCCAGTGCTGATGACCGGCGGCGTGCTCGTGGCGGCCGAACGGCTAGCGCATCGAGCCGACATGCTGTGGAGCACGCGTGGTCAGCCTCGGCTCTTTGCTGAACAAGATCCGCGGCTAACCTCCGAGCAATGCGACGTCGTCCGAGCTAGCGCTGCTCGCTCTCGTATATCCGCACGCCCAATTTGCGGCTCAGCGGTAGGGGCCATTGGGCGGGATCGGGCCGAACTTCGTGTCGGCCCTCGTCGCTACCTTGCAGAAGCATCAGGCCGGCAGACGACCCAGCCGAAACGCCGGTCCAAAGCAGGGAGAGACGGATCGATGTCGCGTCGTCGGTTGCGACTCGCGGCGATGGTGCCGCATCGGCGACGGGGTGCGGCGGCGCGGGTGAGGGAGACGCGGTGCCGTTGTGTATCCCGGACTCGGTCACTGCAAGTCGGTACTGCGTCGACTGATGTTCGGAACGCTCCGTGATTCGCGCGCGATACCGCTTGGCCGGCTGCCATGTCTCGACCAGCGGACCCAGGGCGGCGCGCGTTCCGGAATCCTCCGCCGAAGGTTCTCCTAGATGCAAACCGCGAACGGTTGCCACATCGCGGCCGTCGTCGATGCTCGTGAGGAGGGGCACAGCGCGCTGGGTTCGATTCGACGACGGGCCGCGCCTCTCCGTCTTCGATCTACTGCAGAGCACACGAGAGCGGAAGCTGCGCCCGGAACCGAATTCACTGTGCGCCACTGCAGTGCACGCACTACCCCTGACCCCGATGCCGACAGCCGGTGTCTGTGAGGCGGACACGCTGCCACGTCCCGTCGACCAAGCCCTGAAACACATACGTCTCGTAGTCGTGACGGCGTAGTGCCTCCGCGACGAGCTCGGGGACCGCTCGACTCCACCAGATCGGCCACCCGGCACGAGTACCGATGCAGACTCCTGCGTCGAGCGCTGGATCGAGGGCTCGAGTCCCGCCGGTGACGACGATGGCGCCGCCGGCGTCGAGGATCTGGATCGCGGTGGGCTGGCCGGCCATATTGCCGCCTTCGAGGTACAGGATGCGTTCCGATCCGTCGTCGAGCGCCCACCGGAATTCGGTGGCCGATGGGGGAGTTGCAGTCGACTGCTCTCCCGCGCGGCCCGCGACGATTCCGCCGGCGATGAGCGCGATGACCGACAACTCGGCGATCAGGAGCGTCGTCAGCGACCGGCGGCTCGTGATTCTCGTCCGCATGAACGGAGCGTAGATTGACCGTCGCTCCCGCCAGTCACGGCGCGCTACTTGCGCCACGGGATAACGGCGAACCGACTGACGGCCGCCTGACCGCTGGTCCCGCTCGCGTGCTCGATCACGACCTCGAGCCCGTGCTCACCACCCTGCTGATCACGTATTGCGCAGACGACACGGAGCTCGCTCGGCGTGGCGAAGGCGGACGGTGGTAGCCCACCGAGCCGGCCGCCGCTCTGGCCAGTGGTGACGATGTCCCACTTCGCAAGCCCGGCCGCTGAGTCCGGTCGACCGAACACTTCGAGCTGATCCGACACGGTCGCTCCAGTTCGCTGCCACTCGCACTTGAGGCCGACACCCTCGATGAGGCTGACGTGCGCCGCGTCCGTGGGGCCGGCTCCGAAGCTGGGGTCGAACTGCAGCTGGGCGGTCCAGCGGTAGCCGTCGACCTCGGTTGTCTGTGGCGCCGTGATGGGAGCCTCCGAGCGGATGCGCACACCGACAATACGATCGGCGTTGCAGTCGATCTGGAAGTTGCCTGTCTGCGTGAGCCCGGCGAACGTGCGACTGAATGTGCCGATCGGGTTCGCGACTGTGCTGGTCGAGCCGCTCGGTGGGTAGGTCGTGCGCACGTTGCTGAACGTGTCGTTCATGCCGAAGCGGTCGTTGAGGTACTTGATCAAGGTTCTAAGACTCGTGATGTTCGTCGGCACTCCCGGGTTGTCGACGTAATCGGTGAAGCCGCCGCCGAGCGCCGACGAGCCGAAGGCCATGAGCGTGATGACGCCGTCGGGGTTGTGGGCGTTGTACGCCTGGAAGAACGTGTCCACCAGGTACGTGACCCGTTCGGTCGAGCAGACCGTGGCCGGTGGTTGGGTGCGATCCGGAGCCGTCGGCGTCGGCGCGGCGACCGGTGACGCGATCGGAGCCGCGAGGATCTCCAGGTCGGCGAAAGCCGGCAGCGCGCGCTCGGCCTTCTGCTCGAGCGTCTGCGCATCGAGGCGGCGCAGCGCGTAATCCGACCCCGGCGTGGTGGTCGGACCGACCAGGACGTAGAGGCTTGCACCATCTGGGCCGACCCAGAATCCATAGTCGCCCGCGATGAACGCGCTCTCCGCCGTGATCGTGGCGGTCGGCACGTCGATGCGCTGGATCGTGTCTGTGGTCCGGGTCGGACCGCCGGTGTCCTGGTAGTGCATCCGCAACGCGTAGCTCAGGATGGCGGTGCCGTCGGGGGTGAACACCGTCGGGCGCTGGACGCTGTCGTTGATCGTCTTCGCTGCGGCGATCTGCGGCCCGAGGATGTCGAAGATGCTCGTCTTCTTGCGCACCGCTTGGCTCGTCACGGTAAGGGTCTTGAGGTCGACCACGTCGAGCGTCTGGCCGTCAGATGAGAGCGCGGCGAGCCGAGTGCGGTCATCAGTGAAGGCGATGCCGGGCCGATATGTGGTCGGCTCACTCGGTGTGATCTGGCTACCGAACGACAAGATCGCGCCGCCGGTGATCCCCGGCAGGCCGATCGGCGCAGAGAGCGCACCGCTGCTGGTGTCCTGCGCCACGAGCGAGTACGACTGCATCCCCAGCGGCGCCGATGGCACCAGCGACAGCGGCTGCGGCGTCGTCACGTAGTAGATCGCGCTCAGGTCAAGCGCGGTCGTCCACGCCTGGATCTCGCCGCGGATGGCAGCTGCGGGGATCGTCCGAATGACGTGGCCATCGGTGACCGAGATGATCGCCTTCGTGTCCGTGAGGCTCGTGAGGTTCGTGCCAAGCCGACCGAACGCCATCGTCCCGTCGGCGCTGAGGCCGTCGACGACCATCGCCACCTGGGGAACAAGGTAGCCGCGGAGCCGGCCGGTGCGAGCGTCATAGATCGACAAGGTGGACTTGGCCCCACTGAAGTTCCCGATGATGACCGTCGTGCCATCACGCGAGGTCGTGGTGTACGAGGAGTTCGTGTCGCTCGGCGCGATCGCGAACAGTGGCTTGCCTGAGATGTCCTTGAGCGTGATGGGATCGATCTGCGTCCAGCCGGAGCCGTTGAACGAGGGGGTCAGGTAGATCGCCTTCCCTGCGATGACACCCGGACCCGCGGCGCTCGTACGCTCGCGGAAGTTCGCGAGCTCGCGGCCCCCGATCAGTGCCGCGGTGATGATCAGGGCGACAGCAGCGAGTGCGAGTAGGCGACTCCATTGGAATCCCGAGCGCCGATTCGAGGGTCGTTGCGGCACCCACGTCTCCGACGGGCGGAGTGGGATCTGGTCCAGCTCCTTCTTGAAGAGGTCTCGGAGGTCATTCGACATGGCCCTCTCCCTTCCGCATCCGCGCGAGGGCCTGCGAGATCGTCGCGGCGACGGTGCCGCGGCGGATCCCGAGGAGCTCGGCGATCTGCTCTTGAGTCTGATCGAGATAGAAGAACGCGACGACGATGGATCGCTGCCGCGGCGTGAGGATGTTCAGCAGCTCGACGACGCTCAGCCGCTGCAGCACGTGAGCGA
>JBBQVQ010000085.1:0-5550 GCA_038211425.1 Candidatus Limnocylindria bacterium | reverse complement strand
CCCCGCGACGCTCGGCCTGCCCTTCACGACCTGGTCGGTGCGCACGCTGAGCGAGTACTGCCGGAAGAAGAAGCTCATCCCGCCCTTCAGCGACGAGTGGGTGCGCCGGCTGCTCCGCCGCGAGAGCCTCTCGGCCCAGCGCATCCGCACCTGGAAGCACTCCGACGATCCCCAGTTCGCAAAAAAAGGCGACGCATCCGCTCCCTCTGCGAGCACCGCCCGCCGAGATCGGCGGTCGTCAGCTTCGACGAGTGGGGCCCGCTCGAGTGCCGGCCGATAGGCGGCCGCTGCTGGGCGCGCCGGGGGGAGCCGGCGCGGATGCGTGCGACGTACAAGCGAACCCAGGGCATCGAGATCTTCCTCGGCTTCTATGACGTGCACGCCGACGTGCTCGCCGGGCGTCTTCCGCACGCGCAAGCGGATCCTCGAGGTCAGCGAGGCCTTCTGCCGACTGCGGGCCTGCTACCCGCACCGCCGGCGGTCTCTCACGTCGGGCTCGGCTTCGTCAGACCACCTGGAGGAAGGTTGCCGTAGCGAGGATGGGCCGCAAGGCCGAGCGGAAGCGAACGTTCGCGCAGCCCGTCGATGAGTGACGCGATCGGCGGCGACTGGATCGACGCCACGATCACTGCTGAACAGGCTCAGGATGCGCGCCTGCTCGGCTTCACGATCACCGTCCTGATCCAAGAAAACGGAGGCATCCTGCCGCTGCTGCACGTCGCCCGATCCTGCCCACAAGGACGCGGCCGCGGCCGACATCGTCGTGGTCCGGGAAGAGATCCCGAACGACATCGGTCAGTCGGGATCTCCGTGAACCGCTTCCACGACCTCCGGCACTCGTGCGCGAGCCTCATGCTCGCTCAGGGCATCCCCGCGCGAACGGTCGTGGACATCCTCGGGCACTCGCAGGTCGCGATCACGCGGAACCGCTACACGCACGTCCCCCGCGGTGCGCATGGAGGAGGCGGCCCAGGCAATGGACCGCGCGCTCGCGCCGTGAGCGCCCGCGCGAGGGGGCTCTAATGGCGGCGCGCGATCACCTCGGATGAGCTCGCAGAGTCGCCGGGCAATCCCGGTGCGCATCCCGCGGGATCAACTGGTACGCGGTATCGAGCTTTGCATCGCTCGAGCCCGCGAAGTGCTGGAGGCGGCGCAACGGCTCGAACCCGATTTCGTGCAGCTGGCGACGGTGTTCCAGACGCTTGCGATACAGGAGCTCGGTAAGGCCAAGATGATGCGCGAGGCCTTTGACGGCGGCTCGGACCCGGCCACCATCCAAGGCTGGCAGTCTCACACCGAGAAGGTGAAAATGGCTCGGAAGCTCCTGCCGGGAGCCGCGTTCGTCTCCAAGGAGGGCGGCTTCCAGTGGGGAGGGTTTCAAGACAACGCCTTCGCTGTGCATGTGGCCATCGACGAGCCGACCCGCATCCGGAGTCTCTACGTTGACTACGACGCGGCCGCTCAGCGCTGGAAGAAGCGGCCACCCGTCGATCCCGGCACCGTCCGAGAGGCGATACGCGCAGCCCTGGCGGCGCTGCCTGAAGCCGAGAAAAAGCTCCTGATCCCGGAGGGCTGAGCGAACGGGCGCCAACGTCAGCAACAGATGTAGCAACGCCGGCGGGAAAAGGGTGGCTGCAGCCGAGCCTCCGTGGGGGCGGAGCTCGGCAACGCGCTACGTGGTCGCCAGCTTTCCTCGGCCGAGCTCGGCCGCCGCGCTCACCAGCGAAAAGAACGCGGCGATCACGAGGGCGCTCCCGGTGAGCGCCGCTGGATCGCGCGCGGCGATCGCCTGCAGCGCGATGTACCCGATGCCGTTCCAGACGAAGAGGTATTCGACGATCGGCAGGCTCGCGACGGAGATGCGCAGCCCGCTGCCGAGCGCCTCGAGCACCACGGGGACCACGTGCGGGAACACGTGGACGCGCAGGATCCAGCTTCCCGGCAGCCCCTTCGCGTTCGCCGTTGTCACGAAGTCGGCGTCGAGCACCTCGCTCATGCGCGCGGCGGTGAGCTGCGCGGTGACCGCCACGGCGGGGACCGCGATCGACAGGAGCGGCAGGACGATGTGCTGGTCGTAACCGAAGCCGAAGACGGGGAGCAGCCGGTGCCCGGTGGCCCCCGTCGAGGCGATCACGCTCAGCTGCAGAAAATACGCGATGAAGAACGACGGGACCGCCGCGGCAAGAGCCGTGATCCCGATGAGTGGGCCGCTGCTCAGCGCGCGCCGTCTGAGCACCGCGGCCGCGGTCCCGATCGCACAGCCCACGGTCAGCGCAAGGAGCGCAGCTCCCGCGAGAAGAACCGCGCTGCGCAGTGCGGCGTCCGCGATGATCGTTGGCAGCGGCGCATCGTAGACGTCGCTCAACGGACGCTCGCACGGATTCTGCTGGGGCGCGATCGCTCCTGGGAATCGGTTCGGCGGTCCCGCGCAACCAACACCCGCGCCTTGCTGGATCGAGAAGGCCGGGTACTGCGCCATGGCCAGGGGCGCGAATGTCGCGCCCGCTGCCCACACGATGAGTGCGACGAGCGGAACGCGGACCAGGCGCAACAGGGTCGTCACGGGTGCAGCTCCGGTGCATGCAACGTCCAACGGGCGATCGCGTAGCCGACGGTCGCTGCGGCATCCGGCCGGACGTCACCCGCCCCGTCACCCCGCATGACGACCGATCGCGTCGTCGGGAACGCGCTGACCCCTGGCCACTGCACGAGGTCGATGGACGAAGTACCGCGGGTGATGCGATAGCGCGCCCGAGCAAGGTCGGCGTAGCGGTCGATGACGGGGACCAGGTCGCCGTACGCGGTCTGGAACTGCAGCTGGCCGCCCGCCATCGATTGGATCACCAGGATCAGGTCGATCGGACCGTCTCCGAGCCGCTCGCGGACGGCGCGAGCATCAGCCGCGGCATCGGCTCTGGGGTCGAAAGCGACGAAGGCCACCGCCGCGCCGGGACCACCGCGGATCGTTCGCGCGGCGGCCGATATCACATCGGCCGCTCCGCCGGTTCCGTCATCGCGATCAGGAGTCACGGCCCACACGACGATCTGAGGCGCGCCGGGTGGAGCGGGCGTCTTCGCGGCGAGCGTCCGCGACGTCGAGCGGACGAGCGCGATCGGCAACTCGACATGAATGCTGACGGGGAGCGCGCGGGCCCGCGACATCCTGGTGCTGGGGTCGTTCGCGCGCAGCCCGCCGAAGGTCTCGCGCAGGAGGCCGTAGATATTGCTCGCGGTCGGTCCGCTGCCCTCGAGGAAGCGATCGGCCGCGGCGACGTCGATGGCGAAGACCGGTGGACCGGAGACACTTTCGAGCGGCGCGACCTCGGCCAGGCGAAGGTATGGATTCACGCGGCCGCCCAGTCGGGGCACTGCCGGATAGGTCGCGCGCAGCGGGTCGACGTATAGAACCGCCGCGGCGCCGCGCTTCAGCGCGTTCGCGACGGTGGACTGGAAATCGGGTCCCTGCGTGCCGCGCTCGGGACCCGTGAGGACGCTCTGCAGACGCAGGATGAGGACGGCTTTCCCTCGCACGTCGACCGCCGCGTAGTCGTCGGCCCAGTCCTTGACCGCCCTGCCGAGATCTGGCGGAGAGAACGCCCCGACCTGCAGCTCCGCGACGTCGGACGGCGCGATCCCCCACCCGGCGAAGACGACGGGGAGGTCGGCTGTTCCCCCTCCCGCGGCGTCATATAGGACGGGCTGGTACTCGCTTGCGGCACCGAGGCCTTCGCTCAGCTCGATAGGCCCGCCTGGCGTGCGCAGCTGGAGCCGCGAGGGGCCGGCCTGTTGCAAGCGCGAGGTCGCGCCCTCGATGGCGAAAGTGGCCCCCAGCGGCTGCAGCCCGGCTCGCGCGAAGGCGTCTTCGATGTCGCCGCCCGCGGCGGCCGCGGCGCGCGCATCGCGCGCCCACTCTTTCGCCGCGGCGTATCGCTCGGGAACGGCGAAGGATCCGACGACGAGCGCGGCCACTCCCGCCGCGACCAAGGCCGTTCGCGGCGAGCGAAGACCATCGACGAGGTTTCGGCGGGCGAACTGTCTCGCGATCCCGATCCCCATGGCGCCGAAGGCGACTGCGGTGAAGGCGAACGCCAGGCCAGGCACGAGGAACACCCAGCGAGTCGTGTAGAGGTTCTCGATGCCGCGCGCATTCGCGAGCAGTCCGCCCCATTCGGGTATCTCGGACAGGCGCACCGCAAACACGCCGCCCTGGCGAACGATCCGCAGCGCCTCGGTCAGATCCAAAAAGCGAGTGGGTCCGACGAAGATCGAGAGGACACCCAGCTCCGCAAGCGCGATCAGCGCGGCGTCGATGTGTTGGCTCGCCTGCAGCGCGAGGACCGGGACGAGGTGTGGCAGGTGATGCCGCGAAAAGAGGGCGCCCCTGCGCACGCCGAGGGTCAACGCTCCTTCGGTGAACGGAGCCACAGTGAGCCGCTGTAGCTCCGCGTCGAGCACGCGATACGGGCCTGCCCAGCCGGTGAGCAGGAGCGCGCCGATGAACGCCACGGGGTGCGGATCGCGCGCGAAAAGCACGAGTACCGCGAGGACCGCCACGAGCGTGGCTGGGATCGCCGCGACGACCTCGGCGAGCGCATCCAGCGCGAAGCGTCCCCTTCGCCACCGGTTGGCGACCACCGCCAGCGCCAGCCCGACGGCGACGCGCGCGAGCCCGGCCGCGACCACGATCGCGAGCGTCGTCCGCGCGCCGATGAGGATCAGGCTCAGCAGATCGCGTCCGGCGGTGTCGGAGCCCAGGAGGAAGGCACCGCCCGGCGCGAACGGCCGCGGTTCACCCTGCGGACCCTCGAGAACGCTGAAGATGTCGTCGTACGGAGCGAGCCGATCGCCGTACAGGGCGACGGTCAGCAACGCGAGGACCGCGAGCAGACCTATCGCGAGCCAGGGATCGACGCGACGCATCTGGAACACCGTACTGGGCGGGGACCGCGGTCGTTGACTCGCTCAGCCGGTGCCGGGCGAATGTCCGCGGGTGCGACGCGGCGACTTCCCCGGTGTCGAGCGCGACCGCAGAGATCTCCGTCTGCGACGCGCGGACCAGGACGCGTCGGCCGACCAGGCGCGGATCTCCGCGAGGCCCTGGTCGACATAGTCGCCCCACTGGTTGTTGTCCTTGAGGTTCCACTGCGCCTCGATGTCTGGCGGGAGCGAGACCACGAGCACCGGGACGTCGTCCCACCCGAGCTCGCGCGCGGCGCGGAGGCGCATGTTGCTGGCGATGACGATGTTCTCCCGGCCCGGGTACGAGTTGACGAGCAGCGGGCGGGCGTCGAGGAACCGGGGGTCCTCCTGGAGGCTGCGCTTGAGGTTGTCGAGACGGCTTGTCGAGATCGTCCGAGGGTTAATCATCCGCGAGGGAGCGCCAACGCGATCGCTGACGGCGCCGAGCCAGTCGTTCTCTACTTTGGAGAGGAACGACCGGCTAACCTGAATCTATCCCCGGACCGATGAGAGGCTAGGCGAGCGCGCGTTCCAAAAGCGCTCGGTGCTCGTCCAGGTAACCGACGTCGTTGACGAACATCTTGCGCGGTG
>JBBQVQ010000084.1:0-5809 GCA_038211425.1 Candidatus Limnocylindria bacterium | reverse complement strand
GGATGCCCTTCTCGTTCCATTCGCGCGCGACGGTGCCGACGCGCTCGACCGCCGCCGCGACGATCGCGCGGCGGCGGTCGATGTTGAGCTGCAGCCACGCCTTAGCAATCGCGCCGCGCTGGCCCATGTATTCGCGCAAGGCGGTCGTGCTGTTCTCCCGCCCGAGCGCGGCCTGCGCGTCGTCTAGGCGCCGCTGCAATACGTCGCGCTTCGCGAGCCACTACCAGCGGCTGATGCGCTCCTCGGCCTCGTCCTCGGCGAGCTGCACGAGCAGCGCCTCGAGGTGCTCGATGTCGGGCAGCTGCTCGCGCTGCGGCGCGGCCGCGCGGCGGAGTGCCTTCGCGAAGCCTGGCGTGTCTAGCACATCGGCCAGCTGCTGGACGATCAGCTGGTCCAACGGCGCGGCGAGGCTCACGATCTTCCCGCATCCGCCTCTCGAACTCGCACAGACATAGGAGCGCCGCTTGTCGGCGCGAGGACGGGCGATTAGCCCATGTCCGCAAAGCCCGCAGCGCGCTATTCCGCCGGTGAGCAGGTACCGCGTCACTCCACGACTCACGCGCCGTGCAGGGTCGAGCAGGAGCCTCCGCAGCCGGTCGGAGTCCGAGCGCGGGATGATCGGCGGCCACGCTGCCTTCGCCACGAGCTCGCCGTGGTGCTCACGCATTCCCGCGATACGCCCCGACGTGAGCATGACCTTTAGGGGGCTCGTCTGCCACGCCTTGCCGGTCGACGTGAGGATGCCCTTCTCGTTCCATTCGCGCGCGACGGTGCCGACGCGCTCGCCCGCGAGCACGCGCCGCGCGGCCTCACGGACGAGCTTCGCCTCCGAGGGCCGGACCAACAGGCCGCCCCTCTCGTAGGCGAACGGTCGTCGACCGCCCCCCGAGACCTTGCCGTCTTGTGCTATCTGGAGGTGCTTCCTACGGATTCGTGCGGCCTTGTGCTCGCTCTCGTACGCTCCGACGCTGCCCAGCATCCGCGCGCGCAGACGGCCCTCGGGCGAACCGAGGTCAATGTCGCCGGTCACGGTAGCGAGCTGCACCTTCGCCGCAGTCGCCAGGTCTATGAAGTGCTCGAGCTCGCGCGGCTGCCTGTGTAGCCTGTCCTCGTGCCAGACGATCGCGCCGTCGACGCGGCCGTCCTCCATGTCGGCGAGCAGCCGCTGGTAGGCCGGGCGGACCTTACCGTTGTAGGCCGAAAGGTCGTTGTCGGTGTAGATCTCGGCGATGGGCCAGCCCTTGCGCCGTGCGAGCGCCTCGCAATCGGCCTGCTGACGCGCCACGCCGGCGGCTTCGCCGGTCGGGTCCGAGCTGATCCGGCAGTAGATCGCGGCCGCTTTCACCATGTGACCTTATCGTAGCATGGCCTGCGGAAGTCTCAGCTCCGCTGCATCTTCGATCGTGACGATGCGCTCGCGCTCGCCGATGGCGAAGGCAAGAGCGTTGAGCGTCGTCGTCTTGCCGCTCGATGTCCCGCCCGATACCAGGATGCTGCGTCGTGAACGAACGGCCTCGACAAGACGATCGAAGAGGCGGCGGGATCCAGTGCCGAGGCGCACGAGGTCCTCGGGCGTCATGGCCCGTGAGGCGAAGCGCCGGATGGTGAGCACCGGCCCGAGGAGAGAGATCGGTGGGATCACCGCGTGGACCCGCGAGCCATCGGGCAAGCGCGCATCCACCAGTGGCGTGGCGAGGTCGATGCGGCGGCCGAGCGGCGCGACGAGCCGCTCGATGAGCACCAGGATCTGTTCAGGATCGGTGAATCGGATGCCGGTCTCCTCGAGGCGGCCGTCGCGCTCGACCCAAACCCCACGCATCCCGTTGACCATGACCTCGCTGACCCTGTCGTCGCGCAGCAGCGGCGCAAGATCGCCGAGACCGAAGAGTCGATCGTCGAGCCACCGCTCGAGTTGCCGGAGCTCGCCCGATGGCACCACCACGCGTTCGGCCGCAAGGCCTTCACGAAGCACCGCGCCAAGCTGATCGTGCCGGGGCCGGCCGTCGGGCGCATCTCGCAGGCGCGCGATCACGACCTGCTCGATGCGCGCCCGAGTTGCGGCGTTCACTCGGAGACGTCGAGAACGAGGAGCTCTGCGACGGCGTCATAGGCGCGGCCCAGCGCACCTCTCACTTCGCCACGGGTCGAGAGGGCCGCTGCGACCTCCCGGTCGTCCCGCGGCAAAGCGCGGACCACCGGACGGCCTGGGATCGCGCGCATGCCGGCCTGCGACGCGAGGAGCCACGCGTCTTCGGGCATGTCCGCCACCGAGAGCGCAGCGAGCGAAGCGGGGTCGGCGTAACTCAACACCATCGTGCGGTCGGCCACCGCTCCCAGCGCCTGCGTGCACGGGTCGGACAGCGGAGCGGCGTCGATGATGACGAGGTCCGCGAGGTCGAGTGCGGCGCGCGCCGCGGCCACCGCGAGCTCCGGGATCGGCGCGAGCGGAGCCGCCCCGAATGCCCGTAGGTCCTTGGCAACGTCGCTTGCGACCAGCGCAAGATGTTCCCCTGCAAGCTCTTGAGCCAGGCCCTGGAGGTCGTACCAGGGACGCGCCTCGGTGCGGAGCCACCAAGCCAGCGCCCCGGTCCCCGTCGTATCCATCGCGAACACGGACAGCTTCGTTGCGAGCCGGCGCGCGAGATTGGCGACGAGCAGGGTCCGGCCGACGCCGCCGCGCGCCGCGCTGCATAGAACGACGCGTGCCGCCCGGCGCGGCGGAGCCGGCACCAGGGCAGCCACGAGCGGTCCGATCGAAGCCGGCTCGCAGCTGTCCGCGAGGGCACCGGCCGCTACGCCGAGCGCACGCACGAGCTCCCGCCGCGTCGGGTCCACCACCACCACCCGCGGGATCTCGGCAGGGAGCAGAGAGGCGCGCTGCACCGCTCCGGGTTCCGCCAGCTCGAGGAGGACGATGTCGGGAACCGTCACCGGCTCCGCCAGTCCGAGGGCGCGCGCGGCTTCGGCGAGCCGAGCTCCCCCACAAACGAGTGCGGTGGTCATCGCGTCGAGCGAAGGAGGGGAACGATGAGTAGTCCGCCGGCGCGCGCGACTGTCAGCGCGGTGGCGTCCTCCGCGCGGGCATCGAGGACGAGCGCGCGGTCATCGATGCTCATGACCTCGAGGTCGAATGCGATGGCCGAGGCGGTCGCACGCTCTCCGGGACGCACCGCGAGAACGTCGATGCGGTCGCCGGTCCGCAACCCGGGAAGCGGCGCAGCGAGCCACGCGACCGGGATCGCGACGGCCCAACTGGAGGGCGCGAGACGGTCCGCGAGCCCGGCCGGGGCTTCGATCGGTGCGGGATCGACCGCGCGCGCCGAGAGCGCCGCGGCAGAGAGCAGCAGCGCAACGACCGTTCCGAGGATCGCCCTGCGGCGCGAGGGGCGGAGGGCGCCCGCGGTCAGCGAGGGCAGCATGTGACGGGCACGTCCGCCCGGTAGCGCCGCCCTCCGAGCGCGAGCTCGACCTCGATCACGCCGCCGCTCACCACCGCTCGGGGCTCGACCGCAGCTTCGCGGCCGTTGGCGCGGGCGGCCTCGATCGCGGCAGCACGCGCCGCGACGACGACGGCGGGGTCGTCCACCCACGCGCGGCGGGACGCATCCCAGCGACCGCTGGGGGCCAGCGCGTCGGCGTACACCGAGGCTGCGGCCTCGACGGCCGCCTCGCCGGCGCTCTCGTCGCCGGCGCCGGCGAGGAGCCGGGTCTGAGCCGCGCGCAGTCCGAGGATCGCGGTCGCCGCGATCGCGAGCGCGAAGACCGCCAGGATCAGCGCCTGCCCCCGGTCGTCGTTCACGGGGTCCACTCGACCCTGCGCGCGGCCGAGCCGGTGACGGTCAGCACGGGGAGCACCACGAACCCGAGCCGCAGCGGGACCGCGTACCGGAGGCGGACGGCGAGCAGTGATCCGCGGGGCTCGCCCGTCCGCGGCGCCTGCGATGCGGCGGGCTCTATGTCGATGTCGATGCGGTCGGCATCGAGTGGAGCGGCGGCGCGCACGACGCTGGTGTGGATCGCGGCGTCGTCGTTGGTCAGCGCGCCCGCCCGGGCTCCCTCCGACGCGGCGTGCTGCAGCGCCAGGCGCGCGACGCCGAGCTGCGCGATCTCCACGATGGCAAGCGCGAAGACGAGCAGGATCGGTACGACGAGGGCGAACTCGACGAGCGCCTGCCCAACCTGCCCACGGGAACCGCGCATCCGCGTCACCGTTGTGACGCGCTGGCGCGCGGACGGGCTGGTCCCATGGGCAGCGCGCGTCTCCACGAGTCGACGTCGGTCGCGGCGGACCAGGCCGAAGCGAAGCGTGAGGACGCCGCCCTGGCCATGGCCCTAGCCCGGTCGGCGATCGCTCCATACACGCGGTCCTCGGCACGGCGCACCAGGCGACGCCTGCGCAGGTCCAGGGCGACCAGCGCACAAGCTCCGCTGAAGATGAAGAGGCACAGGCCCACGAGAGTTCCGTTCCTGATGTCTTCGGAGTCCGCAGCCGTACGCAACACGAGGGCGCGGCCGTCGGGCGGGGCCTGCCGCCGGTCGATCGTCGCGCGCACCAGAGCGACCGCCTGGGGGTCGACGGTGACCCCGCCGTGTCCCGCTAGGAGACCCCCGTCCATGGGGCTCAGGACGCGGGATTCGACCCCGGGGTCGTACGCGTCGCGGCGGAGCACGACCGCGTCGGAGCTCATCCGCAGGTCCAGCCGCGCGACCCCCGGCGGAGGGGCCACGGGCCTGGCCGCCGCGAGGTCGGCGGCCGCGACGCTGCCGGGATCCTGCACCTTGCCCAGGATCCCGCGAAAGGCCGGAAATCCAGCGCCCTCGAGGCCGATCACACCTTGTCCGAGCTGCGACGCGAGCGAGCCGTTGTGGGGCGAGGCAAGCGCGACATAGGTGACGACGCCGTCGTCGCGCCCGAGCCCGCGGGCGAAGGCGCGATCGACGACCGCCCCTCCCATGGAGTGCGCGACGAGATGGACGCCTGTGTACGCGGGTCCGAGGTCGCGGATCTCATTCGTGAGAGCCGTCGCGGCGGCATCGAGGCTTCCGTGGCTGTCGTAGGGGTAGTCCGGCAGGCCGCCGAGGCGGCGCACGTCGTAACGCGGATCGCCGAAGTACGTCTTCATGAGGTCCGCCATACGGCGATAAGCACACATGACGGCGCCCTTGCAGCCGCTCGGTGCGGCCACGGTGCTATGACACCGGGCGAATAAAGGGCCGCCGACGTGGTGGGCGCCGGCGGACCCAGCGAAGGAGTCCGCAAGTGACTGCGAACACCTCCACCGCGACTCTACGGTCCCCGAAGCTCATCGAGCATGAGCACGACGCGCTGTCCGACCTGCTGCAGATCGCCCAGAACCACGACCTCATCGTCGAGAAGGCGCGGCGCGTCCTCCGCGACACGCTGGTCGACGTCCCCGACAGGAAGATCACGGCCGATCCGTTGGAAGTCGAGATCATGCTCGGGGATTGGGAAAGCGCCATCGCGGACCTACACGCGACCATCGCTCGCGCCGCCCACGAGCGTGCGGTCCTCTACGCGCCGTTCAATCCCCACGATGACGGAAGCATCGTCGGCTTGACCGGTGACGAGCTCGAGGCCGTGCTCCGGCCGATCTTCGAGGAGTCGGGCATCGGGGACCGCTTCTTCCGTGACCGCGCCGCGTACCTCGCGATGACCGAGGAGACCGAGCGATGACCGAGCACGAGGAACCGCACAAAAGCGACCACGATCTACAGCTGCTCGCATCGTTCGCCCGCAAGCAGCCATGGGAGTGGACCATCGAGGAGATGGGAATCGCGTGGGAGCTGC
>JBBQVQ010000083.1:0-5839 GCA_038211425.1 Candidatus Limnocylindria bacterium | reverse complement strand
GTTGCATCCCGAGATCCCGCGTGAGGGCATTCCGCGACCTGCGCGGCCGATGACCGAGCGCGGTCACCTCGAGCAGATCGCCGCCGAGGCCGGTCTCGTGATGAAGCGCCGAGACCGGCTGATCAACACGCGGCTGGCGCTGTCGACCGCAGAGTTCGCTCGCGAGCGCGGCAAGTACGACGAGGTGCGAGTCGCGCTGATGAAGGCGCACTGGGAGGCGACCGCGGACCTGGACCGCGTGGAGGACCTTCAGCGCATCGCCGCAGGAGCCGGTCTCAACCCGGCGGACCTGCAGCGCGGGCTCGACGAAGGCCGGTACGAGGCGCTGCTGGACCGGTACCGCGAGGAAGCGATGTCAATGGGGATCAACGCCATCCCCGCGCACATCGTCGGCCAGCGCTACCTGCTCGTCGGCGCGCAGCCATACGAAGCCTTCATCGAGGTGCTTGATGAGCTGCGCGCAGGCGAGAGCGCCACCCGTGGGGCCGGCACAACCTAGGAGACCGCCGCGAAGCAGCCCGCGTTCGCGGGCGCCCGCTAAAGCTCATGACCGTCCAATCGCTCGGCGGGTGCGCACCGCTCGTGATTTAGGGTGGTACCGCTCTTCAGAGAGCATCGCCGGGATAAAGGAGGCTCCAGTGGTGGCTACTGTCCTAAAGCTTTTCCACGCCGCGAGGGGCGGACCGCGCGCTTCGCGACAGGAGCCTTGGCGGACCGGCCTCTTGGCGCGGGCTTCCTGACAGTCTTCTTCGCGATCCTCTTCGCCGCTGTCTTCTTGACGGGAGACGTCTGCGTCTGCGGCATCGGCCGGAGCGGTCGTTGCGGAACAATCCCCTCACGCGTCGGCCCTAGGCTGGCCAAGCACGGTCGGCAGTGTCCCACGCGTTCGGCCTTGTCATCGCTCGTGACCTCGATCGGCCCGGCGAAGTTCTTGCCGCAGTACGTGGTTGTGGTGAAGCTCTTGGTCCGCGGGACATGCCACTTCGCTGCGGCCTTCTTCGATTGGTCGAGCGGACGAACCCATTGAGGCACGGGTGACGACTCTATCACCCCGAGTGCGTGCCGACCCTGCCACTTAAGTTCGCGTACGGTCGCACACGTATCGCCGCGGCCGATCGGACCGGTGTGACGATGGCGCTCCGCGCCCTCGAGCACACGGCGCCGCTGGCATACACCGCCGGCCTAGTGCGCCCGCGCATCTGGGTCTCGAGCAGCCTCGTGGCCGCGCTCACCCCGGACGAGCTGGATGCGGTGCTCTGGCATGAGCGCGAGCATCTCCTGCACCGTGATCCGCTTCGAGTGCTCGTCGCGCGGGTGATCGCGTCGCTGTTCGTGCTCGTCCCTTGGATCCGCGTGCGAGCGGTGCGCTTCGAGGTCGCGAAGGAGCTGGACGCCGACCAGGCGGCCGTGCGCGCGCAGCGTGGGCCTGCGCCGCTCGCGGGCGCGCTCGTTGCGCTGGGAGGCTCTCCGTTCGGCGCCGACCTCGCGATCGGCGCGTGGTCGATGACCGAGGTGCGCGTCGATCAGCTCTGCGGCGAGGATCCCGCGAGCCTGCTGCCACGCTCCTCACGGCGGGTGCGCGCGCTGAGCGTGGCCGCGCTCGCCTTCGCGCTCCTGCTCACCTTCGGCCAAGCCGCACGCGGGAATGTGCTGCCCGCATCCCTCATCGAGCCGGCCGGTGGCCGTGCCGATGACTCGATGGTCCACGAGTGCCCGCTGCCAATGGAGGGGCTGCTTTTCTAAGACCGTTCGGACAGATCGCCGAACGCGCCGCTGAGGTCGCCGAGATGGGGACGCCGCACGGCAGGAAGCTACCGCACGACGACGTGCAGCGCGACGTACAAGACGTACGCGAATATGAGCACCGCTCCCTCGGGCCGTCCGACTCGTCCGCGCGCGAGGAACGCCGTGGCGAGCCAGGTGACGCCGATGAGGAAAGGCCACTCCAGCGTCCGCGTCTGCGGAGGCACGTCGAGCGGGGTCACCAGAACGATCAAGCCGAGGTTGAACAGCACGAAGTAGAGCAGCGTGCCGAGCAGATTGGCCGCGCTGACCTCAGGGTGGCCACGCCTGACGGGGGTCGCCTGGCGGACCACCTCATCGATCTCGATCGCGGCGGGTGTGAGCACCATCCCGACGAGGAGCGCCGGCAGACCGAGAGTGGCAATAAGCCGCTCCGCGCCCTCCGAGACGAGTTCACCCCCGATCGCAAGCCCCGCGAGTCCGACCAAGGTGATGGCGATGACGGCAGGCCAGCGGTGCCGTTCCTCCAGAGCCTCCTCGACCTCGTGGCTCATCAGGAACGCTTGGTGCCGCGAGCGACGCACGATGTAGGTCATCGCCGCCGCGAACGCGAGGAGCAGCGCGACGCCAGCCGCCGGACTGGTGCGGTCGCCGATGAGCGCGAGTCCCGCCAGCACGGGCGCGGCGGCGATGATGGCCAGGAACGCGCGCGGCAGGCGCACGTTCAGCGGCGCAATGAGCGCGCCGAGGCCCAGCGCCACGGTGACGAGGAACGTCGCACCGCCAACGACAGTGCCGAGGGCGATCGCGCTGGCCTGCCGCGCACCGGCAGCGACGCCGACGGCGATGTTCTCGGCTTCGAGACCGGAAAGCAGCGCGCCCATGACGAAGGTCGAGAGCGTGGTCAGCGCCGCAAGGCCGACGAGACCTTCGAGCAGCTTCTCCGTCGCCCAGATCGCCAGTGCCGCGCCAGCGACGAACAGGCCGATCGCGACGAGCGCGGAGATCACGTCCACTCGGCGGCGCTGGGCTCAAGCCGTCAGGTTCTTGAGCGCCGCCACGATCAGCACAGCCCGAGCGACATCTGCACGAAGCGCAGGGGCAGCCGCCGCGCGCCGAGGAACGATCCCAGCAGGGCGCCCGTGATGACCACGGCGAGGAGCGGCGTGAGGATGCCCGGCTCGGGCGGGGTGTTGGGCAGCTTCGCCGCAAGACCGGCGAGCGAGTTGAGCACGATGAACGCGCTCGCGACGCTCGCGGCCTCGCGCACCGTCGCCCAGCCGAGCGCGATGAGCACCGGCGAAAGGAAGATGCCGCCCCCGATGCCCGTCAAGCCTGACAGGAAGCCGACGATCGCACCCATGACGAGCGCGATGGCGTAGAAGCGTCGGCCGCCGCGCGGCCCATTGAGGCTCGGCGGATTCGCAAAGAACAGCAAGCGGATCGCGCCGGCCAGGAGCGCCAGACCGAGGAGCAGCGCCTGCGCGTGGCCGCTCAAGGGAGCGAGCCCGCCGAGGTAGGACGCCGGAACGCTGGTCACCACGAAAGGCAGCAGCAACCGCCAGCGCAGGTAGCCAGCCTGCCGGAACATCACCCAGGCGATCGAGGCCGCGACGATATTCATGACCAGAACCACCGGGACGAGCGGACTCGTCGCGATGCTGAAGAGCGTGAACACCGCGAGGTAGACGGTCGCGCCGCCGTGCCCGACGCTCGTGTAGAGCACTGCGCCGAGGAAGATGAACGGCAGCACTGGCCCGAGATCTGGCATGGAGAAATCCTACCCAGTCCGCGAACGACAATGGACGTATGAGCGCTTTCGTCTCGACGCTGTCGCGCCTCTCGCTTCAGTCGCTGCCGTTCTTTCTGCTGGGCATCGTCGTAGCTGGGCTTCTGGCGGCGTTCGTCCCGCGCGCCGCGATCGAGCGGCGACTCGGCGTGCGCGACTTCCGTCCCGTCCTCTCGCCACGGTGGCGGGCGCGCTTCTCCCCGGCGACGTGTGTCTGACGATGCCGATGGTCGTCTGGCTGCGCCGCGCCGGCGCTTCTCCTGCCCGCGCCGGTCACCGATGTCGAGCAGCTCGGCCGGCCGGGGCGACCGTGGTCCGTGCGCTACGGCGCGCGCCACGCGGTGCTCCGCCGGAATGATCCGGGGCGCTTCCGCAGCTTCGGGCAGTCAAATGAGGTGGCGCTCGCGTCGATCACCTGGCTCCACGACTTCCTGGGCGACCTCGGTGCGGGAGGCTTCGTCGCGCCGGCGCCGATCAGCGACCTGCGGGGCCGGAGCGTCTCGGTCGTGGATGGGGCGATCTGGGAGTTGCTGTCCCACGTCCCCGGACGGCCGATGACCTGGACCGACGAAGGAGTGCACGCGGCCGGCGCGCTGCTTGCGACCTTCCACCAGTCGTCACTCGCCCTGCCGCGTCGACCGCAGCGACCCGGGGCGCATCCGCTCGCGGAGTGCCGCCCGTCGCACCCGGCGGCGCGCCCGGTCCGGATCGCGTTCGAACGCGAGTTGGAGGACGTCGGCCACTGCCGCGCGCCCCGCGCCGTCATCCACGGAGATGCGACGCAGAGCAACGTCGTGATCGACGGTGGCACGTTCCGCCTGGTGGACTTCGCGCTGGCGTATGACGAGGCGCTCCTCGCCGACGTCGGCTCCGCGCTCTGGCGGAACGGTAGGTCGAGCCCCGACGCCCTGACCTACGACCCGGCGCGGGCCGCGCGTTTTGTGCGCGGGTACGCCTCGGTCAGGCCGATCGCCCCCGAGGCGGGGTCGGCCATCGTCGCGTACATGAAGGGCCGGGGCCTCCAACTGCAGCGGCGGTTGGAGCTGCGCCAGGGCACCGACGAGACGGTCATCCAGCGGCTCCTCGCGATTCAGGCCCGGCAGGACGAACTCGGTCGAGCGGTCGCCGGAGCCATCGATGAACGAGCAGACGAGCGCGGATCGATGAACCGCGATCGCATCGATCTTCCTCGCGCTTCGCCGCCGCGACGCCGCGCGAACCGGACGTGACGATCGAGCCGGTGTTGCGCCAGTTCGGCCTCACCATGACCGAAGCGACCCCGCTTGGCGGCAACGTCACCCGAGGCTGGCGGGTCATGACCCAGGACGGGGTGTTCGTGCTGCGCGAGCACCCGCGCGGCCACGAGCCGCTCGTCCGCACCCGTCACGCGGTCCTGCGCTTCCTCGAAGACCGCTTCCCGCACGCCCCGCGGGTGCGCGCGGGTTCGGACAGTGTGGCCGTCGCCGGCGGCCAGCTCTACGAGGTGCTCACGTACTTGCCGGGTGCATCCGCGGTCACGCCCGACCAGTTCGACTTCGACGACGACGAACTCGTCGCGAGCGCGGGGGTGCTCCTCGGGTCGATGCACCGCGTGCTCCGCTCCTACCGTCCACCGCCCACCGCGCGCTGGCCGGCCTCGCCGGCGGCAAGCCGTCTCGGCGACGCGCTTGTGAGGTTGGCCCGGCGGCCGGAGGCCGAGGTCGCGCGCAGGGTGTTGCCGCTGTTCCTCCAATTCGCGGCGCCGCCCGCCGACGACCGCACGCCCCGGCACGTCGTCCACAACGACTTCGCTTGGTACAACTGCACGCGCCTCGGGCGGCGCATCGACGGGATCTTCGACTGGGATGCGGCGAGCGTCGCGAGCGAGCTGCGAGACGTCGGCTACGCGGTCTACGCGTTCGCGCCCATCGGGCCGCAGCGCGCGGTCGGCCGGACCGAGACCCGCATCAATGCGTTCCTCGGCGGCTATGCCGATGCCCTCGGCGAGTCGCTCGCCGCCTCGCGCACGCAGCTGCTCGACATGGTCGCGCACCGCGTCGCCCTGGCCGGCGCGGGCCTGGTCGTGCGGGCGGAGCAGGGCGAGCAGCGCGCGATCCGGATCTTCGACCATGCGATCGGCTACGCGCAGTGGCTGGAGTGGTATGGGACCGGAGGGGCGTCGCCGCTCGGTGCAGCGCCGCGATGATCGCCGACATTGCCGTGCGCGACGCGGGGTGGAAAGGGCGAGGCGTCTTCGCGCTGCGAGCGTTCCGCAAGGGTGAGTTCATCTTCCGTCGTCGCCACGGGCGCGTCGTGCCGAATGCGAAG
>JBBQVQ010000082.1:0-5943 GCA_038211425.1 Candidatus Limnocylindria bacterium | reverse complement strand
CGAGGGCTTCTTGTGCAGCCCGCCGCGGAAGACCTGCTCCTCCGCGATGACCTCGCCGTATCCCATGTACGCCGAGCCCTCGATCTGGCCCTCGACGTTCACCGGGCTCAGCGCCCGGCCGCAGTCGTGCGCGATCACGATCCGATCGACCGTCACCTGGCCGGTCTCGAGGTCGACGTCGACCTCGGCGCCGCAGGCCGCGTACGAATATGCCGGCGACGGGCCGACGCCGGCGCCTTTGAACGAGCCCCCGATGCCCTTGGGGGGCGTGTACGAACCCGCCGCCACGAGCGTGCCGTGGCGCGCCTCCGCGAGGACCGCCGCGTCGGTGAAGGCCATGGACCGCTCGGGGTCGTCGCGGTCGTAGATGCGCCGGAAGGCGGCGGCGAGCCGCTCCGCGGGGATGCCGAGCTTCTCGCTCGCCGCTTCGAAGAGCAGGTCCCGCAGCTTGGTGGCGGCCTCCTTCGTCGCGTTGCCGGCCATGAAGGTGACCCGGCTCGAGTAGGACCCGAGATCGACCGGTGCGAGCGAGGTGTCCCCCGATGCGACGTGGATGTCCTCGGGCAGGATGCCGAGCGTCTCGGCGGCCACCGATGCGAGGACGTTGTCCGACCCCTGTCCGATCTCCGCCGTGCCACACATGACCGTGACCCCGCCGCCCCTGTCGATGCGGATCTCGGCGCCCGAGTGCGGCATGTCGTTCCAATAGATCGGCAGGCCTGCGCCCGAGATGTACGCGCTCCCGGCGACGCCGACGCCCCTGCCGCGCGGCAGCTGGCGATGCGCGGCGGGGAAGTCGACGGCGCGCTTCACCTGCTCGAGGCATTCGCCGAGTCCCATGGTCGTGATCCGCAGGTCGTTGACCGTGCGCGAGTTGGCCGGCTGCAGGATCGCCTGCCGGTACTCGATCGGATCGAGCCCGAGGTCCTCCGCGATCTTGTCGAGCTGGCACTCGAATCCGTAGCGTGGCTGCGTCGTGCCGTGTCCGCGCTTGGGTCCGCACGGCGGCTTATTGGTGTACACGCGCACGCCGTCGAATTTGTACGCCGGGATGCGGTAGGTGACCGTCAGCAGCGCGCCGGTGTAGTACGTCGTCGCGATGCCGTACGAGGCGTACGCCCCGCCGTCGAGGTAGCTCTGGTAGTGGACGGCGGTGATCTCGCCGTCGCTCCGCACCCCCGTCCGGATCCGCATCTTCACCGGATGGCGTCCGCGATGCGCGTAGAAGACTTCTTCACGATCTAGGGTGATCTTCACCGGCCGCCCCGTGCGTATCGACAGGAGGCACGCCGCGAACTCATGCCCGAACGGGTCGCTCTTGCCCCCGAACGCTCCGCCGTTGGGGGTCGCGATGACGCGGATGCGCGAGCGCGGCAGGCCGAGGACCTTCTCGAGCTCGCGATGGAGGTAGTGGGGGACCTGCGTGCACGTCCATAGGGTCAGCCTGCCGTCGGCCCCGTACGAGGCCACGGCCGAGTGCGATTCGATCGCCGCGTGCGTGTTGCCCTCGAAGAAGAACCAGTCGTCGCGCACGTGGTCGGCGGCGGCGAAACCCGCGTCCAGGTCTCCGAACGAGAGGTGGACCTCCTTGAACACGTTCGCGCGGCGGGATTCGTCGTGGATCTTCACATCGTCTCGCGTGAGCGCTTCCTCGATGGTGAAGATCGGCTCGAGCGGCTGGTAGTCGATGTCGATGAGCGCCAGCGCCTCGAAGGCGGTGTCCTCATCGAGCGCCGCCACGGCGGCGACGGGCTCGCCGACGTAGCGGACCTTGTCCACGGCGAGCGCCGTCTCGTCCTGCGTGGACGGCATGATCCCCATCCGCTCCGGCATGTCAGCGCCTGTCGCGACGGCGACGACTCCCGGAAGCGCCTGCGCGCGCGAGGTGTCGACGCGCCGGATGCGCGCGTGCGGTTGCGTCGAGCGGAGCAGCCGCCCGTAGAGCATCCTCGGGAGGTGGATGTCGTCGGCGTACTTGGCGCTCCCGGTCAGGTGCGCCCAGCCGTTGACCTTCGGCAGCCGGCGGCCGATGACGGAGAACTCGCTCAACGCGCCGGCCCGTCGGCACTGCGTTCGGCGGATCGCGCTCCGTATGCGCCGGAAGCCTGCGCTCGCCCGGCGCGCTCGTTCGCGCTGGACCCCGCCGCATCGGCGCGCGCGGCCGAGCCGCCCAACGTGGTCCGGTGCGTTCCCCGCATCTCGAGCGCGGCGCGTTCGACGGCCTCGTAGATCGCGGTGTACCCCGTGCAGCGGCAGAGGTTGCCCGCGATCGCCTGCGCGATGTCCTCGCGCGTCACGCGGGGGTCGATATCGAGGAGCGCCTTCGCGGCCATGAGCATCCCCGGGGTGCAGTAGCCGCACTGCGCGGCGCCCTCCTCGGCGAAGGCCGTTTGCAGCGGATGCAGCTCGCCCCCGCGGGCCAGGCCCTCGACGGTCGTGATGGCCGACTCGCCGACCTGCGCCGGCAGCGTCAGGCAGGACAGAACGGGAAGGTCGTCGACGAGGACCGTGCACGCGCCGCACTCCCCGAGCTCGCAGCCGTGCTTGGTCCCCGTGAGACCGCATTCCTCGCGAAGGACCTCGAGGAGCGTGTGGTGCGGCTCGGCGGCGACCGTCAGGCGATCACCGTTCACGTTGAGGGTGAGGAGCTCCTTGGTCACGCCGGCTCCAGTGCCATGGTCACCGGTGCGGCCGTCACGGCCCTGCCGGAGAGGCGCACCGCGACGTCGCTGCAGCGCTCACCCACGCGGCGCAGGGTCCGCAGGTCGAGGCGCTCCTTGAAACCCACGACGAGGACCACCGCGATCCGGCGACCGCGAGCGTCGAGGATCGGAGCCGCCACCGCGCGGACTCCGGCCAGGTACTCCTCGTCGTCGTACCCGACCGGGTCAGCCCCGCGCAGGATCTTGCCGTGAGCGCCGACCCCAATGGGCACGCGGTGACCGAGCGGGCTGGAAACGTGAAGGTCCGTCGGCGGCTCCGCCACTGCGGCGATCACGATCGCGTCGCCGTCCACGACGCCGAGGAACGCGGTCTCGCCAACTTCCGCGACCAGGTCGTCGAGCAGTGGCCGTGCGAGCGAACGCAGGTCGCCGGGCGTGTCGATCCTGAAGCGTCCGTCGCTGTCGCGCCGCACCAGACCATGGAGCGCGAGCGTGAGCAGGATGTCTCGCACGGTGCCCTTCGAGGCGCCGATGCGGCGCGCGAGGTCGGAGATGCCCGCCGCGTCGCCTTCACGCAGCTGCGCCAGCAGCCGCCCGGCCTTGTCGACCGCGGGCACCACGCGATGCGTATCGCTGGCCATACGCGCGTACCCTATGCCGCACGCAAGGTCCGCGCAACGCGCCGGCCAGATCGCTCCCGAGCCCAGCGTCGTGATCGCCGCCCGGCGGCGACCGGTCCGGGCGACGTGGGGGCCGGTCTTGCGGACTGCCTGCCGTGGTCGGCAAAACTCGTAGCTGCCGATGCCGGTGGTGTTCTAGGTCGTCTCGGCCGGCAGCCGACGGCGTCGTCGATGGCGACGTTTTGCGAGACTTCATGAAGTGGCCGAGCCTGGTTCCCTCGATCCCTCGGAGACGTGGACCGATGCCGACCGGAGGCTCCACCAGAGCGAGCGGCTCGCCCGCATGCTCGCGGTGGTACTCGACGGGAACCCCTTCTACCGGCGAAAGTTGGCGAGCGCCGGGTTCTCCGACGTCGCCACCGCGATGGACGGCTGGTCATCTCTGCCGCTCACCACGAAGTCCGAGTTGTCCGCGGACCAGGCCGAGCACCCGCCCTTCGGCACGAATCTCAGTTATCCGCTCGACCGATACATCCGCCTGCACCAGACCAGCGGAACGACAGGCACACCTCTCCGCATCCTCGACGACGCCGGCTCATGGGCCTGGTGGGCCGAGACGTGGGGCTTCGTCTACCGCGCGGCGGGCGTCGCCCGCGACGATCGCGTGTTCTTCGGCTTCTCGTTCGGACCCTTCGTAGGATTCTGGTCGGCATTCGCCGGCGCCGAGAGCCTCGGTGCGCTGGCGATCTCCGGGGGCTCGCTCTCCAGCGCCGAGCGGGCGCGCGCGATCGTCGCCACCGGCGCGACTGTGCTGTTGTGTACCCCGACCTACGCGCTGCGCCTCGCGGAGGCGGCGCGAGGGGACGGGATCGACCTCGCGGTTTCGACGCTGCGCGTGGTCATCGCAGCGGGGGAGCCGGGCGCTTCGATACCAGCCACGAGGTCGCGGATCGAGCGGGAGCTTGGCGCGGAGCTGTTCGATCACACCGGGGCGACGGAGATCGGCCCAACGGGCTTTTCCTGCGCCGCCCGCGACGGCGTGCACCTCATCGAACGCGAGTTCGTGGTGGAGGTGCTCGATCCATCGACAGGGGAGGTGGGGGATGCCGGCGAAGGGGAGCTCGTCCTGACGAACCTCGGTCGCTGGGGGAGCCCCGTCATCCGCTATCGCACGGGTGACCTCGTACGCGCGGTGCGTGGAGCGTGCGCCTGCGGGCGGACACTGGTGAAGCTCGAGGGCGGCATCGTCGGCCGGGTGGACGACATGGTGACCGTGCGTGGGGTGAACGTGTTTCCGGGTGCCGTGGAGGCTATCGTGCGCCGATTCGAGGAGGTGGCGGAGTTCAGGATCGAGCTCTTCACTGATCGGGGAATGGACGAGCTGCGCTGCGTCATCGAGCCACGCGAAGGGGATGGCTATCTCGGCTCGCGCGTCGCCGATGCCATCCACCGCGATATCGGACTTCGTGTCGCGGTCGAGCTCGTCGAACCTGGCTCGCTACCTCGGTTCGAATTCAAAGCCCGCCGCTTCATCCGCGTCTAGGGAGGCCGGGCTCAGCCGGCCTCGCTCATCGTCCTAGTGCGAGCAGGCCTTCGCTGTGCCGGATTCGCCGGCGGTCTTGAAGGACTGACCGCAACCGCAGCTCGAGACCGCGTTGGGGTTGCGAAGGGCGAATCCGCCGCCCATGAGGGCGTCGACGAAGTCGATCTCCGAGCCCTTGATGTACATCGCGCTCATCGGGTCGACGACGACGCGAACGCCCCCCTGGTCGATGAGCGCGTCGCCCTCCTCGGCGCCTTCAGCGAAGGTCATGCCGTAGGAGAAGCCCGAGCAGCCGCCGGGCGTCACGTACACCCGGAGCGCGAGGTCCTCACGGTTCTGCTTCGCGATGATCTCCTTGAGCTTGTCCGTGGCGCGCGGCGTCAGCGAGACGAGGCCCTCGCCGGTGCGCGTCGTTTCCTGCTGTTCGATCGCCAAGAGCTCACCTCCACGCGTCGTACGACGTCAATCATAGCGGCCAATTGGCCCGAAAGGAAGACGCTCGGCTCCCACGGTTACCCGGCATTTCCCGCACACTTGGAGCATGGCCGAGCCCGCCCTCCACCATGCCCAGGTCTTTTACCCGGCCGGCGAGGAAGCCCGCGCGCGCGAGTTCTACTCCGGCCGGCTGGGGCTGCGTGAGATCCCGCGCCCCGTGGCCCTTGGTGAGCGGGCCGGCCTCTGGTTCAAGGCGGGAGCGGGGCAGGTGCACCTCTCCGTCGACGATGACCTGGGGCTTCACCCGCGACGCCATTTCGCGATACGGGTGGGGGACCTTGACGCGCTGGTCGCCGGCTTGCGGTCCGCTGGTGCACGCCTCGAGGAGGCGACGCCGATCCCGGGCTGGCGCAGGGTTTACGTGGTGGACCCCTTCGGCAACCGGGTCGAGCTGGATGAGATCCCGGAGGAGGGGTAGATGGCCGTCGATCAGCAGCGGAAGTTCCATTTCTCGCCCCGGCCGAACCGGGCGGGGGAGATCGCCTGGCGCTCGTGGGGTGACGCCGCGTTCAGCGAGGCCGCGGCTGGTGACAAGCCCGTCCTGCTCGCGATCAGCGCCGTGTGGTGCCATTGGTGCCACGTGATGGACGAGACCTCGTACAGCGATCCGAGCGTCATACGG
>JBBQVQ010000081.1:0-6249 GCA_038211425.1 Candidatus Limnocylindria bacterium | reverse complement strand
TACGCGGGCGTTGGTCATACCCCGCACTGGGAGGCGCCGGAACGTTTCGCCGCTGACCTCGTCGCGTTCGTCCGCAGTCTTCCGGGCTATTCGCTTGAAGCGGGCGAGCGCGACGGCGACACATAACACGTCCCGTTGCTCAAGCCAGTAGAAGAGCAGCATCGCGGCAACGCCGGCGAACCCAAACAGCGTCAGCGTATCCATCCGCGGAGATTGTGCGACCAACGCTGGTCACCAGCGGATCCTGCGCCACAAATCCACCTCCGCAGCGACCCGCCTGAGTCCGCCCAGCCGCCCGACGTAAGGCCATCGGGCACATTCCCTCGACCCATGCCGTCGAGATCACTTATGCGGCGGCGCGCGCGGGTCCCTCCAAGAGGAACGCCAGGATCGCTGCGTTCGTGGCCGGAGCGTTCTCCTCGTGCATCACGTGCGACGCGGCCGGGATGACGATCCGCCGCGCGTCCGGGAGCAGCTCGAGCAGCCGCTCGCTGAGGTGGATCAGCACGGCGGGGCTCTTCGCTCCCGTAAGCACGAGCGTCGGGACGCGGATCGCGCGCGCGTCGTCCTCCGTGAAGCTCGCGAACCCGGCGTTGATCCGGAACTCGGCCGCAAGCTCGCTCACGTTCGCGCGCATCTGCTGCCGTCGTTCCTCGGGAAGTGACTCATACACTGCGCGTCCGATGGCGCCGTGGACGAAGCGGATCATCGCCCGCTCGTCCTCGCCCTGCTTGAAGAGCTTAGTCACGGGCGCGATCGTCGTCATGCCAAAGCGCATGAGCGCCACGGCGGTGCGCGGCCGGCGCGCGAACTCGCGGACCAGCTCGCCCGGGGTGGGGGCACCCTTCTTGAAGAAGAGCGGGATGACGGGCGGCTCCTCGACGACGAGGCTGCGGACGAGCGCCGGATAGCGTCGCGCGAGCACGAGGCTCGTGTAGGCGCCCCAGGAGTTGCCCACGACGTTCGCGGGAGCGGCGCCGACCCTGGTGATCAGCTCGGCGACGTCGTCGACGTGCGTGTCCATGTGGCTCGTGCCGCCGGCCGGTATCGGCGCGTTCGGCCAGCACCAGCGCCGGCTATACGTGATCGCGCGGTAGCGCTCGCCGATCGCCTCGAGCTGTGGCGCCCAGGTGCGGTAGTCGCTCAGTCCGCCGTGCACGAAGACGACGGGATCGCCCGTGCCGCGCTCGGTGTAGAAGAGGTTCGCCCCGCGGATCTCGATCTCTGCCATTTCGCGCCTCCCTTGTGGTCTCGCGGGAAGCGTGGGCCCGGGTGGCCTCGCGTGCATGGGACGTCCGTCCCATCCGCGGCCGCGGGCGCTCGCCATACTCGGTGGGATGTCGCGCGTGCGTCTCGCTGAGCTCCTGAGCGCACTCTCCCTCGCCGGCGATCTCGGACACGGCAGGCCGCTCGAGCACACGCTCCGGGCCACATACCTCGCCGTCCAGCTGGCCGCGCACGTGGGCCTCGATGATGCGACCGTCCGCGACGTCCTGTACATCGGACTGCTGCAATCCGTCGGTTGCGTCGGGAACGCGCGCGAGGTCGCGTCCTTCCTGCGCACCGACGACATCGCGTTCAAGGCCGCCATCGCCGGCGCCAACTACCGCTCGCTCGCGGAGCAGTTCCGCGTGGTCGCGCGCCACGCCGGCAGTACCGGTCCCGCGGCCCTCCGTCCGGTCGCCTTCATCCGTGCAATGACGGGACCGGAACGCCCGCGCGCCGCGACGCGCGGGCACTGCGAGGTCGCGGCGCTCATCGCACGTCGCGTGGGTCTGGGCCGGACGGTCGATGCCGGTCTGCGCGCGATGTTCGAGCGCTGGGACGGCGCCGGCCTGCCCGACGGACTGCGCGGCGACGCGATCCCGCTGACGAGTCGACTCGTCTACCTGGGCGCAGGCGCCGACATCTTCTTCAACGAGGCCGACGCATCCGCGGCGACGGCCGAGATCGCCGCGCTCGGTGGGACGGCGTTTGATCCGGCCTTGGCCCATGCGTTCGGCGAACTCGTCGCGGAGCGCCCGCCGTGGGCGACGCTCGACTCGCCGGAGCTGTGGAACGAGGTGCTCGCTCTTGAGCCCGCGGGCGGGCGGATCTTCATCGACGACAGCGGCTTGGATGACCTCGCGCTCGCCTTCGCCGATTTCGCGGACATCAAGTCGCCATTCTTCGTCGGCCATTCGCGAGGCGTCGCCGAGATCGCGCACAGCGCGGCTCGCCGGCTGCACCTGTCCGACGCCGAGGCGACCGATATCGGCCGGGCGGCGCTGCTCCACGATATCGGCCGGGCGAGCGTGCCGAACAGCATCCTCGACAAGCCGCGCGCCCTCACGCCGGGCGAGCGCGAGCGCGTGCGGATGCACGCCTACTACACGGAGCGCGTCCTCGAGCGCGCTCCAGCATTCGCGTCCTGCGCGACCGTCGCCGGAGCGCACCACGAGCGGCTCGACGGCTCCGGCTACCCCCGGGGATCGCGGTCGGCCGACCTTACGATCGGTGCCCGCATCCTCGCCGTCGCGGATGCGGTGCAGGCGCTGAGCGAAGCGCGGCCGTACCGCCCCGCGTATCCAGCGGACCGCGCCGCCTCGATCCTCCGCCAAGAGGTACGCACCGGGCAGCTCGACGGCGAGGTCGTCGAGACCGTGCTAGCGGTCGCATCCGGTGAGCGTCCCACGCGCGTCCGCGCCACGGGCGCGCTCAGCGAGCGCGAGCTCGAGGTCGTGCGCCTCCTCGCTGGTGGCCACGCGAACAGGGAGATCTCGCGGCGGCTCGCGATCAGCGACAACACCGTCCGGCATCATCTCGAAAGCGTCTACGCGAAGCTCGACGCGCGGACGCGGACCGGTGCCGTGATGCAGGCGCTGGCGCGCGGCCTGCTTTGATTCCTTCCCGGCGTGCGCGTGGGATGGGCGATCACGGACCGCGCGACTGTCGCGCGCATGGCCGCCGCCAAGCAGACGATGGACTCCTGTACGTCCTCGCTCAGCCAGCGGCTGGTGGTCGCCTTCCATCGCGACCGGGATTTCCGGATTACATGTCGAGGCGCTTCGCGCGCTGTATCGCCCGAAGCAGGCGCGGGCCTGCGAGGCCCTCGCCGAGCATTTCGGCGACGTCCCGGTCGGCTGGAACGATCCCGACGGCGTTCTACCTATGGGTCCAGCTGCCCGAAGGGCTGTCGGCGCGCCGCCTCCTCGACGCGGGGCTCGCGCGGGGTGTCGCGTTCGTCCCCGGGGACGCGTTCGCGATCGAGCGCGACCTCGGTTCGTCCCTTCGCTCTGCTACGCCTCCGCGTCCCTGGCCGAGATCGACGAGGGAGTGCGGCGGCTCCGTCTGGCGTACGACGACATGATCGACTGACCCGTGGCGCTCAGGCTGAAACGAACGGCGCCTTGGCGATGAGCTCGGGATCGTCCAGCGCGTCGAGCATGAAGCGCGCGACGTCCACGGTCGCGATCCTCGAGCCCGGTAGACGCTCAAGTCCGACGCGATAGCGACCGGTGCCGGCGCCGGTGGTGACGCGCGGCGGACGCACCGCCGTCCAGTCGAGGCCGCTCGATCGCACGAGGTCGAATTCGCGCTGCTTGGCGGAGACGATCCATCGCGCCAGACGTCGGACGAGCGCGGACGCCAGGCGTCCCTGGACGCCCTTGTGGTCCCCGGGCGCATCGACGGCGCCGCCCGAGATCACGACGAGCCGCGATACGCCAGCGGCACTCATCGCGTCCAGGATAGTTCGCGCCGCGTCGACAATCTCGTCCGCGGCCTGCGGCGTGTTCGCCCTCGGCCCGAGGCAGCTGACGACCGCGTCCGCGCCGCGGACCGTGCGTGCGACCGCCTCGGCGTCGCGCGCGTCGCCCGCGAGCACCGCCAGACGGTCATCGCGCGGCGCGACACTTTCCGGCGCGCGGCAGAGGGCGCGCACCTCGAGTCCACGCTCGAGCGCCAGGCGGAGGACGCCGCCGCCGATGGCGCCCGTGGCACCGAAGAGCGCGATCCTCATACCGACTATCCTGCGCCGATGACGCGCAGGTGACGACCGACCTCGTTATCCGGGGCGGCACGATCTACGACGGCGGCGGCGGGGAACCATTCGAAGGGGACGTCGCGATCCGCGCGGACGCGATCGCCGACGTGGGCCACACCATCTCGCGCGGCGTGAGAGTCCCACCTGTCCCGGTAGGCCATCGCATGGTTCTCTGTAGGTTGGACACAATCCGCTGAGAACGGCCGTTGGGCGCCCAGGAAGCCGCAACAGCAAGTGACATAGCGGTCGCTTGCACCACGGTGCGTTGATTGCAAACCGCGTCCCCTTGCCGAGCGTCGCCGGTCGCCATCGGTGTTCACGGCGTCGAAGACGGCGCGCCTCGAGAAGCGGTCAGATAGGCGGCCTTCACAGCAGAGAAGCGGCCTGTACCGAAACCGCGTCGCCTAAAACCCAACAACGACGCGGTCTGTAGCCCGGAGGGGATTCGAACCCCTGACCTCTTCCTTGAAAGGGATTGCGCGGATTCTTGGAGTTCCTGGACACGATCACGCACGAAAACGGCTGGTCCCGGAAACCCGGGGCTGGACTGGTTCCCCCCTTTGGTCTTTGTTTTAGGAGCGCGCGACCCCAAAAGGAAGGAGTGCACCCGACGGCGTGGACCGGCTTTCAGCGATGCCAGACGGATGCAGGACCGCCCGAGGCAGCCGCGGACTTTGGCCTCTCCGCCCCTTCCCAAGCGGCTGTCGCCAAACCGACGGTTCCGATCCCTGGCCGGGTCACCCTCGCGCAGTACCTCGCCTTGTGGCTGGAACGCCGCGACCCCTTCACGAAGCCGCAGGGTCTGCGAAAGCTCGGGTACCGGACCTGGGCGGCGGCCGAGCCGCGGGTCCGCAACCACATCGCCCCGCTGATCGGCGACCGGCTCCTGAGCGAACTCACGCGCGAGGACGTCGCGGCGATGCTCGAGCGCCTCGCCGAGCGGGGCGCGCGGCCGCCGACGCTCCAGAAGTGCCGGGATCACCTCGTCTCAGCCCTCGCCCAGGCGGTGAAGGAGCGCAGCTGGGGGATCGACCACAACGTCGCCGCAGCCGTCGACGCCCCCGCCGACCCCGACGCGCCGACCGCGGACGACTGGTACACCCTGGGCGCCACCGAGGCCGACGCGTTCCTCACCCACCTCCAGGGCGACGAGTTCGAGTCCCTGTACGAGATTTGTCTGCGCCTCGGGCTGCGCGAGAGCGAAGCCTTCGCGCTGACCTGGGCCGACGTCGATCTCGAGCGCGGCTCGCTCTTCATCCGCCGCAGCCTCGCGCCGATCCGCGCCGCCGATAGAGCCAAAGCCATCGCCACCGGGGAGCTCCGTCCGCGGCCCGGCGAGCGCGCGGAGCACCAGGGCCGCCTGGTCGCGCTCGAACCGAAGACCCGGCACTCGCGCGCGAGCCTCCCCCTCACCGCGACGGGGATGCGACTGCTCCGTGAGCACCGGGAGAGCGAGATCGCGAAGATGGCGCGCGTCGTAGCAGCCTGGCGCGGCGGAGACCCACGCGAGCGACAGGGGTACGTCTGGACGACCGGGCTTGGGGCGCCGATCACGCCATCGAAGTTCGTCCTCCGGCACTTCAAACCGCTGTGCGCCCGGCTTGGGCCCTTAGCTGACCGAGCGGCGAGAGGAAGCCAAATTGACCCTAACCTCTGCTGACGAAAGCCTGCCCGACGTCAGACGGAACTCCCGGATCGCCTGCTGCACCGCCGGTTTCAAGAACGACAGTGAGGTACGTTGATCGACATCGAGGTCGATGAACAGGGCGGGATGGCTCGGGTTCCCGCCGAGGCGTACCCGTGCCGTGTGCACCTCGCGGAGCCCCTGCAGGCTTTGCCGGACCCCCCGTTCGAGACCTCCGCCCCGAACCACGGTATGGCCCTTCTGCGGCTGCGCCTCGTCGTTCGCTTGCCCGAAGCGAAGGTTCCTCAAGCGGGGCCCAGAACGAAGCTGGAGTTCAGCGCGGAGCAGGAGCAGCCCGACGATCCCCGCGAGTAAGCCGGCGACGGCCAGCCCAAGCAGGTCGCTATCGGTCGGAGCGTTGGCGTGCTCGGCAACCGCGGCGGGTAGCGGTGAGGTCTGGGCGAGGCCCGAACCCAGAGCACCAAGGCCCACGCTCAGCTCTGTGGCACCGATCGCGAGCACGACGAGTCCGACCAAGATCCAAAGCGAGCGATTCAGCGTGTCCATCAAGCGACACGCCGAGCTCGATGGATCCGAACCC
>JBBQVQ010000080.1:0-6445 GCA_038211425.1 Candidatus Limnocylindria bacterium | reverse complement strand
ATCTCGCGCGCGCGAACTACGCCACGAGCTGGCGAAGGGCGCGACGCACGAGCTCGCGGGCCAGCGGCAGCTTGTAGCCGTTGTCCCGCAGCGGCCGGGCGGCCGCGAGCAGGATCTCCGACGCCTCGCCGCACGCGGCGTCGTCCGGGGCGCGGCCCTCGAGCGCGCGCTCCGCTTCGGGCACGCGCCACGGCACCGGCGCGACCCCGCCGAGGACGATCCGCAAGTCGCGCAGCCGCCCATCGCGGACGCGACCCGCGGCCGCGACGGAGACCAGCGCGAAGCTCCACGCCTTGCGCTCCATCGCCTTCAGGTAGGCACCGCGACGTTGCAGCGCCGCCTCGGGAACACGGACCGCGGTGATGACCTCACCGCCGCGCAGCGTGTGCTCGCGCCGCTCCTTCCCCTGCGGGACGCGGAATAGATCCGCAAGCGCGACGGTGCGTTGCCCGCGCGAGCTGCGCAGGTCGACCTGCGCGTCGTAGGCGATGAGCGCCGGCGCGAGGTCCGAGGGGGCCACCATCACGCAGTCGGCGGCCCCGACGATGGCGTGGTTCCGGTTCTCTCCCTCCGCCGCGAAGCAGCGCGTGCCGCCCTTCAGCCAGCACTGGACCCCTTCGTCGCGGAAGTACCAGCAGCGGTTGCGCTGGAGCAGGTTGCCGCCGACTGTGCCCATCGCCCGCAGCTGCGTGGTGGCCGCATCGCGCAGCGCCTGGCCGAGGATGGGGAGCGTCTTCGCGAGCGCGCCCGAGGTCTCCAGCTCCACGAGCGGCGTCAGAGCTCCTATGCGCAGCCCCTTTCCACGCTCGCGCGACCAGCCGCGCAGGTCCTCGACGGCGGTCAGATCGACGAGCCGGTCCGGGGCGGCGATCCCGCCCTTCATCAAGCCGAGCAGGTCGGTGCCACCGGCGATCGCCGTCGCGCCGCGGGCGACGAGTCGCAGCGCGTCGCCGAGAGAGGCCGGGCGCGCGTACGAGAAGCGGTTCACCCGGCGGACGGACCGGCGGTGTCAGCCGAGTCGCGATGCGCGAGCGCCTCGAGGACGCGTGCCGGCGTCATGGGCAGCGTGCGCAGGCGGACGCCGAGCGCGTTCGCGACGGCGTTCGCGACGGCCGCGGCGGTCGGGATGATCGGCGGCTCGCCGAGTCCCTTGCTCCCGATGTTGTTGGCCTTCGTGTCCGGCACGTCGATGAAGCGCGCCGTGATCTTCGGCACGTCGCGGACGGTCGGCACCTTGTACGCCTCGAGGTCGGCGTTGAGAACCCGCCCGGTGATGCGGTCAACGACGCGCTCCTCAGTGAGCGCGAATCCGAGCGCCTGGATGACGCCGCCCTCGACTTGAGAGGCCGCCGTCATCGGGTTGACGATCCGCCCGATGTCGTGGACCGCGACGATGTGGAGGACGAAGATCTCCCCGGTCCGCGTGTCCACCTCGACGTCGGCGAAGTGCGCGCCGAACGTCTTGAGCACGGCGTCCTCCGGATTCGGGTGCCGCGCGCCCTTGCCGACGACGGTGTAGTTCTCGAGCTTCTCGAACACCTCGCGGAACGGCATCCGTCCGCCTCGGCTGACGATGTGACCGCGCTCCACCCGCAGCTCGCTCTCGTGCACCTCGAGCAGACCCGACGCAGCGCCGAGAAGCTGCGATCGGGCGTCGGCGGCGGCGAGTCGTATGGCGGGCCCCACAGAGGCGGTGGTCAGGGACCCGGCGGAGATCGGGCCGAACGGCGCGTCGGTGTCTCCTATCAGCACGCGGATGTTGTCGACATCGATGCCGAGCTCCTCGGCGCACAACTGCGCGATGACGGTCCTCGTGCCGGTGCCGATGTCCTGCGTGCCGGCGCGCACGACCGCGGTGCCGTCGGGATTCAGGTGGACGGCCGCGTATGCCGGCGGCCCGCCACCGCCGCCCCAGATCTGCGACGCCATGCCCAGCCCACGGCGGCGGTGCGGAGCCGATCCGCGGCCTCCGGCGGTCCTCCGCCGGGCCCAGCCGATCTCGCGGGCGCCGACGGCGTAGCACTCGAGGAGGCGTTTCGCCGAGTACGGCGTGCCGCTCTGGACATCGAGGGTGGCGCCGGCGTGACGCCTGCGTATCTCGAGCGGGTCGACCCCCACGCGGTCGGCGAGCTCGTCGAGCGCCGATTCCAGAGCGAAGGTGCCCTCCACGTACCCCGGGGCACGGAAGGCCGAGAGCGCGCCCGCGTTCGTCACGACGCGGAACGACCGCGTGCTCACGTGCGGGATGTCGTAGAGGGCGTTCGTCGGCCCGGTCGGGCTCGCGACCCAGCGGCCCTGCCCCGAATTGGAATACGAGACGTGCTCGATGGCGTGGATGCGGTCGTCCCGCCAGCCGACGCGCAGATGCTGGAGCGTCGCCGACCGGTTCCCGGCCGCGAGGTTCTCCTCGGTCCTGGTGAATACGCAGCGGACGGGGTGCCCGAGCTGGCGCGTGAAGACCGAGGCGACGATCGTGTACTTGCCGGCGCCCCCCTTCGATCCGAACCCGCCGCCCATGAAGTCGCAGATGACGCGGATCTTCGAGAACGGAAGGCCGAGGGCGCGCTGCAGCCCCGAGCGCACGTCGAACACCGACTGCGTCGACTCCCACACGGTCAGCGTCTCGCCGTCCCAGCTCGCCACGGCGCCGTGCGTCTCCAGGCAGTTGTGCAGCTGCGTCGACGTTCGATAGGTGGCCTGCACCGTGGTCGCGCAGGCGCCGAGGGCGCGATCGCCATCGCCTCGCGAGTACGACTCGGACTGGGTGACGTTGCCCTTTTCCTCGAGGCGCGGCGCGTCCTCGCGGATCGCATCCTCGAGGTCCACGACGAACGGGAGCGGCTCGTACTCGACGTCGATGAGTCGCAGGGCCTCCTCCGCCGTCTCCTCGTCGTCCGCGGCGATCGCGGCCACGTCGTCGCCGACGAAGCGCACCTCGCTGCGGAAGATCGAGTCCTCGCCGCGGAACGGCGTCTTCGGCATGTTGAAGCGATGCAGGACGCCGCGGACGCCGGGCAGCGCGAGGGCCCGAGCCGCGTGGACGTGACGTACCGCGGCGCGCGGATGCGGACTCCGCAGGATGCGCGCGTGGAGCATCCCCGGCAGGACGATGTCCGCGGTGTAGTGGGCGCGCCCCGTGACCCGTTGGAAGCCGTCGATGCGCCGCCGCGGCTTCCCCACCGCGGCCATCGCGTGACCTTCGGGCCAGGATGCGAGATCCTCGCCCTCGACCAGCGCGAGCTCCTCGTGGACCTCGCCCTCGAATTCGATGCGCGTCTTGACGACCCGGGGACTCATGCGCGCTCGCGCTCGAGCCTCTCGGCCCGTTCGGTGCGCCGCGCGGCGGCGAGTCCCGCGGCCACGATCTTCGGGTAGGCGCCGCAGCGGCAGAGGTTCCCCGCGACGGCGCGCTTCACGTCCTCCTCGGTCGGCGCGGCGTTCTCGCGCAGGAGAGCGACGAGCGACATCAGCTGCCCGGGCGTGCAGAAGCCGCATTGGAACGCGTCGTGGTCGACGAACGCGCGCTGGAGCGGGTGCAGCGCGCCCTCGCGGTTGAGGCTCTCGAGCGTCTCGACGGGCCGCCCCTCACACGCGATCGCCAGCGTCATGCACGAGTAGACCGGCCGTCCATCCACCAGCACGGTGCAGGCGCCGCAGGTCCCCTCGTCACACACCTTCTTCGTCGCGGTGAGCCCGAGCTCGTCTCGGAGCGCGTCGAGCAGCGTCCGGCGGGGCGGCACGTGGAGCGTCACCTGGCGGCCGTTGACGTCCAGCGCGACATCGACGGGCCCGGGACCAACGAAGGAGGTGGGACGAGGACGGGCGGACATCGCGCTCACTGTATCGAGCGAGACCCCGGAGGGTCCGACCACCCGCGACGCTCGCCTGCACGCCGGAGCGAACTCGCGCGCGAGCGGTCACGCGCGCCGCTGAGCCGGTTACCCTTGCGCTGAAAGCCCGCGGGGGATGAGCGGTGGAGGACCGGGTTGATCGAGCGCGTCGGCGTGGTGGGGTTCGGACTCATGGGATCGGGCATCGCGCAGGTCTGCGCGCAGGCCGGACTCGACACGGTCGTCCGCGAGGTCGACCAGCGCTTCCTCGACAAGGGCTTCGAGCGCGTGGACGGCTCTCTCGCGCGCCTGGTCCGCGGCGGCAAGATCGCGGAGAGCGACGCGAAGGCCGCGAGAGAACGGCTGCGCGGTACGACGTCGCTCGACGAATTCGCGGACCGCGACCTGGTCATCGAGGCCGTGGTCGAGAACATGGGGCTCAAGCGCGAGGTCTTCGGCCAGCTCGACCGGGTGTGTCCGGCCGCCACGATCTTCGCGTCGAACACCTCCAGTCTCACCATCGTCGAGATGGCCGCGGCCACCAAGCGGCCCGACCGCTTCGCCGGCCTGCATTTCTTCAACCCCGTCCCGGTCATGCGGCTCGTCGAGATCGTGCGCGCGATCACCACGAGCGACGAGACGATCGTCACGCTCCGCGGGTTCGTGGGAAAGCTCGGCAAGACGGGCATCGTGTGCAAGGACACGACGGGCTTCGTCGTCAACCGGCTGCTCGTCCCGTACATGCTCGCGGCCGTGCGCGCCCTCGAGCAAGGCGTCGCGAGCGCCGAGGAGATCGACCAGGCGATGATGCTCGGAGCGGGACACCCGATGGGACCGCTCGCGCTGATCGACTACACGGGCCTCGACGTGAACCTCTACGTCGCGAACATCATGTTCGACGAGTTCAAGGACCCGAACCTCGCGCCGCCCGCGCTGCTGAAGCGCATGGTCGCCGCCGGCCGGCTCGGCGTGAAGTCGGGCCAGGGCTTCTACGAGTACGACGAGCGCGGGAAGCGCAAGTAACGGAAGTCGAGCGAGGTAGCGGTCACCAACAAGAGCCACGTGATCGATCGGGAGCGTGAGGCGACTCGCAAGGCGGCGGTCTGGTCGCTCCTGGCAGCTGTCGCGCAGCTCGCGCTCGTGGCGTTCGGCGCGCAGTACTTCCCCTACCTGCGTAACTTCCTCATCGCCGTCGGCTACGGATTCATCCTGCCGGCGATCGCGGTGATGCAGGTCCGCAACGGAGCCGCTCGGGCGAGCGGCGCGATCCTCGGGACGATCGCGGGTACGGCGACCGTGGCCGTGGGGCTCGCCGGCTCGGTCAACGTCGACCTCGAGCCCGCCGCGCTCCTGATCCTCGGCGTGTGGTGGTGGACGATCGGCAAGATGGCGGCGCAGACGGGCTCGCTCGCGCGTGGGTTCGGTGTCGCGACGGCCATCGCCGGCGCGCTCGCTCTGGCGGCGGCGTCCCTTTCGGCTTTCGGTTCCGCCTCGATCGCGGTGCTGCCGGCGAGGGTGTCCGCGGCGCTCGACCTGCCGTATCTGTCCGCATCCCACCTGGCGCTCGGCCTGTGGCTGATCGCCCTCGCCGTCGTGATCCGGAAGGGCGATCGCGCATCGGCGTAGCGCCGCGCTGGATCCGTGGCTACTCGGACTCGCCGGCGCGTTCCGGAAGGGGGATCGCGCCGCGCCGCCGCCGACGTCCGAATTCCTCATCCTCCACCGCGACGACGTCGTCCGGTGTGAGCTCGTGCACCGGCGGGGAGAAGAAGCGCTGCGCGATCGCGGTCGGGATGGTCGCGGAGAGGATGACGACCGTCACCAGGATCGAGAACTGCGTCCGGTCGATGATGCCCGCGCTCAGGCCGAGAGCGACGAGATCGTGCCGAAAGTGAGGCCGGTGCTCATGAGCAGGGTCGTGTACATCGCGTGCGGGCGGACGTAGCGCAGAGCCACCGGAAAGACCCCGATGAACTTCAGGCCGATCTTCACCGCGAAGAAGCCCACCAGCAGCGGGACCGCGCCCGCGAGGGCGCCGATGCTGACGTTCAGGCCGCCCTTGAAGAAGAAGAACGGCGTAAGGAGCGAGAAGGCGACCACCCTGAAGCGCCGGCGCTGCTCCGGGTACTGCTGGAAGACGCGGGCAAGCGCGAGTCCGAGCAGGAACGCCGGAAGGACGGCGTGACTCTTCGCGAGGTCCGCGGTCCACATGAGCAGGAAGAGGACGAAGAATGCGCCCTTGATCTCGGGCTCGATCACCCGGTCGCCGTAGCGGGCGAAGAACCAGCGTTGGAGAAGGAGCATGCCGACGATCGCCGCGATCGAGACGGCGGCGAACAGGGCCAGAAATGGAGTCGGCGTGATGAACAGCAGCGTGAGGGCGAGCGCCGTGCCGAAGTCGGTGACGACCACAGCTGGTCCCGTCGTGCCGCTCCGCCAGCATCCCGGGTGACTACCATGGCCTTCGAATGGCTGTCCGGACCAACGGACCCGAGGCGCGCGGCGCGCCGCCACGCCACGAAGCGCTCGGCATCGGCCTCGCTGACGTGAGGGGCATGTACCGGGCGATGCTGCTCACGAGGATGCTCGGCGAGCGGATGATGCAGCTGAACCGC
>JBBQVQ010000079.1:0-6610 GCA_038211425.1 Candidatus Limnocylindria bacterium | reverse complement strand
GAGTATTCGACACAGCGCCGACTGGGCATGGCAGCCGTCCTGCATAGCGGGAGCGCATGGAAGACCTCGGTCCCCTCCTCGAGCAGGTGCACCGGCTGCCCTGCCCCCAGTGCAGCCAGCGTCTCGACGGCGCCTCGGTGACGTCGGTGGAGCGCTCGGGAGAGCGCTGGTGCGTACTCCTGGTCTGCCCGGCGTGCTCCGGATCGTGTCTGGCGATGATCGAGCGCCCCGCCGACCTGGTGGCGAAGCCCCCGGCGCTCGGCGTCGATGATGTCCTTGACGCTCACGAGCTCCTCAATACTTCCGACGCGTCACTGCGCCGCCTGTTCGGCATCGGACGGAAAGCCTCGGCGCTGAAGACCTAGCACCTCTTCGTACGCGCGCACGTAGTCGTCCACCATCCTCCCGCGACTGAATCGCTCGGCGACGTGCTGCCGCACCCGGCTCCGGTCGAGCGCACCGATGCGCGTCAGCGCCTGCACGGCCTCCTCGACGCCGGCCACGACGAAACCGCTGCGGCCCTCGGCGACGACCTCCGTCACGGAGCCGCGGGGGGTCGCGATGACGGGTGTCCCGCACGCCATGGCCTCGACCATGCTGAGCCCGAACGGCTCGGCGAAGTTCACGAGGTGCAGGAGCGCGAATGCGCCTCCCAGCAGGCGGTCCCGCTCCTCCGGCCCCACCGAGCCGATGTAGCGGATGCGTTCCCCATCCAGGCGCGGCTCGATCTCTCGTTCGAAGTAGTCCCGGTCGTGGACGATCCCCGCGATGATCAGCGGTCTCCCGCTGCGCGCGGCGACCTCGATCGCTTCGGCCGTCCCTTTGTCCGGGTGGATGCGCCCGAAGAAGAGCAGGTATTCGCCCGGATCCTGCCGCAGCGTGAAGTCATCCACGGGTATCCCGTGGTGGATCGTCGCCAGGTAGTGGAGTGACGGATGCCGGTCGGCGTCGCTGATCGACACGTAGTGCGTCGTCGCGTCGTACCGCTGGTAGGCGGGGAGGATGCGCTCCGAGGAGAAGCCATGGATCGTGGTGAGCACCGGCGTACGCACCGTCTCGCTGTACGTGAGCGGCTGGAAATCGAGGTGGTTGTGGATGAGGTCGAACTCCGCCGCCCGCTCGAAGACGCTCGCGATGTGCAGCGATTCCCACACCCTACCGTCCAGGGAGTCGTCCTCGGACACCGGTCGCGGGCAGACCGCCGACAGCCGCGCCCGGGTGATCGAGTCCGCTGTGGCGAAGAGGGTGACGTCGATGCCCCGCTCCACGAGACCTTCCGTCAGGAGCGAAACGACGAGCTCCCACGGCCCGTAGTGCCGCGGCGGAGTCCGCCACGAGATCGGAGCGAGCATCGCCACGCGCACGGGCCCCGTCGAGCAAGAGCACTGCCGCGAACGCGCGCTCGGCGGCTACGGTTCGACGCCGAAGAGCGCCCCACCCGCGCGGGCGAGCGCGACCCGCTCCTCCCAGATCAGCGCGAGCTCGGCGCCCAGGGGCGCCGCGTCCAGCGCCCGCGCGCCCTCCACCGAACGCAGCGCCGCCACGACGCACGCCGGTACGGAGGGGGCGCCGAGGAAGGTCCCGTCGGGCAGCCGCACGACGCTGCGGGCGGCCGGCCAGTCGCGGTGGCGCGCGAGGTAGAGATCCAGGTCGGCTGGCGGCTCGCCGTGGAGAGGCAGCCCGTCGGCCGACCGGACCGCGACGACGTCGTACGGCGTCATGGTCCCGCTGGCGATGCCCTCGGCGCATATGTACACCACCTCACCCACGAGCGAGGTGATGCGGCGGCCGGCGTCGAGGAGTCCCGAGTGGGCCAGGATACGGGTGGCGACGGTCAACTCGGTCGCGGGTCCTTCGCGGATCAGCACCTCTGCACGATTCCACAGATCCGCCGCGCCCGGCTGCCACAATCGGCCTGCGGGCGGTGCTCTTGAAGAAGGTGGAAGTCGAGACGTTGTCGGTACGGGCCCGGGCGGTGAGTCATCCGGCCGATCCCGGGCTGCCGGCCGCGTTCGAACGGCTGTTCAGTAGCGAGTACAGGGTCGTCGTGGGGATCGCCCACCGCATCCTGGGGGACCGGGACGCGGCCGAGGACGTCGCCCAGGAGGTGTTCCTTTCCTTCTACGGGCGCCATTCGGCCGACGCGGACTACGCGGCGGCCTGGCTGCGCTCGGCGGCGGCGCATTCGGCGCTGAACCACCTGCGCGGCGCAAGGCGCCGGACGGGACACGAGCTCGCTGCGCCTCCGGCAGGGGCCCTGCCCGACCCGAGTCGCGCCGCGGAGGACGCGGAGCGACTCGCGCACGTCAGAGCTGCGCTGCTGCGCATGCAGCCGAAGAGCGCCGCAGCGGTGGCGCTGCGCGCGAGCGGACTCTCGTACGCCGAGGTCGCGGAGGCCGTCGACATCAAGGGCGATCAGATCGGAACGTTCCTGCGCCGGGCGCAGGAGGCATTACGTAAGGAGATGGCGAAATGGGACAGTTGAACGAACGAAGCGCGGAGGAGCTACTCGCGTCGGTGGACGCGCCGGCGGTCGACGTGCCGGTGGCGCTCGCGAGGTTCCGCGGCGTTGTCACGTCGCGCGGCGTGAGCGCGGCCTCCTCAGGAAGGTCGGGCTGGTTCTCACGCGTCGCGAGGCTGCCGCGTCTGCCCGTGGCGGTCGCGGCGACGCTGGTCCTGGTCATCGCCTTCGGCGCGACGGGTCTGGCCGACTCCTTCCTGACGATCTTCCAGCCGCAGCGTTTCGCGACGGTGCAGGTGACGCCCGGCGACATGAGGGGCCTGCCCGACCTCTCCGCGTACGGCACGATGTCCGAGCCCACCCACGGACCCGCGGTCACCGTGGCGGATGCCGCGGCGGCGTCGGCGGCGGCCGGCTTCACCGTGCTGACCCCGGCGCGGCTGCCCGGTGCGGCCACCGGCGGACGCTTCCAGGTCGTCCCGCGTACGACCGCCACGTTCACATTCAGCGCCGAGGCGGCCCGCGCCACCGCGGCAAAGGCCGGACGCACGGCACCACCGATCCCTGCCGGGATCGACGGCACCACGCTGCTCATCGAGGGCGGGCCCACGGTGCTGCAGACCTACGGCGCGCAGCCGGCGGACGGCACGATGCCGGCGAACATGCCGACCCTCGTCGTCGCCCAGGCTCGGGTCCCGAGCGTCAACTCCAACGGTGCGAGCTTCGAGCAGGTGCGCGACTACCTCCTGGCGCAGCCCGGCGTCTCGCCGGTGCTCGCCGCGGAGCTCCGCGCGGTGAGCGATCCGACGCGGACCCTCCCGATCCCCGTGCCGGCAGGCCAGGCGAACTCGAAGACCGTCGCGGTCCACGGCTCCAGCGGGGTGTTCGTCGGCGACTCGACGGGCATCGGCAGCGCGGTGATCTGGCAGCAGGGCGGGATCGTGTTCGGTCTCGCCGGCACGCTGACCGAGGACGAGCTGATCGCGACGGCCAACTCCCTCCGCTAGCGCCGCGGGAACGCGAGATGACGTCGACCGGCGAGCCGGCGATCTCCACGACCGGGCTGACGAAGCAGTACGGGAGGATCGCCGCGCTCGCCGGGCTCGACATGGAGGTGCCTCGAGGCAACCTCTTCGGCTTCCTCGGGCCCAACGGGGCGGGTAAGACGACCGCGGTGAAACTCCTGCTTGGACTCGCGCGGCCGACCGCGGGAACGGCGTCCGTTCTCGGGGCCACCGCCGGGGATCGCGCGGCGCGAAGCCGGATCGGTTATCTACCGGAGCTGTTCCGGTATCAGGGATGGCTGACCGCGCGCGAGGTGCTCGGTCTGCACTGCGAGCTCGCCAGGATCTCAGGCCCGCGCCGGGCCGCGGAGATCGACGCCGCACTCAAGACGGTCGGCCTCGAGGAGCGCGCAGGGAGCCGCGTCGGCACGTTCTCGAAAGGCATGCAGCAGCGTCTCGGTCTCGGCGTCGCCCTCCTGGGCTCCCCCGACCTGGTGCTCCTCGATGAGCCAACGTCCGCCCTCGATCCCGTCGGAAGGCATGACGTGCGCGACATCCTCCGGTCGCTCCGCGAGCGCGGCGTTACGGTGTTCCTGAACTCGCACCTGCTGAGCGAGGTCGAGCAGGTGTGCGACCGCGTCGCGGTCGTCGACCACGGGCGCGTCGTCGCTATGGGCACGCTCGACGAGCTGCTCGGCGGCGACACGGTCCGCGTCCGCGTGGTGGCACTCGAGCAACGCGACGGTCTCGGCCGCTTCGGCCAGATCGACGACGAAGGTGAGTGGCTCGTGGTGCGCGGCATCGTTGCGGACCGCGTACCCGAGCTTGTCGCCGAGCTCGTCAGGCTGGGCGGACGCGTCTACGCCGTCGAGCCGCGGCACGAAAGCCTCGAGGACCGTTTCCTCGGCCTCCTCGGGAATCCGTGACGCTGAGCCTCGTCATCGCGCGCGAGATCCTGCGCGAAGCATCGCGCCGGCGGCTCCTGCTCGCGCTGCTGCTGCTGACGCTCGCGGTGATCGGGCTCACCGGCTGGGGCTTCTCGCGCATCCCGACGCTCACCGTGGCGGGGCAGCCGATGCCCGAGGCTCAGGTGAAGGCGACGGCGTCCCAGCTTCTCATCCTCGTGATGTTCATGTTCAGCTTCGTGCTGTCGCTGGCGGCGGTGTTCGTCGCGGCGCCGTCGATCTCGAGCGAGATCGAATCCGGCATCGTGCTCGCGCTGCTCTCGCGTCCGATCAGCCGCCGCGAGTACGCGATCGGCAAGTGGCTCGGACTCGTCGCCCTCGTGGCGATCTACGCATCGGCTGCAGCCGCCGTCGAGCTCGCCGTCGTCGGCGCGGTCACGGGGTACGTGCCGCCGCACCCGGTGGAGTTCGTCGCGTTCATGGTGGGCGAGGGCGTCGTGATCCTGACCCTCGCGCTCGCGCTCAGCACGCGGCTCTCCGCGATGGTGGCCGGCGTCATCTCGGCGGTCGTCTTCGGCATGGCGTGGATGGCCGGGGTCGCGGGGAGCATCGGCGCCTTCTTCCACAACGACGCGCTGGTGCGCGCCGAGACCGTAAGCAAGCTGCTGCTGCCCACCGATGGCCTATGGCGCGGCGCGGTCTTCAGCCTGGAGCCGACCGCGGTGCTCGCGGCCGCCGGTTCCTCCGCGGGCTTCGCCGCGAATCCGTTCGCCGCGCTGACGCCCCCGCCGCTGCCGTACCTCGCCTGGGTCGCGGTGTGGCTGGTCGTCGTGCTGGGCTTCGGCATCTGGAGCCTGGAGCGCAGGGAGCTCTGATCCGGGGCGTCTCTAGATGCGGCGAAGCACCTTGTCCCGCGCGACCTGCGTCAGCTGAACGAGGTACTGGACGATCTCGCGCCGGCCGAACTTCGAGCTTCCGAATCTCCGGTCGGTGAAGATGTAGGGCACCTCGCGGACGCGGTGGTAACGGGCACGTGCCATCACCTCGAATCCGATCTTGAAGCCGATCGGATTCAGATGGACTCCGTCGATGACCGTGCGGCGCAACGCGAAGAAGCCGCTGGAGGCATCGCTGACCGGGACGAGCGCGCTTCCCAGGATCCCCGCGACACGCGAGACGACGCGGCGGCGCAGCGGCCAGTTTCGGATACCGCCTCCGGCGACGTAGCGGCTGCCGACGGCGAGATCGGCGCCACCCTCGACCGCGTCGAGGAGCGCGGGGACGACCTCGGGTGGGTGCGAGAGGTCGGCGTCCATCACGACCAACAGGTCGCCGCGCGCCCGCGCGAAACCGGCGAGCACGGCCGACGCCAGGCCCGCCTTCCGCGCGCGCCGAACGACCCGTATGGGCAGGCGCGTGGCGAGCGCATCGGCCAGGTCGGCGGTGCCGTCGGGAGAGCCGTCGTCGACGATGACGAGCTCCCAGCGCCGCCCCGCGAGGCTCGCCGCGAGCCGCTCCGCGAGGTCCGGGAGGGAGCCAGCCTCGTTGTACGTCGGGACGACGATCGAGATCAGGGGATCGGTCACGGTGCGGCGCTCGCCCGCGGCGGGGAGAAGCAGCGTCCGATCTCGGCCTCGGCGGGCTTTCCCAGCGGGCCGAATCCTTTCGGATCCGGGCGCGTGTCGAGCGGGGTGTCCCACCAGTACATACCATCGACGGCTCCCGAGAGCGCCTCGCAGCTGGCCTGGTAGTAACGGCGCTGGCCTTCCAGGTCCACCGGCGTCCCGTGGTCCCAGACAAATGGACGCAGGTACGACCCCGACTGTGAGGTGATGCCGATCTCCGTGAGGATGAGCGGCTTGCCCAGGGCCTGCCGGGCGGCGCGCAGTCCCGCGGCAGGGCCGGCCCAGGCAGCGGCGAGCTGCGCGACCGTCGCGGGCACTGGGACGTCGAGCGGGAAGAACGCATCCACGCCGACAAAATCGAGCACGCCGGCCCAGTTCAGCAGATACGGGCGGTTGTAGTTCACTGAATAGCCGACTCGCCCGGCGAAGGCTCCGCGCAGGTCGCCCACCAGAGGCACCCATCGCTGGTCCTCCTCGAGCGAGTTGAACTCCGTGCCGATGACCAGGCCCTCCGCCCATTCTCGCTCCGCGAGCGCGGCGTACTCGTGAAGAAGTCCGGTGTAGCTGGCGAACCAGGCGCCACGATCGCGCGGCTGGATCGAGCCGCGCCAGTAG
>JBBQVQ010000078.1:0-6645 GCA_038211425.1 Candidatus Limnocylindria bacterium | reverse complement strand
CTGAGCACCAAACCGGGCACCGCCGCGGGTCCGTTGAGATGCAGTGAGATGGGCACGAGCAGTGCGGCGAGAAGATTGAGGGCTCCGCTCAGGAGGAACAGGACGGTGGCGACGCCGAGCAAACTTCGCCAGCGGAACGCGCATTTCGCCTCACGTGCAGCGCACATGTGCGTACCTCTTATCCCTGGGTTCGATGCCCGTCGCCCAGGATTGGGAGCATAGCCAGCGACCCGTCATCGCTCGCCTATCGCGCCTACCGCTCGTCGATCTTCGCGTCCGTCACATTCGCGCGAGTTGAAGACCGGCGTCATGCCGGAGCGCCTGCAGCAGTGCATGATCGGTCGCCGAAGCGAGGGACCGCTGACGTCACTCGCGCCTTGCCCGCGGTTGCCGCGGGCACGCCTTGATCGACGGTTCTCGTGTACGCCAGCCTCGCGGCGGCGCCAGCGCTTTGCCTGGGACGTATGGCCGCTCACCTAGCCGATCGCGTCGGCTCCCGCAGCCAGACGCCCGCATGCGCGGGTTGCATGGTTTCGTAAACGGTGTCGAGGAGATCGGCGCGGACCGCCTCCAGATCGACCTCGTCGTTGAGCCGCAGGCCGAACTCGTAAAGGGCGCGGACGGCGTCATAGCGGGTGCGGTAGAAGCGCCGGTCGACCGCCGAACGGATGCCGCGACGCAAGGGCTGAAAGAGCGCGACGACCGCGAGCGTCGAGACTGCGACCGCGATGGGACTCCCCGACGTGAACGGCGAGAGGAGGAACTGAAACGCGGCGACGCCGACGAGGTAGGCGAGGGCGAGGATCGCCGTCAGCGATCCGTACACCAGCGTGCGACTGACAAGCGCGTCGATCTCGTAGAGGCGATGACGAAGGACGGCCACGCTTACGGCGATCGGAACGGCGCTGAGGCCGGTGACGAACGGGATCCCCCCGAACAGCGTGGACGGGTTCTTGGCTTCGGGATCGAGCTCGCGGAGGGATGTGAAGAAGAAGGCGACGGCCGTTCCCACGAGCGCCGTCGCGAGGAGCGCGCCGGCGAAGCCCACCCATTTCAGCTGCTGGCGCTCCACGGTCGAGGCCGACCGCCGGCGCTGGAAGAGCGACGCGGCGGCGGCTAAGAAGAGGCCGAGGATGCCGCCGGCCGCGACGATCTCGGGCGAACCGGGGATCCTCGCTGCTCCCGCGCCGAAGACGATCGAAACGATGGACGTGCCAGCTTCGTCGGTGGAGTTCAGGATGCCGAACGGGATGATGACGGCGGCGGCGACGATCGGGAGCCACCAGCGCCGGGTCGGCGGCCGCCCGGTCGGAAAAAGGATCAGCAGCACCGCCAGCAGGCCGTAGGGGACGACCCAGCTCTCGCTCGCGATGAGCCGCAGGATGGACGGCGCGCCGCCGGCGGGATCTACCGGACCATTCCCCGCGACGATCGAGCCCTCGCCGACGACCCCGATGACGAGGAACAGCCAGCCGATGGGGTTCTTCGCGCGGCGGATCGCAAGCACCTCGCCGACCAGGCCGAACACCATCCAGGCCAGCACGTAGTCCGCCGACGCGAGGTCCGACAGGCCTAAGGCGAAGGCGATCACCGCTAAGACGATGGAAGCCAGCAATAGCGCTACTGCGATGATGGTCCGCACACTCATGCCACCAGTCCGATCGGTCTGATCTGGCGAAGCGTCATGGGGCGAGAGCGACGGTGCGTGAGTCACGGCGTTGGCCCTCCCCCGGACTCCGGCGATCCTCGAGGACCGTCAACCCCGCGAATGCTCCGCTGCGAGTGTCCTGAAATCGTTACGGTTTTGCCCCATCACCTCGCACGCTCACGCAGCCACACGCTGGCGTGGGCGGAGGGTCGAACCTTCCGTCGGCCATCAGGGCGATACAAGCGGCCACGCGGGCGGAGCACAGCGATACATGCGGCGGCCAGACGGGCCTCGGCGTGCGAGAAGTGGGATAATCGTACACAGGCGCTACGGCAGCGTAGACCGCCGGTCGCTACGTCGAGTCTTGCCGTCGGGGCTCCGGTTCCTTTGCGGGAACACCCTAGGCTGGAAAGAGCTGTGGTGGCAGCCACTCATACCGCGAACGTTCATCGGGTAGTCGCGGACTTGATCGGAGGCGGTGCTAGGTGGGGCGGAAAAAGAGAGTGGGCTTCGCGGACCTACAGGCGACGCACGCGGAGCTGGGCCGGGGGGAGCTCCGGTGCCCCGAGTGCACCCGGAGAGTGTCTGATGCCGACGGCCTGAGGTTCGTTCCAGCGTTGGGTCAGCGAGAGTCGTCGCTCGCGACACTCAACTGTCCGCGCTGCCGCACGATGATCAGCATCCGCTTCATCGCAGCCAGCTAGCTCCGCGCGAAAGGTTTCCCGGCATGCGGCAGCCGGTCGTCTGCGCGCCGGATTCCGTTCTTGTCGGTCACCTTCAACGCCAACGGCGCGCACCTCAACGGGCGATCATCCAGCGTCCGACGGATCGAAGTTGAGTGCCGCCGAGTTGATGCAATACCGCATGCCGGTCGGACGCGGGCCGTCCGGGAAGAGATGGCCGAGGTGAGCGCCACAACCGCTGCATGTGACCTCGGTCCGCCGCATCCCGAGAGAACCATCCTCCCGCGTCGTGACGTGCCCCCTTTCGGCGACGTCGTAGAAGCTTGGCCAACCCGTCCCCGATTCGAATTTCGTCCCCGAGTCGAAGAGCGGTTCCCCGCAGACGACGCAGCGGTACGTTCCCGCGCCGTGGTGATCCCAGTGCGCGCCGCTGAACGGTGGCTCCGTGCTGGCCTCTTGGGTGACCGCGTACTGGATCGGACTGAGCTTGTTGCGACGATCCTCATGATTTGGAAGGCTCGACATCTTGATCCCCTTTGGAGCGAACTCGCCTTACCCGCCCGCGCAGTACCCGAGAGTAACGATCGCTGGCTCAAGTGCGATCTCCGAAGCCTGGAATCCGTCGAGCCTGCCCTCGCTCGTGGCTAAGATCGTCCGGCGTGACGGTCACCGGCGGAACCTCGCGCGCGAATGAATCGAGGGTTGGGCGATGTCTGACGAAGACCTGAAAGCCGAGCTTGAGCAGCTGAGAGCAGAGAACGAGCGTCTCAAGAGCCAACGTGGCCGCGCCGTCAGCCTGAAGGTAAGTGAGAAAGGCGGGGTGTCGGTCTATGGCCTCGGGCGCTTCCCGGTGACGCTGTACAAGGAGCAATGGGCCAAGCTTCTCGCGATGGCAGACGAGATTCGCGAGTTCATCAAGCAACACGAGTCCGACCTGAAGGCGAAGCCCGAGTGATCCCGGAGGCGGCGAGGGCCCGCTACCTCACGGTGAACGTGCCATCACCCGTCGGTACGGCTGGAGCGGTGATATCAACGCGGTTCCCTGCGCTGTCCCCGGTCGCGAGAGAGCGGACCGTCCAGGCGCCCGTCGCCGACCCGGCCGGGATGGAGATGTCGACCTGCCACGTGCCGTCCCGCGGGGTGCCACTAACCAGGGCCAGGTTGGGGCAACCGAGCGCGGATGCCACACCGCCTGGCGCGTCGTAGCAGACGCCCGACCACGCCACGCCGCTGTCGGCGTCGGTGATATGCGCGGTCACTGTCACCGTGCCGGGGGCCGTCAAGCTCGTCGGCGAGACGCCGAATGAGGCGATACGCGGTGCCATCGAGTCCGAGGTCGCGGCGACGGTGAAGGTGCCGTCACCCGAGGGCGGCGAGGGCGGTGACAGCACCGTGCGATTCCCCGCGGCATCGGCCGCGATCAGCGAAGAGACCGTCCACGTGCCCGGCGCAGATCCCCCGGGAGCCGTGAAGCTGGCCGACCAAACTCCGTCCTGAGCCGATCCCCCGTTCGCCGTCGATAGACCCAGGTTGTTGCAGAAGGGCTGGACGTTGGGCTGGCTGTAGCAGATGGAGACGGACACCACACCCGGATCGGCGTCGGTGACGTGCGCGGTCGCGGTGACATAGCCCCCTGGGAAAACGCTCCGCGGCGACACGCCAAGCGAAACGAAGCTCGGCGGAGTGTCGTCGGGGCGTGCGGTCACCGTGAACGCGGCATCGGTGAACATCGGATTTGAATGGCCGCGCTGGAGATAGACGTTTCCCGCGGCGTCGTCGGCGCGCAGGTCGTCGACGAGCCAGGTACCCGATATGGTCTCTCTCGGGATTTGGAACGTTGTCTGCCAGGTGCCGTCCGACGGTGTTCCGGCGACCAGCGTGAACGCCGGGAAGCCCGTGTAGGCGAGCTCGCTCCCACCCGGATACGGATAGCTGTATCGGGTGCTGACGCCTGTCACGGTGGACTGGGCATCGGTCACGTGGGCCGTCACGGTGACGGAAGTACCGGCTTCGACCGCCTTCGGCGATGCGCTGACGGAGACGATCTTCGGGCCGATGGGCGCTGGCGGAAGTGCGGTTACCGGAGGCGCAGCGGCGGGGTCGATGACGGTCACCGGCCAGTAGATGCCGTAGTCCTCGAGCCACTGCGCACCCTCGATCAGCGCGCGTAGGTGCAGACGGTACGAGCCGGGCGTCATAGGGGCCTGGATGGTGAACTGGAACCACGCCACCTGACCCGGGCCGACGTAGTACGCGGGCTGGGAGGCGACGCGGTTTGAGCGGGGCCAGCCAGTGTTCGGCGAGCCCAGCTGCCCGTCGCCCCCGAGGACGCTGGGTCGGTCCTGTCCGGGGATCGAATTCCACGTTCCGAGGTACGCGACCTCGCCCATCTTGCCTGCGATCCAGCCGCGCGTGCCGGTGTTGTAGAAGGCAACGGTCGCGGTCGACGTGTCTCCCGGGCACAGCGTCGGGTAGCCGGACTGGCCGTACCACGCCGCGTGAAAGCCCTCGTAGCCAAAGGTCAGTCCTGCGGGCGGAGGTTCACCGGGTCCGACGCTGCTTACGCACGCTGCGGCCCGCGTCGTTGCGTCCCCACCAGGGCTGTGGGCGGTGACAGAGCCGACCTGGCCGAACGCGAGCGATGAAACGATGAGCACGAGGGGCGCGAACCGCGCGAAAACATGGTCACGCATTTCGGTTTTTCCTCCACGCGAGCGACGCCGTGGGTCGCCCCCTCTTTTCGCTGGTCGCCCTCGCACTATCCATGCCCTTGGGCGGGGCAGCGCTTGCGAGTGAGGTTGCTGGAATGGAACCAACCAGGTCGTCTTACGGCAGCGACCTCCGCGACAGGAAGCTTGCAAAGCGAAGGTCGCTGCGTGCTTGAGCCCGGCGCGCAACGTGGCTCCCTGATGATCGCTCCGACGGCCGCGTGAGGCGCGGACACCGCTCGGTCCTCGAGAACCACTCTCGGATCAGTCGTCAGCGGGGGGCACAATGTCTTGATGAACGAAGGTAATGATCCCGCGCGTCTCGAAAAGAACGAGGCCAACCTGCTTGCCGAGATCGAGCCGGCCGTCGCGCAGCTCGTCGACCGCCACGTCGCCGTCGCGAAGGAATGGTTCCCCCACGAGTACATCCCGTACAGCCTCGGTCGCGACTACGACAAGGAGCCGTGGACTCCCGACCAGCCCCGCCTGACCGGCATCGCGCAGACGGCGTTCGAGGTCAACCTACTGACCGAGGACAACCTTCCCTCGTACCACCGCCTCATCCACGCGACCTTCAACAAGGGCGACGGTGCTTGGAAAAACTGGGTGAACCGGTGGACGGCGGAGGAGGGGCGCCACGCGATCGTCATCCGCGACTATCTCGTGGTCACGCGGAATATCGATCCGGTGATGATCGAGCGCGGGCGCATGCAGACGATGATGCTCGGCTACGACCGCCCACTGACCGCGCTACGCGGCCTCGCCTACACCGCGTTCCAGGAGCTCGCCACGCGGGTGTCGCATCAGAACACCGGGAAATACTCTGCCGATCCGGTCGCTGACAGGATCATGACGCGCGTCGCCGCCGACGAGAACCTGCACATGGTCTTCTATCGCGACGCGCTTGCCGCCGCGCTCGAGGTCGACCCGTCCGCGGTCATGCGTGCGATCACCCACGAGGTCCTGACGTTCGCTATGCCGGGCGCGGGGATCACGGGCTTCGCGCGAAAAGCGGCGCGCATGGCAGACGCGCAGATCTATGACCTTCGGATCCACCACGACGATATCGTCATGCCGCTGCTGCGCTACTGGAAGGTGTTCGAGCGCCGCGACCTCGACGCCGACGCTGAGCACCAGCGCGAGCGGCTCGCGCACTTCGTCGCCAAGCTCGACAGCTCGGCCCGCCGTGCGGAGGAACGCCGCGAGGCGCGGCGGGCGAAGGACGACGCGGTGGGGGCGAGCGCCGACTGACTCGAATTGCGCCCACTCGAGCACGGGCCAACTGCATCAACAGCGTTCGCATCCGCGAAGGAGAGCCGGCGGCACGAGGACACGAGCGCCCAGACGCCGTTGCCTTGCGTCAAGTACGCCCTCAGGATCACGGCCCCTGAAGATCGGCCGGCGGCGGGGTGTTTGTCATACAACCGCGTTGTTGAACTGGAGGGAATCGGGAGCACGCTGAGGGCGTTCTCTCCGGACCAAGCGCACCGCCCGAGCCCCAGTGCCGGCGAGGTGCCCACCCGGCCCCCTGCGAATGCACATCGCGTCTCACCGCGAGCTAAGAAGGGGTAACCATGACCACAGAGCAGAACAAGTCCACCGCACG
>JBBQVQ010000077.1:0-6838 GCA_038211425.1 Candidatus Limnocylindria bacterium | reverse complement strand
GACCGCGGAGATGCTGTCCTCGCGCTGGAGCTCCTCGGTCTCCTCTTCCTCGTCCTTGACCTGGTGCCACGGCGGCCCGCGGTCCACTTCGAGGATCTCGACGTTGTTGTCGTCGAGGGTGACGAGGAGCTCTTCGATCTCGCCGGCTTCCGCATCCGGAAGCCCGCGGGCGATGTCTTCCTGGGTGAGGTACCCCTGTTGCTTTCCGCGCGCGACGAGCTTGTCGGCCTGCTCCTTGTGCTCCGGATGGATCCCGACGCGCTCGGGGGCCGCGGTCTTCGCCGCGGAGTCTTTTTCTTTTGTCCCTGTCCTGGCCATTCCTACTCCTGTTGCTCGCCGCTGCGTAGGACGGTCTGCCGCTGGAGCGAACGCTGGACTTCCTCCAGGTCGTGCGTGAGGCGGTTGACCTCCTCATCGGGGGCGCCCACGTCACCATCCCAGCGCGCTGCCCAGATGCCGCCCGCAAATTCCCTTCCCGCAGCCGCTGCGCGACGATCTCGATCTCGTGGCCTGCTGCGGCCACCGAAGTCGGCTCCAGCGCATTCGCGCTCAATGTGGCCGCCGTGGCGGCGAGCCGGAGCGGTCGTATGCCCGGTCGGAGCAGCTCGCAGATCGCCCGGTGGTCGGGATCTGACAGTTGGCGAGCACCTTTGAGCGTTGCACTCCACGTCCACGTGGTGCGCTGGGTCTATTTTACCCAGCAGGTCGGAATTACCAGCGCCAGAAATGTTCGCTTTTGGGCCGGAGATCCGGCTACGACCCCGCGTTACCCTCGACGACCACCTCGAGGCACGCCAGGGCGGCGCCCGTGCCTCGCACCTCGTTCGAGGCCATCATGAAAAACCGGAAGCTCCTCGAACTGAATCTGGTGATCGAAGCTACAACGCAGCGAGCGTCGCAGAGGTCTGGCAGGCGGGTTACAGCTCTTCGATGAACCGGATGCTGAGAGCGGTGCGGCAGCGCTGGCAGGTGAGAATGGCGAGGGTCGGTGCCGCGTTGTCGAACGTGCCGATGAGCTTCGGGCCGTCGTCGGGCCCGACCATGCGGTTGCACGTGGGGCAGCGAACCTCGCCCAGATCGAACGACCGGCGAGCAGCGCGGATGTCCGCGTATCCGGGCGTTTTCGCCTAGGCGTGAGCTCTCACCAGCCGGGGGTTGACGATCCCGAGGCGCCCCTGACGGAACGCCGCCTTCGCGCGTCGGCGGAGGTCGTCGAATTCGCCGCGCTGGGTCTCGTTGACGAAGGTGTACGCCACGCCCGTTCGGCCGGCGCGGCCCGTCCAGCCGACGCGATGCACATAGATGTCGGCGTTCTCCGGCAGGTCGAAGTTGACCACCTGTCCCACGTCGGCTACATGGATGCCGCGCGCCGCGAGATTCGTCGCAACGAGCGTCGGGATCGCGCCCCGGCGGAAGTCCTCGAGCACGCGCTCGAGCACGCGCTGCCCGACGTTGCCGTGCAGCGCGCTCGCCTTCCGCCCGAGCCGCTCGAGCGCCCTTACCAGCTTGTCCGCACCGTACTTCGTCCGGCGGAACACGAGCGTGCGCATGTCGCTGTCCCGTCCGAGCAGCTCGTCGAGCGCGGCGACCTTGTCGGCCTCCCGCAACTGGACCCAGGCCTGATCGATGGCGGCGACAGTCGGCTCCGCGGGCGTCACCGCGACCGAGGCCGCCTTGGTGGTGTGTGTAGCGGCTAGCCACGGTTCGCACCTCGCCGGTGAGCGTCGCCGAGAAGAGCGCGGTCTGGCGCGGCGGCGGCAGGAGGGCGACGATACGGTCGATGTCCGGTGCGAACCCGAGGTCGAGGAGCCGGTCCGCTTCGTCCAGCCCTCTGCGACGCGGTCAAGCGCGCGGCGTAAAGCGCGGCGGCGAGGCCTGCGGGACCGCCGCCGATGATTGTGAGCTCGTAGAACTGACGTGAGGCCTCGAGCGCGAGGCCCAGCTTGCGGGCGAGCTCGTCGTCCGAAGGCTCGATGAGGTGCGAGCCGTCGGGGAACACGATCGTCGGGATCGAATGCCCGCCGGATTGGATCTCTTCCACGACGCGAAGGCCGTCTCGGTCCTTGTCGATGTCGATCCAGGCCATCGGGATCCGTGCTCGGCCAGGAACTTCTTGCTTCGTTTGCAGTCTGGACACCACGGCGCGCCGTAGACCTTGAGGTCAGGCATGGGGACGCGACCCAAGCCACGTCGTGAATGCGTACAGCGCCGCGTACGTCACGACACCAACAGCGGCCGCAGTGGCGATCGTCCGCCACTGGTTGCGGGCGCCACGGAGATCGCACTGGTCGCGTCGCCGCAGGTACAGGGCGAACGCTGCGCCGCCGACCAGGAGACCCCCGCCACGGAAGTACCAAGCGTATTCGCCGTACAGGCGATTGCCCAAGCCGACGGCCTCCGTCGCGCTAGCCAGGCCTATGAGGTAGAGGACGACCGGCGACACGCAGCAGCTGATTCCGACGAGGCCGCCGAGCATGCCGATGCCGAGACCGGCGGGGGCGTCGATGTGCCTCACGCTTCGTGCAACCGTACCGCCGTCGCATTTACTCCCAAGATGTGACGTGTGTCACACCACCAGGGGCACTGAGGAATGGGCACTGGCGGGGTGCGGTTGGGTGAGCGTGACAAACTCAAGCGGAGAGCTGCTGGTCTACACCACCGTGACCTGCGGCCAGTGCTGGTTCCTCAAGCTGTGGCTCAAGCGCCGGGGAATCCCGTACCGTGAGATCGGCATCGAGAACGATGCCGAGGCGCGCCGGTTCGTGCGCCGAGTCGCCGACGGGTACATGTCCGTGCCGATCCTCGTCCTCCCCGATGGCCGCACCTTGGTCGAGCCGACACACGCACAGATACAGGCCGCGCTCGCTCGGTGATCCGCCGCTTCGTTCGCGACCTGGTGCGCAGCGCTCGCCGCCGGCGCGTACTGATGCGGTGCTCGATCATCGCCGTCGTCGTCGGCACCCTGTTGACCCTGGTGAACCAGTTCGACGTGCTCGCCGGCGGCCGCGTCGACGCGCCGCTCATCGCGAAGGTCGTCGCCAACTACCTCATCCCGTTCACAGTCGCTAACCTCGGCGCGATGAGCGGCTCGGCTGCGGACGTAAGGCGATGATCGCCGACCGCGGCGCGGCCAGGTTGTTCACCCGCGGCGCCCTCGGGTGCGCCACCTGCCACTGGGTCCGCCGCTGGCTCGACCGTCACGGCGTGCGCGTGCACGAGAGCGACATCACCGAGGACCTGGCGGCCCACGATCAGCTCCGCCAGCTCACGAACGCGGACCTGCCGGTGCCGACGCTGCTCTTGCCAGATGGGCAGGTCGTCGTCGGCCCCGGTCCGGCCACACTCGAGGCACTGTTCGGCGTGACCGGCCGGCGCAGGTAGTTCACCTCGCCGAGCGGACAAGGACGGTCTTGCCTGCCCGCTGGGGGTTCCCGAACGCGGCCGCTGCGGGTTCGAGCGAGTCGAGGATCGCCTCGACGTCGAAATCCGCCGCGGCGATGACCGAATCGGCGGCGCCGTAGTAGACGCGGATCCGGCGTCCGGCGCCGTCGAGCGGCACGTGACCGCAGGCAAACACGACGTCGGAGAGTAGGCCGGCGTGCTCGTACGGTCGCTCAGGCAACAGGATGGGCTGCGGGCTACGCGCGAGCACGGTGCAGGGATCCTTCCGCTCGAGCAGCACCGCGCCGAGGGCATACCGCATCTCGGCGTTGACCCCGTGGTAGATCTCGAGCCATCCCTTGTCGCATTCGAAGGGGACCGTCCCCGCGCCGGTCTGACGTTCGTCCCACATCCCCTCGCGAGGCAGGACGAGCGGATGATGATTACCCCACGGCATCCGCTCCTCCGCGTGCGCGATCCAGATGCCGAGCACGTGGCCGAATGAGCTCGGCATCGGCCGCGTCAGCGCCATGTGCCGCCCATGTTTGCGTTCCGGGAAGAGCGCGAGATCCTTTTGGTCGGGCGGCAGCATCGCGCCGAGCCGCTCGAAGGTCCGGAAGTCCTGGGTCACCGCGAGGCTCGCGGTGATCCCCACGCGCGAGACCGAGACATAGGTGATGTGCCACGCCCCATCGAGGAACGTCGCCCGCGGATCCTCGCAGCCGAACTCCTCGAGATCGGCGGCCGGGGCGATCGCCGGCTCGTCGTCGACGGTGAAGTGGACGCCGTCGGCGCTGCGCGCGCAGCGCAGATGCGAGATCTGGGTGAGGTACGTCTGGGTGCGTCCGAGCTTCGGGTGGGTGAAATGGACCCCCCGCGGATCCGAGAGGTCGAGGCCCGGCAGATCTTTCGGGAGATAGATCGGGATGTAGCGGAATCCCGCGGCGTCCGGATCGCGCATCGCGATCGCCACGACGTCGGCCTTCGTGTGGCCGGACGGGAGCGCCACGATCTTCGGATGCGGTCCCGCGAAATCCAGGGTCCGCGCGTCGGCCGGGGGGTCTAGATCGGTCCGGGGCCGTTCGGCGATGCGCATGAGAAGGATCACCTCGTCGCCGACGCGCGCTGCGGCGGGATTGAGAACGCTCTGGACCTCGAAATCGGGCTGCGAGGGACGGATGTCCGCCGCTGTCAACAGTGCGCTGTCTCCGACGCGCTCGGCGAGGTCGGTCACGGGCTGGCACCGTACACCAACCATGCTTCAACATGTGGGTTTCGATCGAAGGGACGCCGCAGTTGTGACCTGTGACACGGCGCACATCGCGATGGCGTGCTGCGATCCTCTCCGCTGCAGCGCGGCCCCAGCCTCGCTCTTCTCACTGTCGTCGGCGCACGGTGCTAGCTGGAGGTCACCGGCAGGATGTCACTCGCTGCGAAGAGCGGCGCGACCGCAAGGCCAATCCGGCGGTAGAGCTGCGCGGGCACCGAGATGTCGGCGACGAAGAGCTCGCCCACATATAGCCGCGCGTGCGGGCGCAGTAGGCCGACCTTGGGCAGGGCCAGGGTGAGGGTCTGGTGCGCGCGGATCGTTGGCTCGAACGGTTCTCCGGTGTCGGCCGAGAGACCAGAGGGCACGTCGAGCGCGAGGATCGGAACATGCGATTCGTTCGCGGCCATGATCAACTCAGCGCTGTGGCCCCGCGGCGCGCCGGCCAGGCTATAGCCGAACACGCCGTCGAGCACCAGCGCACTGCGCGCGATGTCGGGCAGCGGCGCCTGGGGCTCGAGGACCTCGATTCCCATGCCGGTAACGATCGCTAATTGATGCGCCGGTACCGGATGCATCCGCGCGAGCGGCGACGCAAGCGCGACGCTGACCTCGGCACCCCAGATTGCCAAACGGCGCGCGGCGACTAGCGCGCCCCCGCCGTTCCCACCGGGGCCGGCGAGCACCGTGAGCCGGCGACCGTGAAGATCTCGCAGCGCGCGCCGGGCGAGCTCCGCGAGCGCGCGCCGGGCGAGCTCCGCGAGCGCGCGTCCGGCGTTCTCCATCATTTGCTCCAGCGTGATCCCGAGCTCTTCGACCATGAGGCGATCGATCTCCCGCATCTGGGTGACCGATATGGCTGGGACTTCGTCACTGGCCATACGCGTGTTCTAGCCGACGCCGGCGAGGCGAGCCCGTGGTCAAGGCGCACGGACCTCGGTGTCCGGACGGAACGCCGCCCACACGAACCAAAACGTCATGTCCGACGGCAGGCGGGCCAGCTGCCGGCCCTTCAACGGGCCGCTCACGCGAGCCCGGTGATGGTCCACTCGCTGCCGGTCTCGTCGTCGAGGAAGGTCTTGCGCCTGTCGCCGCCGCGGAACGTGAGCAGGCGGCCATCCGCGGTGGGATCGAAGCGCGGACTGACCCACATCGTTCCCTTCGGCCGTCGCGGCGCGATCGAGTGGCGAGGCCACGCCGCCTAGATAGAACAGGACAAAGCGCTTGGCCCCACTCTGGTCGTTCTTCGCGACCGCCCAGTTGAGCTCATCGGTCCGGTAGGCGATCGGCGGGTCGATGAACGTTGCGACCGCGACGCGGAACTTCGGCGGGAGGCGCCTGTCGAAGGGAGCGCTGGTCCAGAACCCGGCCAGGGGCCCCGTGTCCGGCTTGTCGTAGCCGACGCACGGGTTCGTGCCGTAGGGTCTGCCGTCGCCGGTCTTCGCCTTCGCCTCGTCGTTGGCAGCCTCGCGGCTCAGCACGAGGCCGTTGGGATACGCGTGGGCGAACTCCTCGAAGCTCAGGATCTGGCTGTCGATGCGCTCGAGGCGCGTCCCGGTGAAGCTGCCGACGATCCCCTCGCCCAGCGCCTGCTGCCACCACGAGTGGGTCTGCCGGTCCCACATCACCAGATCGGAAAGACGAAGCAGCCCCGTCGTGCCGAAGGTCAGCTCTTGCCCGCCGACGCGACGGTCGAAGACGAGCGAGCTGTTGCAGAGTGGGCAGAACGTGACGACGATCGGCCGGCCGGCGATGGTGTCGTTCACGATCTCGTGCCAGCGCAGGATCTGCAAGGGATACGCGCGCGCTTCGCCGCCTTCGACCACGGCGATGACCGGCTCCTGCGGCTGCAGCCACATCGCGCGCGCCTGCTCGTCGAACCGCGGGGCGTCGAGCGGCGGGATCCCGTCCGGACTCGGACCGCCGTTCACGATCTCGGAGAGCGGCACGCAGTGTTTCGCGAAGTCGGTCTTCCAGAAGCTGTTCCGCGCGAAGCCAGGCGTGTCGCTCGCAGGGGCCGCCGAGCCGATCGTGGACGCGCATGTCGTGTTGCGCCACGCCGCGGTCGCCGCCACCGGCGCCGCCTCCCCGACCGGCGTGCATGCCGAGACGAGGATCGCGGCGACGGATGCGAGCGCCGCTAGACGTACCGCTCGCACGAGTAGCACCACGTGAACGAGCCCTCCGACA
>JBBQVQ010000076.1:0-7433 GCA_038211425.1 Candidatus Limnocylindria bacterium | reverse complement strand
GACCGCGGAGATGCTGTCCTCGCGCTGGAGCTCCTCGGTCTCCTCTTCCTCGTCCTTGACCTGGTGCCACGGCGGCCCGCGGTCCACTTCGAGGATCTCGACGTTGTTGTCGTCGAGGGTGACGAGGAGCTCTTCGATCTCACCGGCTTCCGCATCCGGAAGCCCGCGGGCGATGTCTTCCTGGGTGAGGTACCCCTGTTGCTTTCCGCGCGCGACGAGCTTCTCGGCCTGCTCCTTGTGCTCCGGATGGATCCCGACGCGCTCGGGGGCGGCGGTCTTCGCCGCGGAGTCTTTTTCTTTTGTCCCTGTCCTGGCCATTCCTACTCCTGTTGCTCGCCGCTGCGGAGGACGGTCTGTCGCTGGAGCGAACGCTGGACTTCCTCCAGGTCGTGCGTGAGGCGGTTGACCTCCTCATCGGGGGCGCCCACGTCACCATCCCAGCGCGCGAGCGCCGCGCGCGCGTCGCCCAGATGCCGCCGCGAGCTCCCTTCCCGCAGCCGCAGCGCGACGATCTCGATCTCGTGGCCTGCTGCGGCCACCGAACTCGGCTCCAGCGCATTCGCGCTCAATGTGGCCGCCGTGGCGGCGAGGTGAGCCGGAGCGGTCGTATGCCCGGTCAGGTCGCAGCGATCATGCTAGGCGCCGCCGTGAGCGTCACTCGGCGAGCAACCGGCAGGCGTGGCAGCGTGGCAGGCTATCGGGCTCGTTGCGTGGCTCCTCGTCAGGCGGCACGCGTGGCCCGCACGCTGTCCGCTCGGAGCCCTGCGCCACGACGCACTCGCTGGAACCGCTGGTGACGTGGAGCCGGACGACGGTACCTGCCACGGTCACGGCCGGCCACCGGCTCAAGACTTCACCATCGCCTTTTCGTATGTGGGCCTTCGCCAGCGGGCGCGTCCGGGCCAGGACGATCCCCGCTCAAGGTCAGCGAGAGTCTGACCCATGGGCAGGAGCTATCAGCCGATCGCACCCACCATCTGAAGCTGGATGAGGCGGTTCATCTCGATGGCGTAGTCCATCGGGAGCGTCTTCACGATCGGCTCGATGAAGCCGTTCACGACCATCGCGGTCGCATCCGATTCGGACAGCCCCCGGCTCATGAGGTAGAAGAGCTGCTCCTCGCCGACCTTCGAGACGCTCGCCTCGTGGCCGATGGTGACGTCCTCTTCGTCGATCTCCATGTACGGGTACGTGTCGCTGCGCGCGGTGGTGTCGAGGATGAGCGCGTCGCAGCGGACCGTGCTCTTGCTCTTCTTCGAGCCCGGGTAGATCTTCACGAGGCCGCGGTACGACGTGCGCCCCGTGCCTTTGCTGATCGACTTGCTCGTGATGATCGAGGTCGTGTGCGGCGCGGCGTGGACCATCTTCGCGCCGGCGTCGATGTGCTGGCCGGTGTCCGCGAAGGCGACGGAGAGGACCTCGCCGTGCGCGCGCTGCCCGACCAGGTACACCGACGGGTACTTCATCGTGACCTTGCTGCCGAGGTTCGCGTCGATCCACTCCATCACCCCGTCCTCCTGGACGACGGCGCGCTTGGTGACGAGGTTGTAGACGTTGTGGCTCCAGTTCTGGATCGTCGTGTAGCGGACGCGAGCGCCCTTCTTCACGATGATCTCGACGACCGCGCTGTGCAGCGTGTTCGTCGTGAAGACCGGGGCCGTGCAGCCCTCGACGTAGTGCACCTGCGAGCCCGGCTCCGCGATGATGAGCGTGCGCTCGAACTGGCCGGCGTTCTCGCTGTTGATGCGGAAGTAGGCCTGGAGCGGGACATCGACCTTCACGCCCGGCGGGATCCAGACGAACGAGCCGCCCGACCACACCGCGGTGTTCAGCGCGGCGAGCTTGTTGTCGTTCGCGGGGATCACCGTGCCGAAGTGCTCGCGGACGATGTCCGGATGCTCCTTCAGCGCGGTGTCGGTATCCATGAAGATGACGCCGAGCGCCTCGAGATCCTTGCGGATGTTGTGGTACACGGACTCGCTGTCGTACTGCGCGCCGGCGCCCGCCAGGTACTTCTGCTCGGCCTCCGGGATGCCAAGCTTGTCGAACGTGCGCTTGATGTAGTCCGGCACATCGTTCCAGTCCTTGGCACTCTTGTCGGAGGCGCGCAGGTAGTAGTAGATGTCCTCGAAGTCGATGGCGGAGAGGTCCGCGCCCCAGGTCGGCATCGTGCGGGCGCGGTAGTGCTTCAGCGCCTTGAGGCGGCGCTGGAGCATCCACTCCGGTTCCTGCTTGTAGGTCTGGCTGATCTCGCGGACGACGTCCTCGGAGAGACCCTTCTTCTTCTCGTTCCGGTAGACGGCGTCCTTGTCTTCCCAGCCGTACTTGTAGGCCTCGGGAGGCTGCGAAAGCTGCTCTACCGCCATGGGAACCACCCCGTTTCAGATGCGCTGGGTCTATTTTCTACCTAGCAGGTCGGAATTGCCAGTGCCCGAAAATGTTCGCTTTTTGGGCGGAGATCCGGCTACGACCCCGCGGTGCCCTCGACGACCACCTCGAGGCACGCCTGGGCGGCGCGCAGCACGCCCTCGACCTCCCCCGGTGTGTCAGCGCGCGCGAAGACGAAGCCGAGGTAGCGGTCGCCCTCCGGGAGCGGCACGAGATGGCCTCCCGGCGGGATCGTGATGGTGACGCCGGCGATGCCCGGCACCGCCGCCGCGCGCTCTCGCCCGCGCACCTCGCGCAGCTTCCCGGCGCGGCGGATGGGCAGCATGAGCACGCCGGACGCGGCTCGCTCCCGCTCGAGGCTCGCGATGGGGAGGCCCACCGCGTGGCGCAGGATGAGCTCCTCCAGGGTGACGCCGAGGCCGAAGCGCAGGGTGCGCGAGCAGAGGCCGCCGATGGAGCGGGCCGCGACCTCCAGCACCCAGACGCCGCGCGCGTTCAGTCGCGCCTCGGCGTGGATCGGTCCTTCACTCAGGCCGAGCGCCGCGGTCGCCCCGCGCACCGCCGCGACGACCGCGTCGCGCTCGTGCGGCGGGAGACCGGAGGGCGTGACGTAGAGCGTCTCCTCGAAGAAGGGGCCGTCGAGCGGGTCCGGCTTGTCGAAGATCGCGAGCACCTCGAGCCCTCCGCCGCGCAACAGGGCCTCCAGCGCCACCTCGCGGCCCGGGATGAAGTCCTCGACGAGGATGCGCTTCGGCTCGCCGTCCGGCGGGCAGAGCTCCGGCGAGCGCACGATCGCGGCAACGCGGCGGAACGCGACGGCGAACGACGGCGGGTCGTCGGCCCGGATCACGCCGCGGCTGCCGGAGAGATCGATCGGCTTCACCACGCAGGGGTAGGCGATCGTCTCGGCGATCAGCTCCGGATCCGCGCTCGCGTCGAACGTCGCGAAGCGCGGCGAGAGCAGCCCGGCGGCCGAGAGCAGCTCCCGCGCGCGCGCCTTGTCCCGGCTCGCCGCGACCGCCTCCGGCGCGTTGTGCCGCAGGCCGAGGGCCGCCGCGGCCGCCGCGGCGGCTTGCGTGGCCCGGTCGTCGACGGCAACGACCGCGTCGAGCGGCCGCTCGCTCGCGTATGCCACGATCGCGGCCGCGGCGGCCTCGGGGCGTGCGAGGTCGATCCGCAGGGCGCGTTCTTCGAGGAGCGCGGGGCGATGGTCCGACCCCACCACGACCTCGGCACCGATCGCCGCCGCCGCCTCGAGGAAGTCGTGCGTGCGATACGTGGACGACGGGAGAAGGAGCAGGACGCGCGGCATCACCCCGTAGTATCGACGGATGCCGCGCCCCCTCTTGACCGTCACGGACGATGCGAGACGGAAGCTCGACAGCGTCCGACGATCCGGTGGCCAGCCCGACGACGCGCTGCGCATCGCCATCCGTGGCCGGAGCGGCGGGCGCTTCGACTACGACCTCGCGCTCGTCGGCCCGGCGGGCATCCAGCCCGACGACGTCGTCATGGACTTCGACGACCTCAAGGTGGTCATCGACAGCGGGAGCGCTACGCGCATCTACGGGACCACGATCGGTTTCGTGTCGTCGCCCACCGGCGGGTCGCTGGAGATCGAGAACCCGAACGAAAGCTGGGCCGACAACCCCCTGGCCGCTCGCGTCCAGCAAGTCATCGACGAGCAGATCAACCCCGGCGTCGCCGGGCACGGCGGACATGTGTCGCTCCTCGACGTGCGCGACGGCGCCGCCTACATCCAGCTCGGTGGCGGCTGCCAGGGGTGCGGGATGGTGGACGTCACACTCAAGCAGGGGATCGAGGTCGCCATTCGTTCGGCCTTACCAGAGATCGCGCGGGTCGTCGACACGACGGACCACGCCGCGGGGACGAACCCCTACCACCAACCCGCAAAGAAATAGGGTTCTCGATGTAGCCCTGGAGGATTCACGAGCAGTCGCGACGACACCCGGCACGCGACCGCGGCGGGGTCTGCGCTTCGGCGCTACCACGAGGCGACCAAGCATTCGCCGCTGAGCGTCGCTACCAGCCGGCACCGGCTGGACTGGTCGAACAAGCCGCTGACCTTCAAGGTCTACACGAGCGTGGAGAGCGTCCCTCCGCCCGAGGACGTGGCGCGTATGTGCCTCTACTCGAACGGCGTCCTGCGCTGGCGTCGCTCTCCCTCGGGCGAGAGGTACGGCTTCCGAGCCGCCGCCTGCACGGGCGCGCTCTACCACATCGAGCTCTACGTGGCTTGCGCGGATCGGAAGGACCTGCCCGCCGGCCTCTACCAGTACGCCGCCCACGACCACGCCCTCCGGCCGCTCCGTCAGGGCGACATGCGCGGGGCACTCGTCGAGGCGAGCGGCGGCTTCGAGCCATTGGCCTCGGCGCCGCTCGTCATCGTGCTGACGAGCACCTTCTGGCGCAACTCCTGGAAGTACCAGGCGCGCGCGTATCGCCACGCCTTCTGGGACGGCGGCGTGATCCTGGCCAACCTCCTCGCGCTCGCCTCCGCCGATGGCCAGGCCACCGCGGTGGTCGTGGGCTTCACGGACGACGCGGTCAACCGGCTGGTCGGCGCGGACGGCGTGCGGGAGACGGCGGTGGCCCTCGTCGCGGTGGGCGAAGGCGCGGCGCCGCCGCAGATGCCAGGTCCGCTGCCGGAGCTTCATCTCCCCACCGAGCGGCTCTCGCCACGCGAGGTCCGCTACCCCGAGATAGAGGAGGCGCACCGGGCCTCCTCGTTCGTGTCCGGCGACGAGGCGGCCGCATGGCGGGCCCACGCGCAGGCTGCCGTAGGCGAGGCGCCCGGTCCACTTTCCGACGAGCCGATCGTGGAGGTGATCCGGAGCCGCCGCTCGACTCGCCGCTTCGCGGACCGGTCGATCACGCGCTCGCAATTGGTGACGGCGCTGGCGGCCGCCAGGGCCCCCATCCCCGGCGACTCATTCGGGGACGACCTCGTCGATCCCTTCGTGATCGTGAACGCGGTCGAGGGCCTGGAGCCGGGCGCTTATCGGCATGACCTGACGCTGATCCGACCAGGTGACTTCCGGCGCACCGCCGGCGAGTTGGCCCTCGGGCAGCCGCTCGGCGCGGAGGCGGCGGCCAACGTCTACTTCCTCTCCGACCTGGACGCGGTCTTCGAGCGCTTTGGCGAGCGTGGCTATCGAGTGGCCCAGATGGCCGGCGGCGTCGCCGGCGGCCGACTCGAGCTGGCCGCTGCCGCCGCTGGCCTCGGCGCGACCGGCCTCACCTTCTTCGACGACGAAGTGACGCGCTTCTTCGAGCCAGCCGCGGCCGGGCGCCAAGTTATGTACCTAGCTGCGCTTGGCTGGCACTCGCGTAGCCAGTTCCTCTGAGTCAGGTTTGGGTCAGTCTCGAGACGCCTCGCACATGCCAGCCCACGCTCTCCCTTTAGCGATGAACGCCAGCGCTCGCCTCATCGCCCCTCCCCGCGTACCCGATACACGGGCCACCCCGTCGGCGTCAAGTCACCCGCGGGCTCGTGGCCGCAGTTCGAGCGGTCGCGGAGCGGAACGCCGCGCGCCTCGCTCGTCCTCGTCGCGGGGAGGAGCGCGCCGTTCCCGGACGTGCGCGCCGTGGACGTGGCCTTCGCCGTCACGTGCGCGGCTCGGCTCTCCCATTGTTTCTGTGACGAGGCGGCAGGATTCACTTCATGTTGCGGCCCGCGCTCTTGCTCCCTCCGAAGAGGCTCTTGACGCCCCGCTTCGACGACGGATCTCTCGATCCGCGCCGGGGGCCTGCTACCGGGCGTTCCGGTACTTACCTGTACGGGACTTCCACCCGTTGGCTCGATGCAGCTTCCAGGAAGCACCACGGCGGCAGTGTAGGCAGGCGCGAGCGATTCCTAGGGCGTCCGGCATGACGACCGGTGGTGGAGAACTCGCCTTGCGGAATACCGTGGTGCTTAGGCCCAAGCAGGGCACATGGCCCACATGCGCCCGCCGTCGCCGGACAGCACACCCAGGGCCGCTACATCTGGGAACCCGCCCCGTATCGGATGGGACCCTTCCCGACTTTCATCCGATGCGGAGCACGTTCGCCTCGCGCGTACACAACCGTTGCGTTTCGTGGTTGACGATTTGGTTGGTGTGGCGGGCGCCCCGCGGAAACCTTGGCGACACTTTTGGACCTGATGGCCAGTTGTGCAAGGGAACGTGCCGGCAATCCCGTCCGATGCGAATCGTGGTCCTACGATCCGCGCATGCAGCTCGGTCCGCAGTCGCTCGCTGACCTCGGCATGCTCGTCGTTCGCCTTGCGGGGCGGGCCACGGGGCGCAGAAGTGTTCGGGTGGTGGGGCGGACCCGGCTTTGCCGGCTGGACCGGTGCGGTCGGTCGGATGCGGTACTCGCCCGCCACGTTGTGGGCGATCGTCTCTGCGTATGTCGAGCTCGGTGGTGGGCTCCTGTTCGCCGCCGGCCTGCTGACGCCGATCGTTGCGGCGTTGCTCTTCGCGCAGTCTCTCGTCATCGTGCTTCGTATTCATCTGCCAAAAGGGTTCTGGAACAGCAAGGGCGGTATCGAATTCCCGCTCCAGCTGCTGGCTGGCGCGCTCCTGATCATGCTCAGTGGTCCCGGGGTGTTCTCGCTGGATGCCGTCCTTGGCATCGAGGCGAGCGGCGAACTCCGCCTGCTCGCGGCGACCGGCGCGATCCTCGGCGTGCTCGTCGCCCTTGCGAGCGGCCGGTTCGGCGCGCCACGAGCCGGACCTCCAGCGACGACGAAGGCGCAGTAGGACCCTGAGCGATCCTCCAGTGCCCGCCGAGCTCATCATCTATTCCGACTTTGTCTGACCGTGGTGCTACATCGACTCCGTGCGAGTCGACCAGCTGGTCGCGGAGGGCCTCGTCGAGGCCCACTGGCTGCCATTTGAGTTGCATCCCGAGATCCCGCGTGAGGGCATTCCGCGACCTGCGCGGCCGATGACCGAGCGCGGTCACCTCGAGCAGATCGCCGCCGAGGCCGGTCTCGTGATGAAGCGCCGAGACCGGCTGATCAACACGCGGCTGGCGCT
>JBBQVQ010000075.1:0-7518 GCA_038211425.1 Candidatus Limnocylindria bacterium | reverse complement strand
GAGCGCATCCTCGAGCGCATCCTCGAGCGCATCCTCGAGCGCATCCTCGAGCGCATCCTCGAGCGCATCCTGCGCATCCTGGAGCGCATCCGGGGCGCATCCGGGAGCGCATCCGGGAGCGCATCCGGGAGCGCATCCGGGAGCGCATCCGGGAGCGCATCCTGGAGCGCATCCGGGGCGCGAGCCCGCAGAGGCGATTCCCACTCTCGCTCCTTCGGAAATACGGCGCGATCCGCATCGAGTGTGCCGGTGTGCATTCGGAGGAGCGGATGTCTGAGCGGTCGCGCGACCTCGCGATGACGAGCGCGACAGGCTTCTCGCGCGCTCTCACCGTCGCGCGACCCCCACGCCGTGGCTACCGGATCGGGCCAATCGCTCTGGGCGCAAGGGACACCGTGGCGAGTCCGCCCGCGGCGACACTTGTGATGGCCACATGGCGTCCCGTGAGGGCCGCGATCGCCTTGTAGCGTCCCGGCACAAGGTCGACGAAGCCGAACCAGCCACTCCCATCGGTGCGCGTGGTCGCGACGGACGCGCCGGTCTCGGCGTCGTACAGATCCACCCGCAGCCCATCGAATAGGCTGCCAGAGTCTGCGATGGCGGTCCCGCGGAGGTGTCCCGTGGTCGGGTGCGTCTTCCAGGTCATCTCAGGTACCGCGACCGTCGAGGCGAACACCGGCGGGATGACCGTGTCGTGCGAGCTCGGCTCGGTCAGCGCCTTGGTGAGCTCAGCTCGGCCGGCATCTCCGCTCCGAGTCCCGGCGCTCGCGAGGTCGTCTGGAGCGCGGTACGAGTAGCCGACCCAGCCAAAGCTCGGGTCGCCTGCTGCCCCAGGCCGGAGGGCCTCACGGATCTGCGCGACCGAGTTCGAAATGGTGTTGAGGTACAGCGCCGAACCTATCGTCGTCTGTCTCCGGTACTGATGGCTTTTCGCGAACTCGCTCCAGTCGCGGTACCAGGTGTGCTGATCGCCGAAGCATCCGGGGCCGGTCGCGTGGCATTGATCGCGCTTGTAGTTCATCGGGATGTTGAGGTCGAGGATCCCTTCTTCCGTCCAGCCACGCCAATCCTGCAATGTTTCCCGATAAGGGCGGGAGGCGACCCATCCACCGAGCTGGTCGGAGACGTCGCCATAGGTGATGGTGTCGGCGCTGATGCGTAGCTGCGGCTTGATCGCGAACGTTTCGAGGTAGACCTTGCGGACGATGCCCGTGATCTGATCGCGCCGCCACTGCATCCATTGGGCGTCATTGGGCAGCGGCCGGTCCGTCCGCGCGGTCGCCGCCTGGAAACGCGCGAGGGCGACGGCGTTGTAGCCCCACTGGTTCACGCCTGGCCAGGCGGCAAGATCGTTCCCGTCCGGATAACGAACGCGGTCGAAGTTCAGGCCGTCGATCCCGTAGTTGGCTGCCACGCTCGTGTACATCCGCGCGATGTAGTCGGCAGCGTCCGGGTGCCCAGGGTCGAAGGACCAGTTGGCGGCCGAGTTCGAAGTCTCACGTAGCGCGCCGTCATAGCGGACGTCGAGCCAGTTGTCGCGGCCGGTCATCGTCGGGCCGTGGGTGTTGAAGGCGTGCGTGGGGTCGAGCGGCGCGGTCGAGCTGTTCCACATCGCGGTGGTGATGATCCACGCGTGGACCTGTATTCCCTCCGCATGCGCCCTGGCGATCAGGCTCTCCAGCGGATCGAATGGCGCCGAGGCGATCGCGGCCTGCGTCCGCGGCATGCTCGCTTTGTTGCAGAAGCAATCGCCGCGCCGCCCGATCTGCGCAACGATCGCGTTGAGGTGGGCAACCTTCGTCGCCGCGACCACCTGGTCGATCTGAGCTTCGCTGAATAGTCCGTCACCGAAAGCATCGACCCAGTAGGCTCGGAACTGGCCGCTCGCGGCAGCCTTCGCGACCGGCGCGGGCACGAGGATGCCGATGGCGAGGATCAGCGCGAGCGAGATCACGGCGGCCCGGTGGAACGCGACCACGATATTCCTCCGGCGCTCGGTCCCACGCGGGTCTATGGCGCATCGTGGCTGCCCGTTTCTTTCGCGCAGGCGGACAAGCCTCATTCCGGCGGCCGGAGCCCCAGTTGCTCGGCCGAGAACGCCTCGGGAAGGAGGGCCCCGAGCGTCGTGACCCGGCGCAGGCCTCCGGTCGTCGCCAAGATGACCCGGACGTCCGGCGTGAACTCGGCCATCACCTGCCTGCAGGCCCCGCAGGGAGAAGGCAACTGATCTCCTCCGGTGACGATCGCCATCGCGTCGTAGTCGCGGGTTTCCCCCGCTGCGACGGCCGCAAAGACCGCGCAGCGCTCGGCGCATACGGTGAGCCCATAGGAAGCGTTCTCCACGTTCGCGGCGCCGTAGATCCTGTTGCGCCTCGTCCTCACGGCGGCGCCGACCTTGTACCTGGAATACGGGGCGTACGCGCGCTCGCGGGCCAGCGCGGCGACCCGGATGAGCGCCTCGTCGCTCGGCCCCAGCACTCCCGGGTCTCCGCTCACGAGCTCTGCGTGATCGGCACCGATCGCAGGACGCGGACGCGCCGGATCCGCCGACCGTCGACGCTCTCGACGACGAACCGCACTTCGCCGTGCTCGACGATCTCACCTACCTTCGGGAACCGACCGAGCTGGTCCACGATGAACCCGGCGAGCGTGTCGTAGTCGTCGGACTGCTCGATCTCGAGGTCGAACGTCTCGCGCACGTCCTCGAACGGCACGCGCCCGTCCATCAGCGCCTCGTGCTCCGACACCGGCAGCACCAGTTCCTGCTCGACGTCGTATTCGTCACGTATCTCGCCGACGATCTCCTCGACGAGGTCTTCGATGGTGACGAGCCCCGCGGTGCCCCCGTACTCATCGACGACGATCGCCATGTGGATCTTCTCGCGCTGCATTTCGCGGAGCAGCTCGTCGACCTTCTTGGTCTCGGGAACGAACTGCGCCGGTCGCAGGAACTGCCTGAGGTCGTCGGGCTTCTCGGCGCGTGCCAGCCGGCGAAAGACATCTTTGACGTAGAGCACCCCGATGATCGAGTCGGGCGATCCTTCGAAAACGGGGATCCGCGAGTGGCCGACCTTCACGATCTGATCGAGCACGGAATCACCGGGTGTGTGCACGTCGAGGGCGACGATGTCCGTACGCGGGACCATCACCTCGTGGACGTGCTTCTCGCTGAGCGCGAACACCGAATCGATCATGTCGCGTTCGCTCTCCTCGAGCACTCCCTGTTCCTCACCCGTCTCTACCAGCGCCTTGATCTCCGCCTCGCTCACCAGAGTGCCGGAACTCGGGTTCGCCCCGAACGGGCGCGTGAGCAGCTGCGTCAGGAAGAAGAGGACCGCGACGAGCGGCCGGGTCACCCACGTGACGAACAGGATCGGCCACACCAGGACAAACAGGACGACCTGCGAGTGACGGGCACCGACGGCGCGAGGTACGAACAGGCCGCCGAGTACCGCCACCAGCGACAGGATCGCGACGGTGACGATCACGGCGGAGACGTCGCCGAAGAACGCCTCGATCCCGAAGAAGAACCGGAGGAGCTCGGACAGCCGAGGCGCGATGAAAGCCGCGGCGATGCCGGCGTACGCGAACGTCACGAAGAACTCGCTGACCTGGATCGCGGCGAGGTATTCGATGGACCGGCTCCCCATCGTGCCCGCCCGGCGGCCCCGCCGGCCACGCTCGGCAAGCTGCGCGATGAGGTGCGGACGCCGGATGGCGTGCAGCGCCGATTCGCTGGCCGAAAGGACGGCGAGGACGGCCACGAGCACGAGCTCGAGCGCGAGGAACTGCCAATCCGCGCTGCTCATTCGGCGGGCCGCGGCTTTCGTGCCGCCTTCTTGATCGCCCGCGCGGGCATCCCGACGGCGAGCATCCCGTCGGGCACGTCCTTCGTCACCACCGCGCCGGCGCCGGTCACCGCGCCCTTCCCCACCCGGATGGGCGCCCGCAGGAGGGTGTCCGACCCGATGAATGCGTCGTCGCCGACCTCGGTTCGGTGCTTCCGCACGCCGTCGTAGTTCAGCGTGATCGTCCCGGCGCCGATGTTCACCCGCTCCCCGATGTCGGCGTCCCCGACGTACGAGAAGTGGTGCATCTTGGTCTTGGAGCGCAGCCTCGCGTTCTTTACCTCGCCGAAGTTGCCCATCTCCACGCCCCGCTCCAGGTGCGCGCCCGGACGCAGGTGCGAATAGGGGCCGATGCGAACGTCGTCCTCGAGCGTCGCACCCTCGATGACCGAGGCCTCGACGCGGCAGCGGTCGCCCACCGTCGAGTCGCGGATGATCGCGTAGGGACCGACTCGGCAATCGCCGCCGATCCGGGACCGACCCTCGAGCATGCATCCGCGATCGATGACCGTATCCGCCGCGATCTCGACGTCCGCATCGATGTCGGTCGACCCGGGATCGCGCAGGGTCACGCCGGCGAGCATGTGTCGCTCCCGGATCCGATCGCGCAGTGCTCTCTCCACGCGCGCGAGGTCGGCGCGCGTGTTCACCCCCAGGCCCTCGCTCGTGTCCTCCGTGCGGAGGGCGGCCACGCGGTGCCCTTGAGCCCGTGCCAGGGCGACCACGTCGGTGAGGAAGACCTCGCCTGTTTTGTTCGGCACGAGGCGCGCGGCGGCGACGCGCAGCCACGTGAGGTCGACGGCGTACGCGCCGAGATTCGCCTCGGGGAGGGCGCGCTCCGCGGGAGTGGCCACGCGCGCTTCGACGATCCTCTCGACGTCGCCGCCGTGGCCGCGGATGATCCGGCCGTAGCTCGCCAGGCCCTCACCGCTGAGTATGGTCAGCACGGCGTCCCGCTCGTCGAGCAGTGCCGCCATTTGCCGCAGCGTCTCCGCGCGCACGAGCACCGTGTCGCCGTAGACGATGTACGCACGCCCCCGTGCCTCGGGCGTCGCAGCCAGGGCCACCTGCAACGCGTGCCCGGTGCCGCGGGGCGGTTCCTGCACGACGACGCTGCCAGAATCCGGAACGAGTCCCCGCGCCTCTTCGCTCTCGCTGGAGAGAACGACCACCGGACGGGCGTCCAGGAGAGCGCATGTCTCGAGTAGATGCGCCAGGAGCGGCCTGCCGGCGACGACGTGCAGGACCTTTGACCTCTTGGAGCGCATCCGCGTGCTGAGCCCGCCGGCGAGGACGAACGCGACATCGGTCATCGGGGGTGGGCGGAGGTCAGCAGGCAGGCTGGGGCGCCAGGATTCGAACCTGGGATAGCGGATCCAAAGTCCGCTGCCTTACCACTTGGCCACGCCCCAAAGGGACATGGGGCCAAAGTGTAGAGTCAGCTTCCCTGGTCGCCGCCCTGGTCGGGTTCCTTACCCCTGCGGATGAGCTCGGCCACTCGCCGGCCGCCCTTGCGGCCGAGTTGGGCGTACCCCTCCGGTCCGAGCTGGGTCTTCCGCGCTTCGCCACCCTTGCGGCCCAGCCGCGCGTACCCCTCGGCGCCGAGCTGCGTCTTCCGCGCCTCGCCACCCTTCCGTCCGAGGCTCGCGTAGCCCCCTGGTCCGAGTTGTCCCTTGCGCGCCTGTCCACCGCGTTTGCCGATCTCGCGGTAAAAGGAAGAGCCGTGCTTTCCCGCGGTGGAGTTGCCGCCCTTTTGGCCCGCCTGTCTCACCGTCATGTCGCCCTTGGGTTCCACGCGCCAACTTTAGGGTGAAAGCGCTCGGTCGGCCGCGGGATCGGCCGCGGAGATCGAGTCGGCGGAGAACCCGAGGACGAAGGGACGGGCCCGAAGACCGAGTCGTCGCAGCGCGCGGACGGTGCGAAGCGCGTCGGCGCGGTCATCGGCGACAGCGAAGAGGCTCGGTCCACTGCCCGACAAATGCAAGGGGATCCCGCGTGCCGCGGCGCTGGCCCGAACATCGGCGATCTCCGGGGCGCATCGTTCGGCCGCCGCCAGAAGATCGTTTTGGGCGTGGCGTCGGATGACGGCAGCATCCGCGGTGCCGCGATCGAATGCGGCCGCTAGCTCACGGGTGGCGTGACCGAGCCCGTTCCCACCCCCGTCGTGCGCCGCGAACACCGCGGCGGTCGAGAGGCGCCTTTGGATGGCCACGAGCGCCAGCCAGAGTGGTGCGGTCCGAGCGACCAGCGGCCGGACCAGCTCGCCTCGCCCGGAAACGACAGCGAAAGGCACACGCGCGGCGAAGAACGGCACGTCCGACCCGATGCGCGCGGCGAGCGCGACGAGATCCACGGGTGGAACGCGCCACAGCCTCGCGAGCGCGTGCAGCGTGCTCGCCGCGTCGCTCGAGCCTCCACCGAGCCCGGCCGCCACAGGGATCCGTTTGCGCACGCGTATCGCGGCGCGCGGCTCGAGCCCAGTCGCTTCGGCCAGGACGCGGAGCGCGCGCGTCGATAGATCTTCATCCTTCCCACCGGGCAGAGGCGGCACGATCCGAACGTCCATCCGCGCGGAAGGCGCCACACGGATCCGGTCGGTCAGATCGATCGTCGCGAAGACGCCGCGCAGCTCGTGGTATCCGTCAGGCCGGCGGCCGAGGATCTCCAACGTGAGGTTCACCTTCGCGGGCGCGAGGACCCTGACGCTTCGGCTCACCGGGATCCCGGCTGAAGGTCGGGCACGGGCGTGCCTCTCACGGGGACGGCACCCCGATGGCGCGCGCGAGCGAGACCCACTCCGCGAGCGAAAGCTCTTCGGGGCGCCGGCGCCGGTCGATGCCCGCGGCAGCGAGCGCATCCGCCGCTGCTTCGCGCGAAGCTCCGGCCTCGTACCTGAGCGCCCCGGCGATCTGTTTCCGCCGATGGCGGAAGACGTCGCTGGCGAAGCGCAGGAAGCGCCGCTGGTCGAGCGGCGCGAACGACGGGACGGCCAGGGTCCGAAAGGCGACGATCGCGGAACCGACCTTGGGAGCCGGCCGGAACGCGCGCGCCGGGACGCGCCGGACGATGCGGGCCTCGGCGAAGCTCTGGGTGAATACGGACAGGTAGCCGCGCTCGCGAGCGTCTCGTTCCGTGGCGACGATCCGTCGCGCGACCTCCTCCTGCACAAGAACCACGACCAGCGGCGGACGGCGCGGGTCGGCGAGGAAGCGCTCCAGCAGCGGCGACGTGATGCGGTACGGAAGATTCGCGACGATCCGCGTCGGCGGTGCGGTCCCCAGAGTGAAGAGGTCGACGGTGAGCGCGTCGGCGAGCACCAGGCGGACGTTGTCCTGGCCGACGAGTGTCTGCGCCGCGAGGTCGAGCATCCGCTCGTCGATCTCGACCGCGGTCACCGATCGCGCTCGCCGTGCGAGGGCGCTGGTCAGTGCCCCTGGCCCGGGACCCACCTCGAGCACGTCGTCGTCGGGCGTGATCTCGGCCGCGCCGACTATCGCGTCGAGGGCGAAACGGTCGACAAGGAAGTGCTGGCCGAACCTCTTGGCCGCCCGAACGCCGTGCCGTTCGAGCAGCGCGCGCAGCGCGCGGGGATCGGTCAGCTCCATGGAGCTGAAGGCTACGTCGGGGCTACGCGGTGCAGGGCTGAGCCCTTAAGTCCAAAGGGCATCGC
>JBBQVQ010000074.1:0-7595 GCA_038211425.1 Candidatus Limnocylindria bacterium | reverse complement strand
GGTCACCACACCGCGCTGCGGTAGAACACGACGACCGCCCGTCGCGTGCCGCGACGCGCGTGCAGATCGACGAGATCGCCGTGCTGGTCGGGCAGGCGCACGTTCGGGAAGGGCTCGCCGGGCCCCGGCCCGCGATCGATCTGGCCGAGCTCTGTCGTCACGTCCCTACCTTAGCGGTGCTGCCACGCCGCGGCCGTGTGCGACGTGTCAGGGGCCCGCCGCGCCGCCCGGATCAGCGGCCCCACCGGGGGCGTGTCGCGAGCACGCGACGGCGACCAGCCGGGCCGCAGGCCCGAACATCCGGTACAAGTGCGGGCGGTGCGTGCGCATCGATCCCCGCGGTCACGGTCGCGCAGATGCGTGAGGTCGACCGGCGCGCGATCCGGGGTACCCTCGGAGCCGACGATCCGGGCCCACCAGACCTTGACCCTGGCGCTGCCGAAGACCGGATTGCGGGATCCACGGGGCGCGGCCCTACGTCGGGGACCTCTTCCTCGCCGACATCTCCGTGCCCGCTCTCGTCTACCGCGGGATCGGCCTCGATGTCGGCCCGATCTTCGCTGATGCGGACATCGTCCGACTCACGCTCGACGCCCCCTGAACCAGAATGGCCGGGCCTACCGCACCTGCCTGCCGCACCTGCCTGCCGCACCTGCCTGCCGACGGTGTCACCCGCGCCGCCGGACGGCAGGGACGCTGATGCCCCAAGTGTCCACGCCTCGGAGGAGCGGCGACGTCGACGGGCGGCGCTCAGCTGCTGGCGGGGCGAACGTCGGCGCCGAACAGGGCATCCAGCGTCGCGGGCGCGGGCCAGAGCGCCACGCGCCCATCGGCGAGGAGCAGCGTCGGAACGGGCATCTCGGCATCGGTGAGCCGGGCCAGTTCAGCCTGCGCTTCGCGATCGGTGGTGACGTCGACGTCGCGGACGACGACCCCTCCGCGCTCGAGCGACCGGCGCACCCAGTGACAGGCGGCGCAGCCCGCCGGGCCGTGGGTGAAGAGCGTCGCCGTAGCTGGCAGGCTCACCGACCGATCGAACGCCCAGCGTCCAGGGATGGCGAACGATCAGCATCGGCCACAGCCGCGGGCGCGGACACGGGGGTTTCTGTCGATGAATTCACGGCTCGTCAACGGTAACCCGTGGCTCGGCGTCGGGATTCCGCTGCGGCCGGATCTTGTGACGCATGTCACAGCGTGGCGCTCACGCGCCCCGGGGGTCCTGGGCCGATCTCGGGGGTCACTCGGCGCAGCAGCTCATCTTCGAGACATCCTTGAAGAACGAGATCGCCACGATCTTCAGCGCCTCCGCCATCGTCGGGTACACGTGGACCATGTCGATGAAGTCGTGGACCGTAGCGCCGAAGCGCATCGCCATCGCCGCCTCGTGGATCACCTCGCCTGCATCGCGGGCGACCAGCGAGACGCCGAGGACCTTCCCTGAACCGGCCTCGAGCACCATCTTGATGACCCCGCGCTCATTGCGGAGCGCGCCGGCGCGCGGAACGTAGTGGATGGGGACCGTGTTGCACGCGCAGCGCAGTCCGCGCGCGTTCGCCTCGGCGTCGGTCAGACCGACCACGCCGACCTGGGGATCGGTGAATATCGTCCGGGGGCTCAGCGCGTGGTCGACCCTTCTCGCCGCGGCGCCCAGCGCGTTCCCGGCGGCGATGTTCCCGTCGTGCGCGCCGACAGGGGTGGCCATCTGGGCGTTCGTCTGGCCCCCGATGACATCGCCGGCGGCCCAGATATGCGGCACGGTCGTGCGCAGGGCGTCGTCGACCATCACGAAGCCGCTCCCGTCGAGCTCGACGCCCGATTCGCGCAGCCCGATCCCCTCGGTGTTCGGGGCGCGCCCGGTCGCAACGAGGATCCGCTCGGCGCGCGCGACGCCCTCGCGGCCGTCCGTTTCGGCCATCACCGCGACCCCGCCGGCATCGCGCCGGACGCCGCTGATATCCACTCGGGTGCGGATGGTGACGCCCTCCTCCGTGAGCGCGTCGTGGACCGCGGTCGAGACCTCGGGCTCGTAGTCCCGGAGGATCCGCTCCGAGCGCTGGAGGAGCGTGACCTGCGTGCCCAGCCGCTGGAACATCTGCGCCAGCTCGAGCGCGATGTAGCCGCCGCCGATGATGACGAGCGAGCGCGGCTGGTCGAAGAGCTCCATCGGCTCTTCCGAGGTGAGCAGATCGCTCGTCAGGTAGGGGACCTCCGCGAGCCCGGGGATCTGCGGGATCGCCGGCCTCGAGCCGGTCGCGACGAGGACCTGATCGCCGACCAGCGAGCGGCCATCGAGCTCGACCGTGTGTGGATCGACGAGCGCCGCGCGCCCCTTCACGATCTTGATCTTGTCGCTATCGGCGAAGATCGACTCGTACTTTCGGGCGCGGTAATCGTGGATGAGCTCGTCCTTGCCGCCGATGAGCGCCCTGAAGTCGAGATCGAGCTCCTTACCGCCGAGGCCCGGAAACCGCGGATGCAGCGCTTCCCAGCGGATCCGCGCGGCCTCGATGAGGTTCTTCGAGGGCAGGCAGCCACGGTTGACGCACGTCCCGCCGACGCTGCGCGACTCGGCCATGGCCGCGGTCTTCCCGAGCTCGGCGGCCTTCAGCGCGGCGGCGAAGGCGGTCGAGCCCGAGCCGAGGATCACGAGGTCGAACCGATCAGCCATGGACTCCCCCTGTCGCGTGACGCATTGAGAACATACGATATATCGGCTAAGATCGAAATGTGAAGGCTTCTAACAAGCGAGCGGGGCTCACCCCGGCGGATCCGGAGGCCGTCGCGCGGTTCTTCCAGGGGCTCGCCGATCCGACGCGCGTCCAGATCCTTCAATTCCTGCTCGACGGTCCGAAGACCGCGGGCGAGATCGTGCGCCACGTCGGGCGCTACCAGGCGAGCGTGTCGTCTCACCTCACCTGCCTTCGATTCTGCGGCTTCGTCGAAGCGAGGCGAGAGGGGCGCAGCGTCCGCTACGAGCTCATCGACCTGCGCCTCCGGCGACTGCTGGAGATGGGCGAGCGCTACCTCGAGCAGAACGCCGAACGGATCATGGCCTGCCGGGTCATCGCGCCGTCGGAGCCCTAGCGGCGCCGGTCAGCGACGGCGCACACTGTGACGCAGGACACAATGCACAGCAAACTCTGGTTCCTCCGCCGGCTCGATCTGTTCGAGGGGCTCAGCCACGGCCAGATCGAGCAGATCGGGGCGCTGATGCGCGATCGCACCTGCGCGGCGGGCGAGGACGTGACCGTCCGGCCCAGCGGCGACCGCATCTACGTGATCAAGAGCGGCCGCGTGCGGGTTCACAACGGTGACCTCGCGGTCGCGATCCTGGGTCCGGGACAGATCTTCGGGACCTCCTCGCTCTTCGGCGCCGCCACGACGACCCAGCGCGTCGTCGCGCTCGACGCGGACGTGCTCGTATGCGACGCGCCGGCCGCGAGGTTCCTCGGGATCATGGCGACGCATCCGGGGCTCGCGGCGAAGATGATGACCCTCCTCGCGCGCCAGCTGTTCGAGCTCGAGCAGACGGTCGAACGGGCAGCCACGGACACCGTCGACCAACGCCTGGCGGGCCTGCTCCTGCGCCTCGCGAGCCGCGGCCGCGAGGGCCTGCGCATCCGCGGCCAGTCGCAGGCCGACCTCGCCCGGATGATCGGCGCTTCGCGGGAGAGCGTCTCGCGCGCCCTCGGCCGCTGGGAGCGCGACGGGATCGTCGCGTCCGGGCAGCGGTGGGTCGAGATCAGGGACGAGGTCGCGCTGCGGGCCGCCGCGAACGCGTAGCCGCGGCGGGGCGCCGGCACGCCGCGAGGGCCACGCTCAGGGGGTGGGTGACCCGATGAGCGCCGCCTCGAGCCGCCCGAGCAGGTCCGAGAAACCCAGCGACTCGTAGGTCCCGCCCAGCGCGGAGCTGCCCTGGAAGGCCACGAAGCTGATGCCCATCACGACGAATAGCGCGCCCGCGAGCGCCCGGCTCGCGGGCATCGTCAGTGGACCGACGCGGAGCTCGGAACGGAAGAGCCGGCGCTCGCCGATCCGAAAGCGGTCCCAGAGGACGGCGAGGACGAAGACCGGTGCGGTCATGCCGAGCGCGTAGGTCGCGAGGAGCGCGGCGCCGGTGAGCGCGCCTCCGGAGGCGGCCGCGACGGTCAGCACCCCGCCGAGGATCGGGCCCGTGCAGAAGCCGGCGAATCCGTAGGTGAGACCGGTCGCGTACGCGGCGTAGCGACCCTGAACGACCGAGAGCCGCGCCGCGGCCGCGGGCGCGATGCTGAATCCGCGGCCCGCGAGCACGTAGATGCCGAAGCCGACGAGGAGCGCGCCCGCCGCGAGGATCATGAGTGGACGCTGCTCGAGGAAGAGGCCGGCGACGAAGGACACCCCGACTCCCAATGGGACGAAGATCGTGACGAGCCCGAGGTAGAAGAGGATCGCCGCGCCAAGGAGACGGGCACGCGAGGTGAAGCCGACGGCGAAGAAGGCCGGCAGCAGCAGGGCGCTGCAGGGCGAGAAGATCGCCAACGCTCCGCCGATGAGGACGGCGACGAAAGACAGCTCGAGCACGGCTACTTTCCGGCGAGCTTCTGATCGATGAGCGCGAACATCTGGCTCGCCGTCGGCCCGACGATCTGCGTGCCGTTGACGAGGAACGTCGGCGTGCCGGTGAAGTTCAAGCTCCGCACCTCGCTGAAGTCGCTGTCGACGGCCGCCTTGTAGCGACCCGAATCCAGGCAGGCGTCGAAGCCCGTGCGATCGAGTCCCACCGCTCCGGCGAACGCCTTGAGGTTGAGCGCGGTGAAGGTCCCCGAGTTCTCGCCGCGCTGGTGCGCGTACAGGTAGTCGTGGTACTCCCAGAACCTGTTCTGGTCTCCGGCGCAGGCGGCGGCCTGCGCGGCTACCTTCGACTCGCTGCCGATCCAGGCGAAGTTCTTCCACACGAGCTTGGCCTTGCCGGTGCCGATGTAGCGCTTGACGAGCTCGGGTTCCGTCCCCCGGGCGAAGGCCCCGCAGGAGGGACACTGGAAGTCGGCATACTCGACGATCGTCACCGGCGCGCTCGGGTCGCCGAGCACGGGTGCCGAGTACGAAACCGTCGCGGCGGCACCGCCGCCACCGGCGGAGACGACCTCCGTGACGCTCGGGCGCAGCGCGACCGCGGCGACGATCAGCAGCGCGGCGATGGCGGCTCCGATGAGCCACCGGCGCCGGCCCGCCTGCCTTCGGCGGTCCTCCGCTCGATCGTTACGTCGCCGACTCACTCTTCCATCCGTACACCAACGGTAACCCGGGGGTCCACGGGCCCATTTCCAGATGTGCTGCGTGTCACACGGCGGCGCGGTCGGGAAGAGCCGCGCCGCCGTCGGGTTATAGGGAGGGGATGCGACTGGCTTCGGACCAGGACGGCTCGCTCGACGATCTGGACGACGAGATCGCCGCCTTTGGGCCTCGCCTGCGCGCCTTCGCGTACAGCCTCACACGGGACCCGGAGCGCGCGGCGGATCTCGCGCAGGACACGTGCGTGCGAGCGTTCCAAGCGAGGCAGCGCTTCACCCCGGGGACGAATCTGAAGGCGTGGCTGTTCACGATCCTGCGCAACCTGCACGCGAACCAGCAGCGCAGCGCCCGCGCGAGCGCGCAACTCGTTCCGCTGGACGAGCTGCCACGCGCGGCGGTGCGCCCTCCGCTGCGTCCGGTCGAGCACGAGGTCGTCGCCCGCGCGTCGCTCGACGAACTGCTGGCGCGACTGGACGAACTTCCGCCGACGTTCGCGGCGGCGCTCCGCCTCGTGGCGATCGAGGAGCTCACCTACGCGGAGGTGAGCGCGATCCTCGGGGTGCCACAGGGCACCGTGATGAGCCGGGTGCACCGCGCCCGCCGCCAACTCATCGCCGGCTTGGCAGAGGATCGGTGACCGAGCTCGACTGCGCCGCTCACGGCCCGTTCCTCGCGGCGGCGGCCGACGGCGAGGGTGACCGCATGCCACCCGGAACGCGACAGCACCTCGCCGCATGTCTGCGCTGCGCGCGCGACGTGGCCACGTACCGTCTGCTGTCGGAGCGGCTGCGCGAAGCCGCGTCGAGACCCACGACGGCGCTCGGCACGCCGAGCTCGTCGTCGCGCCCGGAGGCGGCGTCGCTGCTCCGCGCCGGCGACGTGCGCCGCCACCGGTCCTCCGGCGGTCACGGTTGGCGGGCGTCCGCGGCGGCCATCGCCGCGGCGATCGTGTTGGTGGTCGCCGCCCAATTGCACTCGCTCGCGGCGGACGAGGAGGTACTCGCCATCGCCCTTGCCGCTGCGGGCGCTCCCCTCGAGTACGACTCGTCCGATCCGGCGGAGATCGCGGCGTGGTGCGCCCAGACGGCGAGTCGGCCCCTTCCGCCGGTCGCGCTTCCGGCGCTGGTGCCGCGCGGCGCTCGGATGGACCGGCACCAGGGCGACCTGATCCTGACGGTGCGGTATGTCACGGCGGACGGCCGGCAGCTCGCGATCAGCTGGCTCGACGCGCTCGGGTCCTCGCCGCAGGACGAGCGGGCCCAGGCGCGGATCGTCAGCGGTCGGCTCGTCCTGGTCGTTCGCGCGGCGGGAGGGAACGCGCTGATCACCGGCGACGCGCCGCTCGCGACGCTGTGGACGACGGCGGGCGCGCTCGCCGCCACCGGACGGTAAGGTGCGGCCCGCCACATCCGGGCGCCATCGGGAAGCGATGCGCGCCTCGGGTGTTCCCCTGTTCGGACGATCGACCAAGACGTAGGGGGAACAACGTGGCATTGGAAGGCGGAGCCGCCTCGCGCCGCCATGCGCTTCGCGACGCAGCGAACGACGGGACACGGGCGTGACGCCATTCGCGCTGCTCACTCGCCGTCGCTTGCTCGGTGCCGCCGCCGCCGGCGCCGTCGCCGCCGCGTGCGGCGGAGGCTCCGGGTCGCCGGGTTCCGCTTCGCAGGGCTCCGGTCCGCCGGGTTCCGTGACCTCGCCGGTGGGGACCGCGAAGTCCGCCGCGACCAAGCTCGTCGGTGACGTCCTCGATTTCGAGCTTCAGGGTCCATTCAAGTGGAACGGCGGGAGCGTGAAGATGAAGCTGCACGCCGCTTTCGTCGGCGGGCAGAAGGCCTACTTCGTGCGGACCGACGCGAGCGAGCCCCAGTTCGCGAAAAGCGAAGGCCTCGTGTTCGTCCCCCTGCTCAACGGAGCGCTGACCGCCAAGCCGGCTGGACCAGGGCAGATCTACCTCATCGCCGACGGCGCACCAGGCCAGCTCCCTGTGCTCAGCACGGCGCCGGGCGCACCGGACTTCGTGTCGCTGTACGTCCTCAACAACGTGCGCTTCACCGCGGCCAAGGAGCTGCTCGACAGCGCCGAAAAGGTGCGCGCCGCGGCGGCCGCGGGCCGCGTAGCCATCGAGGCGACCAAGATCGTCGTGAATTATCCGATCGTGAAGTGGCCGGGTGGCGAGTTGCCCGTCGATACGAAGATCGAAAAGCCCCTCGAGGGAGGTCCGCTGCTCGCGAAGCCGGATACGGAGAAGCTCGAGGTGACCTTCAAGCTGCATCAGTGCTTTCCCGAGAGCCGCTACATCGTGACCGACACCTCGGCCG
>JBBQVQ010000073.1:0-7855 GCA_038211425.1 Candidatus Limnocylindria bacterium | reverse complement strand
GGCTCTCCGACGTTTCCGAAGCCCAAGTCGTCGAGCGCGCCGAGCCCTACCGGAAGCACCATTCGGCCACCGGAGAGGTGGTCGAGCGCCATCGCTTCGCGCACGAGCTTCCACGGCCGGCGGCGGGACGGCGGCGTGAGGATCGCGCCGATGCGCACCTTCTCCGTGCGCATCGCCATCGCGGCCATGGCCACCCACGGGTCGTAGATCTCCGCATGCCGGGGACGCAGATGCCGTCCCAGTAGGCGCCGTCCCAGCCGGCGGCATCGGCATCGCGCGCGAGTTCAACGACCTCCCGCGGGCTGCCGGCCGGGATGATGAAGCCGCAGCGGATCACCGGGGGTGCTCGCCTCCGCGCATCTCCTCCCGTGGCGGCGGGCTCAGCATCGAGCGGTCCGCACCTTCAGCGAACCCTTTGCAGCTCGCCAGCGCTGAGGGCGCGATCGCATCGGATCTGCGCCAAGCGGGCCATCCCGGCTCCCCTCAGTCGCGCCGACGGGACGCGCCGCCAGCCGCCGTGCCCACTGCCCTCGCGACGCCCAGCACGCGCGCGATCGCGCGCAGCGACGCGCGCGTCCGGTCGTTCTTCGCGCCGCGCGCGCCGCGTTCGAGCCTGCTGATCGCCTTCGGCGTGTCAAGGTCGTCATCCAGCGCGTCGAGCACCGAACCGGACGCAGCGTCGCGCCGGATCGGACCGATAGGGCCGTCGCCGAGCGCCGCGGCCAGCGACTCGCTGCGCTCGTCCGCGCGGCGCATCCGGCCCTCGTCGTGGTCCATCCGGCGGCGGTAGTGCACATCGAGGAGGTACAGGCGCAGCCCTTCCGGCGTCACGCGCTCCAGCGCGTCGCGCACGAAGATCATGTTCCCCTTCGACTTCGACATTTTCTCGCCTTCCAGGCTCATAAGGACCACGTGCATCCAATGTCCAACGACGGGCCTCACTCCGGTCGCCGCCTCGGACTGTGCGATCTCGTTCTCGTGGTGGGGATAGATGAGATCGGCGCCGCCGCCGTGAATGTCGATCTGCGGGCCGAGGTAGCGCAGCGACATCGCGGAACATTCGAGGTGCCATCCCGGACGCCCTGTCCCTCCCGGCCCTGGCCACGTCGGTCCCGAGCCCACGCGCCGCCAGAGCGCGAAGTCGGCCGGGTCGCCGCGGGCCGCGTCGTCGAGCGATGCATCGTCCTGCTCGGAGGCGATCCTCGCCATCTTCGCGCGCGACAGGCGCGACAGCTCGCCGTAATGAGGATCGCGCGAGACGTCGAAATACACGCCGCCGTCGAGCTCGTACGCGATCCCCTTCTCGCGCAGCGTCGCGACCATCCGCTTCATTCCGGCGATCTCGCGCGTCGCATGGGGCAGGACGTCGGGCCTTCGCCAGCCGAGGCGTTTCATATCACGGATGAACGCGCTCTCCTCGCGCTTGCCGAGGTCGCGCCAGTCGATGCCATCCCGGGAGGCCCGCTGCAGGATCGACTCGTCGATGTCCGTGATGTTCTGCACGTAGCGAACGCGCTTGCCGCGCGCTTCGAGCAGACGCGCCAGCACATCGAACACGAGGAACGTCCGGGCATGGCCGAGGTGCGTCGTGTCGTAAGGCGTGACCCCGCAGACGTACATCGCGACAATATCTGCCCGGGGACGGAACGGATGGACCCCGCGTCGGCGGGTGTCGTAGAGGCGGAGCACGAGAAGGTGACGATATCCTCGCGGCGGGTGGTCCGCTTACCCGATGCCGACGCCGTCCTCGCCACACTGCGCGCCGTCGCGTCTCCCGCAACGGCGCCATTCCACGAGCACCGCGTGCTTGGTGCGATCCGCCGCGAGCTCGAGGCGCGCGACCTCCCGGTCCATGCCGACCGCTACGGACAGCTCTTCACCCGGCGCCATCAGGGAACTCCACATCGCGCCCTCGTGCTCGTCGCGCACACGGATCATCCGGCGTTCGACATCGTGTCCGCGCGAGGCCACGAAGGGCGCGCCCGCGTGCGTGGCGGCCTGGACGTACGCTGCTTCGCCTCCCCCGTCCCGGTGGTGGTGCATCACGACGACGGACGCGAGCCTTTCGCCGGGATCCTCGACGACTTCCTCGTGGACCTCCAGCTGCCCAACTCGTCGCCCGGGCACGCGCGCATCCGGGCCGAACGCTCCCTCGAGGCCGGGATGTGGGCGGTCATGGACATTCCGAGCCTCGACAGACAGGGCGACGAGCTCGCCATGCGCGCGGCGGACGACCAGGCGCTGTGCGCGCTTTCGATCCTGACCCTCGAGGCGCTCGCCGCGGAGAGCGCGGCGTTCGACGTGCACGCTGTGTTCACCCGCGCCGAGGAGCCGGGGCTCTTCGGCGCCCGCCTGATCGCCGCCGAGGGCGGCATCCCAGCGGACGCGTACGTCGTGTCGCTCGAGGCCAGCCGCGCGCTTCCTCACGCGCCCGCTGGACGAGGTGTCGTGATCCGTGTCGGGGACTACCACAACACATTCAGCAACGAGGCCGAGCGCTATCTGCGGGTCGCACAGGAGCGCCTGTACATGCGCGGGATCGGGACGCAGCGCGCGCTGCTCACCGGCGGGACGTGCGAAGCATCGGCGTTCGTTCGCCTGGGCTGGACGGCGACCGGCGTGGCGCTGCCGAACACGAACTATCACAACGCCGGTCCGGATGACCGGTTCGTGCCCGAGGTCGTGCGGCTCTCCGACCTCATGAGCGGCATCGCGCTCCTCGCGGAGTCAGCGACCGCCGCTGGAGCCGACGAGAGCGAGTCGTGGTGGCCCACCGCCGAACGTGTCCCCGACGACGTCGCGGCGCTGATGCGGGAGACAGCGCGATCGTCGGATACCGAGGACGCGTGAGCCGATCCGGCGGAGACCTGACGCCTCGGTCGCCGCGTTCCGAATTAGATCCGCGCCGCGCGCGGATTGTTCGCCGGTCCCGTGGGGAGATACGTTCTGGGGTCCGTTCTCGACCGTCGCCATCTCGTGCTCGACGTCGCGACATGTGCGGCCGGCCGGTGCGGCCAGGAGGTGCGGCCGTGCCACGTGCCGCCGGAGGTTCGATCGGAAACCTCGGGGGCGAAGGTCGCCGACGGCTGCGGATCGTTCGAAGGGAGCTGGCCGCGCTCCGACGGCTGCCGGCCGGGAAGAAGGCATGGCGCGCGACGGCCAACGAGCGACGGGCCGAGCAGGGCCGAGCAGGGCTGTGCATCGCACCGCCACTTCCATATGAACGTCCGCACCAAGCGACGGCAGGGATCGCTCGGTCGTGGACGAAGCGTCACTGCTGCAGCTTCGGGTCGAGCACATCGCGCAGGCCGTCGCCGAGCAGGTTGAACGCCAGCACGGTCAGCAGGATCGCAAGGCCGGGAAAGACCGAGAGCCAGGGGGCGTTGATCAGATGGGTCGTGCCGTCGCGGATCATGTTGCCCCACGTCGGCGTCGGCGGCGAGATGCCGAGGCCGATGAAGCTCAAGCTGGCCTCCACGCGGATGGCCGATGCGGTCCAGACGCTGACCAGCACCACGATCTCGCCGACCATGTTGGGCAGGATGTGCAAACGCATCAGCCGCAGGTGGCCGGCACCGACCGCACGGGCGGCGCTCACGAACTCCTGTTCCTTGAGCGACAGCGTCGCGCCGTGCACCACGCGCGCGAACGGTGGCGACAGGAGCAGACCGATCGCGAGAATGACCTTCTCCAAGCCGGGGCCCAGCACCGCGAGGACCGTCAGTCCGAGCAGAAGACTGGGGAACGCCATGAGGACGTCCACCGCCCGCATCAGAAGGCTCTCCAGCTTGCCGCCGCTGTAGCCCGCGACCAAGCCCATGAGCGTTCCCACCGTGCCGCCGAGCAGGACCGACGCGGTCCCGATGACCAGCGAGATCCGGCCCGCGTAGAGGATTCGCGACAGCACGTCGCGGCCGAACGCGTCGCGCCCCAGCCGAAAGAGGTCGTCGGGTGGCTTGAGACGGCCGGCCCCATCCTGCGCGAGTGGATCGTGCGACGCGAGCAACGGCGCGAAGATGGACAGGAGCGTGATGGCCACCGCAAGGCCCAGTCCGACCACCGCCGCGCGGTTGCCGACGAAGGTGTCCCACATCCGCCGCCGCTGGCTCCTCGTCGGGGCCGACCTGAGCAGCGCGTCGCGATCGCGCAGGCTGGCCACGGCGTTCACCGTCAGCCCTTCGCCTTGATCCGCGGGTCGACGAAGCCGTAGGCGAGATCGGTCACGAGGTTGATGCCGACCACGAACAGGGCGTAGATCACCATCGTGGACTGCAGGGTCGTGTAGTCACGTTGCAGCATCGCGCCCACCATGAGCTTGCCCAGCCCCGGGCGCGAGAAGACCAGCTCCGTCGTGACGGAGTCGCCGATCAGCGCCACGCCCCAGATGCCGGTGAGCGCGACGATCGGGATGAGCGCGGAGCGCAGCGCATGCCGCGAAATGACCGAACGCTCGCGGATCCCCTTGGCACGCGCGGTCCGTACGTAGTCCTGGGTGAGAACGTTGAGCATGGCCGAACGCGCCAGCCGGGCGACCGACGCGGTCATGACCAGGCCCAGCGTCAGCGCCGGAAGGATCAGATGCGTCAGGCTGTCGCCCACCTCCGTGAGATCGCCCCCGCCTATCGCGGGCAGCCACTTCAGCTGCACGCCGACGAGGAGGATGAGCAGGAGGCCGAGGTAGAAGGCGGGCACCGAAAGTCCGACAAGCGAGGCCACCCGGCCGACGATGTCCGGCAGTCGGTTGCGCTCGGTCGCCATGTAGACCCCGACCGGGATGCCGAGGGTCACCCCGACGAGGAGGGCCGCGAGCGTGAGCTCGAGGGTGTAAGGCAGGTTGTGAGCGATCTGATCGCCGATCGGTGCGCTGTTGATCATCGACGTGCCGAGATCGCCGCGAAGGACGTCGGCGAGGAAGCGCACGTATTGCAGGGGCAGCGGATCGTTGAGGCCGAGGCGCTCGCGGAGCGCGTCGACCGCGTCCTTCGAAGCGTAGTCGCCGAGCGCCGCGGTCGCCGGGTCGCCGGGGAGCACACGCACGACCAGGAACACGATCGTGAGCACGCTCAGGAACACCGGGATCGTCAGCAGGATCCGCTGCGCGACGTAGCGGATCACGGCGCCCTACTTCTTCGCGAGCCGGGTGGTCTCATCGATGCCGGGATAGAGCGCCAGCACCGACTTCAGCTCGTGGCCGTAGTCCACCCCCTTCCTGCGCGCGTACACCTGATTCGTGAACATGACGGGATACGCGGCCATGTCCTGGAGGATCCTGGCCTGCGCGTCCTTCCACAGCGCCGTCTGTTTGGCCGTGTCCGGTTCCGAACGGGCCTGATCGATGAGGCTGTCGATGCTCGCGTAGTGCGAAAAGTTCGTGTTCGGTTTCTTGCCGGAAACGACGATCGCATCGGAGTGGAAGAACTGGCTGAGGTAGACGTCGGCGTTCGGCCGGAACGCCACGTAGACGACGATCGGATTGGTGTCCATGCGGATCGTGCTGTGCATGCTGGTGTGATCGACGACCTTCAGGTCGATCTTGATGCCCACCTTCGCGAGCTGGGCCTGCATCGATTCGTAGACCACGCGGTACGACGGCAGCTCGGAGGTGACCATGCTCAGTGAGAATCCACTTGCGAGTCCGGCGTCAGCCAGGAGCTTCTTCGCCTTCTCCCGGTCGGTCTTGTAGTCAACGCCCTTGGCGGCGGCTTCCTGTTGAGTGAGCCCGCCGGGCATGAACTGGGCGGGCACCGGCGAGAACACCTGCTCGCTGACGCGTGCGCCTGTGAGCGCCTGGAACTCAGCTCGGTCGAGGGCGTACGCGATCGCCTGGCGCACCGGAAGCTTGTCGAGAGGCGGGATCCTGCTGTTGAGGTTGATCGTCACGACCTCCCCCACGCCGAAGATGTCCACCTTGGCGTCGGCGTTGGCCTCCATCTTTTGCACCCAGGCGATGTCGGCGGTGCCGTTGGCGACGTCGAGCTGGCCGCCGAGCAGCCCCAGCTCGCGACTGGTCAGGTCCGGCATGTATAGGAACTCGGTGCCGTCCAGCTGCGGCTTGCCGCGGAAGTACGCCTCGTTGGCCACCAGCTCGACCTTCTCCTTCGGGCTGTAGCGCTTGAACGTGAACGGCCCAGTCCCCACCGGGTGCGTCTTGAGGCCGTCGGCACCGAGCTTCTCGGCGGCCTTCCGGCAGACGATGTAGCCGCCTGAGTAGTTGGCCAGCTTTGGGTACAGCAACGCCTTCGAGAGCGGCGAGTCCAGGGTCACCTTGACGGTGGACGGATCGATCGCCTCGAACTTCATCCCGCTGTAATCACCGGCATACGCCGAGCGGCTCTTGTCCGATGATTTCTGAAGCGAGTACACGACGTCGTCGCTCGTCAGCTCGTACGCCGGCACGCCGTCGGTCGGCTGGCACATCACGTCCTTCCGGAGCGTGAATGTCCATGTCTGCTTTCCACCATCGCTCTTGGGCTCGGGGAGGCTGCTGGCAAGATCCGGCTCGAACTGCGTTCCGTCGCCGGGCTTGAAGCGGATCAGCGCATTGAAGACCATGTCGACCAGGCTGCGATCCTGCGTGCCGCTGGCGAAGTGCGGGTCCAGCGTTCCCACGTCGGCCGCGCTCTGCCCGAAGCGGAGGATGCCGCCAGCGCGCCCCGCCTGCGGCGCCGAGTTCGTCGGTGCCGCGGAGGTGCAAGCCGCGACCGTCAGGAGCGTGGCCACTCCGAGCGCGAGCACTGGCGCGAACCTGACCTTCATGCCGCCTCCCCCACCGCTATCGGACGCAGCCGGACTGCGCGTGATTCTAGCCAAGCAGCTCTGTGTTCGCGGCGCCGCTCATGCCGGCGAACCGCGCGCGGCGAAAGCCCTCGATGGGCAGCGACGATCGGCCGTTCGCGATCAGCTCGCACACGATCCGGCCGGTCACGGGGCCAAGACAGAACCCGTGCCCTGAGAATCCCGCGGCGATGACCAGCCCATCGATCTCCGGGGCGCGCTCGATGACCGGTAGGCCATCGGGCGTCATGTCGATCAGACCAGCCCACACCCGCGCGACGCGGCTCTCGGCGAGAGCGGGCAGAACGGCGATGCCGCGTGTGATTATCGAGGCGACGTTGTGCGCGGGCGGCAGCACGTCTTCGGCGGTGAGCTCGTGATCGGCGTTGGGCCATCGCCACTCGCCGACCGAGCCCGAGATCCGCAGCCGGCCATCGACCTGCTGCCGCCCCGCGAAGTCGGCATTCGCCACGCCGAGCACCTGCCGCAACCGCAGCGGCACCGGCGTGGTCTGCACGATACCGGTCAGCCGCACCGCGATCGGGAGATCGAGATCCACGAGCGCACAGAGCTCATTCGAGTGGACACCTGCCGCGATCAACACCGCGTCGGCGGCGATCGGTCCGGCGCTGGTCTGTACTCCACGCACCCGCCCCCCCGCGACGCTCAGGCCCGCGACCTTCGTATCGGTGCGGATGGCCGCGCCGTGCCGCTGAGCGGCGGCGGCGAAGGCGCGCACCGTGGCGACCGGGTCCGCGTGACCGTCGGACGGGCAATACGACGCCGCGAGGATCGTGTCGGCGAGCGCGGGCGCGACGGCGCGTACGGCCCCGTTGCCGTCGAGGAACGTGACCTCGAGCCCTTGGGCGCGCTGCTCGCGCACGAGGTTCGTGATGATCGGCACCTCTTCCGGCGTCCGCGCGAGGCGCAGGTTGCCCTCCTGGCGGTAGCCGACGTCGCTGTCCAGCTCGTCCGCCAGGTGTTCCCAGAGGCGCACGGCCGCTCTCGCAAGCGGAAGCTCCGCGGGGTGGCGCCCCGATTGCCGGACGCCCGCCAGCGTCCAGCCCGATGCCATGCTCGC
>JBBQVQ010000072.1:0-7944 GCA_038211425.1 Candidatus Limnocylindria bacterium | reverse complement strand
CGGAAGCCCTCCCTGCGGGCGGGCGCCCTCGTCCGCGGTCCCGAGCCCGACCTGCGTCGTCAGGGGGCGGCGCTGGATCACGTTCTCCTCGAAGGTGATGGGCTCCGCTTTGGTCTTTTCGTCGATGGCCACGAGTCGAGTTTACGGCGCTTTCATGCGTTCTGCCGCACCACGAGGTCGACCAGCGCGTCGTGGAGCGCGGCGCCGGCGTAGGCCACAGCGGGTGTTATCCGCGCGATGCGTCCGGGTCGCGCCCGCCTCTACGGCGTCCTGCGGCACGTGCGGCGCCGCCGATGACGACTCGAGTACGGCCGCCGGCCGAGGTCCTCCGTAACGCGCGAGCCAAGACCTCAACCCAGGTCTTGTGGAACGCCGTTCGCTCATGCGCTTCCCTCTCGCCCTCAGCGTAGGTTCCGCCACACCCACCGCAGGCCAGCCTCTTCACGATGCCCGCGGTCCTCCTGACCCGGACGTCGCCCGGTCAGGGTGACAGCAGGCCGAAGGCGTCAGGTGCGGATCGGGGTCACCTTTCGACCGCTGCCACTTGAGATCTCTTCGTCTTTTCGAGGTCCCCAAGTTGTCAACGACGTCCGGCAGTTTTAGACTGCCGTACTCGGAAGGGATCCGCGAAACCGCACGTGGAGCGAGTAAGCGATGGGGCGATCGAGAAGGGCCGCTCTCTGCGGTGGAGGCGGCATCTCTAAAAGCCGCTTCTCTGTGCTGATGCGGGGCACTCCTGTTCGTCGTCCTCGGGCCAGGTGACCTACCGCCAAGGTGGGCACAACGAACTCCGGCGGGACACTGATCTGGCCGCGTCCGGTCACCGCACGAATGAGTCCAGTGCGCGATCGCTTGGGTGATCAAGCGGCAACCCTGACGCAGCCTCGAGCCGACCGCTGAAGTTGTAGAAAGCGGCCAGCCACGTTGCCTGGCGGATACCCAGCTCATCCCAGCCGGCCGCACGGAGCTGGTCGATGTCCGCGTCGCCGATCACCGCGGGAGCTTCGGTGAATTTCTGCGCGTAGCCGAGCAGCGCGCGAGTTTTCGCGTCGAGCTTGTACTCGGGCCAGGTGGTCGCGAATTCTTGATCGAGATGCTCGTCGCCGGTGAGGCGGCGCACGGCCGCCGAATGGAGCCCCAGTCAGGGAGCGCCGCCAATCTTCCCGTTCACCACCGTCGCCAGCATCTCGCGCTGTAGGGCACCCAGCCGCGAGGCGCCAAAGTTGACGCGCTGGTACAGGAGGCTGGCGAGCAGTCCACTCAGTGGATCGGCCAGGAGTACGCGCACGATTCCCGGGACGTCGCCGAAGCGACGGCGGGCCCACCACAGCAGCAACCCCTGGGCGCCGCCCGCCTCGTGATCAGCGGCGAAGAGCCGTGCGCGGGAGGTCTCGCTCATACCGCGACCGCTTCGCGCCGCTGGTCGAGCACGCGATTCTGCCTGGGGTTCACTGCGCTCCTCGTCATTAGGAAGCACGCGGCACCGCTACCCGGGCGCGGCTCGGGGAGCCGTTCGATCGAGAAAGCCAAGCCGAAGAGGCGCTCCCCCTCGCCGGGCGCGATAAGCGGTGTGAGTCGCGACGGTCCGGTGAAGGAGATGCGCGGCAGCTCATCATGGGTACCGTAGAAACACCACAGCAGAAAGCGCGAGCCGGAGGTCGAGACGCGGTGGATGGTGCGGACCATCGCAGCACGGGCGTCGCCGGTGTGGTCATCGAGCGTGCCGTAGTCGACCAGGAGGTCGTACTCACCTTCGATCTCACCGAGCGAGGGCGCGGTGAGATCGGCACGCACGAAGCGGATGGAGCCGCTGCGCGATCCGACCTTGCGCTGCGCCTTGCGGATCGCCACCGGCGAGAAATCGACGCCGACAACGGTGAATCCGTGCTCCGCGAGGAAGATGGCGTTCGCGCCCGACCCGCAACCCAGATCGATGGCGCGGCATGGTTGCAGCCGTCCAGATTCGACGAGGCCGACCAACTCGGAGCGGGCGGCGCCCTCCCAGGGCGCGCCGATGCGATACATCGCGTCGTAGAACAGGCGCGAGGAGAAGAGGGCCATCACGCGACCGCGAGCGTGCGCGTCGGCCGGATCAGCAGCCAGAGCAGTGGCACCTGGGTGAGCGCGTAGATCGCGTGCGCCAGGTAGTGGCCGAGCGTCTGATCTGGCACGAAGGGCAGGATCGCGAGCGGCAACGCGAGGCTCACGGCGATCCACAGCAGGAACGTCACGCGCGCGGCGCTTGAGCCGTGGGACAGGCGATACCAGACGAGGAGTCCGGCGTACACGACGAGCGGGCCAATAATGTCAGGCGAGAGCAGCGGCAGCGGCAACGAGAGGAGGTTGTGCGCGACGAGGCCGAGCGAGGCGATCGTCACCGCGACAAGAAGCACCATGCGCCACTCTATCCGGCCGCGTACCGAATCGGGAGGCGGTTCTGTTCGATTTGCGCTAGGCCACGCCTGTGTATCGCCCCGCGGCCGGCGGCACAGCGGCCATCACGCGTGCGAAGCGCCCGGGATCGACGCCGGCAAGCGTGAGCTCCATGCGCAGCGCATCGACGATGCGCGCCCGCACTTCGGCCGGGTCGGTCTCGAGGCCGGTCGTGGCCGGTGCGACGAGGAGTGCCAGGACGTGGCGCGCGACTGACTCGGCAAGCTCGCGGCCGATCGCCGGCGCGACCTCGAGCACCGCACGACCGATGAACGCCACTCCTTCGGCGAACCTCTCGCCGAGCTTCCGGAGCGATAACCGGACACCAGCCTCGCGCGCGAGCTCGAGCGAAAGTTCGTGATCGGGCCACCCCGCGATCGCGAGATCGACGGCATCACGCAGATCTTCGAGCGGCTCCGCCGCGCGATGAAGTGGCACAGTGCTCCAGCTGAACTGCGGCCGCGTCAGGTGATATGTCGCAAGCGCCAGCTTCGACGGGAAGTAGTGGTATAGCGTCGATGCGCTGAGGTGGCACGCGAACGCGAGCGCCTTCATCGTCGCACCGCGGTAGCCGTGCCGGCGGAAGATCGGCGCGGCGAGGCTGAACAGCTCGAAGCGTCGTGCTTGGAGCGGGTGCTGGCTGTTGGTCAACATCAGATCGAACGGCATTTCGTCGGTGGCCATCATTCTGCGCCGTCGAGCAAGGCCCTCCAACCGCTGACACCGGCCGCTGTGTCTCGAACCTGAGCGCGCCCCTCGTCGGGAGACTGAGCAACTTCGACTAAGGCGACCTGCTGCCCGCCTCGCTTCATTTCGTTGGGCGCTTATCTGACACGCGTTGCGGCTCGCAGCCGGTATCAGTTCGTGCTTGGAGAACTCACTAGGGCGCTTTTCTCGACCCCTTCCCTTTCAAGGAAGAGGTCATTGGGTTCTCGTGTCTCTCTACGTCGAGCGGCTCACCTTGAGGCGCTCGCGGATGGGCCCGAAATCGACACGGGATCCGCACCACGGGTGAGCGTCCCGGTGTGCGTGCACTGCCGCCGCGGCGCCGTGGACGCCGAGCTTCTTATACGCGTTCGCCGCGAGGTTGCCGACCGTGTTGATCGAGATCCCGAACTCGAACGCGATCATCTTCTGCGTCAAGCCTCGCACCTTGCGCTCGAGCGTCGCGCACTCGCGGGCGGTGAGCGGCCGCGGGTAGGACTTCGGCGATCGCCTCACGAGCTCGGGCCCCACCCCCGTCGTGCCACACGCGTCGACACGGTGGCCAGCGGGCGCCGCGCGGTGCCGGGGCGCGTACTCCGCCCATCCCGGCCAAGAGCCGCCACACCGGGCCACACGCACGGCCTCGCGGCGCGGCAAAGCTCCGCCGTACGTCATCTCGGATGCGGGCGGGGCCGCCAGCCTGCGAGTCACCGGTTCCCCCATCGAGCGCGCGCCTACCCTCACGCGGCACCTGCGGCGATGAGTTCTAGTAGCTCCTCCAGGCCCCCAACGAGCACGCCGTGGACGAGCGTTCGATGCCCCGGGTTAGACCCCGGTCTAGCCGGCGATCTTCTAGCCCGCCAGTCGCAGCCATCCGCGTTCGTCCCGAACGAGTCGGCGTGTTATCACCTGCGTGTCCTGGAGTCCCATCCGGGCTACACGCTCCGCCAGCGGTCGATCACCGAGGTTGGTCGTCGAGCGCAAGCGCCACGGCGTCACTCGCCGTCATCGCGCGCCCGGCGTCCGCAGCCTTGCCATAGCGATCGCTGCCGAGTAGCTCGATCGCCCGTGCGACCCGCTCCGCGTGCTCGGCCGAATCATCTGGATCGAAGGCCGCCTGCCCGCGGACGAGCGCGGCCTCGGCAGCGCCCAACAACATTCCGGCGCGCTCGGGCTCGCCGCGGAGACCCGTGACGCCTCCGAGAATCGACAGGCATGCGGGAATGGCTCGCGTGTCTCCCGCGTCTCGTGCCCACCGCAGCGCCTTCTTCGCGCCGCGGTCCGCCGCCGCCACATCCTCGATGAGCAGTTCGACGGCGGCCAGGTTCATCGTCTCGATCATCGCTCCGCGTGTGTTCCCGATCTGCTCAGACAGGGCCCGCGTCTCCTCGTACCGCCGACGGGCCTCGGCGTAGTTACCCGCGAGCCGCTCACCGGCGGCCAGGCTGTGCAACGGCTCGATCATCGCGCGCGCGTCTCCCAGCGTGGCAGCGATGGCGACGGCCTCTTCGAGGCGCTGTCGCGCCACCTCATGCTCGCCCCGTCGCCGGGCGATGCGCGCCGACCACACCAGGCCGGTGCTGATGGCTCGCTGATCATCGGCTGCCCGGGCGAGATCGAGCGCGGTCTCGACGAGCGATGCGGCGGTGTCGTTGTCCCCTTGACGGAACGCAAGTGCGGTTGCCGCCGCGTACGCCTGTCCCCGAATACCCTGCTCAGCTCGCGATCCCCTCTCCAGAGCCATTCCGATGATCCGACGGCCTTCAGTGAGGTGCCCGCGCTGCTCCCAGAATCTCCACACGTCGACCACGATCCGTAGCGCCGTGTCCGCATCGTCGCGATCGAGATACCAGATCACGGCCTCGGCGAGGGCCCCTCGATCGGGCTCGAGACGGTCGAACCAGCCGCTTCGGTCGGGTCCGCTGACCGCCTCGCCGGCCACAGCCGCGACGCGCCGGGCCTCCGTCTCGTTCACGCAAGCAGTGCTATCAGCGAGACGACCCGACGTCGTGCGGCGACGTTCCCTTTCGCGTCATAGCGCGCGAGCGCTTCCTCGAACACGGCCCGCGCGTCGGCGGCATGTCCGCGCAGAGCCAGCACCTCGGCCAGCGCGACACGCACGTCCCCCTGGCGGTTGATGTCGTCGGTGCCATCGGTGCCAGACACTACTTCGCGTGCGAGCCGCTCGGCTGCTTCACCATCGCCTCGCCGGGCGGCGAGCTTCGCGCGTATGGCCCGCAGCGAGCGTGAGGCCGCGAGCGCCGGATCGTTGGCGTACGGCTCCGCCTCGTCGTAGCGTCCCTGCCGGTACAGCGCTTCGCAAAGCTGAGCGGCGAGGGGACCGAGGTCCGCGCGCTGGCCCATCTCGTCGAGTCGCTCGTATCCCCAGCGGAGCTCGCGCTCCGCCGCGACGGGATCGTCCGCGAGCAGCTCGATCCCTCCTGAGATCGTTCGGCGTGTCCCCATGCGCAGCCGCATCCCGAGCGACTCCAAGATCACGAGGCTGCGGGCGAACAGGTCCCGGGCTTCGGCGAAATTGCCGCGCATCGCGTTCAGCCCGGCGAGCATGCCGAGGGTCCCCGCCTCGACGCTGCGATCCGTCCTCGACATCTCGAGCATCGCCTCGCAGCGACGGATCGCTTCATCCGCGGGCATCGGTCCGAAGTGATATGCGACGCCGAGCCACCACAGGATGTCGCCGATCTCGCGCTGGTCGCCGGCCCTGCGCGCGTGGGCGAGGGCGCGCTCGAGCGCCTCGACACCCGCGGCGGAAGAGGCGGCAACATACTCATTGCCGAGCAGGGGCCACGCCTTCGCGAGCCCGAGCTCGTCACCAAGCTGTTCGAAGACCGGCAGCGCGCTTTCGCCGAGGGCCTGCGCTTCCTCTTGGCTGGCTCGGCGTGACTGTAGTCGCCAGGTCATCCGCTCGATGGTCGAGCGAAGGGTCAGACCTTCATCGCCTGACGCGGACGCGAGGTCGACGCTTTCGGTGAGCGCGGCATCGGCGCGCTCGAACTGGCCCGTGCGGGCGAGCGCGCTACCGAGGCGCTGCAGGTGCTCGGCGCGCCGGGCGCTCGTTGGCGGGACCCGCTCCACCGCGTCGGTCAGGATCGTGACCGCACGCTCCATGTCCCCGCGCGCGAACGCGGCAAGACCGTCGTCGACCGTGGGATCCGGATCGGGCATTTGGACGCAGGCCTACCCGCTGGCCATGAGCGACTCGAACTCGCCGTCGCCGCGCAGGCCACGGAAGAGCGGATCGCGGATCGCGAGGGGTTGGGAGCGCCACCCGGCCTGCAGCGCGGCTCGAAGCGATTCGCAGCCTGGACGGATCTCACCTCTGATCGCGTGGACGGCGGCCAGGTCGATGTGAGGCATGTAGCCTTCGTCGCCACCCTCAAGGCGGTCGCGGTCCAGCTGTTCGCTGCGTTGCAGCGCTTCTTCAGCGGCACGGTGGTCGGTGGACCACAGGATGGCGCCCTCGATGGTGCTCGGGCAGAACCCGCGCGGCCAAAACCGCTGCCCCGGATCTTCGGCGAGCGCCTGGCGAACATGGAGCAGCGCGCTCTCCTGCTCGCCGAGGAAGTGCTCGAGGTCCGCGACCTTCAGGAAGTAGCGATCCCCGTCGAATGAGCTCGCCTGGACCTGCCGCGATCGCGCCGCCTCGTCCTTCCCCGCCGCGAGCAACGTCCAGATGACGCCGGCATGGGCGGAGCTGTGGTCGGGATGCGACTCCAGCAAGGTCCGATACCTCCGCTCGGCTTCCGGGTAGTTTCGAAGCGCGAGGTGCGCGTTTCCGAGGTAGAAGCGACCCCACTCGCCGGTTGGGCGCTGCGCGACCGTCTTCTCGAGCCACGGCAGGGCCTGTTCGGCTCGGCCGGTGAACCATATGATCCAACCGATCCGCTCGCTCGCCTCTGGATCATCGGGAGCGATCTCGAAGCGACGGCTCCAGAGACCGAGCTCCTTGTTGAGCCAGCCTCTCTTCCGATAGATGGGATAGAGCGCCATGTACGCGGGAGCGAAGCCGGGCTCGGAACGTGTGGCCTCTTCGAACAGTGCGATGGCTTGGTCGGTGTCGTCGCGCGTCCCTTTGGCGAGCCGCATCCGGCCTTCCTGGGTCAGGGCCGAGGCCGACCGATCAGACGTTCCAGCAGTCTATGACCGGCGTTCGTAGTGAAGCGCGAGCGCCACGGCGTCGCCGGCGGTCATGGCGCGCCCGACGTCTGCGGCCTTGGCGTACCGCCCGCCGCCCGACAACTCGGCCGCCCGCGCGATCCGCTCCGCATGATCGGCGAATCATCCGGATCGAAAGTCGCCTGACCGATGGACGGAGTGTCATTCGCGTTCCTCAGCTCCTCGAGCTGGTCGTAGTACTCAAGGACCGCCTCAAGGATGGCCTTCGTATGGGAAACGCCTGAGCGTGGGCGGTCCAAATAGCGTCTGCTCTACTGAATTAGTTCGAGAACTCGCGCGTTTTCATCGTCGAGCGACGCCTCGGCGGAATCTTGGGCATCCATTTGGGCATCCATTGGGATGAACGGCTGCGGACAAGGGCGGACGGCTGCGGACTCGAACTCGTTGAAACGCGGCAGAATGGACTGCCGCGAACTGCCGCGAACTGTCGGCGACGCCCTTTCAAGGAAGAGGTCATGGGTTCGAATCCCATCCGGGCTACTGACCGCGTCGCGTTACTACTTGCCCTTCATGCGCCGCGTCTTGTTGGTCGCCGCCGCGCCGTCCTGCTTGGCGGTCTTCGGTCTGTGACCGCGCTCCGCCTCGCTCTCCTTGCTGTGCTCGTCTTGG
>JBBQVQ010000071.1:0-8221 GCA_038211425.1 Candidatus Limnocylindria bacterium | reverse complement strand
TGGAAGAGGCACCGGTAGCAGGGGCCATCGGGGGTCTTGAAGACCGTCACCTGTCCCTCGAAGCGGTAGATGCTGCCGTGGACCAGCGGCTTTCCCCACTTCACGCACGCGTCGTTCAGGAGGTAGCGAGTGGGGAAGTTGTCCGCGCCATCGAGGACGACATCGTAGTCGCTGATGATGCTGTCGATGTTCTCCGACGTGAGGCGCTCCTTGTAGCCCACGATCGACACGTCGGGATTCAGCGCCTCGAGGGTCTCCCTCGCTGAGTCGACCTTCGACTGCCCGATGCGCGCGGTCGAGTGGAGGATCTGCCGCTGGAGGTTCGTCGCATCGACGACGTCCGAGTCCACGATACCGAGAGTGCCGACGCCGGCAGCGGTGAGGTAGTACGCCGCGGGTGAACCGAGACCGCCCGCTCCGATGACGAGCACCTTGCTGCGCAGCAGCCTGTGCTGTCCGGCCTCGCCGACCTCGGGGATCAGCAGGTGGCGGCTGTATCGCTGGGCCTGCTCGGCGCTGAATGCCTGCGGCTTCTGCCACGGCAGCCCGCTGTCCTTCCAGCGGTTGAAGCCGCCGCGCATGGAGACGACGTTGGTGTAGCCCAGGCGCTGGAGCGTGTCCGCGGCCATGACCGAGCGCACCCCACCGGCGCAGTACAGGACGGTCGGCTTGTCCTTGTCCGGCAGCCGGTCCTCGGCCCAGATCTCGAGGTAGCCGCGCGGCACGTGGATCGCCCCCGGAAGGTGACCCTCATCCCACTCCTGCTTCTCGCGGACGTCGCCGAGCTGGACCTCGCCCGAGCGCACCATCTCGGCGACGTCCTGGGGGTTGGCCTCGCGGATGCGCTTCTTGGCGTCGTCGAAGTACTGGCGGTAGGTGGTCACCTGACGATTATCCTACTTGGCGCGTCGGAAATCGATGGACTCCCTGTATTTCGACCTCCTCCAGTTCGGCTACCACGTGGGGCTCGCGCTCCTCGTCGGCGGCGCGATCGCGCTCGGCTCGGCCGCCGCTCCGGCGCTGTTCCGTGGCGCGCAGTCCCGCAGCCAGGCGGGGACCCTGTTCTCCGCCGTCATCGGTCGCTGGGACGGGATCGCGATCCCGGCGGTGGTGCTCGTGGCCGTCACGAGCCTCCTCAAGGCCCTCGCCTTCGAGGTGCCGGAGCCTCGCCTGTACGTTCGCTGGGCGGCGCTCGCGCTGCTCGGCGCCAGCTCGCTGTACTCGGCGGCCTGGGTCAACCCGGTGGCGCGGTCGATCCGCGCGCAGACGCCGGCCTTCGACGATCTTCCCGAGTCGTCGCCTCTGCGGCGCGAGTTCGCGCGGCTTCACGCAGGCTCCCGCAGGTCGATGAGCCTCGCTGTCGTGTTCGGCCTCGTCGCGCTCTTCTTCAGCTGAGGCGAGCGTCCGCAGGACCCTCGCTCGTCGGCGCCCTCCGCCCGTGAAACACCCTGTGATGGGCGGGACACGAGACTACGGGAGTGCCACGCAGAGCCGCTCGCAAGCAGAGCCTGGAGGCCGCGGTCGCGGCGCACCGCGAAGAGCTCACCAGGCGTCACCGCGTGCGCAACGCCGATCAGCTCGTTCGCTTCGTCGACGACTGCGGCTTCGTCTTCGCATTCACGACGCGCACCGGCGACGCCGCGATACCGGCGTGCTTCGACCACCTGTCCACCGCCGACGAGGGCCGCAAATGGACGTGGATGTGGCGGTGGAAGGACGCCCTGGCCGAGAGCAAGCGCCTCTTCTACGGAAAGCTCCTGGTGCGCAAGCCGACGTTCGTTTCGATGAAGCTGCTGCCCACGTTCTACGCGACATTCGGACGCGCGGGTGAGGTCGACGACCACCTGGACGACGTGCGCGCCGGTCGCATCTCCGACATCGGCAAGCGCGTCATCGAGCACCTCGCCCAGAACGGCGAGACCCAGACGAAGCGCATGCGCGCCCAGCTGGGCATCGTTTCCGACGAGGGCCGCCGCGAGTACGCGAAGGCGATGGAGGAGGTCCAGCGGCTCATGTACGTCGCGATGGTGCGTGCCGTCGGCGAGGGCCGTGAGGACTACAACTACACGTACGACCTCTTCGTCCGCAGATATCCCGAAGCCGTTCAGGCCGCCGAAGCGGTCTCGTCCGCCGAAGCCGCCGACGTTGTACTCGCGCGTCTCGTGGAGCTCGCTGGCGCGGTCACGGCGGCGCAGGCGCAGCGCCTCTTCGAGTGGGACGACGAGCGGATCAAGCGCGCCCTCGGGCGCTGCGAGGCGGCCGGCGCGCTGCGCCGGGTCCGGGGCGGCCGCGCCGAGCTGATCATCCTTCCATCGCTCGCAGGAGCCGCTTCGGTCTGAACGACGCCTCCTCACACCGAGGCGGGGTCGCGTTCGGTGCCGGTACGATAGCCGCGCCCGATGGACATCCAGCAGCTTCGTTCGTGGATCTTCGAGCTCTACGAGCCGCTCGAGGATGAGCGCCAGTACATCGTCTTCGACGCGGCGCGCGGCAACCTCCTCATCGACGCGCCGCCGTTCACCGGCCGCGCGTCGCGACTCATCCGCGGTACGGGGCCTGCGTCGGTCCTCGTCGTCACGAATCGCGGACGCGCCGCCGACGCGGGCCGCTATCGGGATGAGCTCGGCGTTCAGGTAGCGGTGCACGAGGAGGATGCGGATGCCGTCCCGGGTGGTGCCGACATCGTGCTCGGCGATGAAGGCCGGCTCCGCCCCGAGGCGCGGCTGATCCGGGTGCGCGAGAACGGTCAGGGCGCGACGGTGGTCCTGCTCGCGAAGGTCGGCGGAGTCCTCGTCTGCGGCGATCTCGATCTCGCGAACGCCGCTGCGCGGCAACTCTTCCACCAGCGGTTCTCATCGGTCCTGTCCGCGCGGCGCCCACCCATGTGGAGCGCCGGAAAGGACGAGCTTCTCCGCGTCCAGCGGGAGCTTCCGCAGGCCCGCAAGAGGTTCGGCATCCTTCTCCAGGCGCCGTGGGACCGCGCGTACAGGGGACGGCTCGACGACCAGATGACCCACAACCCCATCGTCCCCACCGACACGACCTCGGCCCGGGAAGCGGCGATGGGACCGGCGACCCTCATCGTCGCGAGCGCGAGCCGCGACGCGATGGCGAAGCCCCGACGACCGGCGTGGGAGCAGCAGGCGGCTACCCCGGCGCCGGCCGCGCCGGCGGCCCCCAGCGGTACCGCGAGCGTACTCGCGGTACCAGCGGCCGCTTTGAAGACCGCCGCGGATGTCGTGGGGCGCGTCGCGGGTGCGGCCGCGAAGGCCGCCGCCCCGCCGCCGTCCCGCCGCCGACCGCGCAACTTCGACGAGGACTGGACCGCGCCCTCCACCCCGCAGCCCCCGACGACGCTGCCCAATCCGGCGGATATCAAGGCGGTGCGTACCCGGCTCGGCGCATCGAGCATCGGCGTGGGCTTCGCGAAGCTGGATCTCGCCGCCGTCGTGGGCGCTCCCGTGGTCGATCACTACTGGGGCGGGATCGATCTCTCGCCTGATGGCGCGGAGGTCGCGTTCGCATGGGACCGCGGCGGCTCCTTAGAGATCTACTCGGCGCCTCTCACTGGCGACCGCATCTTCCAGCTTACGGAGGCCGGCGAACGATCCGTATCGCCGCGCTGGTCACCGGACTCCTCACAGATCGCGTTCCTTCGTGACCATGGCGGCGACGAGAACTTCGACATCGTGCTCGTCGATCGCGACGGCGCGAGCGAGCGCGTCCTCACCGATAGATCGGGACGGCTGCATCGCGAGATCGCGTGGTCGCCCGACGGGAGCGGGATCGCGTGCGTCACGAATGCCGGAGGCAAGGGCTTCGGGATCGACGTTCTCGACGTCGCGACCGGCGCCCGCATGACGCTCACCGACGGTGCATTCGAGGACGCGCATCCGCGGTGGTCACCGGACGGAAGCAGGATCCTGTTCACTTCTCGCCGCGACCCGCTAAGGACGAATACGGACCTGTTCGTCGTCCCGTCCGCCGGCGGCGTTCCGCTGCTGCTCGACACGCGCGGCGGCGTCCCGGGCGAGTCTCGCGAGGGCGCGTGGTCGCCTGACGGGCGCCGGATCGCGTTCACGTCCACCACCGCGGGGCGAGCCCAGATCGCGTTCGCCGAGATCAGTGACGACGGCGTCCGCGGCGTCGACCGCCCATTCGACACGCCGTTCGAGGACACCGAGCCGCTCTGGGTCCCTGACGGACGTGCGGTCCTGTACCTGCGTAACGACGAAGAACGGCAGAGCATCCGCCGGATGTTCGTCGTGTCGCACGTCGACGATCCAGCCGAGGATCGGGCGGGCGTGCACCGGTCTCCACGCGTTGGGCCCGACAGCGAGACGCGGGCCTTCCTTTTCACCGACCAACGGCGGCCGTGGGACGTGTGGACGCGCGGAGAGAACGACCTCGAGGCCAGGGCCGTGACCCGATCTCTTCCCGCGGCCGTCGATCCCCAGGTGTTCGTCGACCCGGTGCGGGTCCGGTACCCGGGCGCGGGGAACGATCCGATCGCCGCGCTGCTCTACCTGCCCTACGCGGAGGCCACCAGGGGAGAGGAACGCCTGCCGGCCGTCGTTTACGTGCACGGCGGTCCAGCTGCGCAGCACTTCCGCTGGTGGGATCCCGTGCCCCAGATCCTCGCGAACAACGGCTACGCGGTCCTCGCTCCGAACATCCGTGGCTCCACCGGGTACGGGCGCGCGTTCCAGGAGGGGAACCGCCTGGACTGGGGTGGGAAGGACCTCGAGGACATCGTGCGCGGGGCGACCTGGCTCGCCGAACAGGGCATCGCCGATGAGCGGCGGATCGGCGTGTACGGTGGCAGCTACGGCGGATTCATGACCGTGCTCGCGCTCGGAAAGGTACCGGACCGGTTCTCGGCCGGCGTCTCCGTGAACGGGATCGTCTCGTGGGCGACGATGGCGCAGCGGTCGCGCGGCGACCTCCGCGAATACCTTCACCGCGAGCTCGGCGATCCCGAGGCCGACGCGGCGCGGCTACTCGACACATCGCCGCTCACCCACGCCGCGAACATCAGGGCGCCGCTGCTGATCCTCCAGGGCGCCAACGACCCGCGCGTCCCCGCGAGCGAGGCCGAGCAGCTCGTCTCCGCGCTTCGCGCCGCGGACAAGACCTTCAGCTACCACGTATACGAGGGCGAGGGCCACGGCTTCCGCCGTCCCCAGACGCGGATCGACGCCGTGACGCGCACGCTCGAGTGGTTCGATGATTTTCTTCGCTGAGCGCGGCAAGCCGCGCTCAGCGGTCCGTCCCTCGTGCGATGCGGGTACAACGAACCGCTCGGGGTGCGATGACGGAGCCACTCGCCGCGGCAACTGAACCTCAAGTCCGAAGGGCTCTCCGCCGCGATGAGATGCGCCAGCAAGTTTGACCTGCGCGCCGAATAGGCGCGCATGCACCGAGCGCGCAGCGCTCGGTGCGGTCGTCCCTGCCACGAATTCGCTAACAACGAGCGAAGTAGGCGCACCACGTAGCCAGTCGCCACGGCCACTGAACGTCACACTCCGAAGGGCTCTCGGCCGCGATGCGATGCGCAGCAATTGGTCACCACTGGACCAGCTTCCACACCTCCGGCTCCATCCCTCCCGGCTCGCCGATCTCCGCGAAGATCGCGACCGCCCGCTTCAGGTGTCGCATCGCATCCTCACGGCGCCCCGAAGCGCGGAGCAGGTCGGACATGTTGTTGTGCAGCGCGGCCTCGCGATGCCGGTCGCCAAGCTCCAGGCAGGCCGCGAGCGCCGCCGCGGTGAGCGCGATCGCGCTCGCGCTGTCGCCCGCGCGACCTCGCGCGAGCGCGAGGTTGTTCAGAGCCGCCACGCGGGCGCCCGTGTCGCCAAGGCGCTCGGCGAGCTCGAGGCTGCGTTCGAGATGCGTCGCATCGGCGGTGAGGATCCCGAGGATGTTGTGTGCCTGCGCGAGAGCCCTGTCGTCGCGCGCCCGGCGCGCGAGGGTCAGTCCCTGTTCCGCCAGCTTGCGCGCGCGGATCGGGTCTCCGCGACGATGGGCGGCCAGGCTCCAATCGGCGTACACACGCGCCTGCTGGCCGGCATCCGGCGCCGCCAGCGCGGCGCGGTAGTGCTGCTCAGCCTCGACCCATTGGCCTCTGCGGTGATGGACACCCGCGAGCTTGTGCTCGATCGCGGCGCGCGTCGGACCATTCGCGGCCGCGGCGGCGGAGTCGTAGCTCGCGATCGCCTTCGCGTACTGGCCATGCAGCGTGTGCAGGTCGCCGATGGCCTCGTCGACACCGACACGGCGCGCGGCCCCAGAGCGGGGCGCAGGCTGGGCGCCGTCGCGGATCGCGTCGTGGAGCGCTCGCGTCTCGGCCAGGGGAGTCACGCCGAGCTCGCGGTCGAGCACCCTCGTCAGCTCCGCGTACTGGCGGAGCGCTCCTGTCCGATCGCCGGCCTCCGACAGCAGCCGCATCAGCTCGCGGTGCGCGGTCTCGGCATAGGGATCGAGGGCGACCCAGCGTCTCGAATGCTGGAGTGCCGCTTCCATGCTGCCGGTCGCGGCTTCCGACGCGGCCAGGCGCGCGAGCGCGTCGACGAGTTCGCGCCGCAGCTCGTCCTCCTGCTCCGACTGCCAGTCCGCGAAACCGCCGCTGTCGCGGAGGTTGAAGCCGGCGAGGAAGACGCCCCGGTACAGCGCGACCGCATCCGCCAGGCGTCCCGCCGCGAGCAGCGCCCGAAACTCGGCGATGTCGAGCCCGAGACCGGAGGTCACCAGTGCGACGCTGATCCCGTCGGCGATGAGCCACGACCCCGCGAGGCCGGTCCGCACCGCCGAGAGCGTTCGCCGCAGGGCGCCGCGGGCCCGCTCCTCATCGGCCTCTGGCCAGAAAAGCGCCGCGAGGTGCTCGCGTCCGTGTGGCCGGCCCGTCACAGCGAGGTACGCGAGCAGCCCGAGCGCCTTGCGCGTGTCGAATCGCACCGCGTTACCGTCGCGCTCGATCTGCGGGGGGCCGAGCAGCCTGAGCGTCAACCGTGCCGCGCGGCCCTTCGGGGTCCGTAACGCTTTCTGGACGGTCACGCGCTCAGACTGTCGGCTGTGCAGGAAGAGCGCAATGCCGCCGCGCGCCCGGCGGTGAGCCGCGCCCTGGCGTACCTGCTCTGCGCGCTGACGGTCATCGTCCGCACCGCGACCGTCTTCGTCTACGTCCGAGGGGAAGGGGCGGTCGCGTTCCCGCTGGTCAGCGGGCGAAGGAGGGTCTGGAAGAGGACGATCCCGCCGACGCACGAAAGGGCCAGGAGTGCCGACGTGCGGCTGAGAGAGCGCGCGAGGTGAGCCGGGGCACCGCCAAAATCCTCGCCTGGTCGCTCGGGGCGGTGCAGGCGATCCTGGTCTTCGGCCGTGTCATCCTCGATGAAGCGGCGCGCCCCGTCTTTGCCTTGCCTGGCACGACGCTTTTCACCGAGCTCGCCGGAGCTGCCAGCATCCTGGTCTTTCCGGCCGTTGGTCTCTTGATACTCGCGCGTCGGCCGGGCAACCCCATCGGCTGGCTCTTCTGCGTGACGGATCTCGGCTGGGCCGTCAACAACTTCGCGGGCTCGTACGCGCGCCAGGCGCTCATCGCCAACCCCGGGTCGTTGCCGGGAGCGGACCTGGCGGTGTGGCTCTACTTCTGGCCCGGCCCCGTCAGCCTCGGGTTCACGGCGCTCCTCCTGATCATCTTTCCCGACGGTCGCTTCCTCTCGCCGCGCTGGCGCGCCATCGGCCGCCTCACCCTCGCGTGGTCCGCGATCGGCGCGCTACTGGTCGCGATCGCTCCCGGGCCCGTCGACGACAGCATCGGATTCGCCGTCGACAACCCGTTCCCTTTCCAGGGCGGAGGTGAGGCCCTTCGCGCGGTCGCGCAGGTCGTCCCGCTCGGCGGCACGCTCTTCGTCGTCCTCGGTGCGGCCGCGATGGTCGCGCGCTTCCGGCGCAGCCGCGGCGTGGAAAGGCTCCAGCTGAAGTGGTTCACCGGCAGCGTCATGCTCGTCGCGGTGATCGTCAGCGCGGCGGCGGGTGTGATGGGCGCCTTCGGTGCTACTTCCGCGCTCCCCTGGTGGGCCACGATCGTCAGCCAGATGGCGGCCCTCAGCGTGGGGCTCATCCCCATAAGCGCAGGCATCGCCATCCTGCGCTACCGCCTGTACGACATCGACCTGCTCATCAACCGCACCCTGGTGTACGGCGCGCTCTCCGCCCTCCTGGC
>JBBQVQ010000070.1:0-8755 GCA_038211425.1 Candidatus Limnocylindria bacterium | reverse complement strand
AGTGGGATCAGAGCGACGACAAGCGCCTCGCGCGCGACGGCCGCGGCGAGCACGCGAATGGGGCGACCGCGATCGCGACCATCGACGTGGGGGTGAACGATCTGCGGCGGGGGGTCCACCTGCACGAAGACGTCCTGGGCCTGCCTCGCGTTTGCGAGGCCACGTTCGATGTCGGCGGCGTATCCATCGCGCTGATGCCGCGAACCGATCCCGACGATGGACCGACGGCGCTGGCCATCCTTACGACAGGCTCCGCGACGTCGATCCCGCCGTCCGCCGCGGCCGGTGTGCGCCTGAGGCTCGTAACGACGTAGCGGCGGAGGGGGAGTACCGGCCAGCGAGGATGCACCCAAGAACGAGCCATAGCGGCGCCCGGTCCCTAACGTCGCGCGACGAGACGGGCGACCTCCGCGCCGCGCACAAAGCGCAGCCCCACGACCACGACCAGGATGGTCAGCGCGATGAGCAGAGTCGAGAGCGCCGCCAGCGTCGGATTCTGGTACTGCTCCAGGTACAGGAACATTTGGATCGGAAGCGTCGTGTTCGATGGCCGCACCAGAAAGATCGATGCCTCGGTCTCGTCGAATGACGTGATGAAGGTGAAGAGGGTGGCGACGATGAGCCCGGCGCGCATCTGCGGCAACGTCACCTGCCAGAAGGTCCGGAGCGGGCCGGCGCCGAGGTCCATCGCAGCCTCTTCGAGAGTGCGGTTCACGCCCACAAGGCCTGCCGTGAGCAACACGATGCAGAACGGCAGCGCCAGCATCGCATGGACCAGGACCAGGCTCCCCGTCGTGCCGAAGACGCGCAGGCGGATGAGCAAGATGAACACGGCGATACCGACGGCCACTCTGGGCATGACAAGCGGAGAGAGGAACAACGCGCGAAGGCCACCGCGCGCGACGAACCGCTCACGCACCAGCGCGAGTGCAGCAAGGGTTCCCGCGGGAACGGCGATCAGGATCGCGGTACCCGCGATGATGAGCGAGTTGATCATGCCTTCTCGGAACGGGACGTAGCCTAGGACGAACTGGTACCACCGTAGCGAGAGCCCTTCCGGCGGGAAGGTGTTGAACGCGGCGCTATTGAACGAGTTCACGATCACGAAGATGAGTGGTGCAAGCATGAAGAGGAGCACCGCGATCAGCACCATTCGCAGCACAAGATCGATCCCCCCTCCCGGAGAGCGATCGCGCGGTCGAGGCGTCCCGATCGCGCGCATCGAGCGGAGCGACCGCCCGGCGAGGTCGAAGACCGTGAGCGCCCCAAGCGCGAGCCCAAGGAGAACGATCGCCTCGACGGCCGCCAGCGGCAGATTCACGTCGACCACGTTGGACCAGATCTGGCGCGAGAGGACCTGCACCTTGCCGCCACCAAGCAGCTCCGGGGTCACGAATGCGCTGACTGTCAGCGTGAAGACGATCTGCGCGCCCGCGATGACCCCAGGGAGGCTCAGGGGGAACACCACGCGAACGAAAGTCTGGAGCCGGCTCGCACCAAGGTCGTTCGCGGCTTCCCGTTGAGCGTTGTCGAACTGCAGGAGCACGCTGAGGATGGGGAAGATCATGAAGGGCAGGAGGATGTGGACGAGGGCGATGATCACACCAGTGTTGTTGTAGATCATGCGGATGGGGTCGTGGATGAGACCGGTCGCGCGAAGCGCGGCGTTGATGACCCCTGTGTCGGCGAGAAGCAGCAGCCAGCCGTATACCCGCACGACGACGCTCACCAGGAGCGGGGAGAAGATGATGATGTACGCGGCGACGAGCAGCTTCCCGCTGCGCACTTTCGTGAGCGCGTATGCCGTGGGGTAGCCGATGAGCAGCGCGACCCCGGTCACCCCGAGTGCCAGTTGGATGGTGTTCCGTACGATCTCCCAGTAGAACGGATCGGTGAAGAACTTCTGCCAGGCGAGGAAGCTCACCTCCTCCGTGAGCTGGCCGCCGCGGAAGGTGTACGCGCTGTAGGAGAAGAGCAGCGCCATTGCGGAAGCGAACACGCCAACGGTGAGCGCGAACGCCGGCAGCAGGAGCAGCGGCGTGTGCCGCCGCGTCATAAAGGCGAACGCGCTCGACACGGCGCTCAGTTCTCGAGGACGACGGGCGCCGATGGCGACCAGCTCACCGCGACGCGGTCGTCCTTGCGGAAGTGCTCCTCCGACTCGGTCTGCGTCTGCAGCAGCAGCCGCAATCCGTCGCCGACGGATACTTCGTAGCGTGTGAGCGGCCCGAAGAACGTCACATCGGTGACGATCGCTGGGTACGCGGCGGATGAGCGAGCCTGTACGGCCGCGGCTGCCCAGATGCGGATCTTCTCCAGCCGCAGAGACACGTACCGCGATTCGCCGGGGGAGGCGTCGGTCGAAACGGCGAACCGTAGGCCCGGTGCCTCCAGCACGGCCGTTCCATCTGGCCGGCGCTCCAGCACCGTCACCGAGATGATGTTGGTGTCGCCGATGAAGTCGGCAACGAAGCGTGTCGCAGGCTGCGAGTAGATGTGCTCCGGGACGCCGATCTGCACGATCTTTCCATTCGACATGACTGCCACGCGGTCGGCCATCGCCAGGGCCTCACCCTGGTCGTGGGTCACGTAAACGAAGGTTGTGCCGGAGCGCCGCTGCATCTCCTTGAGCTCCCTTTGCATCTGCAGCCGAAGCTTGAGATCGAGCGCGCCGAGCGGCTCATCGAGCAGGAGGACCGCTGGCTCGTTGACGAGAGCGCGGGCGATCGCCACGCGCTGTTGCTGGCCGCCGGAGAGCTGGTGGATCCGTCGTCGCCCGTAGTCCGCGAGTTCGACCAGCTCGAGGGCCCGACGGACGCGATCGCCGATCTCGGCTGCCGGCCGACGCTTCACACGCAGCCCAAAGGCGACATTGTCATAGACGTCGAGATGCGGGAAGAGAGCGAGCTGCTGGAAAACGAGATTCGTCTCGCGCCGGTATGGGGGCACGTCATTGACGCGCCTGCCGCGGATGAAGACGTCGCCGCCGGACGGGCGCTCGAATCCAGCGAGTATCCGAAGCGTCGTCGTCTTTCCCGAGCCCGAGGGACCCAGCAGGGCGAAGAACTCGCCCTGCTTGATGCCCAGCGAGACGTGGTCGACCGCTATGACATCACCGTACGATCGCGTGACTTCGCGAAGCTCGATGACGTTGGCCACCCGCTGCTCGTCAGCGGTCACTTGACGTAGGCGACGACCTCCCTGTCCCAGCGTTCCTTCCACTCCGCATTCTTCGCCGCGATCGTCGGCCAGTCCAGTTGCATGGCCCCCTCGATATTGCGCGTCTTGAAGGCCTCCTGGTTCGCGAGGCTCGCATCGAGCTCGATGTCCTTGGCCACTGGGATGCTGTGGGTGAGATTGCAGTAGCGACTGAGCCACTTCTTCTCGTTCAGCATCTTGATGATCCGCTCCGCGTGGTACTTCTGCGCTGGCGTCGAACCCTTGACCACCTGGTGGTAGAGCGTGAACGCGATCTGGCCCTCCTTTGGAGTGCCGTACCCGAATGGCCCGTGCTCCTGGTTCGCCCAAATGTCGACCGAGCTATTGAACCATCCGGACAGCCAGACCTCGCCGCCGATCATCGGCTGCTTCACCTGGTCGTTGGACAGGTAAAAGAGCCTGATCTGTCCTTCCTTGGCCTTGTCCGAGATGAGCTTGAAGGCCCTGTCCACAGCGCCCGGATCGTTCTCCTTGCCGCCCATCGCCCGGGTGGTGGTCACGAGCCCGCTTAGGTAGTGGTTGCCGTTCGAGAGCGCCACTCGGCCCTTGAACTTCGGGTCCCAAAAGTCCATCCACGAGCTCGGCGGCGTCTTCACGAACGTCGTGTTGTACATGAGGCCGATGCCCACCATGCCCCACGCGATCCCTTTGTTGTCCTTACGCTTGAACGCGTCGTAGACGTCGTTCACCAGGGGGACGCTTGCCGGATCGAGGCTCTCCCACATGTCATCGATGTCGCCCTTCACCGTGGCGTCGGCGTTGAAGTAGCCGAAGTTCACGATGGGCTGATCGGGTGTGATCTTCTTGGCCGTGACCATCTTTGGGTACGTCTCCGCGTTCGTGCCCTCGTACAACTCGATCGTGACATTCGGGTTCGCCTTCGTGTAGTCGGCGATGACCTCGCGCGGAACCACGCCCTGGTTCGCCCCGACGTACACAAAGAAGGAGAGCTTCACTGGATCGTCGGCCCCCGCGGGCTTGCCGCCCGCAGCCGGCGACGAACCGCCAGCCGGCGCTCCCGAAGGACCGCAGGCCGCGAGGAACGTGAGCGCCGTCGCGGTCGAAATGCCGAGCGCGGCGGAGCGCTCGAGGAACGCGCGGCGGCTGAAGCCTCGCCGAAACAAACGCTCCAGGGTCTCGGTCCCGTCGCTCATGTGATCAACCCCCCATTCGCTCTCGCCGTTTCGAGCATTGCCGTGATGCTCCTGATCCGTTCAGCCGCGTCATTCGCCGCACCCCCTCTCTACCTTTCACCGCTGGACCGCCGATCGGTCACCGGCTAAGGCACTGGGGGTCGGGTCCGGCCAGCGCATCCTCGTCGTCCACTCACTTGCGTTCGATAGAAGCTGTGCACGTAACCTGCGCTCCGCCTCGGCGGGATCGCAGGTCAGCAGCGCGTCGACGAACTGCTCGTGCGTACGCGCGAGAGCCCGCCCGTCGTGGAAGGCCTCCTCCACCGTGCTGAGGTAAAGCGCTACCCGGGTACGTATGCGGTCCCACGCCTGCCAGAGTTCCTGGTCGTCCGCGAGCTGCACGAGTGTCCCGTGGAACTGCGCGTCCAGCCCGCGAAGGCGCGATACGACCCGCGCACCCTTCACCTCCTGCATCCGCGTGGTGATGGCGCGGAGCTCGGCGATCTCGCTGGGCGTGCGCCGCTGAACGGCAAGTGACGCGGCGTAGCCCTCGAGCACCGCGCGAAGCGAGTAGATCTCCAGCATCTCGCGCTGATCCGGCTTCACGATCGAGGCGCCGACGAAGGGGTCGGATCTGACCAGTCCGCCCCGCTGAAGCATGGCGATGGCCTCGCGGACCGGGCCGCGGCTCGTCCCGGTCGATTGCGCGATCTCCGCCTCCACCAGGCGCTGACCTGGCCGCAGCGAGCCGTCGAGGATCTGCCGCAGGAGAAGTTCGTAGACCTGACGGGAGAGCGTGCTCCGCGCGATGGCTCCCGGCCGTGTGCGCGCCATTTGGACGCGACGATACCAGATGGTGAACTGTTAACCGTCGACCGCTTGTGGCCTAGGATACCGTGCCCATGCGGTTCACGATCGTCGGAGCCGGCGCCATCGGCGGCATCACCGGCGCCCACCTCATCCGGGCCGGCCACGATGTCACATGGGTCGACACCGTGGACGAGCACCTATCCGCGATCCGCGAACGAGGGCTCGCCCTCGAGGGCCTCTCGACGTTCACGGCCCGGCCCGCTGCCGCGATCTATCCATCCGAGCTTCGCGCGCCGGTCGGCACCGTGCTCTGCGCGGTGAAGACCCTGTACACGAAGGCCGCGCTCGCGCCCGTTGCTGAGCTCCTCGGGCGCGACGAATGCGTCCTCTCGATGCAGAACGGGCTCGCGTACCACGACGTGGTCGAGGCTGTCGGCAGAGAGCGGACGCTGGTGGCCTGCTTCAATTTCGGTGGCCACTACGAGGGCCCCGGGCGCGTCGTCCACGGTACGCGCGGTGGCTTCCACATAGGGGAGATCGACGGCGAGGTGACGGCACGGGTCCGCAGGCTCAGCGAAGCTCTAGCCGCGGTGCAGGAATGCGAGGCGTCGGAGAACGTCCTCGGCTGCATCTGGAGCAAGATGGCCATGGCGAGCGTGTTCTTCGCGACGGCACTGGTCGACGCCGACGTGAAGGAGATCCTGGCGCGCGAGCGCTACCACGACCTCATGGCCGATCTCGTCGCGGAGACCGCCCTGGCCGCGGACGCGATGGGCGTGCGCCTCATTGAGCTCCACGGCTTCGACCCCGATACGCTCCGGCCCGAGCAGCGCGCTCCAGAGACAGTGCGACGGGCGCTTCAGTCGATCGCGGACTCGTTCAACCCGTTCCAGCAGAGGACCGGCATCTGGATCGACCTCGCCGTTCGGAAGCGCAAAACCGAGGCGGAGCCGCAGCTGGGACGCCTCGTGTCGGAGGCTGCGCGTCGCGGCGTGGCGATGCCGCTCAACCGCGCCGTCTTCGCCCTCATCACCGAGATCGAGGCGGGGCGCCGCCCGTTCGCCTGGGAGAACCTCGATGAGGTGGAGCGCGGGCGCGAGCTCAGCGAAGCTCGCGGCTGAGCGGGACGTGCGGACGCCCGGTGTGGCTGCCGCCGGTGATCTCGAGGATCGCCCCTGTCGTCCAAGGGGAGCCATCGCTCGCGAGGAAGACGACCGCGGGCGCGATGTCGTCCGGCGCGCCGGTCCGCCGTAGCGGCGTACCGCGGAGCATCAGACGCACGTACTCAGAGGGGTGCGACTCGTCGCGCAGGATCTCGTCGAGGATCAGACCCGGGGCGATCGCGTTCACGCGGATACGGTGGGGCCCCAGTTCGATGGCGAGGACATGAGTGAGCTGGTTGACGGCGGCCTTGCTGCCGTTGTAAGCGGCACCACCGGCGCGGGCGGAGGTCGCGGCGCCGGACGAGATGTTGACGATCGCCCCCGGTGCGCCGCGCGCGATCAGGCGCTTGGCGACGGCGCGCGACGTGAGCATCGTCCCTCGCGTATTGACAGCGAAGACCTGGTCCCACTCCTCTTCCGTCACCTCGAGCACGGGAACGTTCGGAAAGATGCCGTGGGCATTCACGAGGATGTCGATGGGGCCGAGCGCAAGCTCGATCGCGTCGACCGCGGCTCCGACGTCCGCCGCGCGCGAAACGTCGCCGCTCACGCTCGTTGCCGCGCCACCGCCATCGCGGATCTCCACCGCAGCCGCCGCGCCGGCGTCGGCGCGCGCGTCCATGATGCCGACCGCCGCGCCCTCCCTCGCGAGCTCGGCCGAGATGGCGCGGCCCAGGCGGCCACCTCCGCCCGTGACCATCGCCACGCGACCATCGAGCGCCCTCATTCGGTCCTTACCCTTCTGCTCGCCCGGCGTCGTACCGCCGCTGCCACGCTCGCGCGCACGTGGTCGATCTCCGGCGAGCGTCGGTAGTATGCGAACTTTGATGACGAGCTGCCCGTGAAACCCACGCGCTATCGTGGCTATCGCTCGTTCCAGTACCTCGAGGCGGGCGTCGACTATGAGCCCTTCGACCTGGCGCAGGAGATCGGGCGCGTTCCCTCGCGGCGCGTCGACGTCACCGTCGAGGAAGAGCGGCGCGTTGAACGGCTGCTCGAGGAGAACACCGTCGTGTCGCTCCACGACCACGTCACGATCGCGCCTCAGAACGTCGCGGACATGACGGAGTATCGCAGGCACGGACGCGAGTGGACCGCGTACGAGGGCCTTTCGGTCTCGGGTCTGGATTGTGTGTTCGACGCGCTCATGGGTGGGACCGCGACGATCACTTCGCGCGCTGGTTGGAAGTGGGACGACGTTATTTACGACCTCGGCATGCGCCTCTGTGACATCGCGCACTCGGACCTCGTCGTGCAGGCTGGGTCGCTCGACGACATCAGAGCGGCGAAGGCGAGCGGACGGATCGCGTTCGTGCCGTGCATCGAGACGGCCACGCCGATCGAGAACGAGCTCGATCGGCTGGATATCCTCTACGGGCTCGGGATCCGCTCGGTCGGTGTCGCCTACAGCGAGGCCAACGCCCTTGGGTCGGGTCTCCGCGAGGAACATGACGCCGGCCTGACGGAGTTCGGACGTCTGGCGGTGCGGCGGATGAATCGCCTGGGCATCGCGATCGACGTATCGCACGCCGGCGATCGGACCTCCATGGACACGATCGAACGGAGCGAACGGCCGGTGTTCGTGACGCACGCCGGCGCGCGGGCGCTGTGGGGCACGAAGCGGATGAAGTCGGACGAGACCCTGAAGGCGTGCGCCGAGCGCGGGGGCATCATAGGCATCTCGGCAGCGGCGCACACCACCCTGACCGAGCGGCATCCGCTCCATTCGCTCGAATCGGTCATGGAGCATTTCGAGTACGTCACCGGCCTCGTTGGGATCGACCACGTCGCGTTCGGGCCGGACACGTTCTTCGGCGACCACGTGGGGCTGCACCGTTTCTTCGCGAAACAGTTCTCGCTTTCCGCCAGTCGCGGTGGGAGGTCGATCCAAGAGGTCGAGTACGTGGACGGCATCGAAAACCCCGGCGAGTCATTCCCGAACGTCGCGCGATGGCTCGTGCGGCACGGCTACTCCGATGAGGACATCGGGAAGATCCTCGGGCAGAACATCCTGCGCGCGCTCGCAGAGATCTGGAGCGTCTCGGCGAGCGTGCCACCAACCGGCGCAGCAGGCTGAACGCCGCCGCAGCAGGCTGAACGCCGCTTCGAGTCCGACGCTCTCCCAGCGAACGACGCGCTGACGCTGGTCCGGCTCCGCCTCGACGAGCCGTTCGGTGTCGCGATCGTGGGTACTGCACCCGCGGATCGGGGTGGGGCCACAAGGTGAGCCGTCGGCATGCTCGCGAGCTCTGCGCGCACCGCAGACGACGACGTCGCCGTAGCGCGTCAGTTCGGCGGCGGTCCAGCCCGCCAGTGTCGACCGTTTTCGCGCCACCGCTACCATTGACGAGGCCGAGCTCGCGGTTTGGGTATCGCGCGGCGCGGGCGCGAAGCGGAGATGACACACGAGGTGATTTATGAAGGACAACG
>JBBQVQ010000069.1:0-8784 GCA_038211425.1 Candidatus Limnocylindria bacterium | reverse complement strand
CTACCTCGGTAACTCGCCGCGGCTCAGGATGGTCACGCACAACGGCATCGGGTCGGCGGACGTCGCGGCGGCACTGGAGATCATGTCCGTGCTGTTGACCGAAACACGCGCGCCGGCCGCCGCGGCAGACTGAGCCGAAGGGACACGCCGGCCTCCGCCGCAGGAGTCCGATGGACTCCGAAGCCGGGCGCGCCGGCCGCTTCCCGCCGCAGGAGTCCATGGACCGCCGGGCTGAAGAAGTCGCCGCGATGGCGCGATGACCGGCTCCGCGCTGATGCATCCCATCGTCCAGCGAACGCGGGCGACGAACATCTGAGTGAGCGGAAGCGTGCCGGCGATGCTCGGCCCCCTACCCGCCCGGCGCAACGCGCTCGAGGGCGCCGACGGCTAGGACAGGCCGAGCTCGCGCGCCGCCAGCCGCGGGGGGACCGAGCCCACGGCGAGCAGACGATCGTGAAATTCGCGCATCCCCCACCCGGCGGCGCGCGCCCGCGCGCGAAGCTCGAGGATCGCCGCGCGCCCGAGCGCGTAGCTCGACGGCTGGAGCGGATCGAGGGTATAGCGCCGGACCTCCCCGACCGCAGCCGGACGCTCGAGCCTCGGACCATCGATCATGAAGCGCACGGCCTGTTCGAAGTTCATGTCGCCCGTCGCTAGGCCGACGTCCACGATGACACGCGCCGCCCGCCAGAGCAGGTCCTTCAACCGCAGCAGGCGGGTCGCGGGGCTGTCGAGGTAGCCGACCTCGGTCATCAGGTCCTCCACGTAGAGCCCCCAGCCCTCGATGAACAGGTTCGAGCGCGCGACCTTGCGCGCGAGCGAGGAATGGTCGGCCGCGGTCGATAGCTGCACGTGATGACCCGGGTAGCCCTCGTGGCACGCGATCACCGGGATCCCCGCGCGAGGATGGCCGAGGAGGCGCTCCCGCCTCACGCCGTCGGGTTCCCCCGCGGCCGGCAGGGTGACCCAGAAGCGGCCCCGCCGCTGACGCTCGAAAGGCGCCGGCGCGACGTAGGCCGCATAGGGCAGCGTGGGCCGCGCGAAGTCGGGCATGGCCTCGACGACCAGCTCCTCACCCTCGGGCAGCGTGGCCAGTCCCGCGGTACGCACCGCATCGCGCGAGCGCTCGATCTCCGCCCTGTAGGTGTCGACGAGCTCGCCCTCCACGGGATGGTCGCGCCGGAGGATGTCCAGCGCGGTCCGCCAGTCGTCGTGTCCGAGGACCCGCGCCGCGTCCCGAAGCTGCGCCTCGGTCTCCCGATACAGGCGCTCGCCGAACGCCCGGAGGCTCGCGGCATCGTGGTCGACGAGGTCGCGCTCGCGCAGCAGGCGGTCGAGGGTCTCTCGACCGATGGCGAACGCGCCCCGCGCGCGCCGCATCAGGTCATCGCGCAGCCACGCCGCATAGCTGTCGAGGGCATCGCCGGCCCGCTTGCCTGCCCCGACCAAGAGACGTTTCGCTGCCGAGCCCTCGGGAGCCAGCGACGGCAGGACGGCGCGCACGAACGCGGCGCCGGCCGTCGCGCTCTCGCCCGCGACTACGACCCAGACCGGTGGGACGAGGTCGGGGTCGAGGTTGTCCATCCCGGCCGCGAGCGCCGCCGGGGCCTCACCGAGGCGCGCCGCGATCGACCCCAAGCGATCCTCGAGTTGCCCGTGCTCGCGGATGAGCGTGTAGTACGCGCCCCGCGTGACGGCGTTCGAGTACAGCGACGGCTGCCGCCTCCAGCGCTCGAAGCCGGCGAGCGCGCTCTCGCCCCGCAGATCCGCGAGGAGCAGCGCCCGATCGACCCGCTCGTTCGGGGAGAGCGCGGCCTCGTCGTGCGCGGCGAAGCGCCGTTGCCATAGGTCGACGAAGGACCGCCTCGCGGCGAAACCGTCGGCGGAGAGATCGCCCAGGCGGTCGTCATGGTCGTGAACCCCGACGATCGTCGCGGCGACCGGATCGAGCGCGAAGCGGCCCTGGATGTACGCGCTGATGAGTTCCGAGAACACGGGCTCACGTACCATCGCGGGTCGTCAGTCTGTCACGGAAAGGGAGCGCGCCTTGACGCTGGTCCGCGAGCGGTACCCCGACTGCACAAACTGCGAGGCGCCGTGCTGCAGGCGTCAGTTCATGGAGGACGAGAGCGGCTGGTACCGCGTCGGCGACGCGCGGCCGATCTATCTCGAGGCCGGCACGGACATCAAGGTCGTCGGGTGGGCGCTCCACCCCGACGGCCGTCAGCCCATGTTCGAATGCCAGGCGTACGACGTAGAGGGACACCGCTGCACGGTCTACGACCGGCGGCCCGACCACTGCCGGGCGTACGACTGCCGGGAGGACGATCCCGACGATTGGAGCGCACGCGCGCACTGCGACCTGACGCGCCATCGAGCGACGGAAGCGGGCCGCCCGCGCCGGAGGACCGTCGCGACGTAGCGGCGTTTCACCTCGCGACCAGCCACCTGGCCGCCTCCAGCTCCTCGGGGGTGTTCACGTTGGTGAACGACCGCAGCCCCGGATCCGCCATACGGAGCTCGTCCTCCCCCACCTCCCGCACGCGCACGTCGGGGAAGAAGGAGATCACCCGCAGGCGGCGGGTGGTGAGGGCCGAAACCATCGCCGGAAGGCACGACTTCGCGTAGGCCGCGTGCAGCGTCTCGAATTCGCCGGCGACCCGTGGCACCACGACGTCGTTGTCCGGAGCGAGCCGGACGATGAGCTGCCAGACCGGCGCCGAGAGGAAGGGCATGTCGCACGCCGCCGCCAGGACCACCTCGCCCGCCGCCGCGGCGACGGCGGTCGCGATCCCGCCGAGCGCGCCGCCGTCGGGGTATCGGTCCCGCACCACTCGCAGGCCGAGCGCGTCGTAGGCCGGATCGTTCGCGACGACGAAGACCTCATCCGCAACACCAGCGAGCACGGCCACGACTCGGCGCACGATCGGGATCCCATCGCCAAGGTCGAGCCACGCCTTGTCGCGCCCCATCCGGCGGCTCTTGCCGCCGGCCATGATCGCCGCAGAGATCGTCAACGCGAGAGCAGCTCCGACATGACGAAGTCCGCCACCTCCGCAGCCTCGCTTGGCGCGAAGTGGCGCGGCGCGCCCGGCGGCGAGAAGTCGGCGACGACTGCGAGGAGCCGGGGGTCGGCCGCGCACACGATCTCGGTGGACAGCGCGGACCGTGCGACCTCTATCTTCGGGAGAGGTTCGCGCTTGAATCCCTCGACCACGAGCAGGTCGAGATCCGCCCGGACGTAGCGCTCGACGACGCGTGCGAACTCCTCCTCCGCCCCGTGGTCGTCCATGACCGCCGTTTGGCCGCCGCCCGCGATGATCGTCTGCACGACTCCGCTGCGCCGCGCCCGATAGCTGTCCTTGCCGGGACGATCGATATCGAATCCGGCGTGCGCGTGCTTCAGGTATCCGAGGCGCAGGCCCCGATCACGCAGCTCAGGCAGCAGCGCCATCAGGAACGTTGTCTTCCCGCTGTTGTGGCGACCGACGAAGGCGATCGCCGGTACCGTCAGGCGGCGGCGGCCGGCGTCCCGCAGTTGCCGCAGAACTTGGCGTCACTCGCCATCGACCGGCCGCAGCCGGTGCAGTGCTTCGTCGCGTCGGACGTCGCGGTGCTCACTGCGGTGACAGGACTTGTGTCGCCGGTAGACGGCGAGCCGGCTGCGGTCGACTCATCCCGGAAAGTCCGCACGCCCTTGCCGAGCTGGCCAAAGACCTCCGGGAGCTTGCCCGCGCCGAAGACGATCAGCACGATCACGAGCGCGAAGACGAGCTCTCCACCGCCGATGCCGAAAGGCATGGGTCACTTCCTTGCGGCGCGCTCAGCGCGCCCTTAGTCGTGCCATCAGTGTATCGAGCCCTGCGACCGACTCAGGTCATACGAAGAGGCCATCGAGCAGTCCGAGCAGCAGCGGTACGACGACCAGCAGCATCAATGCTGGCAGGTAGCAGAGCACCAGGACGAGCATCAGCCGGCCTTCGACGCCTGATGCGGCCTCGAGCGCACGATTACGCTCGGCGGCCCGAAGGCGATCCCGCACCAGGACGATAGCGGCGAGCGAGCCGCGAGCAAGGTCGCGGGAGCGATCGAGCTCACGGGCGAGCGCCGCCAACGTCGGCAGCCCCGCGTCGTCCGAGCGTACGGCCAGGGAACGGAACAACGGCGCACCAAGGGCGTAGTCGCTGGCCGCGAGGGATAAGGCCGTGTCCAAGAGCGTCACGCCGGTAGGCCGGAGTGAGATTGAGGCGAGCGCTGTGGCTGCCGGGCGGCCCGCCGCCACGAGCGCCTCGGTCCGCTCGACCAGGGACGCGACCGCGCCCTCCGCGGCCGCGCGCCGGGCAGACGCACGCCGCTCGACGAGGATCGATGGCCCGATGAACCCGCAGTACGCGGCGAGGATCGGGACCAGAGGTCCCAGGGCGAGCGCCTGGGTCGCCGCACCGGCGAGGACGGCAGCGGACGCCGCTCCGACGGCCTTCGCGGCGAGCAGCGTTTCGGCGGACCACGCGAGGCCGGAATGCGCCAGGTCGCGAGATGCGACCGGGCGCCACCGAAACAGGCGCGGCGCAGCGAGGCCGCGCGGGAACAAAGCAAGGCGGCGGGCTACAGGCGATGGGCGTTTCAACGCGCACCCCAGCGCCACCGCGGCGAGCGCGGCCAGAAGTGACCCGACAATGGTCACCGCAGCACGTCGCGTACGAATCGCCGGCTCAGCATGATCCCCGCGACTTCGAAGAACAGGGCGGCAGGAATAAGGACCGTCCGGCCGAGCGGACCGCCGAGCGTGGCTCCGAGCGTCGGGGTGGTCACCGCAAGGTACGCCGCCATCGCGGGGACGATCGCGGCGAGGAGGCGTACCTGCGTGCGAGCGCCTCCCGCGCGTGCCCTGACCTCCGCTTCCAGGGCCTCTTCGAAGGCGAGCCGATCCGAGACCGAGCCCAGGAGCGCCGCCACGCGCTCCAGCGGGAGACGCTCGGCGACGGCGAGCGCCACCGTGTCGAGGCTCATCCGAGCACGCCGGTCGGGCACGGTGGCGGCCACCTCCCGGAGCGCGGCCTCCAGCGGCGCGCCGAGTCGGAATGCGTCGAGTGCCATCGCGAACGGAGCGCGGGCGATGCCATCCGCGCAGGCATCGGTCGCGCGGCGAAGGGCCGTCGGAAGAGCGATGCCCGACCGCACCCCGGCATGCGTCCCTTGGACCAGGCGCGTCGTCGCACGGGCTGCCCGGTCACGCGCTGACTCGGCGCGCCACCGCACGACGAGGCTCGGGATCACGAGCGTGGCGGTCGCGATGGGGGCGGCCGGCGCAGATGCGAGCGACGCGCCGACGAGCGCGATCGCTCCAAGACCCCAGCGCATCAGCTCCCAGCGGCCCAGCGACCAGCGCCATCCGGCATCGCGCACGACCGCGCCCTCGGGATGGCCAACGTTCGCCCAGCGCACACCACGCGCCGCGAGCGGCAGGAGTGCGAGGCAAAGCGCGCACAGAGCCGCGGCCGCCACGCCGAGCTGGGCGTGGCTCACGCGAGCCGTGCGCCCAGACGGCCGATCGGCGGAGTGGCCTGCTCCTGGCCCTCCCGCCATAGAAGGGTCGGCCCGGCGTCATCGACACCCGCGATCTCGCGCACGCGACGGCGGCCGTCCCGGCTTCGGGAGACGTGGACGACGATGTCGATCGCTCGGGAAACGTGGCGTGCGATCGCCTCACCCCCGAGTTCACCCGCTCGCGACAGCAGGAGCTCGAGCCGCCCGAGCGCGTCGAACGACGACCCGGCGTGGAGCGTGGTGAGAGAGCCGTCGTGACCTGTGCTCAGCGCCTCGAGCAGCGCCGACGCCTCCCGCGGCGAGCGGACCTCGCCGACGATGATCCGGTCGGGCCGCATGCGGAGCGCGTTGGTCACGAGGTCCGCGACGCGGACCCCAGCGCCATCGCGACCCGGGACGCACTCGAGATGGACGGCGTGTGGATGCGGAAGGACGAGCTCGTTCGTGTCCTCGATGACCACCAGCCGCTCATCTGGAGCGATGCTCGCGGCGAGCGATCGCAGCAGCGTGCTTTTCCCTGCACCAGTGGCGCCGCTGACGACGATGTTCGCCCGCCGGGCGATCGCCGCTCGCAGAAGATCGGCGGCGGATGCCGCGAGACCGTCGCTCGTCCACGATGGAGCGGGCCCATCGAGCGGGATCGAGACCCGGCTGAACTTGCGGATGCAGAGCGTTGGTCCCCCTACGGGCTCGATGACGACATTGGCGCGGCTTCCGTCGCTCATCCTGGCGTCGACGAACGGCTGCTCGACGGTCAGCTCGCGCCCGACGCTCGCCGCGATCCGGTACACGAGGTCGGCCAGCTCGGACACGTCGCGGAACCTCACGTTCGCGCGCGCGAGTCGGCCGCCGCGTTCCACGAACACCTCGGTCGCGCCGTTCACGAGCACGTCGGTCACCGATGGGTCGTCGAGCAGCGGCTGCAGCGGCCCGAAGCCGAAGAGTTCGGCGCAGAGCGCTTCGGCGGCGTCGATGTCGAGTGGGCGTCCCGCGGCGCCGCGCACGCGCTCGCGCAGGAGCGCACGGCGCCGCGGGTCGGCGTACAACGCCAGAAGCGCGGCCGGTCCAAGGCTTCCCGCGACCTCGTTGCGGACCCGCGCGACGAGAAGAGGGTCGTTCACCGGCGCAGCGCGGTCGAGCGTCATCGCAGACCGCGGATCAGCGTGTCGACCGCGCGCATCGTCGGAGCGCGCGCCGCGAAGCGATCGTCGGCGAGGAAGGGATCGTGGGGGATGGACGCGATCGACCGCCACGGCAGGCGGCTGGCGATCGCATCGGCGTCCCGCGGGGGCGCACCGACGAGGACGAGGGCGACCGGGCATGGCACCTCGCGCAGGAGCGGGACCGCCGCGAACGCGGCTTCGAGCTGGGCGACGCGCGGTCCGACCACGACGCAAAGCCGGCTCAGGGAGGCGAGGATCGGGAGATCGAGGGCATCGGCTCCCGCGCCCAGGTCCAGGACCACCGGGCGCGAGGCAGCTGTTCGCTCCACGAGCTCGAGAACGCGCTCGCCTGCGAACGCCCGGTGAAGGTCGGCCGAGCCGGGCAGGAACGAGACCTCGGACCACCTCGACAGCAGCTCCGGCTCTCGTCCGGGCCGCAGCAGCGCATCGCACACCGTGGCGCCGTCGATTCGCGCGCGCAGGGCGAGTGACGGCGCCCAGCGGTCCAGATCGATCAGCAGCGGCGCCGCGCGGGCGGCCGCGGAGCGCTGCGCGACGAGAGCGGCCGTGGTGGACGCGCCGACTCCCGCGGTGAGCGACCAGAACGCGACGCGCGCCCCCGATCGCAGCGCCGCTGGAGCGGCCGGCGCAAGGACCTCGAGCGGAGCCTCCTGCCCCGTGGCATCGCGCATGACCGCGAGCGCGATGCGCGAGATGGGCGACGCATCCAGCCACGCGCGTACGTTGGGCGATCTCAAGGGAAGGCCCATCGCGCGATCTCGCCCTCGGCGGCGAAGACCAGGCGCTCTGGCGGCGTCGCTCCCTGGTCGAACAGGACCGGACGGAGGACCGCCCGAAACCGCTCATCTCGCAGGGCCACGACGGGGGCCCAGGCGCGTCGTTGCCAGCCGATCATGCGATCCTGGCCGCGAAGGATCGCGAGGCAGCGATCGCGCTGCCGCGGTCCGGCGCGCCGGCCGATGCGCCGCCGCAATAGCCTCGCGGTGGCCTCTCCGAGGTCCAACGGGCGCACACGCACCATGTCGAGCGCGGCAGGCGGGGAGAGCGGCGCGAGGGTGATTCCGATCGCCTGCGTCAGGGCAGGGGCGGCAGGCGGCGGAACGTCGACATGCGTCGCGCGCACCCCCGCAAAGGCGAGCGAGCGCGAGAGTGTCGACTCGTCTTCCTGCGCCACCTCGGCGAAGGTTCCGCCGCCGTCCCGCCACAGGACGAGGGGACCCGCCGCCGCGAGCGCGCGATCCACGTCGCGGGCCGCGATCGCCTCGAGCCTCAGCACGCTCACCTGGCGACGAGCGCCACGACGAACGTGCTCGTCGCGATACGGTCGGCGATGCGCAGCTCCTCGGCCACGGGGATCGCGACCACGATCGCCCCGAGCCGTTCCACCGCCTGCGGCCCGCTCCTGGCTGCTGGAGTCTCGACGAGCGCGGCGCCCGACTCCGCCCGCACGTCGAGTACCTGTGCGCCGCTGGCGACGATCTCAGTGACGCGGCCGGCGGGCGCGCGACCGAGGACGGGCACCGCGATCACGTCGACCAGGCCCCCGGGCAACAGCGCGCCCCCAAGGGCCTGGGCAGGGGCGACCGGCACCGCCACGGCTCGCCACCCGTGCGGCACGGTGAGGCCCGTGCGGAAGGCGGCGCCTTGATCGGTCAGAGCCGCGGCCAGCACGAACTGTCCCCGCACCAGCGGCGCGCGCGCCATCCGCCCGACGGCACGATCCGCATCGCCCAGAGCGCCCTCCGGAAGCGCGTCCGGCGGCAGCTCGCGCAGCGACAGGTCCTCCGGCGCGAGCGGATGGATCGCATCGATGTCACGCGCTGCGACGAGCACGGCGACGCGCTGCGACCCGGCGTAGTACAGGCCGCCGGCGAGGACGCCGGCCGCGAGCGCCACACCGAGCAGGATCCGCTGGCTCATTCGGCGAGTGCGGGGGACCGCACCACGACCTCGAACATCGCGACCGCCGGCCCTTCGGCCTCACGGAGCATGAGCGCCACGACGACCCTCCAGGCCGCTCCAGGCGGCGCGAGACGATCCCACCGCGCGACGA
>JBBQVQ010000068.1:0-8992 GCA_038211425.1 Candidatus Limnocylindria bacterium | reverse complement strand
AGCTCGGCCTGATGCAGCAGCTCGGCGTGGTCCCGATGCCCGAGACCGCCCAGAAGCAGCCCGAGCTCGCGGGCGTCCGCTAAAGGTCAGAACAGGACCTCGCGACCAGGCGACGCTCGGCGCAAGCCGCCGGGCGTCGTCGGGACGGGACCGGCGGGCGAATGACGGGGGACTCGCAGATCGCGCATTTTGCGCGTCATCCCCCGGGCGCACCGTGGTGAGGGGTCAATCCCGGAAAGTTGATGCGACCCGGCCGGTCCGAATGCCGGTCATCGCCCTACCGGGACAGTGTGGAGCGAAGCGCCTCGTACTCGTCCTTGCTGATTTCGCTCCGAGCCAAGCGGCGCGCAGCGATCGCCAGCGGGTCGCCGGCCAGGCGCGCCGTCCCAGCTGAGGAACCACGGACCACCGCGATCATGCCAACGATCAGGAATGCGACGATGAGGACCAGCCCGATCCACATCCAGCCGCCCATCCAGCCGTTCATCTCGTAACCCCAGTTCATCATTTGTAGCCTCCTTATTCATCGCGCAACAACTGTCCTACCTTTCCCGCTTAGGTCGCCAGTGCCGTTCTGCCCTCGAGCCGGGGCCAAATGTCCTCAATCGATCCAGCCGGTCGCGGGACGGCCTCCGCTTCTCGTCCTCCGCGACCACCGTCTACCCGACGCGTCGGATGGACTACTTCTTCGGCAGGACTGAGGAAGCGTTCGTTCGGCCTTGCGGCCAGAAGAGCGGCTGCGAGACACCCGGAACGCGGAACGCCCGGATCTTCGCCTGCGTCGCGGGGTCGAGCAGGTATGCCTGGAACGCCTTCGCGCCTTCCGTATTCACGCCGGGCAGCTTCGCCGGATTGACGGCTACGGACACCATCAAGCGCTGCATCAACGAGTCGTCCAGCACCACCGGTTTCAGCCCCGACTTGCTTTCCCGCTCGTATTCCAGGAACGGACTCGCGCCCCAGAGTGAGTATCCGTTCATCTTCGCCGCCGCGTTCATGGCGTCTTTCATTTGAAGACCGCTATCGACATACCAACCTGCCTTATCTGGCTTGCCGGCCGCGTTCCACAAAGTGTCCGCCAAGTACTCGAGGCCTTCGATCCTGTTGACCACGAACGGGGACTTGCTCTGCGCGATGCGCTCGAAGGCCTCCACCGGGTCATTCGCGGTAGCGACCCTGGCGGGGTCAGCGGGGGGAACGATGAACCCGATGGAATTGGACAAGACCGTTTGTGGCCATTCCCCGAGGCCGTCTTGGAGGAACGCCTGCGCGTCCCTGTGCCCGAAGTGGGAGAACACCACGTCCGCTTTTCCGGCGCGGGCTTGAACGTACACATCCTCGCCCGCGTAGACCTCGACGCGATACTCGGTCTTCTTCTGGAACTCCGCGATCAGGGTGTCGAGCAACCCACCCGTTTGGATGGTCGTTACGGTCGCAAGGCGGACCAGGTTGCCAGCGGTGGGAGGTTTGAACGAGCTCGAGCTGGGTCGCGCGACCGTGGTGGTCGCGGTTCGGTCGGACGTCACCGTCCACGCAAGCGAAACAGTCGCAATGAGTGCAGCGCCAACCAGAAGGAATTTCATGAATTTGTCCATTCCCAGTGCGTTCTTGTCCTTATGGTGCCCGCGTTTGACCCAAAGGCTGGCCGACGCCGTTCTGCCATCCCACGCGGCCCATACTTCCTTGCGCGGTACGCTTTCTCGATCGTTGAGGACCTCGTCAAGATCGCCATCGCACGCAGCTTCCTCGCAACCCTCCCGCCGGATGCTGCCAGTGACCTGCTCAAAGGCGCGGTGCTCGAGGACGTGCACTCCGGCGCGCACACGTACCGGCCGGACGACGATCCGGGTGCCTCGCTCGTCGTGCAGGGCCTCTTTCGCGTATACATCGCGGAGGCGGATGGTCGGCAGGTCACGATCCGCTACGCGCGCTCAGGCGACGTTCTCGGTGTGGTCAGCGCAGCGGGCGGTCCCGCGCCACTGCACACGCAGGCGCTGACCGATTCGAAGCGTCTGAAGCTCGATGTCGATCAATTTCGTTCGCTCGGGCGTCAGGACCCCGGCGTCGCGTGGGCGCTGGTAGAGGAACTCGCCCGCACGGTGTTCTCCCTATGGGGTGAGCTCGCCGACATCGCGTTCGCCTCGGTCCCGCAGCGAGTCGCGCGGCATCTCCTCGAGATCGCGGCGACGCAGCAGGGTCCGGGGGCACCGCTGATCGCACGCGTGAGTCAGCAGGAGCTGGCGGACCTTGTCGGTTCTGTGCGCGAGGTCGTGGCGCGTGCGCTTCGCGATCTGCGGGCTGAACGTATCGTGCGCGTCACTCGCGCCGGTATCGTGCTCATCGATCCGGATGCTCTCGCCGCACGGAGCCGTTCGTCATGGTGACCTAGGTCACAGACATTCGGGCGATCTCCGCCGATACTGAGCACAATTCACGGAGGTCCACGGCTCTGCTCGACGCACTACGTTTTCGCGAGTTCCGCCTTTTCCTGACGGGCCTCGCCGTCTCCAGCATCGGCTCCTGGATGCAGATCTTCGCGATGGGGATCCTCGTTGTCCAGCTCGCCGCCCGGGAGGGGAAACCCGAGCTCGCTCCCTTCTACCTGGGCTTGGTCGGTCTCGGCCGCGCGGTGCCCGGGCTGGCCCTGACGCTCGTGGCCGGGGCACTCGCGGACCGCGTCGACCGGCGGAAGCTCCTCCTGATCACCCAGAGCACGATGGCGCTGAATGCAGCTGCCCTCGCTATCGCGACCTACCTCGGCGCCGTGTCCATCTGGATCGTGCTCGCCGCTGGGGTCGTTCAGTCCGCGACGTTCGCGTTCGACAACCCCGCGCGCCAGTCGATGATCCCGCGCATCGTCCCGGTCACGCTCCTCCCGAGCGCCATCGGTCTCCAGTCCGCGGCGTTCAACGGCGCCTCCATCATCGGTCCGCTCATCGCGGGCCTTCTATACATACCGGTCGGCATTCCCGGCCTCCTGGCGGTGAACGCGCTCAGCTTCGCGACGATCATCTTCGCGCTACTGGCGATGCGCCCGCTGGCGCCCGCTGTCGCGCGGCCGTCGCACTCGCTCCTGGCGAGCGTCGTCGAGGGCGCGCGCTACACCCGCCGCAACCCCGCGCTCGTGTGGATCCTCACTCTCGCGGCCACAGTGTTCATCGCGGCCGGTCCGGCCAACGGACTCCTCCCGGCCGTGGCCGGGGAGTCAACGCTGTACGGCGTCAACTGGCTTTCGATCCTGCTTTCCGCGATGGGGCTCGGCTCGCTCGTGGGAGCGGTGGTGGTGATGAAGGTCGGTCGCGTGCGCTCGCTGGGCACCGTATTCGTCTCCGCAGCCGCGGCGAACGGTCTGGCGCTCGCGCTGTTCGCCATTTCGCCGCAACCCGTCGTCGCGCTCTTCTTCGTGTTCGCGACCGGTCTCACCGGGACCGTCACCGCGGGGATGGGCAACAACATGCTTCAGGCGACGACGTCGGATGAATATCGTGGCCGGGTCATGAGCCTTTGGGGGATCCTCTTCATCGGGGTGATGCCAGCCGGCCAGCTTGGTCTCGGCATGCTCGGCTCGCTCTTTGGTATACAAGCCGCGCTCTTCCTCGGCGGCGTTGTCACGCTCTCGGCCGGTGTGTACGGCCTGACGCGAGTGCACGTCGTGCGCGCATGGCGCCGTTCGAAGCGGCCGAGGGAGGCCGCGTGGGAGCAGGCGATCCCCGAGGTCGCGAGCGCGCGGATCCACACCATCGCCATGGGCGAGGCGGCCACATTCAAGTAGCGCCGGCACCGCCCCGTCCGCAGAGGCGCGACTGACCGCGACCTCGGCACCGAACCAGACGTATCCCGCCTGATGTCGCGAGACCACCGAGGGCCCCGCGCGCCGCATATCCTCTGTCGCATCAGCACGTCGGGCGCCATCGAGGCCGCAAGACCGACCGCGTCGCGACGTCCCGTTGTGCGCGGAAATCGCCGCTTCTTCGAAGCGACCCTTGCGATGCCCGGCCCGATCGCCAAGAAAGTGAACGAGGCGGTCGGCATGATCCACGACCACGGACCGCGCCATCCGCCCCTACAGACGCGCCGCCTCAGGGGCAATCCCGATCGGCGCTTCCATCTGATGGACGTCGACGACCAGTACCGGATCGTCGCCGCGCTCGAGGGTGACTACGTCTTTCGAGAACGTCGGCAACCACGACGCCACCGAGCGCTGGGGCGAACGGGCGACGCTGAAGCAGTACGAAGAGCGGCTCGACGTGCCGCACGCCGGAGTTCAGCCAGAGCCGCGGCGGGTCCGGGTACAGCCACAGCAGGCGCCTGCGCTCTTCGAAGAGGTCGTGTCGCTGCCCCAGATCGTTGAGCGCGAGGTGGAGCTGTCCGACCTCCTCGCGGGCGACGTGTTCGGCACGCTCAAGGGTTACATCGACGGGACGATCGAGGACTGGATGATCTTCCTCTCGCCCCTCCAGCGGCGCGCATCGGATCGCGACGACGCCGGGCCCGCGCGCGTCAGCGGCGGCCCCGGGACCGGCAAGAGCGTGGTCGGCCTTCATCGCGCCGCCCGTTACGCGGGGCAGACGGACGGGAGCGGCGGGGTCCTGATGACGAGCTTCGTCAACACCGTCCCGGACGTCCTCGCCGGGCTCTTCGAGCGCCTGGCGCCCGACTTGAAGGAGCGCGCGGCGTTCCACTCGATCCACGAGCTCGCCGCGACGGTCCTCGCCGAGCGCGGCCGTGACGTGCGCGTCGACGAGGATTCCGCGCGCAGGCGGTTTTACCAGCGCCTGCGGTCCGATCCCGAGCGCGGGGACGCGCTCAGGGCGGCCGGGTTCGGCGCGGGATACCTGTGGCAGGAGGTCACCCGGGTGATCGAGGGCCGCCTCGTCGAGCGGCCCGCCGATTATCTCGCTCTGCAGCGCCACGGACGACAGATACCCATGAGGGAATCGGAGCGCAGGCTTGTCTGGAGCGTGTACGAGGAGTACCGGGACGCATGCGCCACCGCCGATCCGGTCGTGGTCGACTGGACCGGACAGCTCGCGCGAGCACACGCGGCCCTGTGCGACGAGCCCGCCGGCGAGCTCTACGAGGCGATCGTCGTGGATGAGGCTCAGGACCTCACCGAGGCCGGGATACGCCTCTTGGTGGGGCTCCTCCGCGGCGGGAGGTCGGGGCGGATCCTGCTCGTCGGCGACAACGGCCAGCGGATCTATTCGGGTGGCTGGCGCGCGAGCGACATCGGCCTTGAAGTCCGCGGGCGCAGCGTCATGTTGAATGAGTGCTACCGGTCCACGGACGAGATCATGACCGCGGCCGGGGCGCTGGCCGGTACCTATCGACCGAAGACTTCGGCGAGGACGGTGTGCGGTCCACCGCCATGCGGACGATGCGCCACGGCCGGCGAGCGAGGCTGCATGAGGCAGACGACCGAGAAGCAGAGCGCGACTGGGTCGCCGGCGAGCTCGGAGCCTCCGAGGTCGAGCCCGAGGCGAGCGCCGTGCTCTTCCGACAAACTCGCTCGCGGACGAATGGCGCGCGGCCCTCGCGGCGCGCGGATTCTCGGTGTGCGACTTGCGCGGATACGTGGGAAGGCCTGAGCCCGGCATCAAAGTCGGCACCTACAACCGGGCGAAGGGCCTCGAGTTCAAGTGGGTCCTTCTTCCCAGCCTGGGCAGCAGCGCGATCGGGACCGAAGACACGGACCTCGATGAGCTGATCCTGCGCGGTTCGAGACTCTACGTCGCGATGACCCGGGCACGCGACGAGCTGACGATGAGCTTTGCCGGGATCCTCTCGCCGCTGCTCGACTCCGTCCTGCCGGCGGTCGAGATCGTCTGACGATCGTGCGGCGGCCGAACCCCCGAGCGCGCTACGCTCCATCGCGCGGACGCGCCGGTGCGCGCGTTCGCGAAGGGAGTGGTTTCGATGTATGGGACCGTGGCGCGACTCCGGGTCAAGCCTGGGATGCAGGCGAAGCTGGAACAGGACATGGCGCAGTACGAGCAGGTCAAGGTCCCGGGATTCGTTTCGACCGTGGTGTATCGCATGGACCGTGACCCGAACGAGATCTACCTCGTGGTGGCCTTCGAAGACAAGAAGAGCTACCACGCCAATGCGGGCGACCCGAAGCAGGACGAACGCTACAAGGCCATGCGCGAGCTCCTCGAAGCCGATCCTGAGTGGAACGACGGCGAGATCGTCTGGCCGCGATCAGCGTCCGGTTAAGGCAGCGGGGATCTAACGAGAGCCCCCCGACGGTGGACGACGCCTGAGACCTTGATCTAGCATCCCGGCATGGGAATAACGAGCCGAACTCGAGCCTGAGCGGAGCCCTCCGGGCCCATTCTCGCTCGTCGTGCGGTCCGCTTATGTAGCGCGAGCGTGCGCGCCTTATTCCAACGGCCTCGCGGGTTCCGCATCGGTATCGCTGTCGTGGCGTGCCGTCCTTTCCAAGAACCCGCACGGAGGTCGACCCATGGCTCACCGCGAGCGTTCCCAACTGTGGCGGACCCAGAATTTCCTCAGGCATTCGGCCGATGCCGCCCGTCTCGTCGACGATGCCCGTCTGACGTCTGACGATCTTGTCGTCGAGATCGGCGCCGGCACGGGCAATATCACCGAGCAGCTGGCGATGCGTTGCCGGCACGTCATCGCCATCGAAAAGGATGACGCCCTCTGCCGGGTGCTCCGGCAGCGCCTTTCGGGCAGGACAAATGTCGTCATTCGCTGCACCGACTTGAGCGAATGCCCGCTACCGAGCAGGACCTACAAGGTCTTCTCGAATCCCCCATTCGATGTCACCGCGGAGATCATGATGAAGCTGACGCGCGCCACGCTCCCGCCCGAGGATTCCTTCCTCGTGATGCAGAAGGAGGCCGCGGGCCGATTTAGCGGACAGCCGAAGGAGACGCTCGCCGCGCTCCTGCTCAAGCCCTGGTTCGCGCCCGCCGTTGTTCATGAATTCATCCCACAGGACTTCGCGCCCGCCCCTGGCGTCGACGTTGTGATGTTCAGGCTCCGCAAGCGCGGACCGCCCCTTGTGGAAGAGCGGTCGGGACGGCTCTATCGGGACTTCGTGACCGCCTGCTTCACGGCGTGGCAACCCACGGTCGATCGCGCGCTCGACCGCGTTCTTGGTCGCGCCGTCGCGCGCGCGCTCGTCGATCACGTGGACCTTCACCTGTGCGTGCGGCCCAGCGAGCTCGCTTTCTTGGGCTGGTTGACCCTTTTTCGCGCGTTCGCGCAGCTACCGGGAGGCCTCACCTCTCGAGTGGCAGGCGCGCACGCTCATGAACGTCGGCAGCAGGAGCGACTGCACAAGTCCCATCGAACGCGGCCGATCGCGTGACGCGCTCTTATCCGCGCGACCAAGATCTTGGATTCCGAGAAGGGAGTGCAGCCGCGTGAAGGACCCGGGTCTTCTAACGCGCTCCTATCCGCGCGACCAAGATCTCGGATTCCGAGAAGGGAGTGCAACTGCGTGAAGGACTCGGGTCTTCGTGGACGTGTGGCGCTCGTCACAGGCGGGAACCATGGCATCGGGGCCGCGGCGGCGCAGGGACTCGCGGCGGCCGGCTGCGACGTTTTCATTCAGTTCCTTCGCCTTCGCTCCGACGATGTCGCAGGGCGCGCTCAGCGCGCGCAGGACGCCGCGCCGGTCGTGAGCGCCATCCGAGGGGCCGGGCGCCGCGCCGATTGTTTGGAGATCGATCTGGCCGATCCCGCAAGCGTTCCCGCGCTCTTTGATCGTGCTGAGGCCGCCCTGGGTCCGGTCGAGATCGTCGTGAACAATGCGGCGGTCTCCGATCGCGACAGTTTCGATCCGGGAATCGATGCCCGCGACTGGGCCGGTCGCCCGAAGACTCAACTGAGCGCCGACTCCTATTCTCGGAACTTCGAGGTGAACACGCGAGCGGTCGCCTTGATGATGGCCGAGCACGCCCATCGACATCTCGCACGCGGCAGGACCTGGGGTCGCGTCATCAATGTCAGCACCGACGGTTCCGCGTCATTTCCCGGCGAGGCCTCCTACGGTGCCAGCAAGTACGCGATGGAGTCATACTCGCGCGCCGCGGCGTCGGAGCTCGGGCGTCTGGGCATCACGGTGAACATCGTCTCGCCGGGTCCCACCGACACGGGATGGATCACACCGGAGATGGTCGATGGCATGCAGCGTGGCACGCCACTACGTCGTGTGGGCCTTCCCGACGACATCGCTGACGTGATCGTCTTCCTCGCCTCAGACCAAGCCCGCTGGCTGACGGGCCAGCTGCTATTCGTCGGCGGCGGACATCGGATGTTCTGAAGCGGAGCCGGCCCGACGTGCGTGGGCATCGTCGATGCGAGGGGTCCTGCGGGACGTCACAAGGGCATCCAGGTCGGTCAGGCGTCCATCCATCCTCAGCCCTGCGGATGCAAGTGCCGCTCGGGGCCAGCGCCGTGGCGCCAGTGGGGCTGCGTGACCGGTCGTAGGAGGTGCCGGCCCAACCAGAAGGACCAGATCGGGTAGCCGACGTACGTCGCGGCGATGAGACCCATTCGGACGCCGTGGGGCAGAGTTCCGCTCGAACTCCCCAGGTAGCCCGCCATAACAAGCCATAGGGCGAGGACGAGGAAGGCGATCGAGACCGGCCCGATCTCCTCTTCGAATGTCAGCGCTCCAACGACAAGTAGTGATTGAAGGATCATGATCGCCGCGATCGCGCCGATCCCGACCACCATCGCCAGCCCGTTAAGGACCGACGCCCGCGGGCGAACTAAAGCATGGAGCGCCACCGGAAGCGGCAATGCCAGCAGGCCCCAGACGACGGCCAGGGCGTCATTGATCCAGCCGAATACCAGCCCGGGCGACCTCGCACCGGCCGCGAACGAGGCGAACATCGCGATCAGGAACGCCACACCAACGGCCGAGACGATTCCGCTCGCGTATGCGGTCCGACCCATCAGTCGCCGCACCGTCATGGTCGGGGTGGGCGTCGTCATCAGTAGATCATCTCCAACG
>JBBQVQ010000067.1:0-9128 GCA_038211425.1 Candidatus Limnocylindria bacterium | reverse complement strand
GAGCAACGGGACGTGTTATGTGTCGCCGTCGCGCTCGCCCGCTTCAAGCGAATAGCCCGGAAGACTGCGGACGAACGCGACGAGGTCAGCGGCGAAACGTTCCGGCGCCTCCCAGTGCGGGGTATGACCAACGCCCGCGTAAGTGGCGAGGCGTGATCTCCTAATGAGCGATGCGAGCCGCTCTTGATGCTCGCGCGGGACCAGCGAGTCCCGGTCGCCCCAGATGAGGATGGTCGGCGCGCCGACTGCCGGAAGCTCCGCCGTGTCGTCGTCGTGTAGGAGCGCCTCGAAAGCCTGCCGCCACACGTGGAGCGGCACTCTTCCGGACTCCGCAGCCATTTCGGCCTGGAGGTTCGGATCGACGCTCTTGACTGTGCCTGCGACGAAGTCACTCACGAACTTCGGATCGACTGGATCGCTCATCGTCGCGAGCGCAGCGACGAGCCTCTCGAGCGTGGGGTTTCCTCGGAGCGTAAGCGGCGAGCTCTCGAGCACGACGCCGGCCGTCCTCGTCGGGTTGTCGAGCGCGAATCGTCGCGCGACGAAGCTTGCCGATGAATGTCCGACGATGACTGCCTTCGTCAGCTCGAGGCTCGCGAGGAATAGGGCCAGGTCCGCCGCGAAGTCCGCCGTCCGGTAGCCCGATTCGGGCTTGTCGGAATCCCCGTGCCCCCGTGCGGACACTGCTATGGCGCGCACGGACGCTCTCAGGTGGGGGATGACCGGCTGGAATGTTCGCCATGAGTCCGTGAGGCCGCCCAGCAGGACGACCAAGGGTCCGGAGGGCTCCCCTTCATCGATGTACGACAGCCTCACCCCGTTCGCCAACCGTATCGTCCGCGACGCCACCGTTCCCATGAGTCGAATACTGCCCGTTGATGGTCGGGCGAATCATGCGAGTACCTCTCGCCGGTGAACCCACCGTTGGTGCCCCATTTGTGCAGCCATCTGGGCAGCCATTGAGATGAACAGCGGCGGACACGAGGGGACGGCGGTGGAATCGAGAGCCTCGAAACACGAAAGAGGTGGACTACGGCGGACGCGCGTGGACCGGGACGCCCTTTCAAGGATGAGGTCAGGGGTTCGAATCCCCTCCGGCGCTACCGAATTCGTGCGAGAATTGCCTCGGCTACAAGCCGAAGCGCATGAGAATCATGCACGTGAAGACGACGAGGAAGCCGACCAGCTCGAGCGTTGCGATCACCTTGACGCGGCTTAACTTCGCTTCCAGCTCGGGCGTCGCCGTGCCATCGCTGTTGAGGGGCGCGGCATTCATCGCGCGCACCCCGCTCCCGATCGCGTACCGACCCCACAGATATGTTGCGATCGCGGCGACCAAGGCCACGAGCCAGGTGATCCCGTAGGCCGACCCGAACAGGATGTCGGCGCCTTTTATCGGACCCAGCAGCGTGCCACGGATGATCCCGAGGAGGATGACGGCCGGCCCGACCACGAGGAACACCTGTTCCCCGCGCTCCCCCAGATACGCGCCGAACTCGCGCTGCGCGGTGATCGGCAGGTGGTTGAGCGCGGGGATGATGACCACCGCCAGGACGAGCGAGTTCCCGAACCACAGGATCCCGAGCAGGATGTGCAGCCACTGCACGCCGAACACGACCCAGTCCACGTGACCACCTCCGCTTAAGTAGCCGTCGACGCCGCCGTCTCCGGTTCTTACCTCGTTCGCGCTTCGGACCGAACTCGAGGCGCCGCTGCGATTCGTGGCTGAAGAGCGCTGCGCGGGCCGCCTCGCTCATATCGCGACCGCTTCGCGCCGTGGGTCGATCGCGCGCGGTCGCGCCGCGTGTTCACTGCGCTCTCCTTGTCATCAGGAAGCACGCGGTACCGCTCCCCGGGCGCGGCTCGGGGAGCCGTTCGATCGAGAAAGCCAAGCCGAAGAGGCGCTCCACCTCGCCAGGTGCAATGAGAGGTGTGAGTCGCGACGGTCCGGTAAAGGAGATGCGCGGCAGCTCATCGTGGGTACCGTAGAAACACCACAGCAGAAAGCGCGCGCCGGAGGTCGAGACGCGGTGGATCGTGCGAACCATCGCAGCACGGGCGTCGCCGGTGAGGTCATCGAGCGTGCCGTAGTCGACCAGGAAGTCGTACTCACCTTCCATCTCGCCGAGCGAGGGCGCGGTGAGATCGGCACGCACGAAGCGGACGGAGCCACTGCGCGGTCCGACCTTGCGCTGCGCCTTGCGGATCGCAACCGGCGAGAAATCGACGCCGACGACAGCGAATCCACGCTCCGCGAGGAAGATGGCGTTCGCGCCCGACCCGCAACCGAGATCGATGGTGCGGCATGGTTGCAGCCGTTCGGACTCCACCAGGCCGATTAATTCGGAACGGGCGGCGCCCTCCCAGGGCGCGCGGATGCGATACATCGCGTCGTAGAACAGGCGCGAGGAGAAGATGGACATCACGCGACCGCGAGCGTGCGTGTCGGCCGGATCAGCAGCCAGAGCAGTGGCACCTGGGCGAGCGCATAGATCGCGTGCGCCAGGTAGTGGCCGAGCGTCTGATCTGACACGAAGGGCAAGATCGCGAGCGGCAACGCGAGGCTCACGACGGTCCAAAGCAGGAACATTGCGCGCGCGGCGCCTGAGCCGTGGGACAGGCGATACCAGACGAGGAGTCCGGCGTACACGACGAGCGGGCCAATAATGTCAGGCGAGAGCAACGGCAGCGGCAACGAGAAGAGGTTGTGCGCGACGAGGCCGAGCGAGGCGATCGTCACCGCGACAACAAGCACTGTGCGCCACTCTATCCGGCCGCGTACCGAATCGGGAGGCGGTTCTGTTCGATTTGCGCTCTAGGCCACGCCTGTGTATCGCCCCGCGGCCGGCGGCACAGCGGCCATCACGCGCGCGAAGCGCCCGGGATCGACGCCGGCAGGCGTGAGCTCCATGCGCAGCGCATCGACAATGCGTGCGCGCACCTCTGCCGGGTCGGTCTCGAGGCCGGTCGTGGCCGGTGCCACGAGGAGTGCCAGGACGTGGCGCGCGACTGACTCGGCACGCTCTCGGCCGATCGCCGGCGCAACCTCGAGCACCGCACGACCGATGAACGCCACTCCTTCAGCGAACCTCTCACCGCGTTTCCGGCGCGATAGCCCGACACCCGCTTCGCGCGCGAGCTCGAGCGACAGTTGGTGATCGGGCCAGCCCGCGATCGCGAGGTCGGCTGCATCACGCAGATCCTCAAGCGGCTCCGCCGCTCGACGGAGGGGGACGGTGCCCCAGGTGAGCTGCGGCCGCGTCAGGTGGTATGTGGCAAGCGCCAGCTTCGATGGGAAGTAGTGGTAGAGCGTGGGTGCGCTGAGGTGGCACGCGAACGCGAGCGCCTTCACCGTCGCACCGCGGTAGCCGTGCCGGCGGAACACCTGGGCTGCGAGGCCAAACAGCTCGAACCGCCGCGCTTGGAGCGGGTCCCGGCTGTTGGCCAGCATCAGATCGAATGGCATCCGTTTGTGGTCGTCATTCTGAGTTCTTTGAAGAAGGCCGCGCGCCCCGTGCGTTCCAGCTGGTCATGGTGTGAAGGGGAGCCTGCTGCTCGCCTGTCGGATAGGCGCTTTTCTGCAAGTTCCGCTGGCCGTCACCCCCGACATGTATCTGGCGAACCGCAGGAGCTCATCCGAGTCGAGCATGAGATGCGCGCTGACGGATTCGCGGCATCGGACATCGCTGCTGCACTCGCTTCCAACGGCGAAAGAACGACTACGCGCGCACGGGCGGGGACAGGCCGGAGTTCGAACAGCAGGTCAGGGAAGGCGCAGGGACGACTTCGTTCTCGTATGCCGGGGGCGGAAAGCGATGCATCGAGCTGTGTCTGGTCGTTCTTCCGCTTCATCAACGACCACGATCCGATTCCGGTGCTCGAAAGGTCCGCTGTCCGGTCTTGGCGCTGTTCGGGGAGCTGGGACCGCAACATCGTTCCCGCGGTGAACGCTCCGCTCCTTGAACAGCGCTGCGACGCGGCGGCAACGCCGATGTGACCGTGATGGTGTTCCCGAGCGCGAATCATGGACTGCTCCTATGTCGCACGGGGGGGTCGCAAGAGCTACCCGCTCTTCGGCAATACGCGCCCGGCTGCGTGGACACGATTCCTGGGTGGATCACCAGGGTCGTGGCGGCTCGTCGCGCCGGCGACGAATGACCACATGGTTGGGTCCACTCCTTTCCGCTATGTCCTCGCGACCCGACGACACTGAGCGCGACCCTACTGTCGGCTGCCGCCAGCTAATGCCACCCTCAGCCGACCGCGCGCTCGGAGTTTGGGCAGCCATTGGGATGAACGGCTGCGGACAAGGGTGGACCGCTGTGGAATGGAAAGCCCCGCCACGTGGCAGGAACGGACTGCTGCGGACGCGCGTGGAACTATCCGGGACGCCCTTTCAAGGATGAGGTCAGGGGGCTCGAACCCTCCGGGCTACTGAGCCAGTGACGCGACGGCGAGGCGAGCTGTGCGACGCTCTCGACCGCGCGCGGTGACCTCGTCGTGCGTCTCACGCAGCGCTGACTCTTGCTCGCGCATTTTCCAGAGCGTCCGTCGACCTTTGACGACAGTCGATACTTGTGCTAAAAAATGAGGGTCTGCTTGGTCACTATCCGACCTTGCATGCTCGAGGACGCTTGGCAGTCGACACGATTCCCTCGGCCACCTTCTAGCGCACCCGCGGCGATGAAGGCGAGCCGCGAACGTCCAGTAGCTATCCAGCGCTCATCGGCGCAACGCGATCAGCGCACTTCGACATCACTGACACAGCGAAAAAAGGACGGACCATGCAGCGCATCGTTTCAGCGATCACCGCGTTGGCTCTCGCGCTGAGCTTCTTCGGATCTGCGGCGCAGCCGGCCGCGGCGGTCACGGGTTACGACTCCGCCTACTTCGGTGAGAGCGCCTTCCTGAGCCTCGCGCCGGGCACCACCGGCCAGTTCGTCGCGATCTTCACGAACACCGCCTCGACGGGCTGGGTCACCGGGACCGCGACCCAGGTGAACCTCGCCGTCTGCCTCGCCGACAAGCTCACGTGCAACGTGGCCTCGCCAAACGCGGCGTGGAACCCTGGCACGTGGCTCTCGTCGACGGCGTACGCAACGACGAGCACAGGCTACGTCGGTCCCGGCCAGCAGGGTTTCTTCGTGTACAGCGTCAGGGCCCCCGCCGGCGGCGGCTACGCTCGCTTCAACGGCGACCTGTCGCTCGCAGCGACCGGCGCGATGATCCACCCGCGGGGCTACTACCAGGACGCGTTCTCGGCCGCCCCGTCGGGCGCGGCGGCCGCGGTCCTCACCTCGATGACCCCGACCACGGGGCCGACAGCGGGCGGGACGTCGGTGACCATCACGGGCACCGGTTTCATCTGCACCCCGACCGTCCCGACCGTCACCGTCGGCGGAGTATCGGCGACGGTCACGTCCTGCAGCGCGACGACGCTCGACTTGACCACTCCCCCAGGGACGGCGGGAAGCGCCAACGTGGTCGTCACCAACACCGGTGCGCCCGCCTCTAACGCGCTGCCCTTCGTATACGACGGGACGGCTCCGACCCTCGTCAGCGCAAGCGGCGCCGCCGGTTCGAGCACGATCACGCTGACCTTCTCTGAGCCGGTGTACTGCACGGGCTCCTTCCCGGCTGCCACTGCGACGATCACGTCCGTTCCCGCGACGACGAACACCGTCAACGCCATCGTCTGCCCGAACACGGCGGCGACGGCGGGCACCACGTTCACCCTGACCACGAGCGCTCCGCTTATGGCGAACACCGCTTACACCGTCAGTCTGACGACCTCGGCCGCCACCGGTCAGGTCCGCGACGTTGCCGGTAACCTCATGACCAGTCCCGCCAGCGCAACGTTCACCACCGGTGCTGCCGACACGATCGCGCCCCTCTTGGTGAGCGCGAGTGGCGTCACCGGCTCGTCGACCGTCACCGCCACCTTCTCCGAGCCGGTGTACTGCACGGGCTCGTTCCACGGTCCGGCCGTCCTGAGCATCACGTCCACCGGCGCGCCGATCTTGGTGCTATCGGATACGTGTCCTAATGTTCTCGCCTCGACGACATTCACGGCGGCGCTCAGCGCTGCGCTCGCCCCGAACACGACCTATACCTTCACGATCACGACCAGCCCAGCCAACGGCGAGATCTTCGACGTCGCTGGGAACAGAATGAGCAGTCCATCGAGCGCCGTGTTCACTACCGGTCCCGGCACCACCGCCCGACCATCAGCATCGCTCGCGTCGCTGTGATGGGCTACGAGCTGCAGGTTCGATAATGAACCGGTCGCCTATCTGGCGCATCCGGTGCTGGGTCCGCGGCTTCTCGAATGCTCCGTGCTGGTTGAAGGACTCGAAGGGCGCGCTGCCGAAGAGATCTTTGGCGATGTCGATGCGCTGAAGCTCCGTTCGTCGATTAGACTCTCTTCGCCCGCGCCGCGCCCGACGAAAGGCGCGAGCCGTTCGGTCAATGAGCCTTGATGACCGATCAGTCTTCGGGAAGAGCAGCAAAAGCCTTCCTTGTTTTCATATACCACCCCATCCCTGATATGGGATTTTTCCACCTACCCTGCATCATCTTCAAAGCGCTTTTGTGCGTTTCATCACCCCTTGCGACCATTTCTTTCAAATGGCCATCTTCCGCTTTTATGACCTCATCAGCCGTAGTTCCGTGGAATGGGGCATCACATGGTCCACCCATTTGTTTGCATGTCATTGTCTTCATAAGTCTCACCTCCTTTCATGCGCGCGCTCGCGCGCTTGTAGCTCCCTACTGGCGTCCGCCCGCGGCAGCCGTGGCTACGTACGACGCGAGGCTGTCGAGGGATTGCTGCGCCCCCTGGGCGGCGTAGTATTTCGCGACTTTCTCGTCGCGCTCTTCCTTGCTGCCGAAGACCAATCGCAGTGTCGCCTCGGTCGTGGCGCCGCGCTCGGCGAGCGTGAGGGTGGTCTTCACCGGGTGCGGGTCATCCTTGCCCATCCCGTACAGCCAGACGATGCGTTCCGGCGGCGCGATGTCCTTCCACGCGAAGTGGTTCGGATACTCGCTGCCGTCGGGGCCCTGGATCGTGGCGTCCCACACTCCGCCCAACTTGAAGTCGAACGCGTGCGTGGTGATCTTGCCGCCCGTCGGGGCACACCACTGCGAGAGGTGGGTGGCGCTCGTGAATGCGTCGAAGACGATTCTCCGGGGGCCCTCGATGATGCGCGAGACGACGATCTCTCGGTCCGCCTCGTTGTTAGCTTGGGCTGCCATCTGCTTGCTCCTTCTGTTGCATTTTCTTCACGTACTCGTTGAGCCGGTCGAAGTTCTCGTTCCAGTACTGCTCGAAGCCGATGACCCACTCGTGCACCGGCTGAAGGCCCTGCGCGTCGAGGCCGTAGAGCCGCTGCTGCCCGGCCTCCCGGACCCGCACGAGTCCCACTTCGCGAAGCACCCGCAGGTGCTTCGACGTGCGCGGCTGCGTGATCCGCAGGGCGCGTGCGAGCTCGTTGACCGGACGCTCGCGCCCTTTTAGAAGGACGAGGATCCGCCGACGCTGCGGCTCGGCGACCGCGTTGAACGCGTCAGAGGTCGTGGCGGCTCGTGGCATCAACGCCAATATATGTCCATATCGGCATATGTCAATGACCGCTCGCGGGATCCCGCCCGCGGCGGCCGCGATGGGCAGCTGTCTGGCACACCCTCCGCGTTGTCTCGAGCGCGGTTGGCGCGATGCCGCCGAGCGTGACAGGGTGGCGCAGGTCATGGCACTGGAGAACGAGCCTGGTCGCATCGAAAAGCGGCTCCGGCTCGAGCCCGATGGAACGGTCACGGTGTTCTCGGGGAAGGTCGAGTTCGGTCAGGGGATCCGCACGGCGTTCGCCAAGATCGTCGCCGCGGAGCTTGGTATACCGGTCGATCGCGTCAACGTGGTCCTCGGGGACACGGCGCGGGTGCCATTCGACAGGGGCACGTTCGGCAGCCGCTCGATCGCCCAAGACGGTGAGATCCTCCGCCGCGCGGCCACCCTCGCCCGCAGGCTGATCGGCGAGGGCCGGCCGCTCGAGGGGCCGATCCCCGACGACGTAGCTGTTACGGACGCGCCTCTCGCGGACGAGCCACGCCGCATCGACGCGGTGGACATCGTCACCGGACGGGCGGGATTCGTGGCGGACGTGCGTCGCGAGCACATGTTGCGCGGCGCGATCGCGCGGCCGCCGGTACGCGGCGCGCGTCCGACGAGCGTCGACGATGGGGCGGCCCGCACGATGCCCGGCGTCGTGGCCGTCGTGCGCGACGGCGACCTGGTCGGGATAGTCGCCGAGCGGCAGGCGCAGGCGGCCGCCGCAGTCAAGGCGCTGGAGATCGAGTGGACCATGCCTGGCCCGCCGCACGGCGACACCGTCTCGATCCCCATCACCGAGGACGCCGGCGTCGAGGCCGCCCTCGCAGGCTCCGCGACGCGGGTCGCCGCGATCTATTCGATGCCGTACATCTCGAACGCCCCGATCGGTCCCAGCGCCGCGGTCGCCGACGTGCGCCCGGACGAGGCGACGGTCTATGCGGGGACACAGCGTCCGTTCGCACTGAGGGACGAGATCTCGGGGACGCTCGGCTTACCGGCGGACGCGGTCCGGGTGATCCCGCTCATGCCGAGCGGGACGTACGGGCGGAACAGCCTGGGTGATGCCGCAGTCGAGGCTGCGCGCCTCTCGAAGGGGTGCGGACGGCCTGTCCTGCTGCAGTGGTCCCGCGACGAAGAGTTCGCGCAGGGGCCAGCGCGGCCGGCGTGCGCGCTGGACATCGAGGCGGGCACCGATGCACAGGGGCGCTTTACCGCCTGGCGCTACGACGAGCACACCAACGCGCACGGCTACAGCGGCTCGCTGGACATACGCCAGGCGCCGTTCACGTCGGGGCGCAACGCGGTGCCGCCGTACGACGTCCCGCATCTCGCCGTGACGCTGCATATCGAGCCGTCCCCGCTGCGCACCGCGTCTTTCCGTTCGCTGGCCGCTGCCGAGAACGTCTTCGCGATCGAGTCGCTCCTCGACGAGATCGCCGCGGTCCGCCGGATGGACCCGCTCGATCTGCGGCTCGCCAACACCCGTGATCCGCGCCTACGCGCGGTCCTTGAGGCCGTGGCC
>JBBQVQ010000066.1:0-9384 GCA_038211425.1 Candidatus Limnocylindria bacterium | reverse complement strand
AGCTAGAACGATATCGCACCTGGACGCCGTTCCATGCTGCTCGTTCGCGAGCATCGCTTGCGCGTCCAGCGCTCATCGACGTGTTCCGTATCCTGCCGACGAGTCCGAACGCCCCGGCTGGAGATCGATCTAGGCCGATCCGCTCAGGAGTTCCCGCATCTGCGCGAGGCTGATGTTCGCGCCGGTGCAGACGAGGCCCACGCGCGATCCGCGTAGGCGATCGCCCAGGCGCAGAGCCGCCGCGAGCGGGGTCGCGGCCGCCGCCTCCACGAGGGTGCGCGTGGCGTCGATCATCTGGCGCGTCGCGGAGCGGATCTCGTCCTCCGGCACGAGCACGAAGTCATCGAGGTGTTCCCGGAGGATGCGCTGCGGAAGATCGAAGCCGACACGCGTGGCCAGGCCTTCCGCCGCCGTGTTCGTGACGTCGGTGACCAGGGCCCGCTCGCGCCACGAACGGTATGCGGCAGGGGCCGCCTCGGCTTGCACCGCGATCACGAGGATCCCAGCGCGGATGGCCTTGGCGGCGACGCACGCGCCGGCGGCACCGCTCCCCCCGCCCACCGGCACGAGGATCGCGTCCAGGTCGGGCACCTCCTCGAGCATCTCCAGGGTGGCTGTCGCGACTCCGGCGATCAGCAGCGGCTCATCGCCCGAGTGGACGTAGCGATGGCCGCGCTCCCGTCCCAGGCGCTCCGCGTGGCCACGCGCTTCGTCGAAGTCGGCACCGTCCAGCAGGACCTCGGCGCCGAGCTCTCGCATCGCGGCCACCTTCGTCGGGTTCGCACCGCGTGGAGCGCAGATGACGGCCTTTACCCCGAACAGTCGCGCGGCATACGCGATCGACTGGCCGTGGTTGCCCGTCGAAGCGGCGATGAGCCCTGCCCCGCGCTCGGGGGCGCTCAGACCGCTGACGAGATTGATGCCGCCGCGGACCTTGAAGGCCCCGGTCGGCTGGAGGTTCTCGTGCTTCACGAAGATCTCCGCGCCCACGAGCGCCGAGAGCGCCGGGTAAAGGCGAAAGGGAGTGGGCGCGAGATATGGCCGCAGCCGCCCGCGGGCCGCGAGCACATCGACGAACCGCGGCGGCTCGAGGGTCCGCCCCAACGCGCCCTCCATCAAGGCGGGAGTCTGTGCGGCACGGGGTCGCGCCGGGCGGTGCTAGGAACCCGTCGGTGAGCTCGGCCGGTGCGGAGCGCTCCTGGCGCCGAGGAAGCGATAGCCCGCTCCGGCGACGGTCTCGATGTACCGCGGGTGGTAGGGATCGTCGCCGAGCTTCGAGCGGAGGTCGCGGACGTGGCGATCGATCACGTTGCTCTCGATCAATACAGCGTCGTCGCCGAAGATGTACTCGAGGAGCTGGTCCCGCGACATGACCATGCCGCTCCCTGCGGCGAGGACGTAGAGCAGCGACCGCTGCGTGCGCGTCAGCGGGATCTGGTGACCGTCGGCGATCACCTGCTGGTCCAACAGGTCGATCTCTATCTCGCCGATCTTCAGGCTGGAAATGAACGGCACCGTCACGCCCTGGGTGCGCCTGATGGCCGCAAGCGCCCGGGCCACGAGCTCCTCGGGAGCGAAGGGCACGGTGAGCAGATCGTCGACGCCGAGCTCGAACGCGGCGAGCTTCGTGCGCATGTCGGCGCGGCGCGACAGGGCGATGATCGGGAAGCGAGCACCCAGCCGCCGACGAAGGCCGATGAGGTCCGTTGGATCCTCTCCGTCGTGGAGCTCGAGATCGACCAGGATCAGGTGGGGCTGCCAGGCCTCGATCGCCGCCTTGGCTTGCGCGATCACGGTGACGATGCGCCTCTCGTACAGACCGTGGTTCATCGTCATATGCACGAGCCTCGCGAGGAGGGGCTCGTGCACTACGATCAGACAGCGCGGAGGCGGGCCGGAGGCGCCCGCAGCTGGACGGTTGGCTGCTCCCTCTTCCATCGTCGCACTTAAGGTTACTACACGAGTTGCCGGGCGACCGCCGCACGTCGCCCACCCCGCTCCGGGAGGGCGCCCGCCGCTAGAGTCAGCCGGCGTGGACGGGGTGTACGCGGCGATCGGCGCGCGGCTCGACTACTCCTCCCTCGTTCCGGCCCCCCTCTCCGGCATCGAGCGGGCCGACCTGCGCAAGCGGGACGGTACCGCGTACACGGTCCTCAAGAATCCCCGGGGGGAGGAAGGTGCGGGCACCTACCTGCAGCTCGAACCGGCCGACGCCGAGCTCTTCGAGCTCATGGACGGCCGGAGGACCACCGCCGACATCCTCGTCGAGTACCTCGGGCGGCGCGGTCACTTCGCGCTCGACCGGCTCGCACGCCTGACGGCGGCCCTCGCCGCCAATGGCTTCTTCGGCGATCCGCGAGTCGACGTGTACCGGCGGCTCCGACAGCACAAAGCGCGTCACGACCCTTTGGTCCGCGCCTCGCTGCTCCTGCGGAAGCTGATCGTCTGGAACATCGCGAGCTGGTCGAACGCAGAGCCCGTCGTCGACCTCGTCTATCGCGCCGGCGGACGCTTGGCGTTCACGCGGATCGGCGCGGTGGTGCTCCTGCTCTTCGCGGCGACCGGGCTCGTCGTCTGGTTCCGCGAGTTCACCTCACCGCGGCACCAGCTGTTCACCATCCAGGGCAGCTATCTCCTGGGCCTCGCCGCCCTCGTCCTTCTCCAGGTGCTGTCGATATCGGTCCATGAGGCCGGCCACGCGCTCGCGATACGGCACTTCAAGCGGCGGGTGCGCCGGCTGGGCCTCGCGATCTACTACCTCTTCCCTTGCCTGTACGTCGATTCGACCGACATGGTCCTTGCCACCCGCCGGCAACGCATCGTCGTCTCGCTCGCGGGGCCGCTAGGCGGCGTCAGCGTCGGCGCGGGGTGCGCGCTGCTCGCCGCGTCGCAGCCGGACACCCTGGTCGGGGCGATCGCGTTCAAGGCCGCGACGCTCTTCGTGTTCCAGTTCGTGCTGAACCTTCTGCCGATCCTCGATCTCGACGGTTACCACGTTCTCGTCGATGCCCTCGATGCACCGTTGCTGCGGCAGCGCGCCCTGGGTTTCGTGCGGGGCGGACTGCCGCGGAAGGTCCGCCGGCGCGAGCGCTGGACGCCCGCGGAGGCAGGCCTCGCGATCTACGGGGTGCTCGCGATCGTGATCTCGCTTCTCACGCTCGGTTTCTCGGTCCTGATCTGGGACCAGCGCGTGTCCGCTCTCGCCGAGGAGCTGCTCCGCGGCGGACCCGCGGGCGCGATCGGCTTCGCGCTGCTACTGCTCGTGTTCGTCGGACCGATCCTCGTCGCCGTCGCGATGCGGCTCCTCGGGCTCGGCCGCACCGCGGTGCGCATCCGAGCGTCCCGCACGCAGCGGCGCCGCAGCGAGGCGCTGCTCGACCGCGTGAGGATCCTTCAGCGCGTTCCGTTCCTCGGCGGGCTGCCTGGTCCGGGGCTGGCCGCGGTCGGAGCGCAGCTGGCCGACCAGCATGTCGAGGCCGGCGACGTCGTGATGACGGCCGGCGAGCCGGGAGACCGCTTCTATCTCGTCCGCCAGGGCGAGCTGGAAGTGCTCTCACCGGAAGGAACGGTGATCGGCACACTGAAGCCGGGCGATGGCTTCGGCGAGCTGGCGCTACTCGACAGCCGCCCGCGCTCCGCGACCGTGCGGGCAACGACGGCCGTGGAGCTCTGGTCGCTCGACAGGGCGCATTTCAACCGGTGGGTACGCGACCGCTTCGAAGTTGCGGCGCGCATCCGCGCATCCGCGCAGGAGCGGAATACCCTCCGTTCACTGCCCTTCTTCAGGGGGCTCGGCCCGGCGGAGCTGCCGCGCATCGCGGCACGTCTGCGGACCATGCGCTTTGCGGCGGGACAGCCGGTCTTCAACGCCGGCGACCCGGGCGACCGCTACTACGTGATCCGCGAGGGAACGGCCGAGGTGCGCTTGGCGAACGGCACCCCACTGCGCCGGATCGGGCCCGGCGACGGGTTCGGCGAGCTTGCTCTGCTTCTCGGAAAGCCGCGGACCGCGACGATCGTAGGGATCACCGACCTGGTAGTCCAGGCACTGGGCCGCGCGGACTTCGTCGCGCTCGTGCGAGCGTCGGGAGAGACCGTTGGGCAGTTCCGGACGCGCACGGCGCACTATGTCGGCCCCGGCCTGGGGTCGGCCGTGGCGGGAGAGTGATTTGGACTGCTGGACCTGCGAACGCCCGGCGCTGGGGGCCTGCCGCTTCTGTGGCCGCGGGACGTGCCGCGAGCACGCGCGAACCCAGCCCTTCGTGATCGACGTGTTCAGGGGCAAGCGCCACGAGGTCCTGCGCGCGCTCGTGGTCGAGGATGCGCTCCACTGCGGGGTCTGCCGCCCGCGAGGCGACCCGGTGGAGCTTCCCGAGCTGGAATGATCTCGCGCTCAGAGCGTGGGCCGAGGTAGCCGGACAGCGACGCACGGCGCTCAGGGATCCGGACCGGGCTCGCGCCACAGGCATCCGATAGGTACCACTGCGGCCCGCGACGAGAGCGAGACCGCTCCGATCCCGGTTCCTCTCGTCAATAGCGGACCTGCTGGCGGAGCAAGGCGGGATCCTTGATCTCGATGTGGCGTCGGCCGATCACGATGGCGCCGCGCTGCTCCAGGTCGGCAAGCGCGCGGTTCACCGACACGCGCGTCGCGCCGACGAATGCCGCAAGGTCGTCCTGGGTGAGGTCGATCTCGTCCTTGTCGCCGCGTGCCTGCATCAGGTCGAGCAGGCACTTCGCGACGCGGCCTGGGACGTCGAGGAAGACGAGATCCTCGATGCGTCCCGAAGCGCGCCGGACCGTGCTCGCCAAGAGCCCGAGCATCTCGCGCATCGCTCCGGGATTGCGGCTCAGGACACCGAGGAAGTCGTCGCGCGATAGCGCCAGGAGCTCAGTCTCCATCACCGCCGTCACCGTCGCCGACCGGGGCGCGTCATCGAAGAGTGCCAGCTCGCCGAAGACGTCGCCGCCGCGTTCGATGGCGACGACCACTTCGTGGCCATTCTCGTCCTCGATGGCGATCTTCACTGTCCCTGCGGCGATCACGTAAAAATGCGCCGCCGGGTCCTCGCGATGGAAGACGACCTCGTCGCGGGCGAAGCGACGCCGGCGCATCCGCGATGCGATCTCGATGCGGTCCTCCTGCGGAAGCGCGGCGAAGATCGGGACCTCCTCCAGAAGGTCGGCGATGAGATGCTCCGTACCGCGAGTCATTGCCGCGCGAGGCTACGGCCTTGTGGCATCGCCGCGCCACTCACAGGCCCCGCGATCCCGCTCGGGGCCGCGTCGGCTCGTGCGACACTGGGTGTGTTGGCCACCCCCGAGGTCTATCCGGAGACCGCCCCTCCCGTAGCCCGGAGCGAACAGCCGTTCTCGTGGCGCGGCGCCTTCGAGATCGTCCAGGCGCTCGCCCTCGCGGTCGTCATCTCGGTAGTGCTGAACCTCTTCGTGGTGCAGGTCACCGAGGTACGGCAGCGCAGCATGGAGACGACGCTCCTCCAGAGCGACCGGGTGCTTGTCAGCAAGATGGACTATCGCGTGACTCGTCCGCGTGACGGCGACATCGTTGTGTTCACGCCGACCTTCGATTCCTCGATCCCGTACGTGAAGCGCATCGTTGGGACAGCCGGCGAGACCGTCGATATCCGGGACGGCAGGCTGTACGTCAACGACAGGCTCGAGGACACCCCCGAGGCGCACGGGCTCACCCAGCCTCAGAACACGACCCTCAAGTACCCGCTGAAGGTGCCCGAGGGCGAGTTCTTCGCGATGGGAGACAACCGGCTCGCATCGTCGGACTCGCGGACGTTCGGGACCCAGCCCGTGGCGAACATCATCGGCAAGGTCATCGTCCGGTTCTGGCCGTTCGATCGTGCCCGGTTCTTCGAGTGGTGAGCACATCCACCGACGTATTCCACCGGCCCAGCGACTGGGAGATCGTCCCCGACCGGCGCATCTTCCGGGTTACCTGGGACGACGGCGCGGTCTCGGAATATGACTGGGAGCGTTTTCGCCGGGCGTGCCCCTGCGCCTACTGCTCCGGTGAAGGGTCCTACCGGGGGAACGTGAACGCGGACACGAAGTTCAGCGAGATGCAGACTTCGTTGAAGGAGGTATACGCCGTGGGGCGGTACGGGTTGACGCCCGAGTGGGCGGACGGCCACGACACGGGCATCTACACGTTCAAGATGCTGCGTCGCGCGGCGGGACTCGAATGAAGTTCTTCACGAAGAAGGCCGAGCTGCCACCCGAGAAGGCGGAGCGGACGCCGCCCGGCCAGTACCTGACCGAGAAGTGGCCGGTACTGCACTACGGCCCGGTCCCGAGCTTCAACCCGGCGACGTGGGACTTTCGGGTCTTCGGAGCGGTCGAGAACGAGCTGCGCTGGAGTTGGGAGGAGATCAAGGCGCTCGACGGGCAGCTGCGCGCGGATGTCAAGGCGGACATGCACTGCGTGACGACGTGGTCGCGGCTCGACCAGCAGTGGGACGGCATCCCCTTCCGCGCGCTCATCGAGCGCGCCGAGCCGAAGCCCGAGGCGAAGTTCGTCATCGCGCACAGCGAGTACGGCTTCACCTCCAACGTCCCGATCGAATACTGCCGCCGAGACGATTGCCTCATCGCGTTCCGGGCGAACGGCGAGCCGCTGTCGGCCGAGCACGGGCGCCCGTGCCGGCTCGTCGTCCCTCCCTTGTATGCGTGGAAGAGCGCGAAGTGGCTGCGCGGGATCGAGTTCTCGGCGGTCGACAAGCCCGGCTTCTGGGAGCGTAACGGCTACCACAACCGCGGCGACCCCTGGAAGGAAGAGCGCTACTGGGGAGACTAGGCCCGACTCACCACGATGCGCCCGCCTCCGGAGCTTCCTTGCCGTCGTAGTGCGCGCGCACGAACTTGATGATCTGCGCCTGGTCGTAGGCCGGAAGCTTGAGGATCCAATCCCACGCGGTGACGGCGATCTTCGCGTCGGAGAGCGTCGGGTAGGGCTCCACGAGGATCTTACGGTAGCCCGCATTGCCGAGTGAGCGGTACAGGGACTTCAACTGTTCGACGTCGGCCGGGGCGAGGTTGTTGTGCGCAATGACGATGCCGCCGTGTTCCAGGTTGTGTGTCGTGACCTCGTTCGGGAGCATGCTGTCCTTGACGCCCGCCGAGACCGGCGCGGCAGGCGCAGAGTAGTGCTCCCCCGATGTCGGCGGGACGCTGTTGTACGTCGCATGCTGTCCCGCCGCGATGTGGGAGTTTCCGAGGTCGGCCACCTTCTGTCCGACCTCCCCGACCGGCTGGTTCTCGGCGGAGTTGACGTCGATGGCCTTCGGCGGAGCGTCGAAGACGCCCGCGGAACGCGCGGCGAGGATCACGAGGATCACCAGCCCGACGACGACGGCGGCGATGAGCAGGCCGCTCCGGCGCCGGGCCGGGCGGTTCGTCTTTCCGCCCTTGCGCCTCTGCTGCCGGCGCTTTTCCTGCTCCCGCCGCTCTCGGCGGGTCACCACGGCCATACGCGGTCAGCATACCGCCCGTAAACTCGGTCTCCCGTGAACGACGTCCGCCTGCGCTTCGCGCCATCGCCGACCGGATCGCTGCACATCGGGAGCGTGCGCACCACGCTCTACAACTACTTCTTCGCGAGGCAGAACGGCGGCCAACTCGTGCTGCGGATAGAGGACACGGACCAGGGGCGGCTCGATCCGCGGGCGCTCGACACGATCTACGACGGCCTCCGCTGGATGGGCATCCGGTGGGACGAGGGGCCGCGCGAAGGCGGCGCCTTCGGGCCGTACGTGCAGTCGGAGCGCCTCTCCATGTATCAGGGGTACGCGGAGATCCTCGTCCGCGACGCGGCGGCCTACTACTGCTTCTGCACGAAGGAGCGGCTCGCAGCCCTACGCGCGGAGCAGACGGCGCGCGGTGAGATCACGCGCTACGACCGCCACTGCCGGTCCATCCGCGCCGACGAAGCGCGCGAACGGGCGGGGCGGGAGCGGCGCGTGGTCAGGCTCAAGGTCCCCGACGAGGGGGAGGTCGCGATCGACGATCTCGTGTACGGGCATGTGTCGTGGCCGCTTCGCGCGATCGAGGACCAGGTGCTGCTGAAGTCCGACGGCTTTCCGACCTACCAGCTCGCCGTGGTCGTCGACGACCGCGAGATGCGCATCAGCCACGTCTTCCGGGGCGAGGACTGGCTACCGTCGACGCCGAAGCACCTGCTGGTCTACCGCGCATTTGGCTGGGAGGTGCCACCCCACGCGCACCTCCCGAACGTGCTGGGTCCAGATGGGCGCAAGCTCGCGAAGAGGCACGGAGCGACCGCCGTCTCGGAGTTCCGTGAGGAGGGCTACCTCCCCGAGGCGCTGGTGAACTTCCTCGCGCTCATCGGATGGTCGCCGGGAGGCGAGGATGAGATCTTCACGATCGACGACCTCGTCGAACGGTGGCGCATAGATCACGTGCAAAGGGCCGGCGGGAAGTGGGACCGCGACCGACTCGACTGGTTCGACGGGATCCACATCCGGCGCCTCGCGCCCGAGGAGCTCGTCGCCCGGCTCGAGCCCTTCGTTCCGCCGGAGTGGGACCGACGGCTCCTTCGCGCCGCGGTGCCCTTCATCCAGGAGCGGATGCAGACGTTGACGGAGGCGAGGGATCTCATCGCGTTCCTTTTCACCGACGAGCTTGTGTACGACGAGGCGCACCTCGTTCCGAAGAAGCGCGAGCGGGCAGCTGCGGTGGAGGCGCTGACCCGCGCCGAGTCCGTGCTCACCACGGTCGACCCCTTCGACGGAGCAGCGATCGAGACCGCGCTCCGCGGCGTGGCCGAGGCCCTGGACTGGAAGCCGGGCGAGCTCTTCATGGTCGTGCGGGTGGCGCTCATGGGGCGCACCGTCGGACCACCCATCGATTCGGTCGCGCTGCTCGGTCGCGAGCGCGCGGTGGCGCGGGCGCGAGCCGCGCGGACACTCCTCGAGGAGCGAGCCGCGACCGGGTAGGCATGTTGTCGCGGCATCAGGCGGGCGTCACGCCACGCGCGCGAGCACGGCTCCCCGTTCGTCGACGCTCACGGCGGTCGGCACGACCGCGACACCGTACTTGCGCGCGAGCTCAGGACGGCGCGAGACGTCGATCGTAACGACGTGGCGGCCCTCGCCACGGAGCCGCTCGTCGAGCGCGCGGCAGTCGGTGCAGAGAGGGTGCGTGAACTCGACGACCACCGAAGGCGCACCCCGGGGCCACGTCCCGACGTCGTGCGGGTCGATCGTCTGCAGGTGGCGCGAGCGGATCCCGCGGAAGCGCGCGCCGAGCTTGTACATCTCACAGCCGACGCAGAGCCCGGTCGTTGCGGCGAGCAGCGCCAGCGCCGCGACGAGCAGCCCCAGCCCCCACCCGATG
>JBBQVQ010000065.1:0-9401 GCA_038211425.1 Candidatus Limnocylindria bacterium | reverse complement strand
TCGAGCCCGTGGTAATCGTCGAGGCATAGCGTGGTGATGCGATCCTCGCCGAAGATCCGGCAGAAGCCGGCGGCGAGCGTCGACTTTCCCGTGCCGCTGTCGCCGCCGATCGCGACGAAGATAGGGCGCTGTACCTCGCCTGTGCTCGTCCCCACGATCACCGTCCCTCCACTGCCGACACCGCCGGACGCCCGTCCCCGCGGTCCATTCCGGCATCCGCTGACACGGCCATCATCCCCGCCTGCGGCCTTCCGATCCGGCGGGCTGCCTGAACTGCTGGAAGTCGCACGCGAACGGTCGCCCTGGTAGCAAGCCCAGACGAGCGGAACGGCGACCGATCGTCCGGCAGCCGGTCCCCCGGCACGGCGCTCGTGAGAATGTACCTGCAAAAATTGCGGCTCTCGACGGGATCTCTTAGACAATCCTCTATATGACGCTCGGCCAGCTCGAGACGTTCCTCGCGGTGGCGCGGGCCGGTTCGGTCCACGCAGCCGCGATGCAGCGCGTCGTGAGCGACGCCTCGGTGTCGGCCGCGGTCGCCACGCTGGAGCGCGAGCTGGGCGCCCCGCTCCTCGAGCGCCGCGGGCGCGGGATCCGGCTCACGCCCGCCGGCGAACAGCTCGCGCGGTACGCGGCCCAGGCGCTCGGCCTTCTTGAGCAGGGCCGCGCGGCGGTCCGGGCCGCGTCGCAGCCAGGTCACGGCCGGCTACGGCTCGTGGCCGTCACCACGGCCGGCGAATCTCTGATCCCTCCGATCCTCAGCGCGTTCCGCGAGCGCCATCCCTTCATCGAGGTGCGGCTCGAGGTCGGGAACCGCGGCGCGGTCTTCGACCGGCTGCGTTCCCGGGACGCCGACCTTGGCATCGGCGGTCGGCCGCCGGTCGGCAGCGACCTCGCGGGCGAGGCAGTGCTCCCTAACGATCTCATCCTCGTCGCTGCGGCAGGGCATCCCCTCGTCGGCAACCGCCGGATCGATCCGGCGGCGCTCGCGGGCGCGGTGTGGCTGCTGCGCGAGGAGGGGTCGGGTACCCGCGCGACGGCCCTTGAGCTCATGGCGAGTCTCGGGATCGAGCCCGCGCAGATCCTCACCCTCGGCAGCAACGGCTCGGTCCGCCAGGGCGCGGTCGTGGGGCTAGGCATCACCCTGCTCTCCGAGCAGGCGGTGGCCCGCGAGCTCGCCAGTGGCCTGGTCGGGCGGATCCCGGTGGCCGGGCTGCCGCTCCGTCGCCCCTGGTACGTCCTCTATCCGGGAGCCACCACCGAGGCAGGGTCCGCCGCGCTCACTTCGCCGGCCCGCGCCTTCGTCGACTTTATCCGGTCGCGGGGCGCCAAGCGGGCCCTGGCTGCCGCCCGGGAAGGCCCGACGCTTCGGGACCATTAGACGATCGCCTAACTGACTCGGAGCAAAGTTTCGATAGTCCTCGTCCCCGCGCGGGCGCACACTCGGCGCCACGGGTCCCGACACGACGCGACCGGCGAGACGGCCGGCGCGGCTCGAACGCCGGGAACATGCCGCGGAGGGTTCAGATGGCCAGCACAGCAGGAGTCGCCACGCCGCGGGCCGCCGCCGACCGCTACAAGGCCGGCGTCATCCCCTACAAGCAGATGGGTTACTGGGACCCGGACTACGAGCCGAAGGACACCGACATCCTCGCGTTGTTCCGGATCACCCCGCAACCCGGCGTGGACGCCGACGAGGCCGCGGCCGCGGTCGCCGGTGAATCGTCCACCGCCACCTGGACGGTGGTCTGGACCGACCGACTGACGGACTGCGAGGTCTACCGGGCCAAGGCGTACCGCGTCGATCCCGTCCCGAACACCGGCCCGGGCAGCGCGACAGAGCAGCAGTACTTCGCCTACATCGCCTACGACCTGGATCTTTTCGAGCCTGGATCGATCGCCAATCTCACGGCCTCGATCATCGGCAACGTCTTCGGCTTCAAGGCGGTGAAGGCGCTCCGGCTCGAGGACATGCGGATCCCGATCGCCTACCTGAAGACCTTCCAAGGACCGGCGACCGGGATCGTCGTCGAGCGCGAGCGGCTCGATAAGTTCGGCCGGCCGCTCCTGGGCGCGACGACGAAGCCGAAGCTCGGGCTGTCCGGGCGCAACTACGGTCGCGTCGTCTACGAGGCGCTCAAAGGCGGACTCGACTTCACGAAGGACGACGAGAACATCAACTCGCAGCCATTCATGCACTGGCGCGATCGGTTCCTCTACTGCATAGAAGCGGTGAACCGCGCGTCCGCCTCCACCGGCGAAGTGAAGGGGCACTACCTGAACGTCACCGCCGGAACGATGGAGGACATGTACGAGCGGGCCGAGCTGGCGAAGTCGCTGGGCTCGGTCATCATCATGATCGACCTCGTCGTCGGCTATACCGCGATCCAGTCGATGGCCAAGTGGGCTCGCCGCAACGACATGATCCTGCATCTGCATCGCGCCGGGAACTCGACCTACTCGCGGCAGAAGAACCACGGAATGAACTTCCGGGTCATCTGCAAGTGGATGCGCATGGCCGGAGTCGATCACATCCATGCGGGGACGGTCGTCGGCAAGCTGGAGGGCGACCCGCTCATGATCGCGGGCTTCTACGACACCCTGCGCGAGACGCGCACGCCGATGCGGCTCGAGCACGGCCTGTTCTTCGAGCAGGAGTGGGCATCGCTCAACAAGGTGATGCCCGTCGCCTCGGGCGGGATCCACGCTGGGCAGATGCACCAGCTCCTCCACTACCTCGGGGAGGACGTGGTCCTCCAGTTCGGCGGCGGGACGATCGGTCACCCGATGGGCATCCAGGCTGGAGCGACAGCGAACCGGGTCGCGCTCGAGGCGATGATCCTCGCCCGCAACGAAGGCCGCGACTATCTCCGCGAGGGCCCCGAGATCCTCGAAGCGGCGGCGCGGTGGTGCACGCCGCTCAAGGCCGCGCTCGATACCTGGGGGGACGTCACCTTCAACTACGAGTCCACCGACACGGCCGACTACGTGCCGACCGTCACACCGAGCCGCTGACATGCGGACGAAAGGAGCACCGCGACGATGACGAACCAGGGCAACCGGATCACGCAGGGACAGTTCTCGTTCCTCCCCGATCTCACCGACGCGCAGATCTCCGCACAGGTCGCCTACGCGCTGCAGAACGGGTGGGCGGTGAACGTCGAGTACACCGACGATCCGCACCCGCGGAACACCTACTGGGAGATGTTCGGCATGCCGCTGTTCGACCTCAAGGATCCAGCCGGCGTCGTCCAGCTGATCGCGGAGTGCCGGAAGGTGTTCGGTGGCCGCTACATCCGGGTGACCGCCTTCGACAGCACGCGCGGCTGGGAGACCCCGCGGATGTCGTTCATCGTGAACCGGCCAGCCGCCGAGCCCGGCTTCGGGCTCGAGCGTCAGGAGACCGATGGCCGGCGGATCCGCTACACCATCCACGCCTACGCGACGGACCGCCCGGAAGGCGAGCGGTACCCGTAGCGTGGCCGCGGACGACGCCTCGGTCGACCTCGGCGCCGCGCTCGAGGCGTCGAACGTCCAGGAGGTCCTCGACAAGCTCGATCGCGAGCTCGTCGGCCTCCGGCCGGTAAAGACCCGGCTGCGCGAGATCGCCGCGTTGCTCGTCGTCGATCGGCTGCGTCGCGCGCTTGAGCTCACCTCCGCATCGCCGACCTTACACATGAACTTCACCGGCAACCCCGGAACCGGCAAGACGACAGTCGCGCTGCGGATGGCGGAGATCCTGCACCGGCTCGGGTACGTCCGCAGCGGCCACCTGGTCTCGGTCACCCGCGATGACCTCGTCGGCCAATACATCGGGCACACCGCGCCGAAGACGCGGGACGCGCTTAAGCGCGCGATGGGCGGCGTCCTCTTCATCGACGAGGCGTACTACCTCTACCGGTCGGAGAACGAGCGCGACTACGGCCAGGAATCCATCGAGATCCTGCTGCAGGCGATGGAGAAGGACCGCGACGACCTCGTCGTGATCCTCGCCGGCTACCGAGACAAGATGGACCGGTTCTTCCAGAGCAATCCCGGCATGCGCTCGCGGATCGCCCATCACCTCGACTTCCCCGATTACAGCCCCGCCGAGCTGCTCGAGATCGCCCAGCTCATGCTGGCGGCGCAGAACTACCGCCTGAGCGCCGAGGGCGAGACGGCGCTCGCGGACTACCTCCGGCGGCGGATGACCCAGCCGCACTTCGCGAACGCACGCTCGCTCCGCAACGCCCTCGATCGGGCGCGCCTGCGGCAGGCCAGCCGGCTGTTCGACCGCCGAGGATCGGGCCTCACGCGGCGCGACCTGATGACCATCGAGGCGGACGACATCCGGGCGAGCAGCGTCTTCAGCGAAGTGGAGCCGATGGTCAGCGACGTCGAGCCGGGGGCCTAAAGACCGAAGAGCTCGCAACCCCGGTGCCACGGCGCGGCCGACCGGGATCTCGCTGCGCTCGCGGTCGTCCATGCGAAGGAGGAGCGCGCCGTTGAAGAACGGCTCGACCTCGGCGATGTGCTCGAGGTTGACAAGGAAGCTCCGGTGGACCCGCCGGAAGCCGTGCGGAGCAAGACGCACATCGAGATCCGCCAGCGTCGCGCGAGCCCGGTGTTCGGCGTCGAACGTCTTCGCGAAGACACTGTGTCCGCGGACTCCCAGATGGCGGACGTCCGCGATGCGGAGGAGCAGCGCGCCGGTCGTCCCGTCGACGGGGATCTTGTCCGAAGCAGGGCTGAGCGGAGCGGCGCCCGGTCTCCGGTGCATGACCCGGTCAAGAGAACGGCGCAGTCGGAGTTCGGAGACCGGCTTCAGGAGGTAGTCGGCCGCCTCCAACTCGAACGCCTGCAGCGCGTGCTCATCGAAGGCCGTCACGAACACGACGGCCAGATCCGGAGCGCGCTTGCGGATCAGCGACAGCGCCTCGAGCCCCGACAACCCGGGCATCCGAATATCGAGGAAGACGACGTTGTACTCGCGCCGACCTATCGCCGCGATCGCCTCGCTCGCAGTCTCGGTAAGGTCCGGGGCTCCGACCCCGGCGATCCGACCGAGCAGATGCTCCAGCTCGGCCCGCGCCGCCGCCTCGTCGTCCACGACGAGAACGCGAAGGCCCGCCCTCACCACGGGCGCGCCCCGGCGCAGGCCGTCGTTCCGCGGCCGATCTCAGCCGCCCTGGCTGTGGTTCTCGCGCGCGTCCGGGACGCGACGCGACCTCGGCTCGGCTGAACGGCCGAAGATCGAGCCCCGATGGCGTCTCACGCGGGCACGGCGAACGGGATGTGCGCCTCGACGCGGGTCCCGTTGTCGCGCTCGCTCGTGATGCCCAGGCCGAAGCCGGGGCCGTAGAGTCCGCGCATCCGGCGGTCAACGTTGGAGAGCCCGATCCCGAGACCGGTGCCAAAGCCGGGCTCGACCACCTGGCTGAGCCGCTCCGAGGGGATCCCGACGCCATCATCCTCGACCGTGACGCTCACCACGTCCCCCGTCCGGCGCGCGGTGACGATGACCCGCCCGCCGCCGAGCTTCGGCTCGATCCCGTGGATGATCGCGTTCTCGACGAGCGCCTGGATCGCGAGCACCGGAACGAGGAGTTGCGCCGTACCCGGCTCGACGTCGTAGTCGGCGTCCAGACGCGCACCGAGCCGCAGGGACTGCAGCGCGACGTACCGGCGGATGTACTGGAGCTCGTCATCGAGAGTCCACAGATCGCCGTGACTGCGCAGCGTCTCGCGGAAGAACTCGGCGAAGTCGACGAGGCTGTCGTGCGCCTGGGCCGGATCGGTGCGGGTGAGCGCTGCGATCGTGTTCAGCATGTTGAACAGAAAGTGCGGCGACACCTGCGCGCGGCAGGCCTCGAGTTCGGCGGCGACGACGCGCGATGATTGCGCCTCCGCGTCCGCAAGCTCGAGGTGTCCGCGGAGAGGACCCCGGTCTTCAGGTTGTCGCAGACCCAGGAGCGCGACTTTGGACGGAGGACCAGTCAGAGTGACGCGCGGATGAGATCGCCGCGATCAACCGGGGGTCGGGATCGCTGAGCCGTCCGTCTCGGCCGATCGGTACGCGCTGATGTGGTCGGGCGGCAAGGACAGCGCGCTCGCGCTGATGCGGACGCGCGCCGCCGGCCTGGCCGTCAGCCGGCTGCTCAACTTCCACGATCGTGCGACGGGCAGGGTGCGCTTCCACGCGACTCCCGCCGGGCTCATCGCGTCGCAGGGCGATTCCATGGGCTTGGAGCTGCGGCAGTATGGCACGAGTTGGGAGGAATTCGAGGCGGACTTTCGCTCGGCGCTCGAAGGACTGCGGGCGGAGAGGTTCGCCGGGGTGATCTTCGGGGACATCCACCTCGCCGACGTTCGGGCCTGGTACCAGGAGCGCGTGGAGGCGGCCGGGCTCGCGCACGTTGAGCCACTGTGGGGCGACTCGTCCGCCGGTCTGCTCGCGGAGTTCGTGGCCAGCGGCAGCCGGGCCGTGATCACGTGCTGCGAGGACGGCAAGCTCGATGAAAGCTGGCTCGGCCGCATCATCGACGAGCGCTTCGCTGCCGCCATCGCCCGGCTGCCGATCGACCCGGCCGGCGAGAACGGGGAGTATCACTCGTTCGTCTTCGCCAGCCCGCTCTTCCGCGTGCCTATCGCCTGGTCACCCGGCGAACGCACGCGCGACGGCGCGTTTTTCCAACTGGTCCTCGAGCCGCCGCAGGCGTAGGCCGGCGACGCGGCGGTTCGCGGCCGCGGTCGCCTGCCGCGCGCGGAAGCCAAGACCTGGGCAAGCCTCGCAGCCCGGGTTTCCTCGGGCGGAGCGATGCGCATGTTCGCTCAGATGTCGCGATCGGCCGCGCTCGGTTCGGCGAGGCTGCATCAGCGCGATGCGCCGCCGGACGCCAGCGAGCGTTTCGCCGCGGCGGCGCCGCCCGGTCGGCACCGATCTACTGCTGCTTTCGACGTGTCAGCGTGTCGAGTGCTACGTCGGATCCCGCCACGCGATCACCGCGCGTTGGCCTCCATCGAGTCCTTCGGGTTGTCGAGGTCGCCATTGAATGGACGCTCCTCGACGCCGCCGGACTCAGCCGCCTTAGATCGGATCGGAATCAGCACCGGGTGTGGTCAGCGGACTCCGAACTCCGTCGCCACGACACCGTCGCGCATCTCCTTCACGCACAGCCCGGGAAGGCACCCGCGCGCGGCGCACTCGTTCGTGCAGAGATGAGCGCCGGCGCAGTCGAGGCAGAGTCGCATGCCGCAGCAGACCTGGCAGACGGCGTGATGGTGCGGATCGATCAGGTGGGCGCACACCCGCCGGATCGTAGTGTCTTCGACGGCGCCGTCGCCCGCGATGGCCGCTTGCGGGGCCGCGTGCTGACTTGATCGCATCGCCTACCTGCCGGCCGGGGTGGGACCGCTCCAGGTGCGCGGCGGATACTCGTCCGCATTCAGCCGGGCGGAAGGACCGGCACCGCCCAGGTGGGATCCGGCCGCAGACGGCGTGACGTGGGAACCGGGGCGCGCGGGCCGCTACGCGCCGGGCGCTCGGTAGTGGACCTGCCCGGCCTTGCGCAGGGCGTCCATCGTTTCTTCGACGGTCAGGAGGACTGTCGTTTCCAACGAGCTAAGCGCACCGCCGCCACTGATCGCCAGCGCGACCGCGGCCATAGACACGTTGTCGGGGGCCTCCCATAGGTTGTAGCCGTCGTGTGTGCCAAAGGCGTACCAGAAGCCGTGGAGCTTTCCACCGACCGACTCGATGTACGACTCGGCCGCCTTTCGGCGATCCTCTGGGTTGCGGATCAGCCTGGCCCAAGTCTCCGGCGTGTAGCTGAACCTCGATAGATAGAGTGCCATCGTCCCTCCCTTTCGTTCGCGGACCCGCGTCGGAAGCCGTTAGGCGTCGAAGTATGACCGCGGCGCCTGGGCCTTTGCTTACCTTACGGCGGATAACGGACACGCAAGCGCCGGCCCCGGCCGAGCGAGGCCGGTCGTCGGATGCGTCGTTTCCTGGACGCCGTTGGACATGAGGCGACAGGCCGAACGTTGACGCACGCCGGTTTGGACCCTCGCTCGATCGTTTGGTCGCGCCAGTGAGCGCTCTCTCGTCCCGAGGCCAGATCACAACGCGGGATTATCCTGCTCACGCTCGCAAAAATCGGTCGAAGGGGAAAGGGCAGATGACGCTCACGAAGAAGAATCTCGACACGCCGGATGAGACCCGGCCGTTCAAAGGGCACGGACACATGGCGGTGGTCGCGATCGGCGACACCACGGTGGGCCGGGGGACTTTCGAGCCGGGCTGGAAGTGGTCCACGGACGTCAAGCCCATCGCGGGGACGGACAGCTGCCAAGCGAACCATTCGGCCTACGTGCTTTCAGGTCGCCTGGTCGTTAAGGCGAATGATGGCACCGAGATCGAGTTCGGTCCTGGGGACGTGATGGTCGCTTCCGCGGGTCACGACGCGTGGGTGGTGGGAGACGAGCCCTTTGTCTCCATTGACTGGACGGGCGTGGCGAAGTACGCAAAGAAGACGTGACCCACTAGCGTCCGAAAGGGAGCGGCCTCATCGAGCCGCGAATTTGCGTGGTATTCCTGAGCCGACGGCCAGACTCGAACTGGCGACCGGCGGTTTACGAAATCGCTCCAATCGTTGCACGTGGCTGCGTGGAACAGCAAATACGCGGGGGTTCTGGCATCCAAGGGCACCGCGATGCACCGTTCTGCATCGGCGTTGCTACATTCGCTGCTACAGAACCGGGGGCTGGCTCGACTGGCAGATGACCACGCGCGTGTGAGAGGCGGGCGCGATCCGGACGCGATCGCGCGGATAACACCCGCACCGGCCTACGCCGGCGCCGCCGTGCCCGGCGGTCAGCTTGGCGGTCCATCCGACGGGGAGAGTGACGGTTACAAGATGCCCACGATCTGGGCGAACGATGCGGGGTGGACGAGCTGGACGTCGGCTCTGACGACGTCACGAATCCGTACTGGTAGGGCGTCACTTCGGACTGTCCACACAACAGCCCGCAGCGAGTAGTTACGACCCTGCTGCTTGTTGTGTTGGTTACCCACTGCAGTGCGCGACCGACTGCGCCGGCGACTGCTTGGCCACGTAGCGCTTCAGAATCTGATGGAACCGGGGACGTGACCCGCAGTCGCGCTTGGCGCTCGAGGTCGACCTCGATGTGTCGAGAGGGCTCAGGATCATCGATCGGGCGGCGCCGCGCGCCGACGCCGCGGAACGGGCGTCTCCTTCGCGCGCTCGCGCGTGTACTGGGGATCATCTAGCCGGGCCTGGATCGCCGCCTGAAGCGCGTAGTGATCGCCGCCATGGCGCCGACGCCCGCGCCACCGATCGAGCCGAGCACCAGCCCGACCACGAGGTTCAACGCCGGCTTGCCGAAGAAGACGTACGCCGTGC
>JBBQVQ010000064.1:0-9613 GCA_038211425.1 Candidatus Limnocylindria bacterium | reverse complement strand
CGAGAACTACGTGGAGCTGCTCATCCGGACCAAGTGCATCGACGACGGAAAGAAGATCTGGTGGGACCTCCGGCCGCACGCTTTCTACCCCACGATCGAGTTCCGGATATGCGACGCGGTGACGCGCGTCGAAGAGACGCTGTGCATCGCGGCGCTGATCCAGGCGATCTGCGCGAAGCTCCTCGTCCTGCGCGAGCGCAACCTCGGGTTCCGCCGCTACATGCCGCAGCTCATTCAGGAGAACAAGTGGCGGGCGATGCGCGGCGGGCTCGACGCCAGTCTCATCGACTTCGGGAAGCAGACCGAGGTGCCGATGCGGGAGCTCGCCGTCGAGCTCCTCGAGTTCGTCGACGATGTCGTCGACACGCTCGGCTCACGCCGCGAAGTGGAGTACGTGCACGTGATGCTGCGCGACGGCACCAGCGCCGACCGCCAGCTGGCGGTCTTCAACGCGACCGGTCACCTGCACTCGATCGTCGACTCCGTCGCCGCGGAGACGATCGCCGGCGTCCCCGAGCTCGCGTCGTAGCTGCATCCCGGCCGCTGTGTCGTGGAGTGGTGCTGTCCCTGGCGGACGACATGGGCGGTGGCCGCAGGGAGAAGCGCAGCTACTTCAGTCATCGAACACCGAGATCAGGTCGGCGACGTCAGAACCCGGGGGTCCGAGGGGGCGAAGCCCCCTCGCAACGGGCGGGCGAAGCCCCCTTGTAACGGGCGACCTCCCGTGGCGTGTTCGTCGTGACGATGTCGACCTCCGCGCCGATCGCGCGTTCCAGCCTCTGACGCCACGATCGCGTTCCCGCATCGAGCGTCCAGACGTCGAGCAGCGCACCCCTGGCGTGGAGGAACGCCGCCGCATCTTTGAGGCCGTCACGGAGCATCCGCTCGAACATCGACAGGCGGATGTGCAGCTCCCTCACGCCGGGAACGAGGCGCACGAGGTCGTCGAGCCGCTCGCGCAGGTACTCCGTCACGGGAACGGTCCGCCGGTGGGCGAGCGGATGGTCGTCGAGGTAGCCGTATGCGCCCCGCCTCGCGGGCACGACCCCGGGACGCGGCGTCCAGTCCAGGTAGAACTGCGGATCGAATCCGACCCCCAACGCGGGATCCTCGCGCAGAAGCCGCCGCAGGTTCCAGTCCGCCGGGCTCGTCACGACGACAAAGTCGCGGACCGGATCGACGAGTCGCGCGAGGCGCCGCGCAGACTCCGGGGACCACGGCTCGAGGTCCTTGGCATCGAGCTCGAGCAGGGTCGACCCCGCGGCCTCGCGGGCGATCGCCAGCGCATCGCGCAGGCGTGGCGGCGCGGGTCCGGAGCGCCGCGGCCGGTCGTGGGCGACCACGAAGTCGTCGCCGCGCAGCTGGAAGTCGATCTCCACCCGCTGGGCGCGCTCGCGATAGCACTCGCGGATCGCGGCCAGGGAGTTCTCCGGAAAGGTTCCGCTCCACGTGGCGCGGTGCGCCGTCAGCTGCAATCGAACATCGAGATCAGGCCCACGACTTCAGAGCCCGGGGGTCCGAGGGGGCGAAGCCCCTCGTAACGCCGTTCAGGCCAGGCGCACTCCGCTCGTCGCGTCGAACAGGTGCACGCGCTCCGACGCGACGCGCAGGCCCACCGCCTGGCCGACCGTCGCCGGGAAGCCGGGCGCGGCGATCGCGCGCAGCAACCGCTCTCCGACCTTCACGTCCACCATCTGCTCGCGCCCCATGGGCTCCACGACGTAGACCTCGCCCGTGGCATGCCCCTGGCCGGCCGCGACGATCTCGAAGTGCTCAGGCCGGATGCCGAGCGTCGCCTTGCGCGTACCGTCCCCCCGCGGCAGGCGCGCCGCGGCGATCTCGATCTCGATGCCCTCTGAGCTCGCGACGACCGAGCCGTTCCGCGCGCCGAGATTGGCGTCGAGGAAGTTCATCGGCGGCGACCCGATGAACTCCGCGACGAAGCGGTTCGCGGGCCGCGCGTAGAGCTCGGCCGGCGTCGCGTAGGCCTGCAGCTTCGCGTCCTGCATGAGTGCTACGCGGTCCGCCATCGTGAGCGCCTCGAGCTGGTCGTGGGTCACGAAGATCGCGGTGATGCCCACCTCCTTCTGGAGGCGCTTGATCTCGCCGCGCATCTCATGCCGGAGCCGGGCGTCGAGGTTGCTGAGCGGCTCGTCGAGGAGGAGGATGTCGGGCCGCTTCACGAGCGCGCGCGCGAGCGCGACGCGCTGCTGCTGCCCCCCGGAGAGCTGCCCCGGCCGCCGCTCGAGCAGCTGGTCGACGCGCACGAGCGCGGCTGCCTCGCGGACGCGGCGCGTGACTTCCTCCTTGCCCATGCCGCGCTGGATCGAGAGGGGGAAGCCGATGTTCTCCGCCACGGTCATGTGCGGGTAGAGCGCGTAACTCTGAAAGACCATGCCGATGCCCCGGTCCTTCGGCATGAGCTGGTCGACGCGGCGGTCGTCGAACAGGATGGCGCCTTCCGTCGGCCTGTAGATCCCCGCGACCATCAGCAGGGTCGTGGTCTTGCCGCACCCCGAGGGGCCGAGCAGCGCCACGAACTCGCCGCTCGCGATCTCGAGGTCGAGCGCCTCGACGGCGGAGACGGTGCCGAAGCGCTTCGTCAGCTTCTCGAGCCGGACGCGCATCAGCCCTTCACCCCACCCGCGTAGACCTTCATCAGGCGGTCCTGAGCGAAGAAGAACACGAGGAGGATCGGCGCGACGTAGTAGAGGCCCACGGCGGTCAGGAGGCCGTAGTCGACGAAACGTCCCTCGTTGAGAATGGCCCGCAGCACCACGCTGAGGGTCTGCTGCGTGCCGCTGGGCATGAAGACGAACGGCAGCAGGAACTCGTTCCATCCCGACACGAACGCGAGCAGGCCGAGCGCGAGCAAGCCGGGTTTCACGAGGGGCATCACGACCTGCCACCACGTCCGCAGCCGCGACGCGCCGTCCACCAGCGCGGCCATCTCGAGGTCCCACGACACGTTGTCGAAGAAGCCCTTCATGATCCACACGCCGAACGGCAGCTCGAAGGCCGTCTTCACGAGGATGACCCCAACGAGCTGGTCGTACAGGCGCAGCTGCCGCAGGATGATGAACGTCGCGATGAGGAGCGTGACGCTCGGAAAGCTGTGCAGCAGCAGCACCCCACCGAGGAACGTCCTCCGGCCGGGAAAGCGGATCCGCGACAGGGCGTAGCCCGCCATCGACGAGATGAGCAGGACGACGAGCGCCGTCGAGAGCGCGAAGATGAACGTGTTGATCGTCAGGGGGATGATCGGCGGCTTGAATCGCAGGGCCTCCACCGTCTCGGGCGCCCACAGGAACCGCCAGTTCTCGAGGGTGAATCCGCCCACCGGCCGCAGCCCTTGCATGCTCGGGAAGAACGAACCGTAGATCAGCCAGCCGTACAGGATCAGAATCGGCAGCGTGAACAGCAGCAGCACGGCGTACGGGATCGCGCTCGTCCAGCTGACGCCACCCGACCGCGGGAGCGGTCGCGCGATCGCTGCCACCTCAGGTGATCTCGACCCGCGGCTCGGACACTAGGTCGTTGAAGCGGAACGCCCGCAGAAGGAAGGCGCTGACGGCGACGCCGACGAGTACCAGGATCGCGGCCATCGCCGCGCCGAGGCCGATCTCGAGGTTGCCGGCGTAGCTCTGGAGGGCGGTGTGGAAGGCCCATAGGCTCCAGACCTCGGTGATGTAGAGCCCGGGACCGCCGTTGGTGGTCAGCAGGATGTACTCGTACGACGCCAGCAGGCTCATCGACTGGTACACGAGAACGAAGAGGATCGGCCAGCGGATGAGCGGGACGGTGATACGCCGCACGATCTGCCACGCGTTCGCTCCGTCCACCCGCGCCGCCCGGAAGAGATCCTCGGGGATGCTCTCGATGGCGCTGGTGAAGATCAGCATCCCGAGGCTCGCGCCGACGAAGCCGTTGAGGAAGAGGATGAACATCCAGGGGTCGGTGTTCATCCAGAAGCGGGGTGCGACGCCGAACGGAGCCACGAACTCGTTGATGATGCCGAACGGCGGTGGCGCCGCGGCCCAGGTCCACATCAGCGCGTACACGACCGAAGGAGAGATGCGCGGTAGAAGCCATACCGCCCGGAAGAACCCGCCGACCTGGTCCCGCACATGGACGGTCAGCAGTGCCACTCCGAGCCCGACCAGGACGTTGAAGGTCAGGACCAGGAGCACGTAGATGACGGTGTTGCGCACGATGAGCCCGGTGAACGACCCTCTGAAGATCTGCTCGTAGTTCGCCGTGCCGATCCACTGCCATCCGGAAAGCCCCGTCGCGGTCGCGATGTCGGTGAAGCTCATCCCGAGCGTGAGCAGCACGGGGACGAAGAAGAAGACGATCACCAAGATGGCGGCCGGGCCCATGAAGAGCATCGCGGTGGCGTTCGTGCGCCACCACGACGGCGCCTGCTCCTCGCGCTCGAGCTGGAGGGTTCCCGTCCGGGCCATCGGCAGTCCCTAGCGCACGATCAGCTCGTCGCGCAGCTGCGTTCGGAGCTCGCTCACGGCGCTGTCCGCGGCCTGCTTCGGCGTGACCTGCCCCTGCTCGACGGCCGTGAGGAAACGGAACAGCACCTCGTCGTACGCGCCGTACTTGGGGTGGTTCGGGATGAACGTGGTGTAGCCGAGCATGTAGCTCGTCGCCAGCAGGAACTTGTCCTTCTGGTACGTCGGATCCTTCTCCTGCGTCGTCAGGATCGCGAGGTGCGCGCTCGTGACCGAATGCTGCGAGTTGAGCTCGGGCGTCGTCGCGTTCGCGATCAGCCGCAGCGCGAGCTCCTGCGACTTGCTGCTCGCCGTGACCATGTACACGAGCGGGTGCGACAGCGTGAAGGGCTTGCCGCCGCGCTGCGCCGCCGGCACGAGGGTGAAACCGACGTTGTCCCAGAGCGCCTGCTCGGGCACCTTGTACGTCGACTGCCAGTCCTTCCAGGTCCACGTCCCGGCGTTGTAGAAGAGCACCTTTCCCGCGGTGACCGTCTCGTTCCACTGCTTGCCGGGCAGGCCCATGAACTGCTCCGGCGTGATCTTGTCGACCTTCACCGCGGCGTAGTGCACCTGATAGAACTTCTCGAGCGCGCTCGGGACGAGGACGAGCTTGCCACTCGCCTTGTCCTGCATCTCGCCGCCGTTGGCGTAGTACCAGGAGTAGAAGTCGTGTCCGCGGCTCGGACGGTGGTACCAGCCGCTGGCCGGATCGACGATCCCCTTCGCGATGGCCTCCTTGGCCGTCGAGACCACGTCGGACCACGCGAAGTCGCCCTTCTTCACTGCGTCCGGAAGCCCGTCGATCTTGTCCTTGGACCACCCGAGCTTCGCGAGCAGGTCCTTGCGGTAGTACAGCGGGCGTGCCTCGGTGTCTTGGGGTATCGCGTACGTCTTGTCCTTGAGCTTCATCGCATCCCAGAGCGTGGGGATGACGTCCTTGAACTTGCTGTCGTACTTCTTGATCAGCGGATCCAGCTCGACGATGTAGCCCGCGGCGGCCCACGGTGCCATGTCCTCGTGGCCGGCGACGACGATGTCCGGTGCCTGTTTCGCCTCCGCCGCTAGGACGAACTTCTGCTTGTAGTCGTCCCAGCTCCCGCCGCTCTCGAACGTCGCCTCGAGCTCGACCTTGGTGCCGTCCTTCTCGAGCTCCTTGTTCAGCGTCGCGGCGGCCGCGACCAGGTTGTCGCGCCGGTAGTACGAGGGAGCATCGGGTCCGATCGTCCACGCGGCCAGCTTCACCGTCCCCGCGGGAGCCGCCTGGCCGCCGCCCTGTTGCTGCCCCGTGGGGGCCGTGCTGCATGCCGTGGCTGCCACCAGCGCCCCCGTCGAGACCAGGAACCGCCGCCGTGAGAGCCGGAGGCCCTCGCGCGCCACGCGACCGGAGAGCGTGTACTTGTCCATCCCACGACCTCCACGCCAAACTCGGGCGCGAGTGTACTTCCACCCGACCGCGACCTGATGAACGACGAGCGCCTGGCCGGTGACCGGCCGGTGAACCGCGCCGGGTCGCGCCCGCTAACGGTCGCCCATCGCGGGGCGAGCGCGCTCGCGCCGCCGAACACGCTGCGCGCGGTCGAGGTCGCGATCGAATTCGGCCTCGATCTCGTCGAGGTCGACGTGCATCTCAGCCGGGACGGCGACCTGGTCGTCGTGCACGACGCCGAGGTGCAGCTTGGAGGGGAAAGGTGGGCCGTGGGGGACCTGTCGACCGCCGACCTGGCGCGGGTCGAGCTGGGGGAGGGCCAGGGCGTCCCCGGGCTGGCGGAGGTCCTCGCCCTCGCCCGCGGGCGGATCGGCGTCTACGTCGAGCTGAAGGGTCTCGCCACCGGCGCGGCCATAGGCGACCTCGCGCGAACGGGCGGCGCGGACGGCGTGCGACTGATCTCCGGCTCCTTCCACGCGCCGCTGGTCGTCGAGCTGCGAGAGGCGGCGCCCGAGGTCCCGCGGAGCGTGCTCTTCAGGACGACGGACGCCGGGACCATGGTCGAGACCTGCGCCGCGGCCGGCGCCGCATATGCGCATCCCTGTTTCCGGCCGCTCACGCAGGCGCTCGTCGATGCGCTTCACGCCGCCGGCCTGCTCGTGATGGCGCCGCACACGAACGACCTCGACGAGGCGCGCGCGTTCGCCGCGCTCGGCATCGACGTCCTCGCGAGCGACGACCCGCGCGTGCTGCGCGGGCTGTGACTGCCGTCAGACGGTGACGGGTCCTCGAGGCGCATCAGGCCTCAGGCGTCGCCAGGCCTCCAGCGGACGACCCTCGACGAGGTCATCCGTGTGGCGCTGTTGTCGGGCACGGCCGAGGCGGAGGCGCGTCCGGGCTGACGGTCTGGCGTCAGGCCCGCCAGCCCGTCGTGCCGAGCTGCGCCGCGCCCGCCCGCCACTCGCGGTCCCAGCGGTCCTCGATCGCCGCCCGCCACGCTTCCGCGGCGGCTCGGAGTTCGGCGGCCAGCTCCGGGTGACGATCGCGCAGGTTCTCGCGCTCGTCCGGATCGCGAGCGAGGTCGGCGAGGAAGACGTCGTCCTCGGGCGGCGCGCCCTCGACGAGCTGGCCCTGGAGCACGAGCTTCCAGTCGCCGCGGCGGACCGCCGTCTGCCGCCCCATCTCCCAGTACAGGTCGCGACGTGGCGACGGCGCGCCGTCGGCGACCATCGGCAGCACGTCGAGGCCGTCGAGCTCGAACCGCCCACGGTCCACTCCTGCGGCGGTCAGGAACGTCGGGAACAGGTCCATCGCGATGCCCGCCTGCTCCACCCGCCGCCCGGACGGTATGCGCGGGGGCCAGCTCGCGATCGCGGGCGAGCGGATGCCGCCCTCGAAGAGGCTGAACTTGTGCCCCTTCAGCGAGCAGCGCGAGCCGTAGTACGGCTCGGTGCGGCCGTCGAGCCAGTTGCGCGTCTCGCGCGACGGGCCGTTGTCGCTCTGGAAGAAGACCAGCGTGTCCTCACGCGACCCTGAGCGCACGAGCTCGTCCAGGATCGCGCCGATGCCCTCGTCCATCGCCGCGAGCATCGCGGCCATGATCCGCCGCTCCGGCGGTAGATCCGGGAAGCGCTCGACGTATCGCGGCGGGGCGTGGAGGGGGTAGTGCGGCGCGTTGAACGGCACGTACAGGAGGAATGGCTCGCCGCGCCGCGCCGCGCGCCGCACGTAATCCACGGCGCGCTCGGTGATGACCTCCGTCAGGTAGCGGCCGTTCTCCCACACCTCGCGGCCGTCGGCCCAGAGGTCGTGGATCGGGTCGGTGCCGACCTCCATGTCGAAGTAGAAGATGTGTGAGTAGTAGTCGACGCAGCCGGCCATGAAGCCGAACCACTCCTCGAAGCCGCGGTCGTGCGGTCGCGAGCCCTGGGCGAGACCGAGGTGCCACTTCCCGAACATCGCGGTGCGGTAGCCGACCGCGTGCAGCGCCTCGGCGATCGTCGGCACCTCGCGCGGCAGTCCCGTCGCGGTGCGGTGGCCGCGCAGGATCGAGCGAACGCCGGCGTTGCCCGGATAGCGTCCGGTGAGAAGACTGGCGCGGGAAGGCGAGCACACCGGCGAATTCGAGTACCAGCTGAGCAGGAGCGCTCCCGACCGCGCGAGCCGTCGAGGTGCGGCGTCTCGAGGTCCGTCGCGCCCATGCACCCGAGGTCGCAGTACGCCTGGTCGTCGCTGAGGAAGACGACGAAGTTCGGGCGGCGCATCGGCAAGCACTGTGGCGTCGACGGCCCGAGGCCGCAACCATCGACGAGGCTCAGTAAGAGCACGGCGCTCGGAGACCAGGCCAGGCCATGAGACGACGACCTCGACCACCGGCAGCGCGCTAAAGACCGATGGTGATGACGCTCGCGACCGCGCCGAGGATCGGTGCCGCGGCGTTCCCGAGGGGTGCCGGATGAGCACGATCCGCTCGCCCAGCCCTTGGACCTCGCGGTCCGGATGTCGTCGAGGCTCATGATCTCGTCCGTCGCGACGAAGGCGAGGTTCGCGATGAGCGCGGCCCCGTGGCAGCGTTCGTGAAGCGCGAGGCGATGGCGTCGAGCGCGAAGCGAGCGAGCGCGACCGTCACCGCGAGGGCGCCGAGCAGCGTGCCCGTGGTCGCGGCGTCCGAACGCCGGATGGCCTGAAGCAGGCCGAATCCGAGGCCCGGCCACGAGAACAAGACCTCGACCACCGGCAGCGTGCTCAGTCCGATGGTGATACCGCTGGCGACCGCGCCGAGGATCGGCGCCGCCGCGTTACCGAGCGCATGCCGCACGAGCACGATCCTCTCGCTCAGTCCCTTGGACCGGGCGGTACGGATGTAATCGAGCCCCATCACTTCGTCGGTCGCAACAAAGGCCAGGTTGGCGATGACCGCGAACGGCCGAGCTCCGAGGACGATCGCAGGCAGGATCAGGTGGTTGTCCCATCCGAAACCGAAGCTCGGCCAGAGACGGATCCCGAAGCGCGACGACGTCTCGACGGACAGGTAGATCAGCAGCAACGCGAGAAGGAATGAGGGCGTGGAGATGGCGGCGAAGGTCAAGGCGATCAGCGCGCCTCGGGGACGCGCCGCTCGCGATCCGGCGGCGGAGACGCCGACCAGCACCCCGACCAACGCGGCGCCGGTCACCGCGATGAGCACGAGCGCCATGCTTTTCGGGTACTGGTCGAGCAGCAGCGCGCCCATCGCGCGTGGCTGCCCGCCGAGGATCGAAGTGGAGCTCGCCTCGCCAAGCGATCCTCCGAGGAGGCTCGTGAAGTAGTCCAGCGTTCCCTCCCAGGACTGCCTGACGATCTCGAACAGCGGCGTGCGACTCACGCGGGTCCGCGCCGACACCAGAGCGACCTGCGAGAGAACGACGATGAGGACGAACGTGAGGAGGATCAGACCGGCGCGGGTCGCGGCCGCGACGGCGGACCGCCCGACGCGCGAGCTCACCATCTCACGGCGTTTAGGATACCGAGATGGCGGGCCAAAAGTTCTATGTCACGACGGCCATCGCGTACGTGAATTCGCTCCCAGGATTGCATCACGCGTACGAATTCACCGGCGCTGACGCACTCGCGCGCTTCCATCGGCAGCGCGGCCGTGAGGTCTACTTCGTGACGGGCACGGATGAGAACGCGACGAAGAACGAGA
>JBBQVQ010000063.1:0-10100 GCA_038211425.1 Candidatus Limnocylindria bacterium | reverse complement strand
TCGCCGACGGCGACCATGGGACGCTGGTTGAAGCACGTCCCCTGGTTCGTGCGGACGAACTTCTGGAGCCGGTAGCGGAACCCGTCGCCCGCGTCCTCTTCGACCCAGATCTCCGCCGCCGACACCGAGCGCACCACGCCGGCCGCGCGCGCGAGCAGGACCTGGCCGGAGTCCTTGGCCGCGCGGTACTCGATGCCCGTGCCGATGATCGGCGCCTCGGGGCTGATGACCGGGACGGCCTGGCGCTGCATGTTCGATCCCATGAGGGCGCGGTTCGCGTCGTCGTGCTCGAGGAACGGAATGAGCGCCGCCGAGACCGACACGATCTGCTTAGGGGACACGTCCATGTAGTCGGCGTGCGCGGGCGCCTCCTCGTGGTAGGTCGCCCCGCGATGCACCTGTACGCGCTCGTCGAGGAAGTAGCCGTCGGGATCGAGGTGCGCGTTGGCCTGCACGACCGTCGCGAGCTCCTGCTCGTCGGCGGTGAGGTACACGATCTCGTCGGACACGCGGGCGCGGCCGTCCTCCTCCTTCACGAGACGCCGGTAGGGCGACTCGATGAAGCCGTAGGGGTTCACCCGTCCATACGTCGCGAGCGAGCCGATGAGACCGATGTTCGGCCCTTCCGGCGTCTCGATCGGACAGATCCGGCCGTAGTGGCTGAAGTGCACATCGCGCACGTCGAAGCCGGCCCGCTCCCGCGAAAGGCCGCCCGGTCCGAGCGCCGAGAGGCGGCGCTTGTGGGTCAGCTCGTCGAGTGGGTTCGTCTGCTGCATGAATTGCGACAGCTGGCTGCCGCCGAAGAACTCCTTGATCGCGGCGACCACCGGTCGGATGTTGATGAGCTCCTTCGGCGTCGCCTTCTCCGGCTCGACGATGGACATCCGCTCGCGCACGACGCGCTCCATGCGCAGGAGCCCGATGCGGAACTGCCCCTGGATGAGCTCCCCGACCGCTCGGACGCGCCGGTTGCCGAGGTGGTCGATGTCGTCGGCCTTGCCGTTGCCGTTGTTCAGCTCGACGATGCGCCCCACGATCCTCACCAGGTCGTCGTTCGTCAGGGTGCGGTGCGACATGTCGAGATCGAGGCCGAGCTTGCGGTTCAGCTTGTAGCGGCCGACCTTCGCCAGGTCGTAGCGGCGGAAGTTGAAGAAGAGCGAGTGCACGAGGTTCCGGGCGTTGTCGATCGTCGGCGGGTCTCCGGGACGCAGCCGCTTGTAGACCTCGACGAGCCCCTCACTGGTGTTCGTCGTGGGGTCCTTGTCGAGCGTCGAGGCGATGTATTGGTGCGTCGGGTTGGTGTCGATACTGGTGAACAGTGCCCGGATCTCCTCGTTCGAGGAATAGCCCACGGCGCGGAGGAGCGTGGTGACCGCCAGCTTGCGCTTGCGGTCGACCTTGACCGAGATCACATCCTTATTCGAGGTCTCGAACTCGAGCCACGCGCCCCGGTTCGGGATGAGCTTGCCGTAGTAGAGCCGGCGGCCGGTGGTCGGGTCGTCGACCGCGGTGAAGTACACCCCGGGGGACCGGACGAGCTGGCTCACGACCACGCGTTCCGCGCCGTTGATGACGAAGGTCCCCTTGTCGGTCATCCACGGGAAGTCGCCGAGGAACACGTCCTGGGTGCTGACCTCGCCGGTCTCCTTGTTGATGAGCTCGACCCTGGCCCAGAGCGGCTTGGCGAAGGTCAGGTCGCGAGTGCGGCACTCCTCCTCGGAGTACTTGGGCTCCCGAAACTCGCTCGAGAGGAACTTGAGGTCCAGGTTCTTCGCGGTGAAGTCCTGGATCGGGGAGATCTCCGCGAAGAGCTCCCGAAGGCCTTCGTCACAGAACCAGGCGAAACTGTCGAGCTGGGTCTGGATGAGGTTCGGCAGCGGCAGGACCTCGGGGAACGAGGCGAAGTTGCGCCGCTCGCGGGTAGGCGTGCTGACGCGATCCAGCGTCGTGGTCACAGGCGTGGCCCTCCTCAGACGTTTGCGAAATCGGGGGACGGGAGCGCGGGCAGGGGGAAACACACGTGGCGGGTTGGCAACTCCGGAATATTACCTCACCGTCATGAGGCCGGTCAACGCGTCGAACGTAGGAGTGTCGAACCGCGCGCGAGGCCTGTCAATAGTCCTTCCGTCCCACGTATCCGGGGGGCTCCCGCCCCCCCGAGGACCCCCGCGCGGGTGGCGTGGGTGGATAGGGACCGGGGGGCTCCCGCCCCCCGAGGACCCCCGGGACGAAGTAAAGGACGAAGTGGTCGGACGTTCTGGAAGAAGTCTGTAAAGGCGCCTTGATGGCGGGGGTGGAGGCGTCACCGCGGCGGGATCGGCGGGTATGTTCAGTGACATGAGCGCCGCAGGACGCGCCAACGCGAAGCCGCGACAGATCAGCCGACGGACGGTGCTCGCCGCTGCCGTGGCCGGGGGTGGCGGAGTGGCGGCGGCTCGGCTTTTGGGCTTGCGGGGACTCGGGAACGAGACGCGGGCCCTCCCGGCCGCCGCGGCTGAAAAGCAGACGTTCGATTGGGTGTCTCCGCTCGGGACCGACGCCGCCCGCGTCGCGCATCTGCTGCGGCGCACGGCGTTCGGCGCGACGGCCGCCGACCTCGAGCGTGCCCAGTCCGAGGGCTACGCGCGCACCGTCGATCGCCTGGTCGACGCGCCGGCCGCTCCGCCCCCGGCCCTGGCCGGTGCGGACGACGCGAGCCAGACCTCGGCGATCAACCTCGGGAGCCTTCAGCAATGGTGGATCGACCACATGCTCACATCCTCGACGCCGTTCGCCGAGAGCATGACGCTCTTCTGGCACGGACATTTCACCAGCGACTACCGCAAGGTCGGCCTCCAGTACCCATTCATCTACTGGCAGAACCTGACCTGGCGCGCGATGGCGCTGTCCGATCTGCGATCGGCGCTCCACCAGGTCACCGTGGATCCGGCGATGCTTCGGTACCTCGACCTCGGTAACAGCACCGGGCGCAGCCCGAACGAGAACTACGCCCGCGAGTTGATGGAGCTCTTCAGCATGGGTCCCGACGCGTTCAGCGAGACCGACGTGCGGTCCGGGGCGCAGGCACTCGCCGGCTGGCGTGAGCCGCGCACCCAGGCGATGATCGACGGCGCGCGCAAGCAGAATGCCGGCGCGCTCCGCGAGATCAAGGCGGACTCGGTCAAGACGGGCGTTTTCGAGAAGCAGCGCGCGTTCGCGGGGCGGCTCACCTTCCTCAGCGAGACCGGCACCTTCGACACGGACAAGGTGATCGACAGCATCCTGAAACAGGAGGCGACCGCGCCCTTCATCACGCGTCGCGTGGTCACCCACTTTGTGATGCCGGATCCGGAGGATGCGTACGTCGCCCGGCTCGCGCAGCGGTTCCGCGCGGCAAGTTACGACGTGCGGTCGCTGATGCGCGACGTGCTCACCAGCGACGAATTCACCTCCGCGCTGGCATACCGGTCGCTCGTGAAGTCGCCGACGGAGTTCATGGTGCACGCCGCCCGGGCGCTCACGAATACGGGGCTGGGGCGGCTCATCGCGACCTCGGGACAGGGCATGGGGCAGAGTCTCTTCGACCCGCCGAGCGTCGGCGGCTGGCCCCAGAACGAATCGTGGATCTCGTCCAACACCATGCTCGCGCGCGCCAACTTCGTCACCGCGGCCATCGCCGCCACGAGGAAGCTGCCACCCGCCGACAAGGCGCACGCCCAGCACCTGGACTCGGTGATCTCGCCACAGACGCTGAAACTGCTGAACGAAGCGGGCGACGACCGCAAGCGCTGGAGCCTCATTTTGGCGTCACCGGAGTTCCAACTGAAATGAAGCAGGGCATCGACCGCATCGCGCGCCGCGACTTCCTCCGCGCGGGCCTCGTCTTCGGCGCCGGCGCCGCCGGGCTCGCCGCCGGCTACGCCGCGGTCCCCGACGTCTTCGCGAAGGCCGTGTACGCAGCGAAGAAGGACGGCGTCTCGAACGACCGCGTCCTCGTCATGATCCAGCTCGCGGGCGGGAACGACGGACTCCAGACGGTCATACCGATGGAAGACTCCAGATATCGCGACCTGCGGCCCCAGCTGTCGGTGGCCGCGACGACGGCACTGCCCCTCGGCGGCGGCTGGGGGCTCAACAAGAACCTCAAGGGGACCAAGGCGCTCTGGGACCAGGGCAAGGTCGCGATCGTCCAGGGAGTTGGCTACCCCAAGCCATCCTTCTCGCACTTCGATTCGATCCGCATCTGGGAGACGGGCGACCCATCGCGGCGGCAGCAGGACGGCTGGCTCGGGAAGACCATAGCCGCGAACTACGACTCCGCCGGCCATCCGCTGGTGGGCTGCGCGACGGGCACGACCGGCGTTCCGGGGGCGCTGCGCGACCTCCAGGCGACGCTCACCGTCGTGCGCGACCAGCAGAGCTTCAAGTTCACCGGGGGCGAGGAGACCGAGAAGGCCGTCGGCGCGCTGTACTCGGGCACTCCCGGCATCTACGGCGCCCTCTTTGACACCGCGGTCGCCACGGCGCGGGACACCGTCGCCCAGCTGAGGACCTCGTCCGAACGCTACAGCCCCAAGGGCCAGTACGCCGACAACGGCAAGCTGGTGTACTCGTCCAAGAACCAGCTCGGCGCCGCCCTGCAGCTGGCGGCGGAGCTGATCGTCACCGGCACCGGCGTCAAGATCCTCCACGTGACCCTCGGCGGGTTCGACACCCACTACACCGAGCTCAACCGGCACGACGACCTCATGGCCTACGTCGACCAGGCCGTGAGCGCCTTCCACCAGGACCTCGAGGCGTACGGAATGGCGGACCGCGTCCTCGTCGCGACCTGGTCCGAGTTCGGCCGGCGCGCGCGGGAGAACGCCAGCGCCGGGACCGATCACGGCGCGGCCGCCCCCATCCTCCTCATCGGGAACCCCGTGAAGTCCGGCTTCTACGGCACGGCGCCGGACCTTGGGAAGCTCGACCAGGGAGGCAACCTCGCGTTCGCGGTCGACTTCCGCTCCGTCTACCAGGAGATCCTCCAGCACCACCTGGGCGTCGACCCGCGCGAGGTTTTCGCCGAGACCTTCGAGCGCGTGCCCTTCGTGGCGTAGCGCCGGCGCGGGTGAGCCTCGCGCGGCGCGAGTTCGAGGCTCTCGGCGGCCACTGCGAGCTGTTCGCGGTCGGCGCCTCGGAGGAGCGCCTCGATGCCGCCGCGGAATGGGTGCACGCGATGCACCGCCGGCTGACTCGGTTCGATGACGCGAGCGAGCTGTCAGCGCTGAATGCCGCGGCCGGACGCTGGGTCGACGTGAGTCGCGAGCTTGAGGCCGTGCTGCGCGCATCGCTGTCGGCGTACGAGGCGAGCGGCGGGCTCGTCCATGTTGGCGTCCTGCCCGCGCTCATCGCCGCCGGCTATTCGCGCACTCTCGCCCTCGGTCCCACCTCGGTCTCCACCCCACCCGGGCCGCCGGCGCCGCTCCCCGAACAGCTCGAGGTGAAGCCGGGGGCGGCGCGTCTGGCGGCGGGCGCCGCGATCGACCTCGGGGGGATCGCGAAGGGGTGGCTGGCGGACCGCGTCGCCGAACGGCTCGGCCCGAACGCGCTCGCGAATCTTTGCGGCGACCTCTTCGCCGCAGGCGAAGGGACCGAGGACGGCGGCTGGCCGGTCGGCTTCGGCGAGACGACGATCCTCATCCGTGACGCCGGCGCGGCCACCAGCGGCACTGGCTCCCGACGCTGGGGCGAAGGTCTTCACCACCTGATCGATCCCCGGACCGCTCGGCCAACGGTGACCGACCTGACGCTCGTGTCGGTGATCGCGGCCACCGCGGAGCGCGCCGAGATCCTCGCCAAGGTCGCGCTGCTCCTCGGCCGGGAGGCCGCATCCAGCTACCTCGAGGGCCGCGCGCGGGGCTCGTACCTGCTGTAGCCGGGCGCTTGCCCGCCGGAAGAACCAGAGGCCGGGACCCGTTCGAGTCCCGGCCCCGGCACCTTTCGCGAACCGCCGATCCGTGGATCCGCGCCTCGCGGGGAAAGATTACCGCCTTTACCTATTTTGGTCTCAGCCGGCTTCGTCCCGATCGGCCCTACTTGAGCTCGACCCCTGCTCCGGCATCCTCGAGCTTCTTCTTGATGGTCTCCGCCTCGTCCTTGCCGATGTTCTCCTTCACCGGCTTCGGCGCTCCGTCGACGAGGTCCTTCGCCTCCTTCAGGCCGAGCCCGGTGATCTCGCGGACGGTCTTGATGACGTTGATCTTCGAGGCGCCGATCTCCTTCAGCACGACGGTGAACTCGGTCTTCTCCTCGACGACCTCGGCCGGAGCCGCGGCCCCGCCGGCGGCGGCCGCACCTCCGGCGAAACCCAGCGGGGCGGCCGTGACGCCCCAGCGCTCCTGGAGGTACTTGCCGAACTGCGCGATGTCCAGGATCGACCACGACTCGAGCTCACCCGCGAGCTTCTCGAACTTCTCGTTGGCCACTGCCACTGTTTTTCTCCCTGTCTTCTTCGGTTTCCGGTGCTACGCGCCGCGCGCGCTCAGTACGTGGACGAGCGTCGCGAGCGGCGCCTGGAGGACGCTGGTCACGCTCGCGAGCGGTGCCTGCACGCTGGCGACGATCGCCGCGTTGAGCTGTGGACGTGTTGGGAGCCGCGCCAGGCTCTGGACATCTTCGCCGGTGAGCGCCCGACCACCGACGAACGCGCCCATGATCTTCAGCGCGCGGAGGGTCCGCGTCTCGTCGACGAAGCCCTTCGCAAGCTCGACCTCGTCGAGCGCGCCGAGCGCGACCGCCGTAGGGCCCGCGAGCATCGCCCGAATCCCGCCTCGCCCGCTCTTATCCGCGGCCCGCGCGAAAAGGCTGTTCTTCACGACGTGATACTCGACCCCACGCGGGCGTAGGCGGCGGCGCAGATCCTGGAGATCCTGCACCGTCAGCCCGCGGTACTCGGTGACGATCACCGCGGTGGAGGCGGCGAGCTGCCGAGACAGCGCGTCGACCTTCGTGCTCTTGGCGGCGACTCCTCCGCCCCTGCGCCTGACCTTTGGTCCCGCCTTCAACCTGGCCGTTGCCGATCCCCCTATTCCGCCTGAAAGCAGAAGGCCTTCGTGCTCCAGCGAGCACGAAGGCCGACCCGGCGAAATACCGGCACGGACCTCGCCTCCGCTGGCGCGGCCGACGGCCGCTTCGATCCCTCTCGGGAACCTGCTTCTTGGGCGATATGAAATTCGTATCGATCGCAGAGCGTACGCTCAGCCCCGCCGAAGCGGAAGCCTAGAAGTGGAGCTGTGAGAGGTCCAGCTTGACGCTGGGACCCTGTGTGCTCGCGAGGTGTGCCGAGCGGATATAGATGCCCTTCAGGCCCGCTGGGCGGGCACGGTTCACGGCGTCCACCACCATCGCGAGGTTCTCGAGTAGGGCCTGCTCGGAGAAGGATGCCTTACCGACGCTGGCGTGGACGACGCCCGTCTTGTCGACGCGGAACTCGATCCGCCCGCCCTTGGCGTCGCGCACCGCTTTCGCCACATCGAAGGTCACGGTGCCGGATTTGGGGTTCGGCATGAGCCCGCGCGGTCCGAGGACCTTCCCCAACCGGCCGACCTGTCCCATGAGGTCCGGAGTGGCGATCGCCACATCGAACTCGAGCCAGCCGCCTTCGATCTTCTTCGCGAGGTCATCGGCGCCGACCTCATCCGCACCGGCAGCCTGGGCCTCCCGCGCCTTGTCGCCCTGCGCGAACGCGATGACGCGGACGGTGCGACCGGTGCCGTGCGGCAGGACGGCGGCGCCGCGGACCATCTGGTCGGCGTGGCGCGGGTCGACGCCCATGCGGAGGTGGAGCTCGACGGTCGTGTCGAACTTCGCCGCGGACGTCTCCTTCACCAGCGCAAGTCCCTCTGCCGGCGCGTACTGCCGGGCCCGGTCGATCTTCTTGGCGAGCAGCTCGTATCGCTTGTTGCTGGCCATCTTGTCCCTCTGATCCTCTGGATCTTGGCTGCCCGGCGGCGCCGCGCGGTGTTGTGGGTATGGTCTCATGGCGCGATGTCCACTCCCATGCTGCGGGCGGTTCCCTCGACCATTCGCATCGCCGATTCCAGCGAGTTCGAGTTGAGGTCGGCGAGCTTGGTCTCGGCGATCGAACGGACGGCCGCGCGCGTCAGCTTCCCCACTTTGTTCTTGTTCGGCGCGGCGGAACCTTTCTCGATCCCCGCCTCTCGGCGGATGAGGTCCGCGGCGGGCGGGCTCTTCGTGACGAAGTTATAAGAGCGGTCCTCGAAGATCGTCACCACCGCCGGGACGACGGTACCCGCCAGTGACGCCGTGCGCTCGTTGTACTCCTTGATGAACTGACCCATGTTGATCCCGTGCGGACCGAGCGCGGTGCCAACCGGCGGCGCGGCCGTCGCCTTCCCCGCCTGGATCTGCACCTTGATGATCGCTTTGACTTTTTTCAACTGCTCTTAGCGCGCACCGAGTCCTGAGACGAACCTTTTGCGGCCCAGCCCGTTTTCAAATTTGCCGGTCCTCATTTCACGAGTTTCTCTATTTGCAGGAAATCCAGCTCCACCGGCGTCTCCCGGCCGAAGATCGAGACCAGCACCTTGACCTTGTTGCGCTCCGGGTTCACCTCATCGACAACGCCGTGGAGATCGGTGAACGGCCCGTCGGTGACGCGTACGGGCTCGCCCTTGGTGAACGCCACCTTGTACTTCGGGGCGTCCAGCTTGATCTGCCGAAGGATGCCGCGTACCTCGCCGTCGGTCAGCGGCGTCGGCTTGTTGCCACTGCCGACGAAGCTCGTCACGCCCGGCGTGTTCCGTACGACGTACCAGGAGTCGTCGCTCATGCTCATCTCGACCAGCACGTAACCGGGAAAGACCTTGCGCTCGACCGGGTGCCGCTTGCCGTTCTTGATCTCGATCTCTTCCTCGGTCGGCACCAGCACCTGGTAGATCTTGTCGCCCATGTCCATGGACTGGATCCGGTGCTCGAGGTTCGCCTTGACCTTGTTCTCATACCCCGAGTACGTGTGGATCACGTACCAGCGCTGGGCGGTATCGGCCTCCTCGACAGCCACGGCCGCACCCGTCTCCGCCATCGCACGCTGGGCGGGCGGCTCCGAGGGGGGTACCTCCGGGATCGGCGTCGGCTCTGGAGCGGGCTGGGGCTCCGCCTCGGCGACGGCGCCCGCGCGCCGCAGCATGGTCTTCGCCTCCTCGCCGCTCACCTCGTCGACGGGCTCCGCGGTACCGAGGAAGGCGCGCGCGGCCTGTTCTGCGTCCTCGTCCGAGAGCTTCGCGGGCTCGACGGAGTCAGGCCCCGAGGCCTCCGGCCCGGACGCCTCGAGTCCGTGCTCGGTCACCTCGTCCCCTTCGCGCTCGTCCATGGTGTTCCTCCTATGGGCGCGGTGTCGGTGACGCCTCTGGCGTACCGAGGATCCCGCGCGTGATCGTGAGCGTGAATAGGTTGTCGAAGGCGAAGATGTACGCCGCGATGAGCGCTGAGATGAGGATGACGATGATCGTCAGCCGCAGCACGCTCTGCCGCGAAGGCCATGTGACCTTTCGCAGCTCCTGCCACGCCTCTTGCGAAAATCTGACGGCCACTAACTGAGCCTCTTACGTCGTTTCATAGTGTCGCGCTCCGTATGATGGCGCGTCGCGATATTTGTATCCCGCGGTTTTCATTGCCGCCATCGGTCGCAGCGTGTCTATGACCCCTGTTTCAGCCTTCACAGCACGGCAGGAGAGACTCGAACTCTCAACCGCTGGTTTTGGAGACCAGTGCTCTACCAGTTGAGCTACTGCCGTAGGCGTCATCGCGTTTCCCGGTGCGGCGTGTGCTTGCGGCACCGAGGGCAGAACTTCGAGAGCTCGAGCCGGTCGGGATCGTTCTTCCGGTTCTTGGTCGTCCCGTAGGTGCGCGAGCGGCAGGTCGTGCAGGCGACGGTGATGATCGGTCTGTTGTCCTTCGGCATCTCGGCCCTTCCCTACGCGACGATCTTCGTGACGACCCCGGCGCCGACGGTCCGGCCGCCCTCGCGGATGGCGAAGCGCAGGCCCTCCTCCAGCGCGATCGGGGTGATCAGCTCGATGTCGAGCGTGGTGGTGTCGCCGGGGACGACCATCTCGGTG
>JBBQVQ010000062.1:0-10399 GCA_038211425.1 Candidatus Limnocylindria bacterium | reverse complement strand
TTGGCTGAGCCGTCCGCGGATGCTACCGTGGCAGCGATGCGCTCGGTCGTGCTCGGCATCCTCATCATCGAGCTCCTTATCGGGGGCTCGAATCCCGCTGGGAGGTATGCCCGGGCCGCATAGACATCGCAAGATCGGACCGTCAAAGACCTCCCCGGATCGGGAGGTCTTTTCTTTTGCCTTCCGGCAACCGGGACCATTCGAGCCTTAAGGAGCACCGTGGAGACCTCTGCACCGCAGGCGTACGTTCTGGCCTTTCAGGCTGACCGCGCAGTCAATGTCCGGGTCCTGGAGCGCGTGCTGGGTCAGCTCTCTCCGCCTGTGCGCGGGGTCCAGGTGCGTGGACCGACGGTGCTGGTAGGGCTGCCGCTCGATCCGCAGGTCGACCCCCGCGTGGAGGCGGCAGCGCTCCGCCGAGATGTCGCAGCGTCCGTTGGTGACCCGGGCCTTTCGGTCGGCATCGGCGGCCCGCGCGATCGCGAGCGATCGGTCCGGCTGGTCGCGCTGCAGGCGGAGCAGGCCGTCCGGCTCGGCCGCGCACTCGGTGGCCACGGGCGGATCACCGCATTCTCAGACCTCGGGCCGTATTGCTTCGTGCTCGGGCGCCCGACGGCGGAGATCGAGGGCTTCTGCAAGGCGGTCCTTGGGCCGCTGGCAGAACGCGCCCAGCGCGACGAGCTGCGGACACTGGAGGAGTTCCTCCGCGCGCATGGCAGCGTGAACGCGGTGGCGCGTGCCCTCTTCCTGCACCGCAACACCGTCCGTCAGCGCCTGAAGCGGATCGGTGAGCTCACCGGTGCCGACCTGAACGATGCCGGCAGTCGGGTGCACCTGTACCTCGCGGTACTCGGTCACAAGGCGCTCAAGGAGCTGGCGTCATGAGTGTGCACAGTGCACCGACTTGCCGTGCGTTCGTTGACGCAGGCGCCGCTCTTCTGTCAGGGTCCGTTCCTCTGATGTCCCGCCTGCTCGTCGTCTCTCTTATTGGCATCGTCCTTATCGAGGGCGATCGGAGGCGGCTGGGAGGCTAGCACCACACCACTTACAACGGCGACGACGAAGGCCTCCCGGCAACGGGGGGCCTTCCTTCATATCCGCAAAAGGGAAGGCCACGATGACGATGACCGCGCAGAGCACAACGACGGTCAGCAGCGGGGACGCCTGGCGCGGCGCCGACCTGACCTGGCGCGCGCTCGAGGGGGCCGGCGCGGAGGTCGTCTTCGGCTATCCCGGCGGCGCCTGTTTGCCCCTGTACGACGCGCTCCCGGACCATCCCCGCATCCATCACGTGCTCGTTCGGCACGAGCAGGGCGCCGCGCACATGGCCGACGGATACGCGCGCGCCGCGGGGCGCGTCGGGGTCTGCGTCGCGACGTCCGGGCCCGGCGCGACGAACCTGGTCACCGGGCTGGCCTGCGCCTACATGGACAGCGTCCCCGTCGTCGCGATCACCGGTCAGGTCTCGACGCCGCTCATGGGCCGCGACGCGTTCCAAGAGACCGACGTGCTCGGCATGGTCGGTCCGATAACCAAGCACGCGTATCTGGTCGAACGGATCGAGGACATCGAGCCGACGATCCATAGGGCGTTCGCGGTCGCGCGGTCCGGTCGGCCGGGGCCGGTCGTCGTCGATATCCCGAAGGACATCCAGCTGCGGACGATGGCCGGTCCCGCGCATCGGCCTCCCAGCGATGCGACCGTGTCGCGTCTCGACCCACGCGACCTCGAACGAGCGGCGGCGCTGCTCACCGGCGCGTCGCGCCCTGTCATCATCGCCGGGCACGGTGTCCGGCTCGCGCGCGCGCACGCGGAGCTACGCTGGCTCGCCGAGCGCCTGGGCGCGCCCGTCGTGACGACGCTCCTGGGGATCGGCGCGCTCAGCGAGGACCACCCGCTCGCAGCGGGCATGCTCGGCATGCACGGCAGTGCGAACGCGAACCGGATCGTCAACGACGCGGACGTCGTTCTTGGAGTGGGGCTGCGCTTCGACGATCGTGTCACCGGCAAGATCAGCGCCTTCGCCCCGAATGCGCACATCGTCCACGCCGACATCGACCCAGCGCAGATCGGAAAGAACGTGCCGACCGCGGTCGGCGTCGTCGGGGACGCCCGCGCTGTGATGTCCGCCCTCTCCGGGTACGTCCCGCCTTCCACGGTGACCGACCGGCGAGCCCGCGCGTCGCTGCCGCGTTCGCGGCCGCGGTTGGCCGCGTACGAGGATCGCGTCGAGCTGCCGCCTCGCCTGGTGGTGCGCGCGATCCGCGAGGCGGCGAGCGATGACGCGTATTTCGTGGCTGACGTCGGCCAGCACCAGATGTGGGCCGCCCAGCATCTCCGCCTCACGCACCCTGACCGGTTCATAACCTCGGGCGGGCTCGGGGCGATGGGCTACGCGCTTCCCGCCGCGATCGGGGTGCAGTTCGCGCGCCAGGCCTCCGAAGTCTGGGCGATCGCGGGAGACGGCGGCGCGCAGATGACGTTCCAGGAACTTGGGACCGCGGTGCAGGAAGCGACGCCGGTGAGGCTCGCGATCATGAACAACGGCTACCTCGGGATGGTCCGGCAGTGGCAGCAGCTCTTTCACGACGGCCGCCTCTCCCAGACGCCGATCAGCAGCCCGGACTACGTAAAGCTCGCCGATGCCTACGGCGTGCTCGGTATCCGCATCGAACGGCGCACCGAGCTCGTGCCCGCCCTCGAACGCGCGCGGTCGCACCGCGGCCCGGTGGTGCTGGACATCCGGATCGAGCGCGAGGCCAACGTCTGGCCGATCGTTCCGCCGGGCGGCGCGAACGCCGACCTCATCGAGGACCCGGCGGCGTGAACGACCAGCAGCACACCTTCGAGCTCACGGTGGATGCCGTGCCTGGCGCCATCGAGCGGGTCCTCGCGGTCGTGCGGCGGCGGCGACTCGGACTGCGGTCCTTCCGCGCCGATCGAGATGAAGGGGGCTGGACTGTGCTCATCAGGGCCGGCGCCATACCTCAGGAGGCGGCGCTCGCTCTCCGCCAGCTCACCACGTTGCTGGACGTACGGAACGCGTACCTGCGGGACGGGCCACCGCTGGACCCAGACTCGGGCCTTGATGACCGACGAGATCACGGGACGAACGAATTGAGGAGGATCTGATGGCCACCATCTACTACGACAAGGACGCCGACCCCCGCGGCCTAACCGGCAAGACGATCGCGGTCATCGGCTACGGTAGCCAGGGCCACGCGCACGCGCAGAACCTCCGCGACAGCGGCTGTGAGGTCGTCGTTGGGCTGGCCGCGGGGAGCAAGACCTGGTCCACCGCAGAGCGCGACGGCTTCACGGTGCGCGAGGTCGCCGACGCCGCGCGGAACGTCGACGTTGTCGTCATCCTCGTGCCGGATCCGAAGCATCGCGCGGTCTACGAGCAGATCGCGCCGTCGATGGGTCGCGGGCGCACGGTCGTCGTCGCGCACGCGTTCTCCGTGCATTTCGGCGAGATCGTGGCATCGTCGGACATCGATGTCGTCCTGATCGCGCCGAAGGCGCCCGGCCACCGCATGCGGGAGCTCTTCGTCGAGGGGCGTGGCGTCCCGGCCCTGCTTGCGGTCCATCAGGATGCCAGTGGCCACGCGAAGGACACGGCGCTCGCATACGCCAAGGCCGTCGGTTCGACGCGCGCCGGCGTCATCGAGACGACGTTCGCCGAGGAGGTGGAGACCGATCTGTTCGGGGAGCAGACCGTGCTCTGCGGCGGCATATCCGAGCTGGTGAAGGCCGGCTTCGAGACCCTCGTTGAAGCCGGATATCAGCCGGAGATCGCGTACTTCGAGTGCCTCAACGAGATGAAGCTCATCGTCGATCTGATGTACGAAGGCGGGCTCTCGTATATGCGCTACTCGGTGAGCGACACCGCGGAATACGGCGACTACGTCTCTGGCAAGCGCGTCATCGACGAGCGCGTTCGGCAGACGATGCGAGACGTGCTCGCCGAGATCCGCGACGGCAGCTTCGCGAAGCGATGGATCGCCGAGGCAGGGCGTGGGGCCCCGGACCTCCTCGCGACGCGCGCCCGCGAGCGTGATTCGCAGATCGAGCGCGTGGGCCGTTCGCTCCGCGCCATGATGCCGTGGCTCCCGCGGCGCGAGTTCGGCGAGCCGACCGCCGCACCCGAGCGCGAGTCCGTGGCCGCGGGAAGCGCGTCGTGACCATGCGCGCGACCGAGCCGTTCCGCGACCGGCTCGACCGCATTGGAATGCGTTTCCGCGGCGAGCAGCTCGACCACGCCCACGCTATTGCGACACGCTATGGCTTCGTGCTCGAGGACCTCAGCGATATCCAGCTCATGACGATCTGTGTCGAGGCTTACCGCCGACCGGATACCGACCTGCCGATGTGGATCTAGTCCATGCCGCCGGAGCCCGTGGCCCTTGTCCCGATGCCGTTTCGCAATTACCGGCCGTTCCGGCCGCTTCCGGGAGGGCTGCCCGATCGCACCTGGCCCGACCGCATGATCGACCACGCTCCGCTCTGGTGCTCCGTCGATCTGCGCGACGGCAATCAGGCACTCGTTGATCCGATGGACCCGGCGCGCAAGCTGCAACTCTGGGACGCGCTGGTACGGATGGGGTTCACGGAGATCGAAGTCGGCTTCCCCGCCGCGTCGCAGCCTGACTATGACTTCATCCGCGAGCTGATCGAGCGCGACCTTATCCCCGAGAACGTCACGATCCAGGTCCTCACGCAGTGCAGACCGGCGCTCATCGAGCGCACATACAGGGCGATCGCCGACGCACCGCGCGCGATCGTGCACTTCTACAACTCGACGTCGGCCTGTCAGCGGCGCGTCGTGTTCCGCGAGGAAAAGCCCGGGATCACGAAGGTCGCGGTCGATGCCGCGCGCCTCTGCAAGCGTCTCGAACGGACGGTCGGCACGACGAAAGTGCGCTACGAGTACTCGCCCGAGAGCTTCACCGGCACGGAACCGGAATACGCGATCGACATTTGCGGCGCGGTCATGAACGTCGTGGAGCCGACGCCCGAACGGAGAATGGTCGTCAATCTGCCTGCGACCGTCGAAACCTATACACCGAACGTTTACGCGGATGTGATCGAGTGGTTCGGCCGTACGTTGCCCCGGCGCGACGCGATCGTCCTCTCGCTGCACCCGCACAATGACCGCGGCACCGCGGTCGCCGCGGCGGAGCTCGGGATGCTGGCCGGAGCGGAGCGGATCGAGGGCACGCTGTTCGGTAACGGGGAGCGCACGGGCAACGTCGATGTCGTGACGCTCGCGCTGAACCTGTTCAGCCAGGGCGTCGATCCGGAGCTGGACATCAGTGATATCGATGCGCTCCGCCGGGTCGCCGAACATGCGAACCGCCTGCCGGTCCACCCGCGACATCCGTACGTCGGTGACCTCGTGTACACGGCGTTCTCAGGGTCGCACCAGGACGCGATCAAGAAGGCACTCGACGCGCAGACCGCTGATTACGACGCTTGGGACGTCCCGTACCTTCCGATAGACCCGAAGCACGTCGGCAGGACCTACGAGGCGGTGATCCGCGTGAACAGTCAGTCCGGGAAGGGCGGAGTCGCGTACATCATGAAGGCGGAGCACGGCCTCGACCTTCCCAGGCGGCTGCAGATCGAGTTCTCGGGCCGCATCCAATCGATCACCGAGGACACCGGCACGGAGATAACCCCGGCGCAGATGTGGGCGGCCTTCGCCATGGAGTACCTGCCTGACCACGCGCCGGTCGAGCTTGCGACGTACGAAACGACGACCGGGGACGCAGGCACGACGGTCGTCGCGGAACTTCATGTGCATGGACGTGACCGGACGATCCGCGGCACCGGCAATGGCCCCGTCGCCGCCCTCGTGGAGGCGCTGCGGGCCGAGTTCGAGCTGTCCCTCGAGGTCCTCGACTTCAGCGAGCACGCCGTCCGCGCTGGCGCTGATGCGAGCGCGGTCGCCTACGTCGAGGCGCGTGACACGAGCGGGACCGTGCGGTGGGGCGTGGGCGTGCATGAGAGCGTCCTGACCGCGTCGCTGATCGCCGTCGTCGGCGCGTTCACCCGGCTGCACTCCCACGCGATCGGGCGGCCCTCGGCGCCGCATCTCGCCACGCAGCCGGTCGCGTGAGCACCGTGGCCGCCTGCTCTCGCATCACCATCGAATGTCGCCCCGCGCCCCATCGATCTTGACGTATCGATCCGCCGCCCGGGGCCGTACCCGACCCTCGGCCGGGTCGCCGTCGATGTCATCCTCGGCACGCGCGATGCGGTGCAGGCCCGGCAGGAACTGGCGCTCGTGCGGCGTCCAGGCTTTCCCGCGGAGGAGCTCATCGACCTGCGGCCCGAAGGCTAAGTGGCGATGGGCCTGACGCTCGCGGAGAAGGTCTGGGAGAGCCACGTCGTCCATCGCGCGCCAGGCGAGGCCGACCTGCTGTATGTCGATCTGCACCTCGTTCACGAGGTGACGTCACCGCAGGCTTTCGCCGGACTGCGCCAGTCCGGACGTCCGGTACGCCGACCGGATCTGACGCTCGCGACGATGGATCACAACATCCCGACGATCGGTACAGACATGACGGACCCCATCGCGGCGCAGCAGGTCGAGGCTCTCGCGCGGAACTGCGCCGAGTTCGGTATCCGACTTTATCCGACCGGCGACGCTCGGCAGGGGATCGTTCACGTCATCGGACCTCAGCTCGGGCTGACCCAGCCGGGGATGGTCATCGTTTGCGGCGACAGCCACACCTCGACGCACGGGGCGTTCGGGGCGATCGCGTTCGGTATCGGCACCAGCGACGTGGAGCATGTGCTCGCGACTCAGACCATCGCTCGTGGCCGGCCAAAGACCATGGCGATCACGATCGAAGGAGAGGCGCCGGGCGACGTCAGCGCGAAGGACCTCATTCTGGGGATCATCGCGACCATCGGGACCAGCGGCGGCGTGGGGCACATCGTCGAGTACCGCGGTGAGGCGATCCGCGCGCTGTCGATGGAAGGGCGCATGACCGTGTGCAACATGTCGATCGAGGCCGGCGCTCGCGCGGGACTGATCGCGCCCGACGACGTGACGTTCGAATTTCTCGCCGGGCGGTCGCACGCGGCGGCGGGCGCCGCCTGGGAACGTGCGCTCGACCGATGGCGAGCGTTGCCGAGCGACGCCGACGCGCACTACGACGCCGAGGTGCGGATCGATGCGGGCGCGCTTCGCCCCTACGTGACGTGGGGGACCAACCCCGCGCAGGCCGTGCCCATCGACGGCTCGGTGCCGGATCCTGAGAGGTCCCCGGATGGCGCCGGTCGCGAGAGCGCCCGGCGGGCGCTGAAATACATGGACCTCCGTGCGGGCACCCCGATCCGCGACATAACGGTCGACGTCGTCTTTCTCGGGTCATGTACGAATGGGCGGATCGAGGATCTCCGCGCGGCAGCGGCAGTGCTGCGCGGCCGCCGCGTCCGCGCGGGACTTCGTGCGCTCGCCGTTCCGGGATCGATGGCCGTCCGCGCGCAGGCTGAGGCTGAGGGCCTCGACCGCGTCTTCCGCGAGGCCGGCTTCGAATGGCGGATGGCCGGGTGCTCGATGTGCCTCGGGATGAATGACGATGTGGCCGGTCCCGGCGTGCGCGTCGCCTCGACTTCCAACCGCAACTTCGAAGGACGGCAAGGCCCCGGTGCGCGGACGCACCTGGTCTCGCCAGCCGTCGCGGCTGCGACGGCGATCGCCGGGCATCTCGCGGACCCGGCGGACGTGAGGGGCCGCGCGTGAGAGCCGTCGAACGCGTGAAGGGCCGGGCCATGCCCCTCGACCGCCGCGACGTCGACACGGATCAGATCATCGCGAGCGACTGGCTCAAGCGCGTCGAGCGCACCGGTTATGGCGCCGGGCTGTTCGGCGCTTGGCGGAACGATCCGGGGTTCGTGCTGAACGATCCCCGTTTCGCCCGAGCGTCGATCCTCGTCTCGGGCGCCAATTTCGGCTGCGGGAGCTCCCGCGAGCATGCCGCCTGGGCCCTTGAAGACTGGGGCTTCCGCGCCATCGTCGCGCCGAGCTTCGCCGACATATTCCGCTCGAATTGCCGATCCGTCGGCCTGGTGACCGCGGCACTCCCCGAGCCTGACGTCGGGAGGATCCTCGCTGCGGTCGAGGCGGATCCAGCTATCGAGCTGACTGTGGACGTCGAACACCGCGCGGTCGCGGTTCCGGCGCTCGGCTACGAAGCGCCGTTCGAACTCGATGATGCCTCGCGGGCGCGGCTACTCGCGGGGGAGGACGAGATCGATGTCAGCCTTGCCCACGACGGGGCGATCGCTGCGTATGAGGCCCTGAGGGAAGACTGGCTGCCGCGCGTTCGGACCCAAGTGAGCTGAGGCCGCACAACTGCATCGACGGTGACACGGGCCCTCGCTCCTTCGCCCCGCTGACCGTGGGACGACTCGTTCGCGACGAGCCTCGAGCCTCCTTTCCCACCTCAGGTCCAGGCGCCACCAGTCCCAGCAGAGGGGGAGCGATACCCGGCCGCGGAAGGCGGCATTCCGCCTGAATTCGAGTTGCTCGGTCGCCAGTCGAAGCCCTGGAAGGCGCTCAGTGAGGGTCTCGAGCGCGATGCGCGCTTCCAGCCGCGCCAGCGTCGCGCCGAGGCAATAGTAGTGGGATGCTCTTCCCGAACGGCAGGTGCTGCCCCGCGCTGGGCCGATCCGGCTCGAACCGCTCGGGCCTGACGAACACGCTCTCATCGTGCGCGAAGGCCACTCGCGGCCTGTGACCCGGATCGGCACGCAACGAAATGAGGAACTGATATGCGGCTGCTGAGCTACAGCGAGCAAGGCACTGATCGCGCCGGGGTCGCGGCCAACGGCGGATTCGCCGACGCCGGGGCGCTCTTGGGCCGCGGACCGATCTCGATGCTCGATCTCATTGACGACGGGCCGGACACCCTCGCTGCGCTTCGAGAGGCGCTGGCGAGCGCGCGCGACCTTCGGACGGTCGGGCAGGCGCGACTGCGTGCGCCGATCGCACGGACGCGTCGCAACGTCTTCTGCGTCGGATGGAACTACTCCGAACACTTCGCGGAGGGACGACAGGTGCGGGCGGACGCATCCGTATCGGAGATTCCCCCGCATCCAACATTCTTCTCGAAGAATCCCGCGACGATCGTGGGGCCAGACGAAGATGTGCTTCATCCGGCTCCCCTCTCTCAAGAGCTCGACTGGGAGGTCGAGCTCGCGGTCGTGATCGGCCGGGCCGGGCGGGACATCAGCGAAGAACGGGCGCTTGAGCACGTTCTTGGCTACACCGTGGCCAATGACGTATCCGTGCGGGATCACCAGCGTATCCACGGAGGTCAGTGGTTCAAGGGCAAGAACTTCGACACGCATCTGCCGCTTGGACCGTGGATCGTCACAGCCGACGAGATCCCGGATCCGCAGCATCTGCGCATCACGTCCCGGGTCAACGGCGCCACGAAGCAGGACTCGAATACCGATCACATGGTGTTCTCGATCCGTCGGATCCTGCGCGAGCTCTCGGCTGGACTGACGCTCGAGCCGGGTGACGTGATCCTCACGGGCACGCCCGAGGGCGTGGGCTTTGCCCGGAAGCCGCCCGAGTTCCTAGGCGTCGGCGACGTCATGGAGATGGAAGTCGAGCGGATCGGCCTGCTCCGGAACCGTGTCGTCGCCGGTCCGATCCGTGAGTGAGCGTCTGACCCCGGAGATCCTGGCGTACAGCTTCGTCCAGGAAGTCGGGCCGAGATATCGCCGGATGGACAGGAGCTGATCTACGCCCTAGTGAGCGTCGATCCGACGACGCATCGCCGCCGGCGGGAGCTCCGCCTTGCGAGATCGATGACGCCCGCGGTGGTGCGCTCGTCCCGGATGACCGGCCTGCCGCCGAACCTCGCCGGTCTCCCAACGGTCTGGCCCGGGGGCGAATTGGGCGGCCGCCCGCAGGACATCCGCGACGAGTACATCCGGCGGTCCCCGTCGAGCTACACGGATCGGCCGACGACTCCCACGCTGATCATCGAGGGCGAAGAGGAGCACCGCTGCCTGATGAACCAGGCCGAGCAGATGTTCGTGTTGCTGAAGAAGGCCGGTGTCGAGACGCAGTTCGCGCGCTATCCGGCGGGCAGCGGCATGGTCTTCGCGCTCGCCATACCCGAGCTCCGCGCCGATCTTCTCCGCCGCACGCTGCGGTGGTACCAGGACCGCATTGGAGCAGGCGAGTCATACCAATACCATGCGACAGACGTGGCTGAGCGGCGTGGTGTCGTCGGCTGCCGACAGCCCCTCGGAGGGAGCTGAATGGACGCTGGTGCCCTCGCCGTCGCCGCCATGCCTGCGTTCATCGCGAGCGCCGTAGAGTTCGTCGAAGCCACGAAGATCATCCTCGCCGTCGGCGTCACCCGGGGCT
>JBBQVQ010000061.1:0-10700 GCA_038211425.1 Candidatus Limnocylindria bacterium | reverse complement strand
CGATCGCCGAGACGACGTTCCAGGAGCGGCGGCTGGTCACCGTTCTCTTCGCCGACTTCGTCGGCTTCACCGCCCTCGCTGAGGAGCTGGACCCGGAGGACCTCCAGGAGCTCGTCTCAGGGATCTTCGAGAGTCTCGCCGAGGAGGCCGTTCGCTGGGACGGGACCATAGAGAAGTTCATCGGAGACGCGATCTTCGTCATCTTCGGCGCTCCGATCGCGCACGAGGACGATCCCCAGCGGGCTCTCCGGACCGCGCTCGCGATGCAGCGCACCTTCTCCGAGCATGCCGCCAAAGCCAGGAAGGAGCGCGACATCGAACTGGGCCTCCGCATCGCCGTCCACACGGGGATGGTCGTCGCGGGGAAGGTCCGGAGCACGCTCGAGTACGGCGTCATGGGCGACACGGTCAACATCGCGTCGCGCCTGCAGACCGCCGCCGCTCCCGGTGAGATCTTCGTGACGCAGGCGACCTTCCGGCTGACCAACCGGGAGTTCAGCTTCCGCGAAGTCGGTCCCGTCGAGATGCGAGGCAAGGAGCGTTCGATCCTGGCGTACGCGCTCACCGGCGAGCGAATGGAGGAGCGCACCTCGCTCGACGTGGCGGCGCCGCTGATGGGTCGCTGGATGGAGCTATCGCGGCTCGACCTGGCGTTCCAGTCGGCGCGGCTCGGCCGGACCGAGGTCGTGATGATCACGGGCGAGCCGGGCATCGGAAAGAGCCGCCTCGCAGCCGAGTTCATCGGCCTCGCGTCGGCGACGGACGACGATGCACGCACCGACGACGCGCCTCGCGTCCTGAACTGGACTTTCTCTCGCGTGAACCAGCGGTCGTATGCGGGCTTCGTCGATCCGCTCCTGGTCGCGCTCGAGATAGACCCGGGCGCGGCCAACGCGGACGAGCGCCTGGGAGCCAAGCTCGCCGAGCTCGGCTTCGCGGACGCGCCCACCCCGCTGCCCATCCTCCGGCAGTTCTTCCACCTGCCGAGTGCCGATGACGACGGCACGTCCGAATCGGAAGAGTGGAAACGGACGATGTACATCGTCGTTCACGACCTGCTGTCCGCGCTCGCGCGGGCTCGTCCCCTCCTCTACGTGCTCGAGGATCTCCATTACGCCGATGCGGCGTCACTCGACCTGCTGTGGTTCCTGGCATCGCGCGGCTCGCGCGTGCCACTTCTCTTCCTCCTTGCTCAGCGCGTCGGTCCCGGCGCACCGGAACCACGGCCGACGCGCACGAACTTCACGCAGCTCGTCCTGGAGCCGCTGTCCGACGAGGAGGCGGGACGGATCGTCGACTCGACGCTCGAATGGGCCCCGGCGGAGCTGCGGGAAAAGATCGTCAGACGCGCCGGCGGTAACCCTTTCTTCATCGAGGAGTCGATGCGGTCGTTGGTCGAATCAGGCGCCGTCGCGCGCGACGAGGAGGGCAACTGGAGCGTGCGGGAGCGCAGGATCGCGCTGGACGTCCCGGCGACGCTGCACGCGGTGGTCGCTTCGCGTATCGACCGCCTGCCGCCCGCGGCGAGGGAGTGCATCCAGCTCGCGTCCGTCATCGGCCAGCGCTTCGGCGAACGGGTGCTGCGCGAGGCCGGCGGCGACCGTCTCGCGGATTCGGTCGATCAGCTCATCGCCGCCGACCTCGTAGTGGAGGCCGCCCCCGGAGAGCGGAGGGAGGGACGCTATCGGTTCAAGCACGCGGTGACACAGGAAGTCGCGTACAACACCCTGCTCGTCCGCCGGCGCGCGGAGATGCACCGGCGGGTCGCGGCCGCGTTCGAGAAGGTCCTGGGTGAGCAGATCCGGGATTACTTCCCGGCCCTCGCGCATCACTACCTCCTCGGGGAGGTGCCCGAGAAAGCGGCCGACTACGCGTGGCGCGCGGCGCAGCGGGCGCTCAACATCCACGCGCACGTCGAGGCCTTGCGGTTCGCAGAGCAAGCGCTCGAGCTGCGCGAGAAGCTCGGCGACGCGGACCGCGCCGTCGAGGCCCTGTATCTGATAGGCCGCGTGCGCCGGTATCGGGGCGAGACCGACGCCGCGCTCGCCGCGTACGAGCGGGCTGTCGCGCTCCTCGAAGCGCGCGATCCGCGGTCTCCGGAGATGGCCAACCTCTACGCCCACATGGCCGAGCTCTGCACGCGCTGGGACGGCAAGCACGCCGATCTGGCCGGTCTCATCGAGCGTGGTCTGAGCCTGGTCGGGGGACAGCGCTCGCGGGAACGCGTGCTGCTGCTCGCCGCGAAGGCATTCGCACCCCGGCGGTCGACGCGGGCGACGGACGAGGATTGGGAAGCATCCCTCCAGACCGCGCAGGAGGCGCTGGCGATCGCCGAGGAGCTGGGCCTGTTCCGCGAGGTGTCGCTGTGCCTCGACGCGGTCGGCTTCGCGTACCGCGAGCTTGGGCGTTTCGGCGACGCGTACGCGAGCAACATGCGCCGGCTGCCGCTCGCCCAGTCGCTCCAGGACAGCGACGAGCTCATCGACACGCACAACATGATCTCCGCCTCCGCGGTGGTCCTCGGCGACCTCGGCGAGGCTGCCTTGCACGCCGACGCGGCACGCGCGCTCGCACGCGAGACGGAGAAGCCGCGGCTCGGGCTGCACGCGGTGCAGAACGCCGTGGTGGCGCGTCTACTCGCCGGTGAGTTCGGGGCGGCGCTCGACGCGGCGAGCGATCTCCAGACCTTCCACATGGCTCGGGCAGACCACGACTGGAAGGTGACGCTCGGCATCGCGATGGCCGCGGCCGCGGCGGCGGGCTCGTCGCGGGAGCAGGTCCTGCGCGACCAGCTCGCCGAAAGCGAGCCAGGGGCGCGGGCGACCGCGGCGGCCGAATTCCTCGCCGCGTACTACGGGCAGCGGGAGAGCGAAAGCGCGTACCAGGCCGCGCGCAGCGCGGGCTGGCCGCGCAGCATCGTCGAGCGCGCAGTGTGGGGCCCCGCGCTCGTCCTCGCGGCCGCGCGCTGGGGGATCGCCGACCCCGTCAATGAGGAACGCGTGTCATCGCTGGTCGAGCGCACCGGCCATGCGCGAGGCCGCGCCATGCTCGTTCACGCGCAGGCGCTCGCGGCGGCCCGCAGCGGCGAACAGGCTCGCGCGGAGAAGCTCCTGTTCGACGCGCTCCAAGCGTTCGCGACGCAGCGGCTCGAATTCGAGCGGGCGCAGGTGCTGCTCGACCATTCGCGCGTGCTCGCCGCACTCGGCCGCGACCGCGAGGCCGCCGCCGAGCTCGACGACGTCCGTGCGGTCGCCGAGCGTCTCGGCGCGAAGGCCCTCCTGTCATCGGCCGCGGCGGTAGTCGCCGTCTAGAGCTCCCGCTCCATGCGGCCGAGCGCGGAGCGCGCGGCCCAGTAGCCGCACATGCCGTGCACTCCCCCGCCGGGAGGCGTCGCCGACGAACAGATGAAGATGCCGGGCGCGCCCGTCGAATACGGGTCGTGCCGGAGCATCGGGCGGGCAACGAGCTGCAGGCCGGCATGGGAGCCGCCCGAAATGTCGCCGCCGATGTTGTTCTCGTTATGCCGCTCCACATCGGCGGGGAACATGACGTTCCGCGCGAGGATGCGATCGCGGAAGCCGGGGGCGAAGCGCTCGAGTTGGGCCTCGATCCGCGAGGTCATGTCGGCGGTGGAGCCGTTCGGGACGTGGCAGTACGCCCAGGCGGTGTGCTTTCCGGTCGGGGCCCGCGTCGGATCGAAGAGGCTCTGCTGAGCAACGAGGACGAAGGGCCGATCCGCGCATCGTCCGTCGGCGACCGCCGCCTCGCTCTCGGCCACCTCCTCGAATCGGCCGCCGAGGTGCACCGTGCCGGCTCGCTCGCACTCTGCGGCGCGCCACGGGATCGGACCGTCGAGCGCGTAGTCGACCTTGAACACACCGGGCCCGTACCGGTACCCGCGCAGGCGACGCCGGTACAGCGACGGCAATCGCGCTCCCCCGATGCGCTCGAGCTGCCGCGGTGTCACATCGAAGATGGAGACGGCGGGTGATCCCAGCTGTTCGATCGAGTCAATGCGGTCCCCGGTCGTGACCCGGCCGCCGAGGTCCCGCAGGTATCCGGCGAGCGCGTCGGCGATGCGCTGGGAGCCGCCGCGTGGCAGCGGCCATCCGACCGCGTGGGCCGACGCGCCGAGCAAGAGCGCGAACGACGCGCCGAAGAGACCGCTCAGCGGAAGGAACGAGTGGGCCGCGAGGCCCGCGAAGATCGCGCGCGCGCGCGGACCTTCGAAGGCGCGTGTGGCCACCGAGCGCCCGGAGCGGATGCCGAGGAGCCCGAAGCGCGCCAGGGCGATGGGATTACGCGGTATGCGGATCGCCGGGCCGAGGATATGCGCCGCGAGCTTGTCCCAGTCGTTCACGAGCGGCTGCATGAGGCGTCTGTATGCGGCGGCGTCCTTTCCCAGGCCCTCCGCGGTGGCGTCCACCGAGCGTTCGAGCATCACGGCGGTGCCGTCGTCGAGCGGGTGCGCAAGGGGAGCTCCCGGGTGGATCCACTCGAGCCCGTACGCGCCGAGCGGAAGCTCGCGGAAGAACGGCGAGCCCGCACCCAGCGGATGGATCGCGGAGCAGATGTCGTGGACGAAGCCCGGAAGCGTCAAGTCCGCGGAGCGGCAGCCCCCGCCGATGGTGTCCTCAGCCTCGCGTACCAGGACGGAGTGCCGCGCGCGGGCGAGGACGATCGCCGCGGCGAGGCCGTTCGGCCCCGACCCGACGACGACCGCGTCAGCCACCTGTTGTCGGACGGAACGCAGCGGCCGCGGTGCCCCGATGGATCAGCGGACGCGGCGCCGGATCATTCGCAGCGGCGCGGATGTCGCATAGAGCTCCGAGCGTACTCCGGCGTTGTGCCAGACGTTCCTGGCGTGGGCGCACTGGCGCCGGCGACGTCGGCCGCCTGGAGCTTCGCGACGGGCTTCGCCCCGTTCGTTGTTCTTGATGCTGACGTCGTCGTGGCGCTCCGGCACCTCTACATCAACGCGCGGGCGCGCCGAGCCTCCGAACCGCGCTCGCCCGCCGCAACGTATGTCCACGCCCAGACGATCGTGAACACGAGGGCGAGCAGGACGGTCGTCCACCCGATCGAGTTGGACAGACCCCGGACCTGGCCGAACGTCGAAACGACGAAGCTAACGGCCCACGCGAACGCATTGGCCGCGGCGACGGCCCGTCGGGTCACCGGATCCGTGGTGTCCTTGGTCAGGAAGTTGACGATCCCATAACCGACGTACGCTCCACCGAGCAGCCGCGTCTCGTACTCCGCGATGGTGTCGAAGGTGATCCCGAAGACGGACCCGATGGCGCTGGGAACGATGAGCGCGGCGAGGCCGTAGACGACGGCGACGATGACGCCGAGGGTGGCGACGGTGCGGTAGGTCACGGCGTTGTCCCTCCCTTGGTCCCGGCGGTGCTCGAGGACTGCCGGCCAGCGCGCATCGTCCGCCTCGGCCGTCCTGAAATCGTTACGGACCGCCCCGGCCTCACCTCGCCCGCTTCCGCAGCCACACGCTGGCGTGGGCGGGCTGGACCGTCTCGCGCACCACCTCGAGCAGCTCGCCTTCGAGCGCGCCGAGGTCGACCTGGTCGCGCAGCCAGGCGGCGAAGGCGTCGAGGGTCCGCTCGGCGTCGTACTTGGAGCGGTAGAAGCGGCGGTCCACGGCGCTGCGGATCCGCCCGCGCAGGGGACTGAACAGCGCGACCACCAGCAGCGTCGAGGCGGCGACGGCGAGATCGCTCCCCGAGGTGAACGGGCGCAGCAGGGACTGGAACAGGACCGCGGCCCCGAAGTACGCGCCGACCAGGGTCGCGGAGACCGCGCCGTACACCACGGTCCGGCGGATCAGGACGTCGATCTCGTACAGGCGGTAGCGCGTGACGGCGATGCCGATCGCGACCGGGAGCAGCCCCAAGACCACTACCGCCGTGGCCTGAGCGAGGTCCGCAATTGGCCCTTTGGGACTTAGGAACCCGATCAGCAGCAACCCAGCCGCGACGGCCGCGGCGTAGGTGAGCCACTTGAGCTGCTCCCGCTCGATGCCGCGGCTGCGACGGAACCTCGCCACGAGCGCGACCGGGGCGATGAGCGCGAGCGCCGGGAAGATGTAGATCGCGGACGTCGCGAGCAGCATCAGGCCCCCGAGCGATCCGTGCAGCGCGAACGGATTCGCGATCACTCGAAGCGGATCGCCGGCGTGCGGGCCGAAAGTCGGCCGCGGCACGTCGATCGGCCGGTCGGCGAGCGCCCCGCCCACGATGACGATGACGAGGAACGCGACGAAGACCCACAGCAGGATGGCGAAGGGGCGCCCGGGGGGGCGGCCATCTGGGAAGCGGACCAGCGCGGAGACGACCAAGCCGAACGCGGCGGTCGCGACGATGGATGACAAGAACCACAGCACGACCTCGCCCCCCGGCAACGCTGCGCCGGCCTCGAGGCTCGCGTACCCGTACGCGCTCACCGGGAGCGCTAGCTGCAACAGCGCACCGGCCGCACCGAGGAGCCACCCGATCGGGTCACCCGCCCGCCGGACAACGAGCAAACACCCGACAATCGCGAACGACAGCCATGGGAGCGCGGCGACGATGCTGGGGCCTAAGTAGTCCAAGAACAGCAGGTCCACGGCGAACGAGCCGATCGCGATGGCGCCGATGAGCGCCGCGAAGGCTCTCCTCACGGACTGGCCTGTCGCAGCCGGACGCTCGCCATGCACCGGCTTCACGCTGTCGTTCAGGACCACCCCGACGAGTTCGCCCTCAGGAGGATCCAGATCGACCTCGTCGCGCGGGCGCACGAACACGTCGAGGGTGCGCCCCAACCTCGACCCCCGCATCCCGCATCGGACAACTCTGCCTGGGCCCCGTCCGCATATCGTTACGGCGGAGCCGGTGGCCGAAGCGCCGGCGCCAGCGGCGAGCGCCCGGCGTCGGCGCGCAGGCGCGCATCCCGATTGCCGCACGGAGCACAGCGGCCGCGGTGCCCCGATGGATCAGCGGACGCGGCGCCGGATCATTCGTAGCGGCGCGGATATCGCATAGAGTCCCGAGCGCACTCCGGCGTTGTGCCACACGTTCTTGGCGTGGGCCCACTGGCGCCGGCGGTCGACGACCACGACCTCCTTCTCGACGTCCGCGGTCGCACCGAAGTGCGCGGCGACGTTGGTGAGGGTGTCGATCCAGATCCGGTTCTGCTTCCTTCCGATGAACGTGGCCATGCCGAGCTCCCACAGGGGGTCGCTCGCGCGGATGAACTCCTGCACCTGCGCGACCGTGGTCCCAGCGTCGTCGTACGCGCTGAATGTGATCCAGCCCGCGAATGGGTGCCCCTGCGGCGTCATGAAGGTGAACGACTCTTCGTCCGCGTACAGCACCAGGACCCCCGTGGCCATCGTCGGCGCACCCGGCACCGACGCGTTGATGAGCCCCACCTCACCCGGGGCGATCCCGCCGCTCGAGGCGTAGAAGCGGTTGCCCTTCGGCCAAAACTCCGGATACCGCTCCTTCCAGGTCTGGACTACTTCGCGGGGCGTCACTGTCGCCCCGGCGAGTCTCACCCGGAACGTCTTCTGATACATCCTGCCGAAGCCCTGGAGCGCGCCGCTGACCCGCTTCCCCTGGACGTTGGCGTTGATCGCGCCGGCGACGTCAGCCGCCTGGAGCTTCGCGACGGGCTTGGCCCAATTCGTCACATCGCGCTTCACGGCTACCCTCCCTATCGGCTTCGTGCCGCGGAAACGGCCTCGTCTTCACTGGGAAAGATCTCGATCGCCTCATCGAGCCGGGTGAGCTCGAGGATCTGGCGGTAATGCTGGTTGAGGCCGCTCGCGAGGAGACGCTGCTTCTGGCGCTTGGCGCGAACGAGAAGCGTCACGAGCAACCCGATCCCGCCACTGTTCATGTAGTCGAGCCCGGCGAAGTTGAGGATGACCGAGCTGGTCCGGGGGCCGCTCGCGCGGCCGTACGCATCCATCAGCGCGCCTTCCGATGCGGCCGTGACGTCGCCGCGCACGTCGATCGCGCTCACGCGCTCGTCGAGGACCCGCGCGTCCATGTCGGTCGTCATCTGCTCCACCTTGGTCATCCCTCCACCTTTATCACTGCGGCCGCTTCGTCGTCGTACATCGTCATGAAGTCCGCCAGGCGCGTCACCTCGAAGATCTCGCGGTAGTGCGGGCTGAGGCCGCACGTGGCGACCGAGCGTTTCTCCGTGCGCGCTCGCGCGAGCATTCCCACGATCACCGCGATACCGGTGCTGTTGATGTATTCGACGCCGGAGAAGTTCAGCAGGACGGTCCGCGGATCGCGGGCGGTCGCGGCCTGGTACGCCGTCGCGACCGGGGCCTCCGCGGCGGCGTCGACGAGCGGCGGAAGGTCGATGATCGCGGTGCGGCCCGAGTGTCGGACCGGGACCTCAATTCCTGTTGTCGCCATCGCCGTCTCCATTCATGTGGAGCACCAGCTCCACGGTGTGATGCCGCTGGTCGGTGTGGACGCGGAGGTCGTCGACCATGTTCTTGATGAGGAAGAGTCCCCATCCGCGCGGCTTCTGCAGCCCCGCGAGCTTGGCGTCGATGTCGGGCGTCTCCGCTTCCGGGATCTCGGCCCCGCCGCCCTGGTCGGTGATCCGCACGATGAGATCTCCGTCGGCCCTTGCGACCCGCACCGCCACCGGCAGCTCCCGCTGCCCCCGGTTCCCGTGCTCGATCGCGTTCATCGCGGCCTCCGCAACGGCCGTTTTCAGCCGCTCGACGCGCTTGGGCGCGAGTCCCAGCCCGCCGACCACCAGGGCGACGCGGTCCATCACCTGTCGCTCGTTCCCCGGCACGCTCTCGACCATGAAGTCGGTGAGAACCTCCTCGTCGGTCACTCCCGCCGAGCGCGACAGGGTCACCAGCGTGATGTCGTCCTCCTGCTCCCATCCGGGAGGAGTGAAGCGGTCGAGCGCGGTCAGGAGCTGGTCGATGAGCTCCTGCCCGCCGGCGTGCTCAGCGACCATTTCCTTGAGCCGCGGGAAGCCGAACATCTGCCGCTCGGCGTTGTGCGCTTCGGCGAGTCCGTCGCTGTGGAGCAGGATGCTCTCGCCGGGCGCGAGCACCGCCTCCTTCTCCTCGTACTCCATACCCGGCATCAGGCCGAGGGGCATCCCGCGGGCGCGGAGCTCCCTCACGCCGTCCGCCGTGTGCACGTAGGGGACGTCATGCCCCGCGTTCGCGTAGCGGATACGGCCGGTACGGGGATCGAGCACCGCGAACAGGCAGGTCACGAACATGTTCGACGGGATGTCGCCATGGAGGAGGGTGTTCGCGCGCTCGAGCACCTTCGATGGCGACACAAGCCGCGGCGCGTCGCCGCGGAGGATGCTCCGCGTCGTCGCCATCACCAGGGCCGCCGGGACGCCGTGCCCGGTGACGTCGCCGCAGACCAGGCCGACCGCCCCGTCGGGGAGCTCGATGAAGTCGTAGAAGTCGCCCCCCACCTGCGCGGCCGGGCGGTAAAAGGCAGCGACCTGCCAGCCGGGAAGGTCGGGAAGCTTCTTCGGGAGGAACTGCTGCTGGATGAGCTGCGCGACGCGGAGCTCCTGCTCCAACCGCTCGCGCGACCGGACCTCGTGCTCCTGCTCGCGCACGAGCTGCGCGACGCGGAGCGCCGGCGCGGCCTGGGTCGAGAGGCGCTCGAGGAGCTGGCGGTCGTCGCCCGAGTAGTCCTGATCGGAGAGGCGCGGGCCGAGGTTGAGGAGGCCGAGCAGCTCTCCCTGGCTGATGAGCGGCACGACGAGCTTGACCCCGGCGGCACGCATCGCCCGGAGTGCGGGGGAGTCGAGGGTGATGGCGTCGATCGCCACTGGACCGCTCGTGCCCTGGAGGTACGCCAGGAGAGGATCCGCGGGGGCGATGTCGATCGGCGTCGGCGCGGGCGCGGGCCGCCGGGCCGAGATCGCGGCAGCGGCACGGCGGTCCAGTGGTGCCGTGGCGGCATCGCCGCGTCCGAGCACCCTCCGGAAGGTCCGCGTCCAGATCATCATGTCGTCACCTTTCTACGCGCCGCGCGTCCATAAATCGTTACGAGCGCAGCGAGTGGCCGGCGGGAACTCGCTCAGGTCAGGCCGCGAGCCAGCTCGACGAGCGAAGCGAGTACGGCTGAAGTGAGGGCGGCAGCGGGAGCTTGCTGACGCTGACGGACGAGCGAAGCGAGTACGAGCGCAGCGAGCATGAGCACGCCCGCACGAGCGATGGGATCGCTGATACTCCTCACCCCCCACGCTCCCGCAGCCACACGCTGGCGTGGGCGGGCTGGACGGTGTCGCCGACGACCGCCAGGAGCTCCGAGGTGAGGGCGTCGAGGTCGACCGAGTCGCGCAGGCGCAGGGCGAAGGCGTCGACGGTCGCGCCGGCGTCGTAGCGGCGGCGGTAGAAGCGCCGGTCCACCTCCTGCTGGATGCGCCGGCGCAGGGGACCGAAGAGCGCTATCACGGCCAGGGTCGAGGCGGTCACGGCGATCTCGCTCCCGCTAGTGAGCGGGCGCAGGAGGGTCTGGAAGAGGACGATCCCCAGGACGTATGCCGCTGCCAGGAGGGCGGAGAGCGCGCCGTACACCAGGGTGCGGTTGATGAGCAGGTCGATGTCGTACAGGCGGTAGCGCAGGATGGCGATGCCTGCGCTTATGGGGATGAGCCCCACGCTGAGGGCCGCCATCTGGCTGACGATC
>JBBQVQ010000060.1:0-11300 GCA_038211425.1 Candidatus Limnocylindria bacterium | reverse complement strand
CACACCTCGACGCCGTCGAGGCCAGGCAACATGCCGTCGAGGACGACCAGATCGGGCGGCCGATCCCGCGCGCCGGCGGGCGCGCCGGGACCGTCGACAGCGACCTCCACCGTGTATCCCTCGTACGCCAGCGCTCTTCGGAGCGATGCGGAGAGACGAGCGTCGTCGTCCACCACGAGGATGCGTCCGCGCGAGCTCGAGCCCACCCCGTACGAGGTATGGATGGAGGGCTACGCCGTGTACTGCCCTAGCCTGGCGGCGTCTCGGGCTGCGCGACCATCGGTCAGATCGATCCTCCGGAACATGGACGGCGTTTGTCACCTCGGGGCAGGGTCTCCAGTGGCGGCACGTCGCGAAGCGATCCAGCTAGCCGCATCATCCCGTCAAAGTTGGGTAGGGCTGCATGCGGCCTTACCTCGACTCGTTCGCGAAGGGCCGCCGCTGCACGCCCGATGTCATCCAGCCGACGGCGGTCACCAGGTCGAGTACCGGCAGACCGCTGACCTCGCGGATGGCGTCGGCGTAGGGCGGCATGTTCGTGCATTCGAGGACGATCGCGCCGAGGTCCGGATGACGGTCGCACAGCAGCCGCGTGGCCACGCGGTGCTCTTCGCGGCACCGCTCCACGTCGAGCTCCGCGGCGTCTCCGATGATCGTTCGCGTGAAGTAGCCGCCAGCCTCTTCCATACCGACTATGCCGATGGGGATGTCGGGCCCGATGCCTGCCGCTCGAAGGTGGGCCTCGCGCAGGCTCGCCCGTTCGATCGTGAGGATCCCAATGCGTCTGCCAGGCGGCAGGATGGGTCCCAACCACGGCACCTGGAGGAGACTCGAGCTCACGAAGGGAACGCCAAGCCTCGCCTGTATCTCTGCCTGGAACAGGACGAGGAAGCCGCAATTGGTCGTCACCAGGTCGACGCCGGTACGCTCCAGTTCTTGCGCTGCGGTGGCGAAGGGCTCGAGGAGGTCCCTCGCTTCCAGCTTCCGCACCACGCGCTCGGGAGAGGCGCCCGGCACCACTCGGTACAACACGGGGTACGGCCACGTCGCCGCGTTCCCCGCGTCCCCGCGGATGCGCGGAAAGCGGGACTCGAGCATGAGCACTCCCACCGGTACGCCGTATACGTTCCGGCCGCCCTTGACGCTCGGGTGCTCAGCCATTGGCGCGCATCGGCGCTGCGCGCGCCCGCAGCCACCGGAAGGCATGCAGCGCCAACGCGACGCCGCCGTCGCGATATGTGCGCATAAGCACGATCACGAGCAGTGAAAAGATGACATTGCTCCACTGGCCGTATTCGTGCAGGAACGACGAGACGACCTGGACGACCGGAGCCCCGACGAGCGGCCCGGCGAACGTCCCGATGCCGCCGACGATGACCATGACGATGATCCTCGCCATCTCCGTGAAGTCGGCGATCTGCGGGCTGATGACCGCGACGTAGTGCGCGTAGAAGGCGCCTGCGACGCCGGAGAGAAAGCTCGTGAGCGCGAAGGCGAACACCTTCCACAGGGTCGTGTTGATGCCCATGCTCGCCGCTCGGAGCTCGTCATCCTTGATCGCGCGGAGGAAGAACCCGATCGGCGACCTCACGACGAGGTAGACGATCAAAGTGCAGCCCGCCGCCAACCCTAGGAAGATGTAGTAATAGGGGGCCGGATCGAGGTTCCCCAGAAGCGTCGGGACGCTGAGGCCGAGATCCCCGCGCGTGAGGTCGTACGCCGCAGCGAGGCTGATCCGCAGTGTCTCGGCGAAACCCCACGTGGCGATCGCGAGGTAGATGGCCCGCAGGCGAAGCACCATGACGCCGAGGATCACGCCGACGACGCCGGAGAGGAGCGCGGCCGCCGCGATGCCGACGGCCGTCGGCACGTGGAAGTAGTGCGCGAGCATCCCGGTCGTGTACGCCCCGATCGTGGCGAAAGCCTGCTGGGCAAGCGAAAACTGCCCGGTGTATCCAGCGAGCAGGTTCCAGCTGACCGCGAGCACAACGTAGTAGAAGCTGACCGTCAGGACCTGCAGCAGGTAGTCGTTCACGAAGAGGGGAACGAGCGCCGCGACGCTGATCAGCGACGCGACGATCACGAAGGGCCGCAGATCGCCAAGGCGGCCGGTCATCCCGCGAGACATTCTCTCGTCAGATCGCGCACGCGCTGCGTCGGGAACTCCGCCCGCGGCCCCTTCGCGTACACGCGGCCGAGGTTCAAGAGCAGGACCTCGTCGGCGATCTCCAGGGCGTCCTCGATCTTCTGGTCGACCAGCCCGATCGTGGCTCCGAGCGACTCGTGGATCGAGACGATGAATTCGTAGACCTGCGAGGACAGGGCTGGGGAAAGGCCGGCCGTCGGCTCGTCGATGAGGAGCAGCCTCGGTTCGGTAAGCACTTCCTTCGCTGCCGAGAGCATCCGCGCCTGGCCGCCACTCAGTTCGTTCGCTTTCTGCTTCCGCCGGTCCTTCAGCAGAGGAAAGAGGTCGTACATCCGATCCAGCCGGGTGTTGAGCTCGGCACGGTCCGAGCGGATCACCCACCCGCCAACGAGAAGGTTCTCGTGGACCGTGAGCTGGGGGAAGATGTTGATCCCCTGCGGGATGTAACTCACTCCCGCGCGCTTGAGCTGGAAGGGAGACATGTCGCCGATGGTGCGGTCGTCGAGCAGGATCCTTCCCGCGTGCGGGTGTAGGAACCCGAACACGGTCTTGAGCAGGGTCGACTTGCCAGCGCCGTTGGGACCCACGATGACGGTGATCGCGCCCCTTGGTGCGGTGAGCGTGATGTCCTGCAGGACGTCGATCTCCGAACGGTAACCGGCGAAGACGCCCTCCAACCGCAGCGTCGCGCTGCTCAAGACCACGTCTTCCCGAGGTAGGCATCGATGACCTGCGCGTTCGCGGTCACCTCGTCGAGCGCGCCCTCGATCAGGACCTTCCCCTCGGCGAGGACCGTCACCCTCGAGCACAGCTGGCGGATGACCCTCATCTCGTGGCTGACGATCAGGAATGTGATGCCGCGGGAGCGGTTGTGCTGGTGGATCAGCTCCACCATCGTGTCCTTCACGATCGGGTTCACTCCGGCGAACGGCTCGTCGAGCAGGTAACAGCGCAGCCCTTCGACCATGAAGCCGCCCAGCAATTGAAGCAGCGCCTGTTGACCCCCTGAGAGGTGACTCGCCGGCGAATCGCGCAGGCGCGCCAGTCCGGCCATCTCGAGCAGGCGGTCCGCGCGCAGACGGGCGTCACGCTGGGTCCCCTGGCCGCAGGCGTAGTGCTGAATCAGGAGATTTTCGAAGACTGTCATGTTGCGGAACAGCTTCGGGAGCTGGAACGTGCGCAGCAGCCCGCGCCGAGCGCGCGCATACGAACCCTGTCCGAGCAGCGTCTTGCCCGCGAGTCGGATGTCTCCGGAAGACGGCTCCTCGATGCCCGTCAACAGGTTGATGAACGTGGTCTTGCCGGCGCCGTTCGGACCGATCAAGCCGCGGATCTCCCCTGCGGCGACCGCGAGATCGATGTCCGTGTTGGCGAACAGGCCACCGAACCGTTTGGTCAGACGCATGGTCTCCAGCATCGCGGCCGCCATCACGCGGCGCGGAGCCGCTCACCGAACAGCCCCGTCGGGCGGACGAGCAGCAGCGCGATGACGAGAACGAATCCGTACGCGTTCTGATAGGCCGGCGCGATAAAGACCGAACCCAGCGCTTCCGCGAGACCGAGGAGGAGTCCGCCGGCGAGCGCGCCGGGGATCGATCCGAGGCCGCCGATGATGATGATCTCGAAACCCTTCGTGGTCGTCACCGCACCGTTTGTTGGATAGACCAGGTAGACAGGGGCCAACAGCGCTCCAGCGAGGGCCGCCAGCGCAACACCGGTGCCGAACGCGATCATGTCGAGACGCATCAGATCGACTCCCGCCGTCTGGACCGCGACGCGCGACTGCGCGGCGGCGCGCAGCGCGAGACCGATCCACGTCCGTCGGAGCAGCACGGCGAAGAGGATGAGCGCGACGATCCCGCCGACTGAGGCGGCGAGCGTCGCGCCGCTCACCGGGAGCGTGCCGATGGTGAGGTTCGGCAGATGCGACCCTGGGGTGTGCTCGTCGGGGCCGTTCAGCACAGTCGCCAGGCTCTGGAGGAGCAGGAGCAGAGCGATCGTGATCACCGTGGCGTACTCATCCCGTCGTTCGATGCCTCCGGTGAACATCGGCCGGATGAGGACCAACTGGAGGATCGCGCCGACCACGAAGACGCACGCTGCCGTGATCGGCAGGGCCACGAACCATAGATCCGGCCCGAGCCAGCGCGCGACGAGCAGGTACTGAACGAAGCTGCCTAGCATGTAGAACTGGCCCATCGACCAGTTGATCATCTTCATGACGCTGTAGATGAACGTGATGCCGAGCGCCATGAGGGCGTAGAGCACGCCGATCATGAGCCCGGCGATCACGTACTGCGACAGCAGCTGGAGGTCGACGCCCAGCAGCATCACCCGCGGCCGCGGACCAAACTCACTGCTTCTTGCTGAACGATGCGTCGAGTTTGGCGTCGCGCCAGTTCTGGTTGGGCTGCGTGTACTGAAGGATGAGGATCGGCGGGATCCACGTGTGGTAGAAGGCGCCCGCCCCATCCTTCGGGAAGGTGACCGGTACGGCGGCCCAGCCCTTGTAGCCCGCCGGATCCTCGAGCGCGGCGATCAGCGCCTTCGGCTCGGTGTTTCCGGCCTTCTGTATCGCCTGCGCGGTGACGATCACGTCGGCGAATGCGTTGAGCGCGCCGTAGACCGGCGGCTCGTTGTACTTCGCCTGGTACGCCGTCGCGAGCCACGACCCCGCATCGGAAAGGTCTTCCTTGGGATGGAAATACGCGATGAAGTACACGCCGACGCCGTCGGAGGGGTGCAGCTGGAACCACTGCGCGCGCGTCGGCGTGTCGTAGGAAACGAGCATCGGGACCGCGGGAAAGAGTCCGATCGTGTTCGCCTGGTCGAGCATCAGGTCGGCCGGCGCCCCGACCCCGATGTTGATGACCAGATCGGGCCCGAAGGCCTTCGCTTTGAGAAGCTGTGGCGTCAGATCGGTGGAGGCGTGGTCGAACTGCTCGATGTCGAACGTGAGATTCATGTTCCCGGCGACGGCCTGGGCCTTCGTCTCATTGACGAGTCCAACTCCGTAGTCCGACGTCTCGGCAACGAGTGCGATCTTCTTGTACCCCTTCTGCTGGATCCACGACAGCCATGAGCTCGCCCGGAACGGGTCGATCACGTGGGTCCGGAAGGCGGCCGGGTAGTGCTTCGCGGTGATGTCGGCCGCCGATCCCTGCGTGGAGATGACGGGGACCCCCACCCCGTTCGCGACCTCATTGACGGCGATGTTGACCGAAGAGTGGAACTGGCCGGTCACCGTCACGGCCTTCTTCTCGGTGACGAGCCGACGGTAGCCAGCCGCGCCGGTGGCGGGCGTCCCTGCGTCGTCCTCGATCGCGAGTTGGACCTGACGCCCGTTCAGAACTCCCTTCATGACCGTGTTCACATAGACGACGCCGAGCTCCGCGCCACGCTGGATCAACTGGCCTCCTGCGGGATCGCCGGGAGGTGAGAGCGGCGTGAGCAGGCCGATGGTGATCGGGTCGGTAGAGGCCACGCCACCCGCAGATGCGGAACTCGGTGCGCCGACTCCCCTCTCTGGCGTGCATCCGGCGCCGACAAGGAGCAGCGCGACCGCGACACGGAAGATCGTTGTGGCTTTCACGAGTCCCTCCTTTAGGCTGTGCATGCGCTCGCGATCAGTAGATCGGCCGCTTGACATCGCCCTGTTCGGCGGCCACCCACGGCGCGACCGGGGGCAGCAGTTCGTGCTCTGCGGGGACCCAGACGTCGAGGAAGAGCGCCGTCATGCTCTCCATCCCTCCCTTCACCGCCGCGACGATCTCGTCCACGTTGGTCGGGCGCGACGCCTCTAGGCCGAAGCCTCGCGCGATCAGGGCCGCGTCGAACCGCTCGAAGTCGACGCCGAAGAAGCGCCTTTCAAAATAGAGATGCTGCAGCGTCTTTATCCAGCCAAGGCTTGCGTTGTTGAAGTGGATGAAAATGATGGGGAGCTGCAGCCGCTTCACCTGCTCGAGGGCGCCGCACGCCATCAGCAGGCTGCCGTCCGTGGTAAAGGCGATGATCGGCCTCCCGGGATGCGCCATCGCCGCGCCGATCGCCCCCGGCATGGCGTAGCCCATCGGGCCGTGACCGCGAGGCAAGATGACCCGGCGGCCCGCCCGCGGGATCTCCCAGTACGAGGACAGATAAGGCGTCGGTGTGCCCGGCTCACCGACGACGATCGCGTCATCTGCGGCGATGCGTGCGATCGCGCTGACGATCTCGTAAGGATCGAGTTGCCCGTTCGCCGGCCGCGGCGGCTGGGCGCTCCGCCACCGGGCTCGGCGCTCCGCCAATTCCGAGATCCGCGCGCGCGACACCTCCTCGCTGGCCGGCGGGGCCACACGGCGCAGCTGATCCAGGACCGCCCGCGCGTCGCCGACCAGCGGCACGCTATCGGGGAAGTTGCGACCCGCGCGCTCCCGCTCGATATCGACCTGCATCACCGTCGGCCCGTTGCGTGGCGGCGACGTGAAGCCGTTGGTGTCCGTGGAGTTGGCCCGCGTGCCGACGAAGAGGACGGCGTCCGCGTTGGCCAGGTAGTCGTTGGCGTAGGGGCGGGCGCCGTTCGAGCCAACGACGCCCAGACTCAGCGGATGGAGTTCGCCGATGGCGCCTTTCCCGTGGATCGTCGTCGCGACCGGCGCGGCTAGGGTTTCACTCAGAGCGGCGAGCTCCTTCCACGCGGCGGACCAGTGCACGCCGGAGCCGGCCACGATGGCCGGGCGCTTCGCGGCCGCGAGGGTGGCGGCGGCGACCGCGACGGACTCGTCGGATGCCTGGAGGCGCTCCGAGGGAAGGCGGGACGGGATGTCGCCGTGAGTCGGGACGTCGGCGTGCCCTTCGAGTACATCCTCCGGAAGGATCAGCACCACGGGACCAGGCCGGCCCGAGGTGGCAGCTGCGAAGGCCTTGGCGACGGCCTGCGGGATCGCAGCCGTTCTCGGCACGATCTCCTGGAGCTTGGTGACCCCTGCGAAGAGCGCGACGACATCGATCTCGGTAATCGCTCCAGTGCCCCGACTGCGCGTCTGGATGTCGGAAGCGATGAGGACCAGTGGCACCGACGCGGCGAGCGCCTCGCCCAGGCCCCCGACCGCAAAGGTAGCGCCGCCGCCGCTGGACACTTCGGCGACGCCCACGCGATTTGAGGTCCGCGCGTACACGTCCGCCATGAAGACCGCGCTGCGCTCGTCATTGGCGAGAACGTGATGGATCTTGCCTGTGCACTCGCGCAGGGCGTCGTAGAAGACGACGCCGGTATCTCCCGGCACGCCGAAGATGAATCCGGTGCCTCCTGCGATGAGCGAGTCGACGAGGATCTGGCCGCCAGTGCGCCGTATCGCGCCGGACATCGCGCACCTCCCTAGCGCTCGATCGAGGGCCACGGTCCATCGCGCTCGCCTTGGCGGGAGGACTAGCTGCGTTGTCCCAACCCGTCGGTCGGTTAGCTTACTAGGCGGAGTGGAAGCGGTACCGATACGCCGAAGAAGCGTCGGAGGAGGGGTCGGGATCGCCAGCGGATCGAGCGCCGTCGCGACCCGCGAGAAGACGCCTCGATCGGCTCGGACCACTTGCCGGCCCGGATCGCGCGGCGCGCCTGGCCCGGGCGGGGACTAGTGGGCGAGACAGCTGAGGTCGTGATCATCGGCGGCGGGGTGGTCGGCACCAGCATCGCGTATCACCTGGCGCGAAAGGGCGCCGCCAGAGGCGTGATCCTCTTGGAGAAGGGCCGCCTCGGCTCTGGCACGACCTCGGCCGCGGTCGGCGGCATACGGAGCCAGTTTTCGACCGAGATCAACATCCGGTTCTCTCTCGAGTCCGTCCAATTCTGGCGGCGGTTTCCGGAGGAGACGGGTGGCCTCACTGCGGACTACCGCGAGACGGGCTACCTGTTCCTCGCGACGACCGCCGAGGAGCGCGCGATGTTCATTCAGAACATCGCGCTGCAGAACTCGATGCGCGTGCCGTCCCGGTTGCTCGAGCCCAGGCAGGCGGAGCTACTGGTCCCGGGACTCTTCACTGGCGACCTCTCGGCGGCGGCGTACAGCGCGGAGGACGGACGCGCCAGCCCACACGAAGCCACCAGGGCGTTTGCGCGGCGAGCACGCGAGGCGGGTGTTCGGATCCTCGAAGAGACCGAGGTGACCGCCATCGACACCGCAGGGGGGCGCGTCCGCTCTGTCGACACCCGAGTCGAACGCATCCCGACGCCGGTCGTCGTCGACGCAGCGGGTCCCTGGGCCGGCCCGGTGGGAAAGCTCGCCGGGGTCGAGGTACCTGTGAAGCCGTACCGCCGCGAGATCTTCGTTTCGGAGCCGTTCGATGAGCTACCGGCCGAGTTCCCGAATGTGATCGACCTGCACGCGGGCTGGTACGTCTGGCGCGAGGGAGCAGGCGTGCTGATGTCAGGCGTCAAGGACGCGCACCCTAGCTATGACACACACGTCGACCGATCGGGCCTCGGCGAGGTCGCCGAATTCGCGGTGCACCGCGTGCCGTCGCTCGCGCGCGCGACTTTTGGGAAGAGGGCGTGGGCCGGCCTCTACGACGTGAGCCCGGACGATCACGCGATCCTGGGGGCCGCGCCTGAGGTCGACGGGTTCTACATCGCGGCGGGGTTCTCGGGCCACGGGTTCCAGCACAGCCCGGCGACCGGCCGGCTCATGGCGGAGCTGATCCTCGAGGGCGTCACGACCGGCATCGACATCTCTCCCGTCGGCATCGCGCGGTTCAAGGCCGGCGCGCTGCTGCGTGAACCGCTCACGGCGCACGCGGGCACGATGAGCGGGTAAAGCGCGCCGACCCCGGGACGCCGTGCGCCTGCTCCGAGCGTCGAACCTTTTCCGGCTCAGTGCGCCGGACCGCTGCCGATCGCGCCGAGCCCCGTGTCCGCCGCCCCGTCCTCAGTGCCGCGCCACGTCCTCAGGCTGGAGTCGCTTCGCACGCAAGCGCGGCGCGGCCCGACGAAGTAGCAGGGCGTTGGCGACCACGGTGATGGAGCTGGCGCTCATGGCGAGCGCGCCGAACTCGGGGCGCAGCAGGATGCCGAAGGCGGGGTACAGGGCGCCGGCGGCGATGGGGATCGCCACGACGTTGTAGATCGCGGCCCAGAACAGGTTCTGCTTCATCTTGCGCACGGTCGCCTTCGAGAGGCGGATCGCCGCGAGCACGTCGCGCGGATCCGAACGCATGAGCACGATGTCACCCGCCTCGATCGCGACATCGGTGCCGGCGCCGATCGCGATGCCGAGGTCGGCCTGCGCGAGTGCCGGCGCGTCGTTGATCCCGTCCCCGACCATCGCCACGAACTTGCCCTCGGCCTGGAGGCGCTTCACCTCTTCGGCCTTGTTCTCCGGCAGCACCTCGGCCAGGACCCGCTCGATCCCGAGTGCGCGCGCCACCGCCTCCGCGGTCTGGCGGTTGTCGCCGGTCAGCATCGCGACCTCGACCCCCATCGCCCGTAGGCCCGCGACCCCCGCTTTGGCGGATGCCCGTGGGGTGTCCTGGACCGCGGCGATCCCGGCCAGCGTCCCATCGATCGCGACGATGGTCAGGGTCTTGCCCCCCGCGAGCAGCATCTTGAGCTGCTCCGCCAGCGGGGTCACCGGGATCCCACGCTCTTCCATGAGCCGCTGCGTACCTACGAGGACTTCGCGGCCTTCGATGCGCGCTCGCACGCCACGACCGCCGAGCGACTCGAACTCCGAGATCCCGCTTGGCACGGCGATGCCCCGGCGGGCGGCCTCATCGAGCAGAGCCTTCGCCAGCGGATGGCCGGAGCGGGATTCGGCGCCGGCTTCCAGGCGGATGAGCTCAGCCTCCTCGAAGGGCGCCAGCGCCACCACATTCGTCACCCGCGGCTTGCCCACGGTGAGCGTCCCGGTCTTGTCGAAGACGATCGACTGAATGCGGGAGGCGAGCTCGAGGCTCGTGGCCTGCTTGAACAGGATCCCCTGCTTGGCCCCGATGTCGGTGGCCACCATGATCGCGGTCGGGGTCGCGAGCCCCAAGGCGTCCGGACAGGCGATGACGATCGCCGTCACCGCGAGGGTGAGAGCGAAGAGCAGTGGCTGCTGCGCGATGGCGAACCAGTACCCGAACGTGATCAGGCCCGCGCTCACGGCGACGATGACCAGGTAATGCGCCGCACGATCGGCGATGCGCTGCGCCGGTGCTTTCGAGTTTTGTGCCGTTTCCACGAGCCTGGCGATCCGGGCCAGCGTCGTATCTGTGCCGACGTTCGTCGCTCGGAACCGGATCGAACCGATCTCGTTCATCGTGCCTGCGACCACCGGGCTTCCCATCTGCTTCTCGACGGGGATCGACTCGCCCGTCACCATCGACTCGTCGATCGACGTGTTCCCATCGATCACGACGCCGTCCACCGCGGCGCGCTCGCCGGGCTTGAGCACGACGACGTCACCGATCCGGATCTCAGCCGCCGCGACACGCACGATCTTGCCGTCGCGCTCGACGTTCGCCTCGCTCGGCGCCAGCTCCAGGAGCTTGCGTACGGCGTCGGATGAGCCGCGCCGGGCCCTCATCTCCATCCAGTGCCCGAACAGGAGGAAGGTGGCGAGCATGACTGCGGCCTCGTAGAAGGTCTCGCCCCCGACCGTGAACGTGAGTGCGACGCTGAACACGTAGCTCACGAGGATGCCGAGCGAGACCAGCACGCTCATATTGAGGACGCCCGAGCGGATCGACCGCCAGGCACCGATGTGGAAGACGCTCGAGGCCCAGAGGGCCACCGGCGTGCTGAACGCGAGCAGGATCCAGTTGGGATCGATCGGCGCGGGAAGGGCGCGGCCACCCAGGAGGAGCGTCCCGAGCGGCGAGTAGGCGATCACCGGGAGGGAGAACACGAGCGCGATGAAGAAGCGCCGGCGCATGTCCGCTTCCATGGAGGCGGCCATCCGGGGGTCCGACATGTCATGACCCATCGCGGCGTCACCGCCGTGCGCGGAGGTCTTGGATGCGGCGTGATGCATCGACTCGTGCGAGCTCACCGCTGCGCCCGGCAGCGGAACCGGGTTGCGGAAGTTGCAGTCCGCGATCTGCCTGCGCAATGTGGCGGCGTCCGTCATCCCGGGATGGATGCTCACGTGCGCGATCTTGTGCTCGAGGTCGATATGTGCCCCGATGACGTGCGGCAGCTGGC
>JBBQVQ010000059.1:0-11541 GCA_038211425.1 Candidatus Limnocylindria bacterium | reverse complement strand
GTTCTCGAGTGGCGATAGCAGCACCACGGCGTCGTAGTCGGGCGTTCCGGCGTAATACAGGCCGCGCACGAGGTCGACCGCATAACGCATCGGCGAGATGCGCGACAGCAGGTCGAGGTACCACGGCAGGACCTTGATCGGATTGAAGACGCCGGCGAGGAAGAACTGCGGAACGAAGATGAACGGGAAGATCTGATTCGCCGCGCGCTGGCTGCGCAGGTTCGAGAGCACGATGACCCCAAAGGCGCCACCGTACAGGGACACGACGATCCCGCCGATCGCGAGCGCCGCGATCTGCAGCAGGCTCAGCGGCACGCCGATGACGATCCCGAACAGCGCGACCGCGAGCCCCTGCGGGATGGCGACGAGCGTCTCGCCCAGGATCTTGCCGAAGAGGATCGAATAGCGCGAGATCGGCGACACGAAGATCTCCTGGCTGAAGTCGTTCTCGCGGTCCTCGATCAGCGACACCAGGCCAAGCGCCGTCGTCTGGAAGAGCGTCTGCGCGTACACGCCGGTGAACGTGAAGACCAGGAAGTTGTATCCGGCGACACTGCCGAAGCTCGCCTGCAGGCTGCCACCCAGGGCGGCGATGAAGATGAACGGGAAGATGAGCGTGGTGACGAGGCGAGCGCGGTCGCGCAGCAGCTTGGTGAAATCGCGCTGAGCGAGCGCGAGGATCGCGGCCGCTTCGCTCATGACTTCGCCAGGATCTCGAGGTACGCGTCCTCGAGCGACGGAGCGTGGGTACGGACGACGGTCAGCGGCGTCTCGATCGCGCGCAGCATCGCGTGGGCGCCGCCGTTGTCGAGTGGGATGCGGAACAGCGGAGTCTCGGTGAACCGGATCGAGCGTCCGGCGAGCTCGGATCGCAATCGTCCGCGGTCCTGGGCGTCTACAAGGAGATATTCCGCGGTCAGCTCGGCCTTGAGGCCGTCGGGCGCGCCCTGCCCGACGATCTTCCCGCGGTTGATGATGCATATCTCGTCCGCGCTCTCGGCCTCATCGAGATAGTGGGTGGTGACGAAGACCGTGGTGCCGCTCGCCTCGCGCACCTCGCGGAGGTACTGCCAGAGCGCGCGCCGGCTGGCGGCGTCGAGGCCCGCGGTGGGCTCGTCGAGGAAAAGCACGAGCGGCCGGTGCATCAGGCTCCGCACGATCTCGAGCTTGCGCTTCATGCCGCCCGAGAAGGTGCGCACCGCCTGGAACATCTCGCGCTCGATGCCGAGGATCGTCGCGAGCTCGCGCACCCGCTCGCGATACTCGGCGGGCATCGCGCTGAAGAACGGCCGGTACGGAAAGAGCCCATACAGGATCGCGTGGAGGCGCACGTTCTCCTCGGCCGTCAGGTTCTGGTCGAGACTCGGGCGCTGGAAGATGATCCCGACCGACGCCCGCACCGCGCTCGCCTTGGTCGCGAGGTCGTGTCCGGCGATGCGCGCGGTGCCGCCGCTCGGCGAAAGCGTGGTCGTGAGGATCGAGATCGTCGTGGTCTTCCCCGCGCCGTTCGGGCCGAGAAGCGCGAAGAACTCTCCGGGGTGGACCTTGAACGAGATGCCGTCGACCGCGTTGGTCTCGGCGCCCCGGTAGCGCTTGACCAGTCCGTCGACAACGATCGTCGGCTCCGTGCTGCGCATCACGATCCGCGCGAGGCCGCGACGGCCTTCTTCTCCGCCAGGGATTTCGCCACCTCGTTCGCGGTGAGGCCGAGCTCGGTGGCGAGGAGCAGGGCCGCGTAGACGAGGTCGGTGAGCTCGGAGAGCGCCCGATCGCGCGGCTCGGACACTGCCGCGAGGGCGAGCTCGAGCCCCTCTTCGCCGACCTTCTGCGCGATCGCCCCGCGGCCCTTCCGAAACAGCTCGGACGAGTAGGAGCCCTCGGGGAGATCGCGCTTGCGCTGCCCGAGGACCGCGGCCAGCTCGGATAGCGTCCGCGCGAGCGGAGGAGCGGGGTCGTCGCCCCAGCAGGTGGCGGCACCGGTGTGGCACACCGGCCCCTCTGGGTGGGCGCGAACGAGGACCGCGTCGTGGTCGCAGTCGATCGCGAGATCGACGACGTGCAGCGCGTTGCCGCTGGTCTCACCCTTGCGCCATAGGGCGTCGCGCGAGCGGCTGTGGAAATGCGCCTCGCCAGTGCGAACGGTCGCATCGATCGCCTCGAGGTCCATCCACGCCAGCATCAGCACGGTGCCGGTGCCCGCATCCTGCACGATCGCGGGCACGAGCCCACGGTCGTCGAAGCGAACGTCCTTAGGGTCGAGGGGCATCACTCGGCGACGCAATAGGCCAGCTCGACCGGGCGCACGGGGATGCCGGCCATCGCGAGGGCGGCCTTCACCTCGTACACCTTCAGCTGGTCGTAGTGGAAGATCGAAGCGGCTAGTCCGGCATCGGCGTGCGTTCGCTCGAAGAGGGTGACGAAGTCCGCGGAGGATGATGCCCCTCCGGAAGCGATGACCGGCACGTCGACGGCCTGCGCGATCGCCTCGGTGAGCTCGAGATCGAATCCCTCCCTGGTGCCGTCGCGATCGATGCTGCTGAGAAGTATCTCCCCCGCCCCGCGCGTGACGCCTTCGCGTGACCACGACACCGCATCGCGTCCACTCGCGACGCGTCCGCCATCGATGACGACCTCGAAGTCGCTGCCGGCCCGCCGCGCATCGATGGCGAGCACGCACGCCTGCGAGCCGTAGCGTCCGGCGATCGCACCGATGAGGTCAGGGTCGCGGACGGCTCCGCTATTCACGGCGACCTTGTCGGCACCGGCCCGCAGGATCTCGCCGGCGAGATCCGCGGAGTCGATCCCGCCCCCCACCGTGAAGGGGATGAACAACTCGTCCGCGACGCGTGAGGCCAGATCCACGACCGTGCGGCGGCGATCGGCGGACGCGGTGATGTCGAGGAAGACGAGCTCGTCGGCCCCATCGGCGTTGTACCGCTCGGCGAGGGCGACGGCATCGCCGGCGTCGCGCGTGTCGAGGAAGCGGACGCCCTTGACGACGCGCCCGTCGCGCACGTCGAGGCATGGGATCACGCGCTTGGCGAGCATCAGCCGGCCGGGGTGGCCGCGCCGCCGCGCGCGGTCGCCATCGCCTCGGCGAGCGTGAAGCGGCCCTGGTACAGCGCGCGGCCGACGATGATTCCGCGGAGGCCGCGATGGCGAAGGCGCGCGACCGCCGCGATGTCCTCGAGCGAACCGACGCCTCCGGAATAGATGACATCGCCCCCGAAGCGCCGCGCCACGGCCTCCGTGGAGGGCAGATCGACGCCCTGCAGGGTGCCGTCGATCGACACGTTGGTGTAGATCACGGTGGGCACTCCGTTCAGCGCAAGCTGGTGCGCGAGATCGCTCGCGTGGACTTCGGTGGTCTCCGCCCAGCCCGACGTCGCGACCATCCCGTTGCGCGCGTCGACCGCGACGGCCATGCCATCGGCATGCCGGTCGACGAGCCGGCCGATGAGTTCGGGATCGCGGACGGCGGCCGTGCCCACGACGATCCGCGACACGCCGGCCTCCGCGAAGCTCTCCGCGGTGTCGAAGTCGCGGATGCCCCCGCCGGCCTGGATCTGCACCGTGAAACGGTTGGCGATCGCGCGGATGTGATCGAGGTTCGCCGGGCGCCCGGTCCGAGCGCCGTCCAGATCGACAATGTGGAGCCACTCGGCGCCCTCGCCAACCAGGAGTTTGGCCGCGGCGATGGGAGAGGGCGCGACATCTTCGGCCGTGGTGAAGTCGCCCATCGTCATGCGGACGCAGCGGCCTTCGAGGATGTCGATCGCGGGGTACACGATCATCCGGGCACCCCTGCCCTGGTCGCCCGAACGGCGGCGTCGGCGAACGCGCGCAGCAGCCGGAGCCCGTTCGCGCCCGACTTTTCGGGATGGAACTGCACGCCCAGGAGGTCGGGGCTTCCCGCGATCGCGAGCCTTGGTCCCCCGTACTCGGCGGTCCCGAGAACGACGGGGCCGTTCGTCTCGGGGACGTAGCTGTGGACGAAATAGAAGTAATCTCCATCGCGCACGTCGCGCAGCCATGGGTGAGTGCCCGCCATCTGCACGCTGTTCCACCCGATCTGGGGCAGTCGGGGAACCCCGGTCATGCGAACGACGAGACCGCGATAGAAGCCGAGGCCGGGCTCCCCCTCCGCCTCCTCGCTTCCATCGAACAGCAGTTGCATCCCGACGCAGATCCCGAGGATCGGGACCGCGCGGGCGCGGGCTTCGCGGAGCGGACGTTCGAAGCCGAAGCGGTGAAATTCGCGGCTGCAGTGCCCGAAGTTCCCGACCCCCGCCAGGACGATCGCGTCCGCACGGTCCAGCTCCCCAGGGTCGCGCACGAGCTCCGCGTCGGCCCCGACCGCTCGCAGCGCCTTTCGCACGCTGGCGAGGTTCCCCACGCCGTAATCGATGATCGCGATCACGGCAGCGATGGCCGCGCCGGCATGCGCAGGTACCCGCCGAACGCGGCGAACGGTATCGCGAGGACGGGGCCGGCGACCTGGAGCCACGTCGGTAGGGCATCGCCCTGACCGATGCCGAGGAGCGCTCCACTCACTCCGGACAACAGGCCGACGGCGATGGCGTTCCGCAACTCCTCACCTGGCGCGAGGCGCGCCGCGACGTACCCGCCGAGTACGTCGAACATGAGGCCGAGCAGCAGCAGTGCGAACGCGAGGCTCGACGATTCCGACAGCCGCTGCCCCAGCACCTGAGGGTCGGCTGCCTCGGGCGCGAGGATCGAGAGCGCCAGGCTGCTCGCGAGGATGGATCCGACGATGTCGAGCGACCAACCGATGACGACCGCTCGGTAGTGGATGCCCTGAAAACGCACCGCAACAATGCTAGTGGCGTATCGCGATCGGCTGACGAGAGCGACTGACGCGAATGGCGTATCGCGATCGGCTGACGAGAACGGCTGACGCGAATGGCGTATCGCGATCGTCGCGATCGGCTGACGCGGGCGGTCGTCACGATCGTCCTCACGCATCCATCAGCGCGCGCAGGAGCCGATCGACCGACCGTTCGAGACCGTATCTCTTCGCCAGCGTGAGGAGTCGGCGGGGATGCGCGGGCTGCCGCGGGATGGTGCCATCGCCCCCACGCACCGGCACGTCCTCGACGGGAGCGACGACCCGACGGGCCGCCTCGATGTACGGCCTCGCGTTCTTCAGCTTCAGGCGGAGGGGCGGCGCGAGATCGGGTGCGGCAAGGAGTGCTTCAAGCGAACCGTAGCGCCGCAGCAGCGTGCTCGCTGTCTTGTCGCCGATCCCGGGCACGCCCGGCAGTCCATCGGAGGGATCGCCGCGCAGGAGCGCGTAGTCGAGATAACGATCGCCGGGGATACCGTACTTCGAGGCGATCCACGCTTCGTCGACGATCGCGAGCTCGCTCACGCCGCGCAGCGTGTACAGGACGCGCACGCGGCCGGGGCGCACGAGCGCGAAGCAGTCCCGGTCGCCCGTCACTATCTCCACCGGACCGGCGGAAAGCCGCGCGAGGGTCGCGATGACGTCCTCGGCCTCGTAGCCCTCTGCGTCGGCGGCGGACAGTCCGAACGCGGCGAGCAGCTCCACGAGGATCGGGAGCTGCCGCTCCGTCTCGTCGGGCCCCTGGCCCTCGGGTGCGAGGCGATGGGTCTTGTACGTGGGCAGCGCGGCGACGCGGAAGGCTGGTCGCCAGTCGGCGTCGAGCGCGACAACGAGCCGGCCGGGCTTCCGGTCCGGCACGAGCCGCGAGAGGTAGTTGAGGAAACCGAGCACCGCGTTGACCTGCGTGCGCTCGGGATCGGGCGCCTGCAGCGAGGGCACCGCGTGAAAGGCGCGGTACAGCAGGCTGAAGCAGTCGACGAGCAGCAGCGGGCGGTCCGGGTCGTGAGAGGCGGCCTTAGACGCCGATCTTGCCCTTCGTGCTCGGCGCGCCGCTGCGCCGCGGGTCGATCCGCGAGGCCGCGTCGAGCACGCGCCCGAGGCCCTTCGCCGAAGCTTCCAGCAGGTGGTGCGCGTTGCCGCCGCGGATCTGCGTGACGTGCAGCGTGAAGCGGCCGGTCTGCGCCAACGATTCGAGGAAGTGCGGCATCAGCTGCGTGTCGAATCCGCCGACGGTCCGGGTCTTCGGAGTCAGGTCATACGCGAAGCCGGGGCGGCCGCCGAGGTCGACGGCCACGCAGACGAGGCACTCGTCCATGGGGACGGTCAGCGACGCGAAGCGGACGATGCCGGCGCGATCGCCGAGCGCGGCGTCGAGCGCGCGCCCCAGGACCAGGCCGAGGTCCTCGACGGTGTGGTGCTGATCGACATCGAGGTCACCTGTGGCCTTCACGGTGAGGTCCATGAGGCCATGGACCGCGACAAGTTCGACCATGTGGTCGAGGAATCGGATCCCCGTGGACACGTCCGCGCGGCCGCGGGAATCGAGCTTGAGGCGGACCTGCACGTCGGTCTCTTTGGTCTTGCGCGTGAGCGCGCCCTGCCGCGGTGCCCCTTCGGCCGTCGCGCGACCGACGGAAGCGGAGCGGCGAGCCGGTCGCCCAGCACGCGAGAGCGCGGTCTCCCCCGCGTGGCGGCGTGCGGTCGGGCTCACGCGCCCGCCGCGGAGGGCGCGAAGACCTTCTCTACCGCCGCGATGAAGCGGTCGTTCTCAGCTGGAGTGCCGATCGACACGCGCAGGCATCCGGCGCAGGCGGGCCAGGAGGAGATGTCGCGGATCAGCACGCTCTGTTCGAGGAAGCGGGCGTGCCAGCGGGCGGCGTCGCCGTCGTCCACGCGGAACAGCATGAAGTTCGTCTCGGACGGGTACACCTCGACGCGATCGATGGCGCGCAGGGCGCGGTAGACACGGGCGCGTTCGGCCCTGAGGAGCGCGACGCGCCTGGCGACGCCGGCGTCGTCGCGCGCGATGCGCGCCGCGACCGCAACAGTGAGCGCGCCGACGTTGTACGGCAGTTGCACGGCCCGATACGACTCGGCGAGCCGCGGGTGGGCGATCAGCACTCCGAGGCGAAGCCCCGCGGCCGCGCGCACCTTGGAGAACGTCTTCGACACGACGAGGTTGGGGTGCGAGGAAAGTGCCGGGAGCAGCGTCGTCCCCGAGAACTCGGAATACGCCTCGTCGACGAGGACGAGCATCTCCGGGTAGCTCTCGGCGATGGGCAGGATCGCGTCGTCGGCTATCAGCGTGCCAGTCGGGTTGTTCGGGCTTGTGAAGACGACGATGTCGGGCCGCACGCGCCGCACGGCCTGGAAAGCGCGGCGCGGTGTGAGCTCGTATGGGAGCCCGATCAGCTCGTCCGCGACGGTACCGCCAGCCACCACCGTGAGGCGGGCGTGCATCGAATACGTCGGCTGGAAGAGCAGCGTCGTGCGTCCGTGGCCACCGAACACCAGGAATGTGTTCAGGAGCACCTCGTTGCTGCCGTTGCCGAGGATGAGCTGGTCCGGTCCGACCCCCCAGCGGTCGCTGAGCGCTCCGCGGAGCTCGACGGCGGCGCTGGGGTAGCGGTTGAGGAGCACACCGGTGAGGTCCTCGGCGGTCAGGTAGTCGCTCGCGGGATTCGGCTCGGGCCATTCATTCGCCTGCAGCCGCACGTCCGCCCGCATCTGCTGGGTCCTGTAGGGCGCGAAAGTCTCGAGGTCGGCTCGCGGGCGCGGGAGCCTTTGATCCTCGGTCATCCGCGGAGCTCCATCGAGGCGGCGTGGAAGTCCATTCCCTCATAGCGTGCCACGGCTGCTCCCGCCTTCGCGAGACGGCCAAGGTCGCGCGACGCCCGCACCCGCGCGGTCCAGCGCACGAAGTCCTCGACGCGCAGGGCGGAACCCCAGCGTGCCGAGCCGCCCGTCGGGAGCACGTGGTTCGTGCCCGCGACGTAGTCGCCCATCGCGACCGGCGTTCGGCTGCCTATGAACACCGCGCCGGCGTTCCGCGTCCGCGGAGCCAGGGCCATCGCCGCTCGTCCGGCGAGGTTCACGTGCTCCGGTGCCGCGTACGTGATCGCGTCGAGGGCGGCCTGCATGGACCGTGCGCGATAGATGCCGATGGTCCCCCGCGACGCGCCCAACCGCCTGACGATCTCACCGACCGTGTCCAACAAAGACGGACTGTCGCTGACGAGCGCGGCGAACGCATCGAAGCCGTGCTCCGCCTGCGCTTCGAGGTCGAGGACGATCGCGGCGGGGTCCGCGTCCGCGGACGCGATGATCACGAGCTCGCTCGGTCCTTGGAGTCCGTCGATGCCGACGTCGGCCGAGACCAGCCACTTCGCCGCGGTCGTGAACGTGTTGCCCGGGCCCACGATCTTGTCCACGGGGCCAAGCGACGCCGTGCCGTACGCGAGGGCGCCTACGGCGGCCGCTCCACCCGCGCGGTAGAGGCCCTTCGCGCCGACGAGCGTCGCGGCGTACGCGAGCACGGGGTCGATCGCGCCGTCGGCCGGCATGGGTGAAGCGATCACGAGCTCGGCGACGCCGGCGATCCGCGCGGGGACGCCGATCATCAGCGCCGTCGACGGGTATCCCACCGCACCGCGAGGGACGCACCCCCCGACGCGCCGAAGAGGCTCGGGTGTGAGCGTCGCGCGCACGGCGCCCCCGCGGTGCGCGATGGCCTTCGGCCGCTGCGGACGGTGGAAGGCGCGCAGATTCGCGTGAGCGAGGTCGAGGGCTCGCGCGAGCTCGCGGGGGCAGGAGCGTGCGGCACGACGGAGCGCGGGGCCGTCCACCCACAGGTCCCCCGCCGTCGCGGCGCGCCTGTCGAAGCGGCGCACGCTCTGGAGCACCGCGTCGTCGCCGCGCTTTCGGACCGCGCGAAGCGAAGCGCGCGCGCTCGCCAACAGCTCGTCATCGAACGACGAGGCGTTACGTCGCCTTGCCACCGCGCGCCGGAACGAGGCGAGGTCGCCGACCCTCACGCGACCGAGCTCCTCGACACACGTTCCCGCAGGCGCGACGCGAGCGACACGGTCTTCATAAGACCTCGAGACTCCACGCCCAGTCCTGCAGGCGGGTCGCGAGTGACGCGATGCGCTCGCGATCGCGTGAGTAGGCGGCTCGGTTCGCGACGAATCGCGCGGTGCACGTGGCGATCTCCTCGATGATCGCGAGGCGGTTCTCGCGAAGTGTGCGCCCTGTGCTGACCAGGTCCACGATCCAATCGGACAGGCCGACCTGCGGCGCGAGCTCGACGGACCCGGCGAGCCTGATGAGCTCGACCTGGATGCCGCGGCGCTCGAAGTGGGCGGCAGCGACGCGCGGATACTTCGTGGCCACCTCGAGCGAGCCCAGATGGCGGTACTCGTCGAGCGCGCGATCGAGGGCGTCGGCGGGCGCGGCGACGACGAAGCGGCAGACGCCATAGCGGAGATCGACGAGCTCGAGGATATCGCTCGTCGATTCGAGAAGGACGTCCTTCCCAACGATCCCGGCGTCCGCGGCCCCATGGCCGACGTAGGTGGGGATGTCGGTCGGACGCGCGAGGACGTAGTCGATGTCGTCGGAAGCGTGGATGAGAAGGCGGCGCCCACCGTCGACGAGCGCCGCGGTCGGCAGCCCCGCTGCCTCGAGCGCGGCGCGCGTGTCGGTCATGAGCGCACCCTGGGCGAGCGCGAGGCGTAGCGGCCGTTCGCTCAAGAGGAGATCCGTGGTGAGATCGCGACGGACGAGTGGAATGCGAGCCGCAGAGGCCGTTCGCTCAAGAGGAGATCCGTGGTGAGATCGCGACGGACGGGTGGAATGCGAGCGGCGGAGGCCGTTCGCCGACGAAGGGGTTCCGGGCGCGACTTTCTCTGCCGCCGACGAGCAGACGGACGCCTCTCTCGGGAGCGCATCGAACGCTCGGCGCGTGGGGCCACTGCATCACGGCGGCGTTCCCGTGAGCACGGCCACGAACGCGTCGAGCGCGCGAACGACGCCCTCGTACTCGATGTGCGTTTCGTCGACCGCGCGCGCGCGAAGTGTCGGCCGGCCAGCGGTCTCGGCGACCTCTCCGACGGCCACCGGTAAACCCGCCCTGCGCAGGGCGGTCGCGACGAGAAGCGTCGTCACGTCATCAGCGCTCGGAAGCAGCACGACGAGCGGGGCATCCTCGGGCACGCTCCATCCGGCGGCGACGACGGCCTGGTGGAGGTGCGGAACGGCGATGCCGAAACCCGTCGCGGGGAGATCGGCACCGAATCGCGCGAGGAAGCCGTCGTACCGCCCCCCGGCGGCGATGGCGAAGCCGAGGTCGGGCGCGGTCACTTGGAAGACGATGCCCGTGTAGTACGAAAGCGAGGGTACGAAGCCGAGGTCGAAGCGGATCGCCGCACCCACGCCCGCGGCGTCGAGCAGAGGCTCGAGCGCTTCGAGTTCGCCCAGCGCCGCCTCCGCGCCCGGCGGCGCATCGCGGCGAATGTCGGTGAACTCGCCCGGTCCGCGATAGCGGAGCCCCCGATCCAGCGCGGCGCATCGCGCCGCCGAAAGCCCGCCGTCCCGGGCGGCCGCGAGCACGGCCACGAGGTCACCCCGTCGGGCCGCTTCTTCGGCCGATCCTCGAGGGCCGTCCGGCAGATCGGCCAGGAACCCGCGAAGGAAGCCGACGTGGCCGACGTCCACCTCGGCGCTGGGCAGCCCGCACCGTTCGAGTGCGTCCGCGAGGACCGCGATGGCTTCGACGTCCGCGAGCGCGCCGGGGGCGCCGATGAGCTCGATGCCCGCCTGGTCGTACTCCCTCTCGGACCCGCGCATCGACGCCTCCTCGCGGAAGATCGGCGTGAAGTACGAAAGGCGCAGCACGCCGTCGATGTCGCGATAGCGCTGCGCGACGACACGCGCCACCGCAGTGGTGACATCCGGGCGCAGCGCGAGCAGCCGCCCGTCGCGATCGACGAAACGGAGCATGCGGCGCTCGTCGATCGCCGGCGGGGCAAGCTCGACGGTCGGAGGCTCGAGCGGAACGTACCCATAGGAAGCGAACGTCGACATGAGGAGCCGCTGGATCGCGTGCAGCTCCCGCGCTTCGGTGGGGAGGATGTCGCGGAATCCGCGCGGCAGCGCGAGGCCACGCGGTGCGTCGCGCATGGTCGTCGGCCTCCCCCTCTTCGCTCGGAAGGGCCGAGTCTACTGACCTTGCGGCACTGCCGCAGGTGGGTATGGTCCGAGCCAATGAGGCCGAAAGTGGCTCGGGTCTGCTCCGCGCTGGCCGCTGGGCTTGCGGTCGCTTACGGAATGTTCCTCGTCTTCGGACCGACTGGAACGAGCTGCGCGGCCGGGATCGCCAGGCCCGGACAGCCCACACCCACCCTCGATCCGGCGAGCTGTCACAGCACGAGCCTCCTGCAGTCTCAGCCCGAGCACCTCTTCCCCGCTCCGCTCCTCTTCATCGCGCTCTGGTCCCTGTCGCCGCTGCTGGCGTTCTTCGCCGTGCAGACGGGTGGTCGAGGGATCGCGATCGCCAGCGTCACGGTCGCGCTCGTGGTGGACCTGTCCGGCATCGCGAGCTTTGGCGGCGGCTTCGTCTACGCGATCGTGGTCGCTCCGCTGCTGGCGATCGCCCTCTTCTCTCTGAGGTCACG
>JBBQVQ010000058.1:0-12084 GCA_038211425.1 Candidatus Limnocylindria bacterium | reverse complement strand
ACGCTGAAGCCGCCCTCGCCGACTTCGCCCGCTACTACAACTACCACCGCCTCCATGGCGAGATCGACTGGTGCACCCCGGCCGAGCGCTACGACGGCACGCCGTTCACCGATCGCGGCTTTGACAACGTCCCCGCCCTTGAGCACCTGGTGCCCTGGCTCGATGAGCTGCGGAAGGCGGCCTGAGCGAGTGCCAGAGACCATCTGGAATCTCAGCAAGGCTGCGGTCCGTCGCCGGCACCTCCCGGTGAGAATACGGCTCGCCTTCTAACCCGAGCGCGGTGTCCCCCGTACCGGGATCACGAGGCGCGTTCGGCCTCGGCCGTGCGGTCCCTTGCGTCCCACTCGCGCTGGTACTGCTCGGCCAGCGCCTCCTCCGCTGCTGTCAGCGGGCGCGTCAGCGCCAGTCCGATTGCTCGCCCGAGGGCGGCGGACTCCTCGCGCGTTCGCGTAGGTGTTCCCTTCGGGGGAGGCCGAGTTCTGCGGCTTTCTTTGCGCTACGCCCACCACCACCTCCATGCCAGACGAGGTCGTCTCGTCCTGGTCGCGTGAACCGGTAGACGCCGTCGTCGCCGCGCCAGCGGTCGCCTCCTCTGGGCAGTACGAGCACGTGATCGTCGTCTCGCAGCCGGTGTGGTCATCGGGGCGCGCAACCGGATGCGCGCGGTCGGGCGCGAGCCCGCGCCGCTCGTCCTCGGCCGCGATGAAGGCGAGCATCCGCTCCCGCCCGCCGGCGTTCACGCTGTGGACGTAGATGTCGGGGGCGCAGAGATCGAGCTCGGCCATCCGCCGGACGAAGTCGAAACCTGTGCGGCCACGTTCGCCGCCGAGATCATGGTCGAGGCTCATCGCCTCCCACCGCCGGCGATGCGCGCGGAGCAGGCGCAGACCGTCGTCGAAGGTCCGCGCCAGCTCCCAGCCAGGCGGCGCGTCGCGCTGGTCGTCGAGCTAGAAGCGCACTACCACGGGCCGCCCTTGCGGGCCTTGTCGTCAAACGTGCGCATCCGCGACTCGTTCACGCTCAGGAAGTGGGCGCGCTTCAGCGCGAAGGCGTCCATCTGCCGCGCGAAGACCTTCGCCTCGGCATCGAGCTCCGCGATGACCTCGTGGAGCCACGCGGTCGTCACCGGCGTAGCGACGGACGCGGTCCTTCACGCGCCGGAGCGCCGATTTCGCCGCGTCGAACTCGCCGCGGCGGTTCAGGGCGACGGCCTCCCGCCGCGCGCGCGCCGTCGAGCACGCGCGGGCGCTGCGCGAGCAGCGCGAGACCCGCCAGCGCGAGGCGGACGTCGAGATGCGTCCGCTGGCGCGGTACGACGAAGCATGGTGACGGTGCGGTGACGGGCGAAGCTGCGCTCATGGCGGCAGGCGAGCTCCCCGGTGTCGGGCGCGACCGCGCTCACCTCGCTATGCCGCGAGACGCGCCGGTCGACGCGCCGGCCGACCAGGCGCGGGTCGAGCGAATAGTCGACCGTGTCGACGCGCGCGGACGGCTGCGGCGGGACGCGCAGCACGCTGCGGCGGTCCAGGTCCGGCAGGATCGCAGGTCCTCCTCGGCGAGGCGATCGATGGGGCGGGCGCGGATGCCGCGGTGGAAGCGGACGTTGGCGCGGTCGTCGTACCAGCCGTCGAGCTGCTCCTGGAAGTCCCGCGGCGATGCGAACCAGCCGCGCCGGCTCAATACTCGTCTCGAGGAAGCCGTGATGGCGCTCCACGATGCCCCTCGCTTCAGGGTCGCGCGCCGCGCACAGATGCCAGCCGACCTTCAGCTCGCCGCAGAAGGCGGCGAAGGCCTCGCTGGGTCTTCCGCCGCCGGCGGGCAGCCCCCCTCGCGGTCGCAGACCAGCGTCTTCGGAAGACCGCCAAGGCGCACCAGGCAGCGCAGCAGCCCCGCGAGGATGTCCGGTGCTTCTTTTGCTGAAGACGAGCTTTCCCGCGGCGACGCGCGAGTACCCGAGCGTGAGCGTCACCACGTACCCCTTCGCGGGTCTGTCCGAAGCCGACGGGGATCTCGCTGCGTGGCTGCCAGAGATCGCACTGGGCGATCTCGCCCGGCAGGTACACCGTGCGCTGGTGTGTCCGCGGCGCCAAGAAGAGCGGCCGGATCTCGCGGACGTGCTCCTTGAGGATCGTCTCGCCGCCGGCGTACCCGAGCGGCTGCAGCAGCTCGCGCAGGCGCACGACCGGCAGGCGCGGGTCGGCCTTGAGCCGGCGGTGGATCTCGTCCTTGAACGGATCGAGCTTCGAGGGCGCGGCCGGTCGCGCGTACTTCGGCGGGTCAGGCTCCGCAGCGCGCGCCGGACCGTCTTGCGGCTCAGCCTGAAGCGCCGCGCGAGCTCGCGGATCCCGACGCGCGATGAAGCGCAGCCGCCGCAGCTCGGCCCACTGGACTTGCCTCGCTTTCGTGGACCCCTGAACACTTGGCGCCGAAGCGCCAAAGAAGGAGGTCCACGTGCCGAAGACCCGACCCCCGCACCCCGCAGAGTTCCGCGCCAATGCCGTCCGTCTCCCGCGTTCATCCGGCAAGACCATCCCGGAGCTGTCGCGTGAGCTCGGCTGTTCCACGGAGTCACTGCGCAACTGGATCAAGCAGGCCGACCGCGATGCGGGCCGGCGCACCGACGGCCTGACCAGGGTCGAGCGCGAGGAGCTGGGCCGCCTCCGCCGCGCGAACAAGGTGCTGACCGAAGAGCGGGAGATCCTCGTAAAAGCGGCGGCCTTCTTCGTCGGGGAGACCGGAAGGACCCGGTGACGATGTTCGGGTTCATGGAGCGACAGTAGGCCGATCACCACATCGCGACGATGACCCGCGTGCTCGGCGTCTCCAAGAGCGGCTTCTACGCCCGTCGGCGGAGGCCCAGGACCCTCCGCGCCATGGAGGGCGAGGTCCCCGCCGGCATGATCACGACGATCCACCGCGACAGCCGCGGCACCTACGGCGCGCCGCGCGTCCAGGCCGAGCTGCGGATCGCCAGGGGCATCCGCTGTCGCCGGCGGGTGGCCCGCCTCATGCGCCAGGAAGGCCTGCAAGGCGTCGTGCGCCGAGCGGGCCATCCCATCACCACCGTCCGCGACCCAGTGGCCACGCCGGCCCGCGACCTCGTCGACCGCGACTTCCACGCGACCGCGCCGAATCAGCTCTGGGTCGCCGACATCACCGCGAGTGCCCGACCGAGAATCTGCCTTGCGGTTCTCTCCGAGCTATTGGCCAATCGCCTGACGCGCATCAGGCGATGATTCCATGAGCTGTTGCCAAGTGGGGAGAAGTGGTCAACCTCCCGCTCCCTGCTGAACAAAATGGGCTGCTGACCCTTCGCGGAAATAGGCACTCGCGAGGGTCGTGAAACTGAGAATCATTCGGAAACTCGCGATTCCGTCTCGTTGAGGCTTGCGCTGACTGTAGATCAGCAGAACGTCGCGAAGCCCACGAACCGCGATTTCCCGAACAAATTTCGCACACACGGACGGGCGGCAGGCACCCTCGTCCAGCGAATCAGCCGAGCCTTCTCCCGACGACCGCTTCATGGTCGCGCTCGCGCGGCGGGGCAACCGCACCATCGCGCAGTTCCTCTAGGCCCTCACGGGCGTCGCCGCTGGTGGCGCGGCTCGGATGACGACGAGTTCGCGCGCGACGCCGAGGACTACGCCGACTCGCTCGAACGGGTGCGGCGCGATAAGTGAGCACGACTGCGGCGGCAGCAGGCCTCGCCGGAACGGGAAACGAGATCGTCGGTCGCACGAGCTTCCGATGAACCGAGACATATGCGCAATGGCCCGAAGAACTGCGAATCAGCTGAGTCGCCGGGTTTCCTAGAGAACTCACGCCGGATTACAGATTTCCGACGTCAGAGAGCAATGGTTTCAGTGCTCAATAGTCTTGGAGTGCGTCGGGCAGGCCGTGCTCCCGGCCGCTGCGCTCATTGGGTCGTCTGTCATCCCCGATGCTCGAATCGTGCACGCGACGAACGCGTGCGAACTCGACGCGTTCACCGAGGTCAATCTCGGCCCCGAGCGTCCCGTCATGTTCGCGGCGAAAGTCGCTGCGTACCTCGACCTCTATCGAAGCGCAACGTGGCGTGAGCGCTTCGCCATGTGGCCGCTCGTCCTCCACCATTGCGCCGACCGCGTGCTACGCGCCGTTTCGCTGCCGGACGGCGGAGGCGGTGCTGCGCCCGGTCCCAGACAGGGACGCGATCGCCGGCGTGACGGAGTTCTCCTTCGCCGCGTCGCCGCGCGTGCTTGATCCCGGTCCGCTCGGCTTGATCTGGCAGGTCGCTGGGCACCTTGGGTTCGAGGCGCTCATCGATCCCGAGATTCCACCCGCCGTAGCGATCGCCGATCCGGCGACGCTTGGCGAGGAACGGCACGGCGCCGGATTACCATTCCCGCAATGAATCGCTGCGGGAGACCACCGAGGATCGTCCGGTTCGAGATCAACGACATGCCGCGGCCAAAGCCGGTGGGCTTCTTGGACAAGATGCCCACCGTCACGAGAGGATTCCCGATGATTGTCTCGGCTGGGCTGAGCAATCGATGAGCGAGCTTGTGCTCGAGTTTCGCAGCGACACGTTTACCTTGCCGACCAAAGAGATGCGCCGTGCCATGGCGGAGGCCGAAGTTGGCGACGATCAATACGCGGAGGACCCAACTGCGAATCGGCTTGAGGAGCGGGCAGCCGACCTTCTTGGCAAGGAGGCGGCAGTTTTCGTGCCGACCGGCATGATGGGTAATCTCTGCGGCATCTTGGCGCAGGCGGAACGTGGCGACTGCATTGTTTTGGGCGACCTCGCGCACATCTACCAAAACGAGGCGGGCGCGTATGCCGTCGTAGGTGGTTTGAGCGCGCGAACGGTCCCAAATCGCGATGGGTGCCCCGCGAGCGCTGACGTCGAAGCAGCTCTTGGTGCCCGCAGCGGGCGCATCGCGCCGCGCGTGGCCGTGGTCTGTCTCGAAAACAGCCACAACTACTGCGGAGGCACCGTCATCACAGCAGCGCAGACAGCCGAGATTGCGGCCGTTTCGCACTCCGCAGGTGCCAAGGTCCATCTCGACGGCGCGCGACTCTTCAACGCGTCGGTGGCTTTGGGTGTCGAGGCTCGCGAGCTTGTCGCGGCAGTCGATACCGCGCAATTCTGCTTCTCAAAAGGACTCTCGGCGCCGGTGGGATCGGCCCTGGTGGGCACGCACGAGACCATCGCTAAAGCCCGCTACGTCCGGAAGCAGCTTGGCGGCGCCATGACGCAAGTCGGGGTTCTTGCTGCGGCGGCGTTGGTGGCGCTTGAGACCATGCGAGATCGCCTCGGCGAGGATCATGAGCACGCGCGAAACCTGGCAGAGGGTCTTGCGACAATCCGAGGCGTACATGTCGAGCGCGAGAAAGTTACGACAAACATCGTTGCCTTTGAGGTCGAACCGCCGATCACTGCTGCCGCCTTCGTTCAGGCATGCGCGAGCCGAGGGCTACGACTGTCGCGTTACGCGGGCGGCCCCGGCCGTCTTCGGATGCTGACTCATCGAAATGTCGACCAAAGGCACGTCGATGCGTCGCTCGTGATCATCGCGAGAGTCGTGGCCGAGCTGCGAATGTCGATTCGCACATCAGGTTAGCTACGCGTGCGCGACATCGCCGACGCGCCGTTCACAAGAGCGGTCGAGGAAGGTTTCCACCTGCTGCCGGAGACCCCGGCCTGCTCCGACACCTGACGATCCCGTCGATCCGCGGGCGCACCACGCCGCGCCCCCAACCCGTCCCTAACCGGTTGGGCATGGCCGCCCTAACGGCGGCGGATGCCGAAGACGCGATCGGCCGCGTTCGCGACGCCTTCACTGCGAAGGGAAAGGCGTTCGGCTTGATCGTGGGTCCGGCATCGAGCCCTCCGACCCGGAAGGCGGCTCGCGCGCTCCGGTCTCCTGCTGCAGCAGGAGACCGGAGGCATGGTCCTCGAAGATCTCGCTCAACCGATACGAGCCGATCCGGCGGTGTGGATCGCGGAGGCCACGCTCGAGGACCTTCCCGGCGCGGCGAACATCCTTTCGCGCGGCTTCGGCTGGCCGCCCGATGTCGCGCGTTGGTTCGTCGGCGCGCACTGGGTCGCCCGGGGAGGCTGCGGTCGCGTGGCTATCTCGCATACCGCAGCGATAGCCCAGAACCGGTGGGTTTCGGGAACCTCGTGTACTTCCCCAGCGGCGGGATGGTCGTGCTCGGCGGGCAGCAACCCTGCCCGGGTTTCGCGGCAAGGGCGTCTACACGAGCCTCGTCGCGCGACGGGTCGCCGACGCCCGCCAAGGCGGCAGCGCGGTCGCGATCATCCAGGCGAACACCACCACGTCGGCTCCCACCCTCCGGGGGCTCGGCTTCCGAGAGGTGTCCTTCCTCGAGGCGTTCGCCTCCGCGGCCGGAGACGTCAGATCCGTGGCGACCTCGGGCTGAGCGTCTCGCTCGCCGACCGCGCCTCAGCGTGTCGGCTCGATGACCTCGAACACGGGGAGCGGTGGGGCGTCGACGCGTTCGCGCCACGCCACCTGCACGCGATCGCCGATCCGGCATCGACCGCCCGGGATGTTCGTGAGGAGGTGGGGCCCCTCGTCTAGCTCCACGATGGCCACGATGTAGGGCGGGCTGAACTCGGGCGCGATCTGCCGACGGACCGTCGTCACCGAGTACACGGTCCCCGTCCCGGCGGCCTTGACCCACGCGACATCGTCGCCCTCGCAGAAGAGGCAGAACGGACGCGGGTAGAACTGGTGCCGGCCACAGTCGACGCAGCGCTGGATGAGCAGCTCATGCCGCCGCGCCGCCTCCCAGAACGGCGCGGTGGTCGGATCGGCCTGCCAGGGCGCGCCTTCAGTCACGCGCCAGCACCACCGTCCCCGCCGTCGAGAAGATGCCGCCAACCCCGTGGGCGACCGCGATCTTGGCGTCGGGCACCTGCCGTGCACCGGCTTCGCCGCGCAGCTGACGCACCGCTTCGACCAGGAGCAGCAGGCCGAGCGCCCCAGGGTGGCTGTAGGAGAGGCCGCCGCCGGAGGTCATGGCCGGAAGGCTCCCGCCGGGCGCGAGGCGGCCGTGCTCGACGAAGCTGCCGCCCTCGCCTTTGGCGCAGAAGCCGAGATCCTCGAGCGCCATGAGCACGGTGATCGTGAACGAGTCGTACGGCTCGACGACGTCCACGTCCCGCGGCGTGATGCCGGCCATCGCGAACGCCTCCCGACCGGAGACGGCACCGGCGGATACCGTCAGGTCGAGCCGCTGGCTGACGTGCCAGTGGGTGTGGCTCTCGCCGGCGCCGATCACGCGGATCGGCTTCTTCACCGCGTTCCGGGCGCGCGTGGCGTTCGTGATGACGAGTGCACCACCGCCGTCCGTGATGAGGCAGCAATCGAGCTTGTGGAGCGGATCGGAGATCAGCTCCGACGCGAGCACGTCGTCGATCGTGAGCGGCTCGCGCGACCAGGCTTTCGGGTTCATCTGGGCCCAGCGGCGCGCGGCCACCGCGATCTCGGCGAGCTGCTCCGACGTCGTCCCATACTGGTGCACGTGTCTCGCCGCCGCGAGTGCGTAGCAGCCGATCGGAAACGGCAGACCGTAGGGAGCTTCGAACTGTGCCGAGAGGCCGGTCGCGGGGATCCGCCGACGCCCTCTGCTGCGCTGCCGCGAGGCGTACGTCAGGAGCGCGACCTCGCAGCGACCTGCCGCCACGGCGAGCATCGCATGATGGACGAACGCCTCGAACGCGCCGCCTCCGAGGTCCGACGAGTCGGCGTACCGCGGTTGGATGCCGAGATACTCGCCGACCTGGACCGATCCCTGCTCTCCCATGTAGTTGACGAAGATGCCGTCGACGTCTCGGAGCGTCATGCCCGCCTCGGCGAGCGCTTCGCGTGCCGCCAGCGTCACCATAGACAGCTCGGTGTGGTTGGGCACCTTGCCCAGCGGCGTTTCCGCGACGCCGACGATATAGACGGGCTCCGTTCTCCACTCGTGACGCATTGCCGTCACCAAGAGTGCGACGATCGGATTTCGCTACGATCCGCGGCGAGATGCGTCTCGGCGTCGTGGCGATGGATCACATCGCGATCGCGGTTCGCAGCGTGTCTGCGGCGCTTCCGCTCTATCGTGATCTCCTGGGCGGCAGCGAGCTGCGGACGGGCGTGAACGAGGCGCAGGGGTACCGAGCAGTCCGGCTCCGGTATCCGAACGGGGCGGAGCTCGAGCTGCTCGAGCCGGTCGGCGCAGGGTTCCTGCGCGACTTCCTGACCAAGCGCGGCGAAGGACTGCACCACCTCACCTACATCGTCTCGGACCTCCGTGCTGCCGTCCGGGCGGCGCGCGAGGCGGGCCTGCGCGTCGTGGACGAGTCCTACGAGAATCCGGGCTGGTTCGAGGCGTTCATCTCGCCGCGATCGGCTCACGGAACGATCGTTCAGCTCGCCCAGACCACGCTCGCTCGCAGCGAAGGGGTGCGCTGCTTCACCGAGCGGCACGGCGGTGATCGATGATGCCGCTCCCGGCCTCGGCATGTGAGCTCGACGCTGCGGCCCCCGTGCCGACGCGCAGCATCGCCGGCGTCCACCCGCTCTCCCGCTCGGCGGCGAGCGCCGAGCGGCGGATCTTCCCGGTCGGCTCGCGCGGCAGCGTCTCGATGAACTCGTAGGACTTCGGGCACTTGTGCGCGGCGACGCGCGCGCGGCAGTGCCGGTCGAGCTCCTCGAGCGCGGGTGGCGAGGCGGGATCGCGCGGCTGGATGATCGCGTGGACGCGCTTGCCCCACTCGTCGTCGGGGACCGGGATCACCGCGAGGTCGACCACGTCGGGGTGCTCGCTAAGCGCCGCCTCGACCTCGGCGGGGTAGATGTTCGCGCCGCCGCTCACGATGAGATCCATCCGGCGGTCGGCGTGATAGAGGTAGCCATCCCCGTCCATCGAGCCGAGATCGCCCAGGCTGATGAATCCGTCGGGTGTGGTCTTCGCCGGTGGCGAGCCGAGATAGCGGTAGGTCGGGGTCGGGTCGTGCGGGCGCATGAAGATCTCGCCGACCTCGCCGCGCGGCACCTCTTGGAAGTCCTCGTCGAGGATCTTCATGGCGCACTCCCAGGCCCAACCCACGCTCCCGGGATGCCTGAGCCAGTCGTCGCCGCGGATGACCGCCACGCCCGCGTCCTCGGCACCACCGAAAGCTTCCCAGACGTTCTTGGGGCCCACGAGATCCATCCAGACGCGCTTCAGCCAGGGCGGGCACGGCGCGCCGGAGTGGAAGACGGCCCTGAGACTCGAGAGATCGCCGGTCTTGAAGTCCGGGTGCTCGGCGATCCGCTTCATGATGATCGGGACGAACTGCGACCAGTCGACCCGATACCGCTCGATGAGATCGATGGCGTATCCGGCGTCGAAGTGCTCCATGAGGACGATCGTGTGATCGTCGAAGAGTCCGAACGTGCTCCAGTTGAACGGCATGTTGTGGTACAGGCGCGTCGTGATGAGCTGGGTCTGACCCGGGCGGAAGCCCCAGAGGTGGCCGCGCTCGCCCGCCGCCTTCCCGACGGTCTTCAGCCACGGGTCCGGCTTCACGATGATCTTCGAGCGCCCGGTGGACCCCCCTGACGGTATCGCCTTGCCGGGATGCGGGATCCGGTCGGGCAGCGGTGCGTCGGAGAAGTCCTCGATCCGCTCGAGCTCCGCAGCGCGGACGACCGTGGTGCCCCCAGCGTCCTCCCAGTCGGCGACGACCAACCTCGGCCGGGCCGCCTCGAGCGTCTGCTCGCGCTCCTTTCCCGGCAGGCTCGGGCTGAGCGGGAGAACGCACGCGCCGAGCTTCCAGCCCGCGATCGTGAGCATCAGGTGCTCGGGCCGATTGTGGAGCGCGACCGCGAGGAGGCCCGACGCATCGAGGCCGCGGCGCTCCAGCAGCCGCGCCATGCGGTTCGACGTGCGGTCGAGCTCGCGCCACGAGACCGGGCGCTCGGGAGGGCCACCCTTCGGCGCGAACACGATCGCGATCTTGTCGGGGTGCTCGGCGGCGAGCATAGGGATGCGCCGTCCGAACGACATGACCTCCGGCCCCACGCTAACCACGGCCCGCCTCGTCGGTTGTCGCGCCGCGCCTGGTGCTCAGCCCGATCGCCTTGTCCCGACGCCGATGCCCTCGATGGTGTCCTGCACCGCGTCGACGAACGTGTCCACCTCGCGCTCGGTCATCGGCGTGGACAGGGCGCCGAGCCCCGAAGGGCTGAGGAGCACCCCGCGCCCGAGAAGGCCGATGTAGAGATCGTGCTGGCGCTTCTTGACCTCCGCGTTGCCCTGGACCGCGTGCCAGTAGCCGCGGTAGTCGGCAAAGCGCGCGTCGGTCATGTGGATTCGGAAGAGTGAGCCGGCCCCCTTCACGTGCGCGGGCACCCCCGCGGCCTCGAAGGCGGCGGTGAGCCGTTCACGGAGGACCGCCCCAAGGCGGTTGAGGCGCGTGAACTCCTCGCGGGTGAGGAGCGAGAGCGAGCTTATGCCCGCCGTCATCGTCACAGGATTGGCGTTGAAGGTGCCGGCATGCGGCACGATTGCGCGTCCCTTGCTCGCGTCGAACACGTGCATCAGCGCGGAGGGTCCACCCACGGCGCCGACCGGGAAGCCGCCACCGATGATCTTGCCGAAGATCGTGAGGTCGGCAGCGAACCCGAAGTCCGCCTGCGCGCCGCCGTACCCGAGGCGGAAGCTCACGACCTCGTCGGAAACGAGCAATAGCCCCAGCCGACTCGTGACCTCGCGCAGATGCGCGAGCCAACCAGGCTGAGCGGGGACGAGCCCGAAGTAAGCCGGGATGACGTCGATCAGCACTCCCGCGAGTTCGTGCTGATGCCGCTCGAGCAGGGTATCCGTCCGAGCGGGATCGTTGAACGGCAGCACCACGACGTCCGAAAGAACGCCCGGCGGCAGACCGGCGGTGTACGCGACGCTCGCCGGCGCGTCCGCGCTTCCCCAGTTGGACGGATCGGGAGTTAGGCTCACCTCGGCCCAGTCGGCGTTGCCGTGGTACGCGCCTTCGAACCGCGCGATCTTGTGCCGGCCCGTCAGGGCGCGCATCACGCGCATGGCCAGGAGCACCGCTTCGCTCCCTGAGTTCATGAAGCGGACCTGCTCTACGGACGCCACCCGCTCGCCGATCATGCGCGCGAGCTCGATCTGCTCCTCGGAGGCGAGCGAGAAGACGGCGCCCTTCGACACGCGGTCGATCACGGCGCGCGTGATGACCGGGTGCGCGTGGCCGTGGATAAGGGAGGTCGCATTGCTGTAGAAATCGAGTCTCCTATTACCGTCGACATCCGTGATCACGCTGCCGGATCCGTTGCGGGCGTACAGCGGATGCGGCTTGGTGTCCTGGACCGCGCGGGAGGTTCCGCCGGGAAGGTACTTCAGCGCCTCCTGATGGAGCTCGTGGGACCGCTGCGCTAAGAACGGTTGGCTCGAACGCGTGGACGCCGGAGACGCTGCCGTCATCATCGGGCTCCATTTCCTCACGCCGGCGCGGCGCTCGGGCAAAGTGTATCGCAGACCGAACACGTCCCGCGGTGCGATCCCGATCGGACACACGGTGGCGGTTCAGTTTCGTTCGCTAGGCGCTGAACGGTTGACACGGCGCGCGACGTACTGCGTTCGTCGCACCCGCACTCGAGCGTCTCACACTGACCGGCAGTACGCATCACGCGTCGCGACGAACCACCGACCGACGGCGCCTCGCCTCCCGCCGATCCGAGGCCCCTCCAGGCGCTCTAGTGTTCCGTCACAGAAATAGATTGCATAACGTCCGCTGCTCTGATACGGTCAGTGCCGTGCCCCGCCGGGTGCCGCCGCTGCCCCTGAGCGACCAAGAGCGCGTCGAGCTCGTGGCGCTGCGTCGTGCGCGGACCACCGAGCGCGGCCTCGCCGAGCGCGCCGAGATCGTCCTCGCTGCCGCCACGGGCGAAAGCAACGCCGATATCGCGCGCCGCCTGGGGTGCAGCCAGCCCACCGTGACGCTGTGGCGCCGGCGCTTCCAGCAGGCCGGCCCCGCGGGGCTCCAGGATGCGCCGCGCCCGGGCCGCCCGGCGCGGTACGGCG
>JBBQVQ010000057.1:0-12835 GCA_038211425.1 Candidatus Limnocylindria bacterium | reverse complement strand
GTCGAGACGGCATCCGTGGGGTGGGACGAGATGGGCTGGCTTGGCGGGGGGTGGTCGATTCGGGGGGTGCTGTTGGGGGTGGGGCGCGGCTTGGTCGCGGCGCGCGCGGCCGACCTCGGGGTCGCCGGCATCTGGGTCTCGAACCACGGAGGTCGCCAGCTGGACGGCGCGATCGCGAGCCTCGATGCGCTGCCGGAGATCGCGCGCGCGGTCGGCGATCGCTGCGCGATCGTGTTCGATGGCGGGGTCCGGCGTGGGGTCGACGCGCTGATTGCTCTCGCGCTTGGCGCGCATCTCGTCGCCCTCGGGCGCCCCATCCCGTGGGGTCTGGCCGTCGCGGGAGCCGACGGCGTGCGCGCCGTCCTGGAGATGCTGCGCGACGAGTTGTCGCTCGCGATGGCGCTCGCCGGCTGCCGGACGCTCGCGGACATCACGCCGGACCTTGTGGCCGCGATCCCCAGCGCGTGAGACGACCTACCTGACCTGGAGCCGCTGCCCGGCGGGGCCGGACCCACTGAGTGGGACACACTTGGGCAATGGAGTCGGGTCTGCCTGGTGAGCCCGCATCCCCGCCTCCAGAGGCGCCGACCGACACCGGCCGCTTGCGCGCGGCCCTCCGCGGCCGGTGCCCGCGCTGCCGCGACGGAAAGATCTTCGCCGGCATCCTCAAGATGAACGAGCGCTGTCCGTCGTGCGCACTCCTCTTCGAGCGCGAGCCCGGCTACTTCACCGGCGCGATGGTGGTCTCGTACACGCTGGGCGTCCCGCTTCTCGCGCTCCTGATCGGTGTCGCATGGTTCGGCCTGCGGTTACCGGTGGAGTGGGCGCTACTCGCCGCCGACCTCGCATTTCTCGTCTTCGTTCCCGCCGTCTTCCGCTGGTCGCGCGTGCTGTGGATCCACTTCGATCGGACCGTCGACCCGGAGCGGTGAGGTAGACCAAGCCCATCGGGCGTGGGGACGGCGCAGGCGGACCCACGCGCTCCGGCACGGAGGCGGCGGGTCGCGCGCTGCGCGTCCCTGGCGGGCCGCTCCGTCTCGCTCTGCCCCCGCCGCCTCCTCGCCGCGCGGCTGCGGCGCGCGCGGAGTCCGGATCGCGCGGGCCGCCACCGCCCGTCCCCGCGCTGTGTCGTGCCGGTCGAACCGGGTTCGCGCGCGGGGGAAGTATGGGCGTCGCGACTCGCTCCATGCAGCCGCGCCGGGCGGGTCGAGGGAGGGTGCCTGCAGATACGGCGGGAAGGGTGCGGCCGCGGCAAGACTGGAAGCACTGGCACTCCGGGAGCGCCCGCAGGATCCGCCGGAGCGGCGGGCAGCCCGACCGAGGCAACGCACCCGGCGCGGCGTCGACTTCAGTATCGCGGCGCCGCGGGAGTTTCACTGGACGAGCCTCTCTGGGGCAGGTCGCGGATCAGCTCCTGAGGAGGTCGGTCACGATGTCGCGCTCGTGTTCGAGCTCCGCGATCGTCGCGGAGATCTTCTGCTTCGCGAAGGCGTCGAGCGTGATGCCCGGGACGATCTCGCAGCCACCGTTGCCCGTGGAGCGCAGCGGGAACGACGAGACGATGTCCTGTGGCACTCCGTAGCTGCCGTCCGACACGACGGCGGCGCTGAACCAATCGTCGGCCGGCGTCGGAGTGACGAGGCTGCGCACGTGGTCGACGATCGCCTGCGCCGCTGAGAAGGCGCTCGAGGCGCCGCGCGCGGCGATCACCGCCGCGCCACGCTGCTGCACCGCGGGGATGAAATCGGATTCGAGCCACGGCCGGTCCACGCGCTCGGAGGTCGGCTTTCCGGAGACCAGGGCGTTCGTGAAGTCGGGATAGAGCGTCGCGGAATGGTTACCCCAGATCGCGAGCCTGGTGACGTCGCGTACGCGGACACGTGCCTTCGCGGCGAGGAGCGAGCGCGCGCGATTCTCGTCCAGCCGGGTCAGGGCTGTCCAGCAGTCGGCAGAGATGCCATTGCCCGCGGCGTGGCGCGCGATCAGGCAGTTCGTGTTGCAGGGGTTGCCAATGACCGCGACCCTCACGTCGGGACTAGCGTGCTCGGCGATCGCTCGGCCCTCCGCCACGAATATCGGGCCGTTCTCGCGGATCAGGTCGCCGCGCTCCATGCCTGGACCGCGCGGCTTGCTTCCCACGAGCAGGACCCAGTCGGCGTCGCCGTGCGTCTGGGCGTGGTCGGCGCTGGCGCTGACGCGCGCCAGGAGCGGATAGGCGCCGTCCTCGAGCTCCATGACGACGCCCTTGGCGCGTTCGATCACTTGCGGGATGTCCGAGAGACGGAGATCGACGTCGGTGTCCGGACCGAACATCGCGCCCGCGGCGATCCGGGGGAGCAGTGCGTAGGCGACCTGGCCCGTCGCTCCGGTGACGGCAACGCGCACGGTGCGGCTCATTCTTCCGCGTCCGCGCCGCCGTAGACGGCCTCGACCTCGATCTCCACCAGGATGCGCGGGTCGATGAACTCGACCTTCACGATCGATGTGGCCGGACGGATCTCGCGGAAGACCTCGCCGTGGATCACGGCCACGCTCTCGATGCTGCGCACGTCTGCGACGTAGATCCGCGTCATGATGACGTCCTGAAGGGTCCCGCCCAGATCCTCGAGCGCACCCTTGATGATGTCCAGCGCGCGCCGAGTCTGCTCCACCACGTCGTCACTGACGGGCGCGCCATTCTCGCCCAGGCCGGCGGTTCCTGCGACGCGCACCACGTCGCCGTGCCGGACGGCGCGCGAGTAGCCGAACTGGAACTCGTACTTCGTCTGGGTGCTGTAGAGCAGGCGCTTCGGGTTGTTCGGATCACGGCTCGGCACCCTCACTGCCCTCCCGAGCGGACCTGGCGACGCCAGTCCGCGATCATGCCGCCACCATGGTACGGATGACGGCATCCGCGAACTCGCTCGTGCCGACGGCGGTCGGGTCGTCGCGGGACGCTTTCAGGTCGTACGTGACGTCGCGTCCCTCGGCGACCACCGCCGCGATGGCGCGCTCGAGGCGGTCGCCCGCGCTCCGCTCGCCGATGTGGCGCAGCATGAGAACGCCCGCGAGCATCAGCGCCATGGGGTTGACCTTGTTCTGGCCGGCGTATTTCGGCGCCGAGCCGTGGATTGCCTCGAAGACGGCGACGCCATTCTCGCCGATGTTCGCGCCCGGCGCGACACCGAGCCCCCCGGCGAGGCCCGCCACCAGGTCGCTCACGATGTCGCCATACAGGTTTGGGAGCACCAGGACGTCGTACATCCCCGGTTTCTGCACCAGTTGCATGCACATGTTGTCGACGATGCGGTCATCGAACTCGATGTCAGGGAAGGCCTCCGCGACCTCCCGGGCGACACGAAGGAAGAGCCCGTCGGCGAACTTCATGACGTTCGCCTTGTGCACGGCGGTGACCTTGTGCCGCCCATTCGCGCGGGCGTATTCGAAGGCGAAACGCACGATCCGGCGCGAGCCCATCTCGCTGATGTACTTGATCGCGATGGCGGCGTCCTCGCGGATCGTCGCTCCCGAAGCCTCTTCGATCGCGGATCGCACCTTCGCCAGCTCGGGGGTGCCGATGTCGAACTCGATGCCCGCGTAGAGATCTTCGATGTTCTCGCGGACAACGACGAGGTCGATCCTGCCGAGCGGGGCCTGCACACCGGGGTACGTCTTCGCCGGACGCAGGTTGGCGTAGAGATCGAATTCACGGCGCAGGGCGACGTTCACCGAACGGAAGCCCTTGCCGAGTTCGGTCGTGAGCGGGCCTTTCAGGCCGATCCTGTTGCGCCGGAGCGAGTCGAGCGCGTCGGCCGGGAACGGGGTCCCGTGCTTGGCGATGGCCGGCACGCCGATCTCGCGCACGTCCCAGGCGATGCTCACTCCGGTCGCCTCGATCGCCCGACGCGTCGCCTCGACGATCTCGGGTCCGGTCCCGTCGCCGGGGATGAGGGTGATCGCGTGCGTCAGGGTCGCCTCGCGGTCCCTGTGTCCATCACCTCGGCGTGCGTCCCGCCTCTTTCGCCGTCTTCACGGCGTCGTCGCCCGCGACCGGGAGGTTGCGGCTCTCGATCGGGGAGCCCTGGTCCGCTGATGCGCTGACCACGACGCCCGCGGACAGTCCGTCGCCGCCCCCGCGAAGCTGCGCCAACAGGCCGCCGGCGAGAAGCGTCTTCGCCTCACTCGGCAGGAAACTCACGCGCAAGGGGAATTCCTTGCCACTGCTCGTACGCGCGACGACGACCTCGTCGGTCGTGTTCGACGCGAGCGCCTCGCGAATCCCGTCGATCGTCAGGACCTCTCCCTGCTCGAGCTTGTCCAGGTCCGATTCGTTCCGAAAGCTGAGCGGTGGGATGCCCTGGGAGATGAGATTGCGGCGGTGGATCCGCGCGAACGATTGCGCGATGACGGCGCGTATGCCGAGCGCCTTGGGCGCGAGCGCGGCGTGCTCGCGACTGGACCCCTGCCCGTAGTTCTGCCCCGCGACGATGAACCCGCCGCCCCTTTCCCGCGCGCGCGCTGGGAAGGTCCGGTCGAAGCGGCGGAACGTGAACTCCGCGATCGCGTTCACGTTCGAGCGGAGCGCCATCACGACGGCGCCGTCGGGTGAAAGATCGCCGGTCGAGACGTCGTCGCCGAGCTTGATGATCACCTCACCGGTGAGCTCGGCCGGCAGTGCCGTCTGCCTCGGCGGCGGCTGGATGTTCGGGCCCTTCACCACTGTGATGCGAGCCGCCTCTTCGGCGGTCAGCGGCAGCAGGATGTTCGAGTCGTCCACGCCCGGGTCCATCTCCGGCACTTTGAAAGATGGCTCCTCCCCGAGCGTGCGCGGGTCCGTGATCTCCCCGCGCAGCGCGGTGGCCGCCGCCGTGGTCGGGCTGCACAGGTAGACCTGGTCGTCGTCCGTCCCGCTACGGCCCGGAAAGTTCCGGTTGAACGTGCGCACAGAGACGCTCCCGGTCGGGGGAGCCTGCCCCATACCCACGCAGGGCCCGCACGCGGGTTCGAGCATCCGCGCGCCCGACGCCATCAGCGACTGGTACGCGCCGCCCTCCGCGAGAGCGCCGAGGATCTGCTTCGATCCCGGCGTGACCGTCATGAACACCTCGCGACCGATGGTCTTCCCTTTCAGCACCTGCGCGACGATCGCGAGGTCGTCGTAGCCCGAGTTCACGGACGACCCGACGCAGACTTGCTGCACCTTTATCCCGGCGACCTCGCGCACGGGTACCACGTTACCGGGGCTCGAAGGCTTCGCGATGAGCGGCTCGAGCGACGGCAGGTCGATGACCTCGCGCTCGTCGTACGTCGCGCCAAGATCCGCGGCGAGCGACACGAAATCCTCAGGACGACGCTGCTGCGAAAGCCATTCATCCGTGCGCGCGTCGCTCGGAAAGATCCCCGTCGTCGCGCCGAGCTCGGCGATCATGTTGCAGATCGTCCCGCGCTGGGGCACGGATAACCTGGCCACCCCCGGGCCGGTGAACTCGAAGATCCGTCCGACACCACCGTTCACGTCGCGCCGGCGGAGCAGTTCCAGGATGATGTCCTTGGCCTGTACCCATGGCGACAGCGCGCCCTCGAGACGGACCTCGACGATCTTTGGCATCGCCAGGACGAACGGGAAGCCGGCGAGCGCGACCGCGACGTCGAGCCCTCCCGCCCCGATCGCGATCATCGATACACTGCCCGCCATCACCGTGTGGCTGTCGGCCCCCAACAGCACCTGGCCTGGCTTGGCGAAGCGCTCCATGTGCAGGTAGTGGCAGATCCCCGTTCCGGGGCGTGAGAAGTGGACTCCGTGCTTCTGCGCGAAGCTGCGGAGGAACATGTGATCGTCGGGGTTCTTGAAGTCGATGGCGAGGATGTTGTGGTCGACGTAGACGATCGCGAACGGGATCTTGATCCGGTCGACCCCCAGCTCCTCGAGCTGCAGGAACCCCATCGTGCCGGTCGTGTCCTGGAGGAGTCCCTGGTCGACCCGGAGGGAGATCTCCGTTCCCGGATCGATCCTGCCCGCCACGAGGTGCGCCGAGATGATCTTCTGGCTCAGATTCATCGCAGGCAATGATCGCCCTCCCCGTGGACATGGTCGCGGGCCGGGCCCGCCATTCTGTCGGACCCTAGTATGTCCCGCGGTCGCTCGCCCGCCCTCACCGAGCGACGAGCTGCGGACCTCGGTGCGATAGCCACGGCCATGTCCCTACGATGCGACGGTGACTTCCGCCGGTGGAGCGACCGTCGAGTTCCGGCATGTGAGCAAGCGCTATGGCGCACGGGAGCGCCGGGGCGGCGTCCCCGGCGCGGTCAATGACCTCTCGCTGCTCATCCCCGCGGGCGAGATCTGCGTCCTGGTCGGCCCGTCGGGATGCGGAAAGACGACGAGCCTCAAGATGGTCAACCGCCTCATCGAGCCCAGCAGCGGCCAGGTCCTGGTGGACGACGTGGACGTCGCCACCATCGAGCCGACGGTCCTGCGGCGCCGGATCGGCTATGTGATCCAGCAGATCGGCCTCTTCCCGCACCAGACCATCGCCGTCAACGTGGGGACGGTGCCCCGCCTCCTCGGATGGCCCGCGGCCAAGGTCCGTGCCCGGTCCGACGAGCTATTGACGCTGATCGGGCTTGACCCGGAACGGGTGCGCGACCGCTACCCGGCCCAGCTGTCAGGGGGTGAGCGTCAGCGCGTCGGGGTCGCTCGCGCGCTCGCGGCCGAGCCGCCCCTGATGCTCATGGATGAGCCGTTCGGCGCGGTCGATCCGATCGTCCGCGAGCGGCTCCAGGACGAGTTCCTTCGACTGCACCGTCGGCTGCGCACGACCGTGATCTTCGTCACGCACGACATCGACGAGGCGATCAAGATGGGCGACCGCGTGGCGGTGCTCCAAGAGGGAGGCACGCTCGCGCAGTTCGCGCCCCCCGCCGAGCTGCTCACCGCTCCCGCGAACGACTTCGTCGCCCGGTTCGTCGGTGCCGACCGCGGGCTGAAACGGCTCTCGCTCGTGCGCGTGAGCGAGGCGGCGCTGACGCACGCGGCGACGGCCCGGATGGGGGAGCGGGTGGGGGAGGTCCGCGCCCGTGCCGCGGCCGACCCGCACGTCCTTCTGCTCGACGAGCGAGGCGCGCCCGCAGGCTGGGTCAATCTCGAGCGGCTTCGGCCCGATGAGCGGCTCGCGGCGCGCCACGCGGATCCGTCGTCGCCGATCTTCGACCAGGAGACGCGGCTGCGCGACGCGCTGTCCTTGCTGCTCGCGTCCGCCGTGCAGGGGGGCGTGGTCGTCGACGATGCCGGAGGATACGTGGGCGTGCTCGGCCTCGACGCCGTCACCGAGATGCTGCGCGCGCCCGATACCTTGGCGCCGGCGTGACACCTGGCGAGCCTCTCATCCGGTGGGACTGGGTCCAGAGCCACCTCCCCGACATCGCGCAGCGTATCGGCGAGCATCTCCTGCTCGCGGGAATCGCCGTTGGCGTCGGGTTCGCCCTCTCGTTCGTCGCATCGCTCTTCATCGCCCGCCGGCCGTGGCTCTACCCTCCGGTCAGCTGGGTCTTCGGCGTCCTCTACACCATCCCGAGCCTCGCCCTCTTTTCGCTGCTCATCCCGTTCACGGGGTTGTCGATCCTCACCGCGGAGATCGGCCTGGTCAGCTACACGCTGCTGATCCTCATTCGCAACATCGTCGGGGGCTTGCGCGGCGTCCCAGCGGAGGTACGCGATGCGGCGCTCGGCATGGGGTATACGCAGAGACAGCTGCTCTTCCGCGTCGAGCTCCCGCTCGCGCTCGCTGTCATCGTCGCCGGCATTCGGGTGGCCGCCGTCACGACGATCGGGCTCACCACCGTGACCGCGCTGATCGGACAGGGCGGGCTCGGATTCTTCATCCTCGAGGGCATCCTGTTCTTCTTCTCGACCCCGCTCATCGTCGGGGCCGTGTTGTCCGTGGTGCTCGCGATACTCGTCGACGGAGCGCTCGTCGCCGTCGAGCGCCGCGCGACGCCGTGGGCGCGGCTGGGCCGGTCGTGACCTTCCTCGCAGAGGTCTACGCCTGGCTCATGGACCCCGCCCACTGGGCGGGTAGCGACGGCATCCCGACGCGCGTCGGCGAGCACGTCCAGCTTTCCGCGCTCGCGCTCGCGGTGGCCGCCGCGATCGCGCTCCCCGTCGGCATCGCGCTCGGTCACAGCGGCCGCGGCGGCTTCGTCGCCATCAACGTGGCGAACATCGGCCGGGCCCTTCCCTCGCTCGCCATCCTGGCCTTCGCGCTTCCGGTGGCGTTCGCGCTGAACCTCGGTCTCGGTTTCTGGCCGACATTCATCGCCCTCGTCCCTCTCGGCATCCCCCCGATACTCACGAACGCCTTCGTGGCTCTGCGCAACGTCGACCGCGACGTCATCGAAGCCGGCCGCGGCATGGGCCTGGCGGACTCGCAGCTGCTTCGACAGCTCGAACTGCCGCTCGCCCTTCCGGTCGTCATCGCGGGGGTCCGCAACGCCGCCGTCGCGATCGTCGCCACCGCCACGCTCGGCGCGGTCGTTGCCAGCGGCGGCCTCGGCCGCTACATCGTCGATGGCCTCGCTCTTCGAGAGACCGACCGCTTGTTCGTCGGAGCGCTGCTCGTTGCGCTGCTCGCGATCGTGACGGAGCTCGCCTTCGGAATATTCGAGCGCGTGGCCGTGTCTCCCGGAGTGCGCCTGACCCGCGCCGCGGGGGCCCGCGCTCGGTGAGCGCAGTCATACTCGATGCAGGCCGAGAGACCTGAGAGTCACGGCTCGGATGAAAAAGGAGAATCCCATGCAGCGTTCCCGCACTTTCGCGTCCGTCCTCATCGCCTGCTCGGTCGTCGCTGCGGCCTGCGGCGGCACCGCGCAGCCGTCCGCGCAGGCCTCAGGTCAGGCGTCGGCCGCCGCGGCGAAGCCCACGGTGAAGGTCGCCTCATTCAACTTCCCCGAGAGCGTCATCCTCGGGGAGATCTACGCGCAGGCGCTCGAGGGGAACGGCTACAAGATCGAACGCAAGCTGAACCTAGGCAACCGCGAGGTCGTCTTCCCGGCGCTCGAAAAGGGCGACGTCGATGTCGTGCCGGAGTACCTGGCAACGGTCCTCGGTTTCGTCGACAAGACAGCCAAGGGTTCGGGCGATCCGAAGGAAACGTCGACGACGCTTCAGAACGCAGTCAAATCCAAGAACCTGACGGTGCTCGACTTCGCCAACGCGGTCGATCAGAACTCGTTCGTGGTCACCAAGGCAACTTCGGACAAGTACAAGCTCAAGAAGACCAGCGACATCGCGACGAGCGCACAGGGCCAGCTCGTCCTGGGCGGACCCGCCGAGTGCCCCCAGCGGCCGTTCTGCAAGCTCGGCCTCGAGCAGACGTACGGGATCAAGTTCAAGGACTTCAAGCCGCTTGACTCCGGTGGCAACCTCACCGTCGCGGCCCTCGACGCCGGCCAGGTGGACGTTGGCCTGCTCTTCTCGAGCGATGCGATCATCTCCGTCAAGGGGTACGTGGTCCTCGAGGACGACAAGAAGCTCCAGCTCTCCGACAACGTCGCGCCCCTGGTCCGTAACGACATCCTCGCGAAGGGCGACGACATGAAGAAGACCCTGAACGACGTCTCGGCCAAGCTGACCACGGACGAGCTGATCGGCCTCAACAAGCAGGTCAGCGTGGACCGCAAGGAGCCGCGCGACGTCGCGAAGCAGTGGCTCAAGGACAAGGGCCTGGTCAAATAGCGTCGCCGCGCCGGGCAGTAACGCACCGATGGTGACCCTCAACTGCCCGGCGCGGCCGCAGCGCGGCGCCTAGCTTGGCGTCGTGAGCTCCGGGCGCCACCTCGATCTGGCCGATTACCGCCGACGTGTTCACGCGCTGTATGCGGACGTACGCCGCGTGGCCGAGACGTCTCCCGAGCGCGCGCACGGCCTCTGGTGCGACGGACGCGACGAGCTCTTCCGCTCGCACCCGCAGTCGGCTCTCGGCGAGGAGCAGCGCCAGCGCTTCGACCGGCTCCCGTATTTCGGGTACGATCCCGGCCTCCGCTTCACGGCGCCGCTCGACGAAGACGTCGGCGGGGAGCAGCTCGACTTTGGCCTGCTGAACGGCGACATCACCGTGTTCCGCCGCTGCGGCGTGGTGCATCTGCCCCCGGGCGACCTCGAGGTGCTGTGGCTCGAGGCATATGGCGGCGGGTTATTCATCCCGTTCCGGGACGGCACTTCCGGGCGCGAGACCTACGGGGGCGGCCGCTACCTCCTCGACACGGTCAAGGGAGCCGACCTGGGCGCGCTTCTCGGCGGCGAGCTGATCCTGGACTTCAACTTCGCGTATCACCCCTCGTGCCATTACGACCCCCGCTGGGTGTGTCCGCTCGCCCCGCGCAGCAACTGGCTCGAGCCGCGTATCGAGGCTGGTGAGCGGAGCCACCCCGCATGAACAGGGCCACCTGGACGCTGGTCGCCGCGATCCTCGGCTCCAGCATCGTCTTCCTCGATTCCACCGTGGTGAACGTGGCGCTTCCGAAGATCGGGAGCGAGGTCCCGAGCACTCTCTTCGGCGTGCTCGAGGGGCAGTCGTACGTCTACAACGGCTACCTCCTGACGCTCTCGGCCCTGTTGATCCTCGCGGGGGCGATCAATGACTACTACGGACGCCGCAGGACCTTCGTGGTCGGCCTGGTGGGATTCGGCCTGACCTCGATCCTGTGCGGCCTCGCGCCGACGATGGAGCTGCTCGTCGTGTTCCGCGTGTTGCAGGGCGCGGCTGGCGCGCTGCTCGTGCCTGGTTCATTGGCGCTCATCACCACGGCCTTCACCGGCGAGGCGCAGGGGCGTGCGTTCGGGCTCTGGGCAAGCGCCTCGGCCGGCACGACGATCCTCGGACCGTTCGTGGGCGGGATCCTCGTCGACGGCGTGTCGTGGCGTGCCGCCTTCCTCATCAACGTGCCCCTCGTCGCCTTCGCGCTTTGGGCGACCCTCGCGCACGTGCAGGAGAGTCGCGACGAGCAGGCGTCGCCGCGATTTGACTGGCTGGGCGCCGCGGTGGTGGCGATCGCGGTCGGCGGATTGTCGTTCGGCACCATCTACGGTCAGCAACGGGAGTGGCGCGACCCCGTCGCCTTCGCTGCGCTCGCCGTCGGCGCGCTGGCCACGGTCGCGTTCCCGATCCTCATGGCACGATCGCCGCACCCACTCGTGCCGCTGTGGCTCTTCCGCTCGCGGAACTTCTCCGTGACGAACATCTCGACGTTCCTCATATACGGCGCGCTGTACGTGGGCATGTACTACTCGACGCTGTTCCTGCAGGGCACGCTCGGCTACACGGCGGCGGCCGCGGGACTCGCGGGCCTGCCGATCGTCCTCTTCCTGACGCTGTTCTCATCTCGTGCGGGCGCGCTGGCGGGCCGCTATGGTCCGCGCCTCTTCATGGCCGCCGGGCCGGCGGTCATGGCCTTGGCGACCATGTGGTTTCTACGCACGCCGGCGTCGAGCGTCCCGTGGGCGTTTCGCCCCGACGATCGGGCGAGCTGGTTCCCTCCCACGAGCTACCTCATCGACTTCTTCCCGGCGCTCCTGCTCTACGGCATCGGCCTCACGATCATGGTCGCTCCGCTGACGACGGCGCTCATGACGTCGGTGCCTCCGCGCAACTCGGGCCTCGCCTCGGCGATCAACAACGCGATCTCGCGGGTGGGCCCGCAGCTGGCCGGAGCGCTCATCTTCGTCGCGATCACGGCCAACTTCTACTCCGTGATGCAGGCCCGGATGCCTCAGGTCGACACGTCATCCCCCGCGTTCCGCACCGCGTATGCGCCGCTGAACCCGCCGAAGAACGCCGACAATCAGTCGCTTCCAGCCAACGCCGCGCAGCTGATCGATGCGTCCCGCGAAGCGTCGACCGAGGCTTTCCACATTGCGATGCTCGTGTCCGCGTTGCTTCTCGGTGCCGGCGCGGCGGTGAATGCCGCCGGCATCCGCAACCAGCAGTCCGCCCCAGCGACGGTCGCGGCAGAGGAGGTCAGCGCGGGCTGACGGCTCGTCGCCGAGCATTCCGACGGCTCGTCGCCGAACATTTCGGCTGTCGTGGCCCGCGGAGTGGCGTCGGGCGCCGGGCCGGCGCAGGGTCGCGTTAAGACGGGTGGCAATCGGGCGCGGGGACCGCGCGAGCGGGCCCGCGCGCTCCGGCACGGAGGCGGTGGGTCGCTCGCTGCGCGTCCCGGCGGGCCGCTCCGTCTCGCTCTGCCCCCGCCGCCTCCTCGCCGCGCGCTGCGGCGCGCGCGGAGTCCGGATCGCGCGGGCCCGCCACCGCCGTCCCTCGCTGCATCAAGCCAGTCCAGCCGTGGCGACGGCCCGACTGCGCAGCTTCCTCCCGGGCTGAGGCAGGCTCGGCGCGGTATCCGCGGACACCGACTCGGACGTCTCGATGATGTGGTCCCAGCTGATGCGACCGGCTCCGCTTGACGCAGCCGCGCCGGGCGGGTCGAGGGAGGGTGCCCGCCGACTGGGCGGGAAGGGTGCGGCCGCAGCGAGACACGGTGCGCCTGCACTCGGGGAGCGCCCGCAGGACCCGCAGGGTCGGTGGCAGCCCGACCGAGGCAACGCGCCCGGCGCGGCGCCGACTCAGCGAACGTTGCCATTCAGGCCAGCGTCAGCTTGAGGCGAGATCGCGCGAGCTATTCCCGGATCAGTTCTCCGAGCGCGCTCGTCAGCGCGGAGCGGTGCTCGCTCGTGTCGAAACGAAGCAGCTTGTCGGGCGCGAGCAGATGTTCGTAGATCTTGTTCGAACGCCGCACGTACGCGGCGGGATAGAAGTCTGCTTTCCCACTCGACTCGATCGTGATGCCGACCGCGTCCGGACCC
>JBBQVQ010000056.1:0-13018 GCA_038211425.1 Candidatus Limnocylindria bacterium | reverse complement strand
GCGCTGATCAAGCACATCAAGGCGTACATCGCTCACTGGAACGAGCACCCCACGCCCTTCGTCTGGACCAAAGATCCGTCCGACATCATCAAGAAGGCGGTCCGACGGAGCCTTAACAAGACTTCGCGGACAGCACACTAGTCGCGCGCTGAGCGAGGCCGGCCCCTGGGACGGTGAGCGCGCCCGCCGCCCCCCAGGGACCCCCTCACCACTTCGCATGGCCGGCGCAGAACGCCGTCCGAGGAGGCCACGTGTTCGACTACTCCTCGCTCTTCCGGTTGGACGGACGTCACGCCGTGGTCGTTGGCGCCGGCAGCGGCATCGGCAGGGCGAGCGCGGAAGCCCTCGCCGCGTTCGGCGCACGGGTCACGTGCGGTGACGTCGACCTCGGGGCAGCCGAACGCACCGCCTCGGATATCGCGGGCGCGGGCGGCAACACGAATGCGCTGCGTATAGACGTACGGGATACCGCCACGGTCACCGCCGCGGTCGCACGCGACCCGGAGATCGACATCCTCGTCAGCACGCCCGGGATCAACGTCCGCAAGCCGCTCCTCGATATCAGCGACGACGAATTCGACCGCGTCGTTGACGTCAATCTCAAAGGCACCTTTCGCCTGATCCGCGCGGTCGGCGCCGTGATGGCGGAACGCGGCAGGGGGAGCGTCATCGCGTTCGCGAGCATCCGCGCGCAGACCGTCGAGCCCGGTCAGGGCGTCTACGCGGCGACGAAAGCCGGGATCGTCCAGATGCTCCGCGCCCTGGCGGCGGAGCTCGGCCCGCGCGGGGTGCGCGCGAACGTCATCGCGCCAGGCGTCGTCGACACGCCGCTCACGGCTCCGATCAAGCGGAACGCGGACTGGTACGGGAGCTACGCCAAGAAGAGCATCCTCGGCCGGTGGGCCAGGCCCGACGAGCTCGCGGGGATGGTCGTCTACCTCGCTTCGGACGCGAGCTCCTACGTCACCGGGGCGTGCATGTTCGTCGACGGGGGATGGACCGCGGCGGACGGGCGATTCCAGCCGCCGCTGTGACCGCGGGCGGCGAACCACTCATCCGCGTCGAGGCCGTCTCCGTCGCTTATCCGATGCCAGGGGGCGGACGCGTGCAGGCGCTGACGGACGTTTCGCTCGACGTGGAGCGTGGCGAATGGCTCACCATCATCGGCCACAACGGCTCCGGAAAGAGCACCCTCGCGAAGCTGCTCAACGGACTGGTCATACCCGGCCGCGGGACGGTCACGGTCGATGGGCTTTCGACGCGCGACGCGGAGCACCGGAGGCGTATTCGCCAGGTCGTCGGAATGGTCTTCCAGAACCCTGATAACCAGATCGTTGCGACCGTCGTCGAAGAGGACATCGCCTTTGGGCCGGAGAACCTCGGCCTCTCGCGCGGCGAGATCGACGAGCGCGTGGCCGATGCCATGCGTCGTCTTGAAGTGGAGAGCCTTCGCCAGCGCGCGCCGCATCAGCTGTCGGGCGGGCAGAAGCAGCGTGTCGCGATCGCGGGGGTTCTCGCGATGCGTCCGGCGTGCCTCGTCCTGGACGAGTCGACCGCCATGCTCGATCCGTCCGGGCGCACGGAGGTGCTGGAGGCGGCTACCGCGCTCCATCGCGATGGGGTCACGATCGTGGCGATCACTCACTTCATGTCGGAGGTCGCGCGGGCCGACCGCGTCATCGTGCTCGCCGAGGGGCGTGTCGCCCTGGAAGCCGGACCGCGCGCGCTCTTCGCGCAGCCGGAGCGACTGCGCCAGCTTGAGCTCGACGTGCCGCAGGTAACGGAGATCGCCGAGCGGCTGCGACGGCGCGGCGCAGACCTGCGCCTGGTGCCGCTGAGCGTCGCGGAGCTCGCCGATGCCTATGCCCGGATGCCGAAACTGGCGCCGCAATGAGCGAGCGGCTCATCGAGGTCAGCGACCTGTGGCACTGGTACCTGCGCAAGACTCCCCTCGAGTCGATCGCGCTCCAAGGAGCCTCGTTCACGCTGGATGCTGGGGAGATCGTCGGCGTCATGGGTCACACCGGGTCGGGAAAGTCCACGCTCGTGCAGCACTTCAACGGCCTCCTCCGGCCGCACCGCGGCACTGTGCGCGTCTGCGGGACGGATCTCGGCGACCGCCGCGTCGACCCACGGCCGCTCAGGCGGAGGGTCGGGCTGGTCTTCCAGTTCCCGGAGCAGCAGCTGTTCGACCCGACGGTCGGAGACGACATCGCGTTCGGTCCACGAAAGCTCGGCTGCGACCACGCCGAGGTGCGACGGCGGGTCCAGCGCGGTATGGAGGCTGTAGGCCTGTCCTTCGAGACCTTCAAGGACCGCTACACCTTCGGGCTGAGCGGCGGTGAGATGCGAAAGGTGGCCCTTGCCGGCGTGCTCGCCCTAGAGCCCGACGTGCTGGTTCTGGACGAGCCCACGGCAGGCCTCGATCCTCGCGCGCGCCGCGAGCTGCTCGCGTCGCTTCGCGCATTGCATGAGGACAAGGGGACGGCGCTCGTATTCGTATCGCACAACATGGACGAGGTCGCGGAGCTCGTCGAGCGCGTGGACGTGATGTCCGACGGGCGCACTGTTATGTCCGGCCCGGTGCGCGAGGTGTTCCGCGCGGAGCGCCGATTGCGTGAACTCGGGCTCGGGGTGCCAGCGGCCGCGGAGCTCGCGGGCGCGCTCCGCGAGCGCGGCGTCGCGCTCCGAGGAGACGTGCTGACGGTCGACGACGCCGTGGAGGCGATGTGGACGAGTTTGAGTTCTCCCGCAGCGTAACCGTCGGTCAGTACGTTCCCGGCAACTCGCTGATCCACCGGATGGATCCTCGCGCGAAGATCGTCGCGTTCGTCGTGATCATCGCGGGGGTGATCACGACGCCGTCGTATATCGGCAACGGCATCGCCTTCGCCGCCGTGATCGTCCTGGTCGCGCTGAGCGGGCTGCCGCTCGGATACCTCATGGGCGGCATCCGGCCGGTGATCCCGATCATCGTCGTGTACACGCTTTTCAACTTCCTGTTCCTGGGCAACTACGACCCGACCGGCTCGGCCGTGCTGTGGCGCGCGCAGGTGGCCGTCGGACCCTACGAGTTCGCGTTCACGGTGACGGATAACTCGATGCGGCAGACGGCCCAGGGGGTATTCCGGATCTTCGACCTCATCCTGCTGTCGAGCCTCCTCACCCTGACGACCACGATCACCGCCTTGTCGAAGGCGGTCGAGAGCCTGCTCGCGCCGTTTCGTCGCGTCCGGGTGCCGGGGCACGAGATCGCGATGATCCTTGCCATCGCGTACCGCTTCATGCCGACGGTCGCGGAGGAGCTCGAGCGGCTGATGAAGGCGCAGGCCTCGCGCGGCGCGGACTTCGGTCGGCCGGGGCGGCTGCGCTTCATCCAGCGGACGCGCCAGCTGGTCCCCGTCACCGTGCCCCTCTTCGTCTCGGCATTCCGACGCGCGGAGGACCTCATCCTCGCGATGGAATCACGCTGCTACGTCGGCGGTGGCGGCCGGAGTAAGGTCGACCTCGGCCGGCTGCGCGCCCTCGATTGGTCGGCGCTCGCGATCGCGCTCGTCTTCACGATCGCGCTCTGGCGGACCCCGTTCCCGCTGTGAGCGGGCGTTGCCGCGCCCCGATCGCCCCAGTCGCCCGATGCGGGGGCGCCCCGATCCCTGCGAACGCGTCGTCGCGCTTCGATCGGATCGCCGCATTGCTCTGCCAGCGTCCGACGCGACGGGCCGCGGGCGCATGACGCCGATCGAGCGCGTGCTCGCAGCGGTCGACGAGCTGCAGAGAGATTGCGTCGCGTTCGCCGCCGAGCTCGTGCGGATCCCCACTGTGAACCCTCCCGGAGATCGGTACGAGGAGTGCGCCCGTACGATCGGCGATCGGCTCCGGTCACTCGGGTATGAGGTCGACTACGTGCGGCCGCGGACCGCGCGCGACGGACCTCCGCGTGTGAACGTGTTCGGCCGGATGGCGGGAACAGGGGCGCGGCCAACGCTGCATTTCAACGGGCACTTCGACGTCGTCCCGCCCGGCGACCCCGCGGCGTGGTCGCGCCCGCCTTTCGGAGCCGACATCGACAAAGACGTGCTGTGGGGCCGCGGAAGCGGCGACCAGAAGGCCGGCATTGCCGCTTCGGTGTACGCCGTCGAGGCGATCCGCCGCGCGGGCATCGCGCTCGCCGGGAGCGTCGAGCAGAGCGCCACGGCCGACGAGGAGAGCGGCGGCTTCGAGGGCCTGGCGGAGCTGTGCGACCAGGGATTCATCAGCGCAGACCGCACCGACCACGTGATCATCACCGAACCGCTGGGCGTGGATCGAGTGTGCGTCGGACATCGCGGCGTGTACTGGTTCGAGGTGACCGCGCATGGCCGAACGGCACACGGGAGCATGCCGACGTTCGGCCGAAACGCCGCGGACGCGATGGCACGGCTGGCGACCCGGATCCAGAGCGAGCTGGCGCCCAGGCTCGCCCAGCGCCGGACGGCGATGCCTGTCGAACCTCCGGCCGCGCGCAGCGCATCGATCAACTTGAACTCGCTCCATGCCGGCCAACCGGCCGATGTCGAACAGACGCCCTGCGTCCCCGACACGTGCGTCGCGGTCTTCGATCGTCGATTCCTGCCGGAGGAGACAAGCGACTCGGTGCGCGGGGAGATCGCCGAGATGGTGGCGGCGGAGCAAGGGCGCGACGACGGCATTCGCTGGTCCCTGCGCGACCTGATGCTCGTCGAGCCGAGCGCGACGCCGGCCGACGCCCCGGTGGCGCGCGCCGTGCGCGAGGCGATCCGGCACGTGCTCGGACGGCCCGCGGGGATCATCGCGAGTCCCGGAACGTACGACCAGAAGCACGTCGTGCGGCGGGGCGGGGTGAAGGACTGCATCGCGTACGGGCCCGGCATCCTCGAAACGGCGCATCGGCCCAACGAATACGTAAGGCTCGACGACCTCGCCAACGCGACGAAGGTGATGGCGCTCGCGACGCTGACGCTTCTTGGAACGCGCTGAGCGGGACCATGAGGTCCCCCTTATGGCGACGTCCACATGCCCAGCGATACGGAGCAGCGCGCGCGTGCTCGGGCAACGCCCCTCGCTCCTCGCGTCGGCGCGGCTGACGACCCTCGAGGCGCGGCCGTCTACGGCTGCGCGGCGGTGATGCGGATGACCCTGTCGTTCGACCCGTTGTCCGTCGTCAGATACAGCGCCCCGTCGGGTCCGAACCGCGGAGTGCGCAGGCGCCCGTACACGCCGTCGTATAGAACGCCGGCCTGCGTCGCGGTGCCGCCTGTGATCGTGAACCGACGAAGGTCGGTCTCCTTCAACGTCGCGACGAAGAGCGAGCCGCTCCAGTTCCCCCAGTTGTCACCCGTGACGAAGTCGCCGCCCGAGGTCGCGAGCGTGACGCTGCCGGAGGACCACGCGGGATCGAGATAGCCGGCGGGACCACCTGGCCCTCGAACGATCGGATAGCCATAGTTGCCACCGGCGACGAGGATGTTGATCTCGTCCTGGGTGTCGTCGCCGTGTTCCACCTCGAACGGCGTGCCAGTGCCGGGCTGGAAGGTCAGTCCCTGCGGATTTCGGTTACCCATCGTGAAGACGGCGCTTCGGGCGGATGCGCCGGGGAGGACGGGGTTGTCAGGTGGGATCGAGCCGTCGCTGTTCACCCGAAGGACCTTGCCGTTCAGCACATTCGGGTCCTGGGGCAGACGCGTGTCGCCGTGGTCCCCCATCGTGACCCACAGCTTGCCGTCGGGCCCGAAGCGAATCCGGCAGCCATCGTGTCTCGTATTCGCGAGCATCCCGCGTCTGATGACGTAGCTGTCAAAGGCGGGGACGTTCGCGGTGAGCCTGTATCGCAGCACCTGGTTCCGCCACTCGCCCTCGTCATCGCGGGACGCGCAGACGTAGATGTAGCCGTTGCTGGAGACCTGCGGGTCGGGAGTCACGCTCATCAGGCCGGCCTCTCCCGATGCGTGAATGCCGGCGATGGGGGTATTGCTCAGCAGCCCCGCTCCCGGTGCCGCGCTCGCATACAGCAGCAGATTCCCGACGCGCTCCGTGACGAGCATCCTCCCGTCGGGCAGGAACGCGACGTCCCACGTATTGCGAAGGCCGCTCTGAATGACGATGGTGGCCAGCCGCGGGGCGACGCCGGCCACCGGTGGTGGCGAGCCATCGGGGTTCAAGACCGTCAGCGGCCAGTAGATCCCGTAGTCCTCGAGCCACTGCGCGCCCTCGATCAGCGCGCGAAGGTGCAGCCGGTAGAAGCCGGGCGTCAATGGCGCCTGGATCGTGAACTGGAACCAAGCGACCTGCCCGGGGCCCACGTAGGAGGACGGCTGGGAGGCCATGCGGTTGTAGCGCGGCCACCCCGTGTTCGGCGAACCCAGCTGCCCATCACCCCCCAAGAGGCTCGGCTGGTCCTGCCCGGGAACCGGGTTCCACGTCCCGAGGTACGCCGCCTCGCCCATGCGCCCCGCGATCCAGCCCCGCGTCCCGGTGTTGAGAAAAGCGACCGTCGCCGTCGAGCGGTCGCCGGGGCATAGATTCGGGTACCCCGACTGGCCGAACCACGCCCCATGGAAGCCCGGGTACCCGTATGTCAGCCCGCTCGGTGGAGGCTCCCCGGGGCCGACGCTGCTCGTGCAGCTCGCGGCCTGGGTGCGCCCCTGGCCGCCGAGGACGAGCGAGGCGGCGACGAGCGCCGAGGCGGCGAACTTCGCCCAGATCGGCATCACGGCGGACATGCTGCCACGCACATGGGTGGGCTGCGCCGGCGCCACCGTCGGAGCGCGCCGGCGCCGCTTGGGTGCGGGTCGGCCGCGCGCCCCGAGCGGCGCGCCGCAGAATGGGCGCGTGACGCGGCGGACCATCGACGTGGTGCTCGCGGAAGCCCGCGCGAGGCTCAGCCGCCTCAGCCCAACGCAGGCCGCGGCAGCGATGGAGGATGGCTGGACGCTCATCGACACGCGCGCCGGCGACGTCCGTGCCCGCGACGGGACGATCCCAGGAGCGGTCCACGCGCCGCTCAGCGTCCTCGAATGGCGGGTTGATGGGACGGCCGAGCTCCCTGACCCCGTCCTGGCGGAGAGCGACGGCAGGTTCGTCCTCATCTGTGAGCACGGATATTCCTCGAGCCTCGCCGCCGCGCGCCTTCACGAGCTCGGCTTTCCGCTGACGACCGACGTCATCGGCGGCTTCGAAGCGTGGGCCGGCGCGGGGCTGCCCGTGCTTAGGGAAGGGATGGCCCCATCGGCGAGGACCGGGCACGCCTCCGGCGATGCGTCACGCCGTCATCCGCCCTCGGACGGACGGCAGGAGTCTCACGACGGGACAGCGCCATGGGATCGCTGAAGGAGTACGACCGCAAGCGCCGCTTCGATCGGACGCCGGAGCCGCCGGGCAGGGTCGCGCCGAACGAGCGCCGTCTCTACCTGATCCAGAAACACCGCGCGAGCGCTCTCCACTACGACTTCCGGCTGGAGGCCGACGGCGTGCTGAAGTCGTGGGCCGTTCCCAAGGGTCCGTCGCTCGACCCCGCGACCAAGCGCCTCGCGATGCAGGTCGAGGATCACCCGGTCGAATACGGCGACTTCGAGGGCGTGATCCCCGCGGGCGAGTACGGCGGCGGGACGGTGATGCTGTGGGATACCGGCACGTACGAGCCGGAGGCGGGCGACGTCACGGCGGCGCTCGAGCGTGGCGAGCTGAAGTTCGTTCTCCACGGCAAGAAGTTGAAAGGCGCATGGGTCCTGGTGCACACACGCGGGCGCCAGTGGCTCCTTATCAAGCACCGCGACCGCTCGGCCTCGACGACCAAGGACATCACGGCCACCGCGCCCCGCTCGGTGAAGAGCCGCCGCCTGCTCGCGGGCATCGCAAAGGCCGAGGGAGGGGACGTCGCCAAGGCGGCGACCGGCGACCCATGAGCGGCATCCGACCGATGCTCGCGACGCTGTCGCACGATGTCGTCGCCCGGCCGGGCTGGGTATTCGAGGAGAAGTACGACGGCATTCGCGCCCTCGCGTACCGGCGCGGGGACATTGTGCGGCTGCTCTCGCGCAACGACCTCGACCTGACCGCCGGCTTCCCGCACGTCGCCGCGGCCGTCGCAGGGCTCCCGGGCGGAGATCTCACCCTGGACGGCGAGCTCGTCGTCTTCGATCCGCACGGGGTATCCCGCTTCCAACTTCTCCAGCGCCGGGGCGCTGACGTCAGGCCGCGATCGGTCTACGCCGCCTTCGACATCCTCCAGCGCGACGGGAAGCGGATCACGGCGCTGCCGCTGCGCGAGCGCCGCGCGGCCCTCGAGGACCTGGTCTCGGGAGTCGGCCCGGCCATCCGTGTTTCGCGGCGCGTCCGCGGCAGCGGTCCCGCGGCGTACGCACGCGCCGGCGAACGAGGATGGGAGGGGATCATCGCCAAGGACGAGGATTCCGCATACGAGGAGGGCCGGTCGCGCAGCTGGCTGAAGCTGAAGGTCCGCAGGGAGTCCGAGTTCGTCATAGGTGGGCACACCCCTCCCGAGGGTTCGCGCAGACATCTCGGCGCGCTCCTGGTGGGCCTCTACGACGGCGAAGCGCTGCGCTACACCGGAAAGGTCGGGACCGGTTACACCGCGAGCACGCTCGAGGATCTGCATCGTACCCTGCGGCTGCTCGCGACCGATCAGGCTCCATTCGATCCCCTGCCCCGAGTCCGCGAAGCACGATGGGTGCGCCCCGCGCTCGTCGCGCAGCTGGCGTTCGCCGAGTGGACCGCGGCCGGAAGGCTTCGCCAGCCGGTCTTTCTCGGCCTCCGGATCGACAAGCCGCCGCGAGAGTGCCTCTGGAGCGATCGTGAGCTCTGAGGCGGTCAGCGTCGCGGGGATCGCGATCACTCATCCGGACAAGGTGTGGTGGCCCGACGACGGCATCACGAAGCTAGATATCGCGCGGTACTACGACGGGATCGCGGCGCGGATCGCCCCGTGGCTGCGGAAGCGTCCGCTGACCGCGGAACGCTGTCCCGACGGGATGAGCGGGCCGTGCTTCTATCAGAAGAATTTCGCGAAGGGTCTTCCCGATGGCGTGCCAACCCTGGCCATCCGTGCGGAATCGACCAAGCGGGACGTCCACTATGTCGTCGGCGGGGCCAAGCGATCTCTCCTGGCGATGGTGCAGCTCGGCTGCATCACCATGCACGTGATGAATTCACGAGTCTCGAGCCTGCGCGCCGCCGATTGGCTCGCCTTCGACCTCGATCCAGGGAGCGGCCTCTTCTCCGACGCGGCGAGGGCGGGGCTGGTCCTGCGCGGGATCCTCGACGAGCTTCATCTCCGCTCGTTCCCGAAGACCTCCGGTAGCCGGGGGCTCCACGTCCTCGTACCGCTCCGAGCCGGGTTCGGGCAGGACGCGGTGCGTGACCTCGCCGTTTCCGTGGGCGGCGAGCTGGCGGACCGGGCGCCGACGCTTGTGACGATGGCGCATGGCAAGGCCGCCCGCGAGGGCCGGGTCTACGCGGACCCGTTCCGTAATGGCTTCGCGCAGACGATCGCCACGCCCTACTCGGTCCGGCGGAGGCCGCACGCTCCGGTGTCTGCGCCACTCGACTGGGACGAGGTCCGGCCGAGCCTTGACCCGGCGAGCCTCACAATTCGGACGATCGAGAAGCGTCTGGGCCGGCCCGACCCGTGGGCCGATTTCCCCCGGGCCCGGCAGCGATTGCCCACGTGGCACGGCCGGCGGGCGCCGGGTCGGTCCGCCTAGCAGCGACCCTGCACGGGGTGGCCACGGCGTGTCCAAGCCGCGCGTGCCGCTGCCTGGTGGGCGCGTGTCATCCGTCCTGCGGCGGAGCCACCGGCGACGGAGGGCCCGAGGGGCCGGCGGCGGAGCCTTCCGAGCGGTCGACCGAATGGCGCGATAGCGCCGGTTCGGGATCGGCCGCGCGGGCCGCCGTGGTCCCAGCCGAGGCGGCGTCGAGGCAGCGGACCAGGTCCGGCAGGCTCTCCCGGTCGGTCTCGAAGACCCGGCCACCTTCACCACCGAAGCGCGCGACGAGACGTTGTCGCATGCGTTCGACCGGCGTCGGCAGGACCAGGATCAGCGGTCCCGGCGCGACCGTGGGCGCGGCGTGCGCGCGGTCCGCGCGCAGGATGCGCCAATGAACGAGGCCGACCACGAGACCCACGGCGGTATCGGCCAGCAGGTGCCATAGATCGTGCGCCGCGCCGGTGGCGAACTGGACGGCCAGGATGGCGTTGACCAACCGGAATACCGCCCCCGAGCCGAAGACAAGCGCCGCCCCCGCTCCGCCGAGCACGGCGAGGGACAGTGCGATCCGCCGCTGCGGGGCTTCCCGCTCCGTAGGCTCGAGGATCCCGCGGAACGGGGACCGCTGGTACAGCGACACCGCGAGTCCGATCGCGGCCAGCGTGACGTAGAGCGCGATCTCGTCCGGTCCGTGCGTTCGGTCGGCCAGAGCGTAGCTGCCGAGAACGCCGAGCGAACCGGCGATGCCGATCGCTGCGGCGGCGACACCGCCCACGTAGAAGAGGTACGAGTAGGTGCGGCGCGCTTCAACCTGGGTGCGCGTCTGGGGCGCGCGGCTCTCGCGCCGCAGCACGGCGCGGTGGTAGAACCACGCCACGGCGAACAGCACCAGGAAAGGAGCGGGTGTAGCGAAGTCCCGGATCGCCGCTGGGAAAGCTCCGAACACGGGCCGCAGCAGGCGCTGAACGGTGAAGCCTGCCGCGAGGAGCGCCACCGCTTGGGCGGCGCCGAGCGATAAGTACAGGTAGACGCTCCGCGCGTCAGCCGGTCCGCGCGCGCCGGCGCTGCGCCGAACGTCGCGGCCAGACATCAGCCACGCGAGAGACCACACCGTGAGCAGGACGATGGCCGGCGGCACGGTGCCGCCCAGCGCCGGACCGAGCGGCAACGCTCGGCTGCTCGAGTCGAGGTGTGACAGTGTTGTCTGGCCGACCGCAGCGAGAGCCGCCAGACCACCGGTCCCGGCGATGAAGAGGGCCAAATAGAGGAAGACGGCGCGCGCGGCCGACTCGCGCTCGGCAGCGCCGTCGGACCCGGGTTGGCGGGCGACGCGCCCAGCTCGCCGCGCGTACAGCGCTCCGACAAGGACCGCGAGCACCAGCGGAGGCGCACTCCCGCTCAGCGCGGACTTGAGGATGTTCGCTCGATCGGGTATCGGCGGAGCGTCAGGCCCTGGCGAGAACCCAGGCCGTGTCGACGGTTCGACGAAGCCGACCGTCGCATTCCAGATGCCCATGATCAAGAACACGGCTGTGACCGTGGCGACGATCGTGACGATGAAGACGACCGCATAGGTATGGAATCGGCGTATCTCGCCGCCGCTGCCGCCGACGCCGGCGCGCCGATCGCCCTCCGACCGGAGGCTGTGCCATAGCCAGGTCCCAGCCGCCACGAGCGCCATGGCCGACGCCCCCGCCGCCCGCGCTGGCCACTGGGGATCGAAGAACCCGGGTGAGGCGCTTCCGAAAAGGGCGGCACTGAGCAGCAGATCGAGCGTCCGCGCCACGTACGCGAGCGTTAGGAGCGCGGTCACCGCCATGACCGTGTGCAGGTAGATGCTGCGCCAGTCGGAGCTCCGATCGGTCTCCGACCGCCGCGCCGCGCGATCGGCGAGCCGCCAGTGCAGGTACCACGCGGGCGCTCCGACGACGAGGAGCGCGATCGCCAGGCTCATCTGTTCGCGGTGGATCTCGAGCGGGCGGGAACCACCCTCGGCGAAGAGGAAGGGCAAGCCGGTGAACCCTCCGCTGGGCGCGCCGAGGGCGAGCTCCGCGACGACGCGAAGGGCGTTCGCGGCCCCGAGCACGACCATGTGGATGGCGATCAGCGCGACAACGTATTGGTAGGTGCGGAGGATCGTCGGATTCATCGCGCATTGGCGTCCGGCCGCGCGAGCCGCGAGACATCCACATCCAATGTGTACTCCGCGCGGTCGCTCAGCCGCCGTGCCCGGCGCCACAGGCGGAGCGTGGTCTGCACCACATCGCGCGAGGTGCGGGCGCACCTCAAGTGGCCACTGCAGTCGGTCCGCGGCGCGGGGCCGGGACCTTCACGAATAGCGCGAGCAGCACGATGGCAACGATCATGTTGATCGCGAGGAGCGCGAAGATCCCGCGGTAACCGATACGCGGCAGGAAAAGCTCGGCAGCAACCAGGACGGAGAGCGGGATCGCGATCGAGTCGGCGGCGGCCATGAGCCCCGCGAACACGCCGGAGCGGTGAGACGGGATCAGCGTGGTGAGCAGCGGCCACTTCACGGCGGTGGCCGCGCCGTTGCCGATCCCGGCAACGACCACCACGGCGACCGTCTGGACAAGTGTGGTGATCACCGTGCCGCCAACGGCCGCGACGGCCAGGAGCGCCCAGCCGATGAGCATCACGAGCTTGGTGCCGCGATGGTCGGCGAGGCGGCCGAAGGCGACGGCCGACAGCGCGGTCAGCAGGAGGGTCACGGCCTGCAGGATGAAAGCGGTCTGCTCGCTCTGACCGATGTCCTGCTGGATGAAGAGGCCGAGGTATGGCAGCACCGCGCTGAAGCCGAACTGGTAGACGAAGATCGTGCCGAGATAGCGCATCGCCTGCGTGTGCTCCGCCAAGGCCCTGGCATACGAGCGGAGACCGAGGTGTTCGCCGATCTCCGCGACGTCGCGTCGCTCGGGGACGCCAGCCACGGTGATGGCGAACCCGCCGATCATCACCGCGGCAACGACGACGTACGTCCAGCCGGGGACCCCCTCGCCGCTGACCAGGAAGATCAAGAGGAGGAACGCGACCTGGCTCGCCAGCTGGATGCCGGTGGAGATCCCCGACACGAGCCCGCGCTGCCGGACGGGAGCGATGTCCGGCAGCAGCGCGGTGTACGGATCGAGCGCAGCGTTGAAGAAAATGGAGAAGAGCACGATCGCGACCGCGAGTGCCACCAGGTCGCGGGAGGATGCCGCCACCACGAGGAAGGCCGCGCTCAGCGGGATACCCACGACGATGAACGGGCGGCGGCG
>JBBQVQ010000055.1:0-13720 GCA_038211425.1 Candidatus Limnocylindria bacterium | reverse complement strand
CCGCCCCCATCGTTCGGCAGCTCCCCCATCCGCGCCGCGACGGAGGTGAGCCAGGTCTGCGCGAGCTCCCGCGTCAGGGGTATGTTCGACATGACCGCGAGTTCGTGCGCTCGTTCGAACGGCGGTCTCGCCGCCGACGGCTGATCGAGCTCCAGTCGAGCCTGGCCGAGCGAGATGTTGGAGAACATGCCGCAAGCCGCCGCGCCGAGTGCCTCGGCGTCCACCGCGCATTGCGCGGAGAGAGCAGCGGAGTCGGCCACGTCGCCGCGTTCGAACGCGATCGCCGCGCGGGCGATCGTCGAGTCCAGCCGCGCGATCGCATCGCCGCGCTTCGCAAGCCGCTCCGAGATCCCCAGCACGCGCTCGGCATCGTCGAAGTCCCCGAGCTGCGCGTACGTCACCGAGAGCACGTCGGCGACCAGTGCCGCCGACAATGGATCGCCGCCAGCCTCCATGACGCCGAGCGCCTGCTCGAGCATCTCGGCGCCGGCGCGAAGGCGACCAGTCGAGGCGAGCCCCAGCCCCATGAACACTCGGGGAAGGGCGCGCGCCGGCGCATCCTGGTGGGCCTTCCCGATCTCCTCGAGCCGATCGAGCGAACGCTTCAGCTCGGGGCTCGACGTGGGCGTTTCCCGCCGGAGCTGGTGCAGGAACACGACCCAGAAGTACGCGTCCGCCAAGAGTCGCGGTTCCGCGGTGCCGTCGGCGAAGCCGAGCACATCGTGCAGCCGACCCAACAGTGTGTCGGCTGAACCGAAGGTCCATCCGGCCTTCGCCGCCCCGGTCGCCGCACGGAGCCGGAGCTCCATCGTTGCCGGGTCCCGCGCATCGCTCGGCAGGTGCCGGTAGGCGCGATCGAAGAAGGCGACCGCTTCTTTGTTGGCGAACCGCTCGAGCGCGTGCTCGCCCGCGTCGACGAAGTGGGGCGCGGCCCGATCCGTGTCGCCCGCCTGCTCGAGATGCATGCCCAGAACGGCACCCAGTTCGCGCACGCGCTGCGGGTACAGGGTGAGCAGCACCTGCGCCGCCCGCGCGTGCAGCTCGCGCCGATCCTGCTTCGACAGAGAGCTATAGGCAGCGTCCTGGACCAGCGCGTGCCTGAACAGGTACTCGATATCGGGCTCGAGCGCCGCCAGCCGGATGAGTCCGGATGCCTCGAGGCTCGAGAGCTCGGACTTTGCGGTCACGAGGCCTCGATCGGCTCGAGGACGCGCTCGAGGACCTTCAGCCCGAACTGCCGGCCGATCACCGACGCGACCCGCAGGGTGTGCCGAGCACTCTCGGGCAACCGATCGATCCGGGCGAGAAGCAGCGCCTGGAGATTGTCGGGTATCTCGACGTCGGACACCGCATCTGTGGCGATCCACAGTTCGCCCTTGCGAACGAGCACGCCGCGCTCGATGAGCATCCGGATGACTTCCTCGACGAAGAATGGATTTCCCTCGGCCTTGGTGAGGATGAACTCGCGAACTCGTGGCGGGAGGGACTCTATCTCGAGGAGGTTGGCCACGAGCTGACGGCTCTGTTCGCCGGACAACGGCTCCAGACGCAACTCCGTGAGAGCGTCCGCGAAGATCTCGCGTACCTCGGACACCAGGCGCCAGCCCGGCGCGGTGCGATCGACGCGGGATGTGGCGATGCAGAGCAGCGGCATCTCGTTCGCCAGCGGCAGCAGTTGACCGAGGACGGCGATCGACGAAGGATCGGCCCAGTGAAGGTCCTCGCACACCAGGACGATGGGACGCTCCGCGGCCGCCGCCTGCAGTAGGCGGTGGATCGACGCGACGTACCGCTTCACGGTCTCCATTTCCAGGCCCGCGATGCGCGCGGCCACCTCCGGCTCGAGAGGCACCGAGAGCAACTGGCCGAGGTACGCGTAGGCGTCCAGCCACTCGTCTCCGAGTGCCGTGCGAAGCGTGCGCTCGAGCGCGGCCTGGACCTCCGCTTGGTCGGCGCCCGCCCCGACGCCGACGATCGAGCGCACGAGGTCGAGGACGAGGTGGTACGGAAGCGTCTGTCCTATGGAGAGGCAGCGGCCCTCGACCCACACCGGGGACGGATCGGAGGCCTCCGCCTCGGTGCGAAACTCGGCGAGAAGCCGGCTCTTGCCGATGCCTGGCTCTCCGAGGATCGACACCATCCGACCCTGGCCGGCGCGGACGACCGCGAAGACCGAACGCATCGCCTCGAGCTGTTGGTCTCGCCCGACCATCGCGCTCTGCGTCGAGGCGAGACCGCGCAGGCTGGCGCGATCGGCCTTGACTCCGGTCACTTCGTACGCTCTGACCGCTTCGGTCTTGCCCTTGACCTCGAGCGGGCCGAGATCCACCGTGTCGAAGACGTTCGCGATGAAGCGATGCGTCGCAGCGGTGATCAGCACCGTGCCAGGTCGAGCGGCGGCCTGCATCCGCGCGGCGACATTCACCGCATCGCCCATCGCGGTGTACTCGTGCGCAGCGTCGGTGCCGACGCGTCCCACGAAGACTGGGCCGGTGCTGATGCCAGCCCGGATCCCGAACTTCACGGCGTGGTCGCGTTCCACCCGGACGCCCAGCTCATCGATCGAGCGGATCATGTCGAGCGCGCACCGGACGGCGCGCTCCGGGTCATCCTCGTGCGCGACGGGAGCGCCGAAGAAGGCGAGGATGGCATCGCCCATAAGCCGCGCCACGGTTCCGTCGTATCGCTTGACGGTTCGCGTCATGCGGTCGAAGGCCTCGTTGACGACCTCGGTCCAGTCCTCCGGATCCATCCGTTCGACGATCGATGTGGAGCCGACGATGTCCGCGAAAAGGGCGGTGATCGGGCGCCGCTCGCCCCCGCGCATCACGTTGCCGGACGCGCCGATCGTATCCATCTGAGGTGCGATGATAGGCATCGGGCGCATCCACCCGGTGTGGGGCGCGGAGCCATGGGGTAACGCGCCTCATTCCAGCTGCGAGGGATGCGTCCCCTGGAATCGCGCGTCCCAGGGTTTCGGGCTGCTCACCTGCTGAACGATGAGCGGCGACGGCGACCTGTTGACGATGCCGTGATACTCGCCTGCCGGGGCGACGATCGTCTCGTCCACTCGGACAAGCGCCGCGCGGTCGCCGATCCGCACCGTTGCCTCGCCTTCGAGCACGGTGATCGCGTGTTCCGTTTCGCCGTGGCGATGATCGGGTAAGGCTCCGCCCTGACCGAGGCAGTACCGCTCGACCTGGAGCGACGCGCCCACGATGAGCACCTCGTACGTGAAGTTGTCGGCCTTGAAGGTCGGGCGCGATCGCGGCCGGGCCACCTTCAGCCCACGTGCGCCCGATCGGTCCAGCGTCCGTGCTCGGCTGCCCCTCTTCCGGGAGCCTGCGAGCGGCCAGGAAAGGAGGTTCGCGGGATCCAGGCGCGCCTGGGCCCGGCGCAGCGCCGCCGCCACGTGTGGATCGAGTGCGCGCGCCAGGCGGCCATCCGGCTCGGGCGACACGTCGTAGACGCCGCCATCGAAGAAGGCAGTCGGGTCCTCCCAATCCGGCGTCGTGACGACCGGATATAGGCAGACGCCGAGCAGGTCCACGCCGAGCTCGAGCGCGCTTTCGGCCTCGCGCGAAATGGATCGGATCCAGCCGGCGCGCTGAGCACCCGAAGCGCCGGTCTCACCTATGAGAAACGGCCCGCCGTACCGTTCCTGGAGGTCCAGGAGCAGCTGGCCGAGCGGGATCCATCTGGCATCTCTTGGCGAGATCGATCGCTGCGGCTTGTCGGACGTGGCGAGTGTCCACTGATTCCCGGCGTAGTAGTTGAGTCCGACGATCCCGAGATGGCGACGCGAGCCGCCGAGCTCCGGCTCGCGGCGTCCCGCGAGCATGTCCATCGCCTCTGTGACCACGACGTCGTTGAAGTGCTCGGCGCGCTCGCGCAGATCCGGCCTCTTGGGAGGGGCGTGCACCCGCACGAGGGGATCGACGGCGACCATGACGGCCCCGGGATCCACTTCCCAGATCGCGTTCGACGCCGAGATGGAGGCGCGCACGAGCGCGCGCTTGAGGTCCGCTCCGCGGCCCTTGGCGAACGGGGCCATGTAGCCGACCTCGCCCGCGGCCCACGCGTTGTAAGAGATCTCGTTCACCGGCGAGTAGTACGTGGGTCCGGCGCTCTCGTCGCGCACGACGCTGGCGACGTCTCGAGCGAACAACGCCAGGCGCCGCTCGAAAGAGGAGCTGAAAGGATCGACCTCGTCCGGATACCCATAGTGCATGAGATCCCAGATCTGGACGACGCCGGTGCGGCGACCGATCCTCGCAAGCTCGCGCACGTGGTCGAGATCGGTCTCGCCGCCGCGATCCGCGATCGGCCAGCGCGCCGCTTCACGGACACCCTTGATGCCGATCCGAACACAGAGCTCGTAATCCTCTTCGGCGCGCACGTCGTGCTGGCTGGCGGCGACGATGTCGAGACGGCGGCCGTCGGTCGCCAGGTGCGTCGCGCACTCGAAGCCGCCGAGAAAGAACGAACCGAACGGCCATCCGGACGCGGGCACCGGTGCGGCGTGCGGGGAGCGGCTGACCTTCACACGCGCACGACTGTCGAGGACGCGACCTCGTCGAAGAGCGCTTCCCATTTCGGCACGACGACCTCGCAGCTGTATTCGCGCTCGACCGTCCGACGAAGCTCTTCACCGAGGCGGCGGCCCAGGCTGCGGTCGACGATCAGCCGCTGCAGCGCCCGCGCGACGGCGGCCGGATCACGGCTGGGGACGAAGATCCCGCTTCGCCCGTCCACGATCTGCTCGACCGTGCCGTTGTCGGCCGTCGCAACGACCGCGAGCCGGGCCGCACCGGCTTCGGCGATCACGTGCGGCATTCCCTCGCCCTCGGACAGCCACACCAGGACGTCGAGTCCGCTCAGGAGCCGCGGGACGTCGCCCCGATCGCCCGTGAAGAGGACCGCGCCACCGAGTCCAAGCGCGTCTGCCCGGGCGTGCAGCTCCTCCGCGTACTCCGGCATGAACGCGTCGGGTCCGCCGACGACCACGAAACGCACTTCGCCCCATCCACGGCGCAGGAGCGCCGCGGCCGAGAGGAAGTCCTCCACGCGTTTCTTGCGGTCGAGGCGTCCCACCCAGCCGATGACCGGCCGATCGTCCTCGATCCCCCATTCCCCTCGGACCCTCTCGCGTTGCCGGTCGTCGAACTCGGTAAGGTCGACCATGGACGGGATCTCGAGGGCATGCTCGGCCCTGGTCTCCATCGCTTCGGCGGCGGCCTCACGGATGGTGCGGCAGACGCCAACGTAGCGCGTGGTCAGGTGCTTGGGACCGCGCGCCTCGGAGACGAGTCCGCCGTGCTCGATGAGGGGCGGAGGGGCCTTCATCCGCTCGAGCGCCGCATAGACGTCGGACGGCGCTTGGCACGAGACGACGACGTCGTATGACTGGAATCTCTCGGCGAGATAGTCGGCGGTCGCCGCGAAAGACAGCGCATAAGGCGCTGTGTCGACGTCGACGCCGAGGTCACGCAGCTGTCGTTCCGTGAGATCCGGCATGCCATCGCGCCGCTGGCACGCGAGGACGTCCAAAGTGAATCGCTCGCTGTCGAGGCGTCTGGCGAGCAGACGCACCTCCGTCTCCTCGCCGCCGACGACGAGCCACGCAAAAACGAATAGCACCCGCAGCGGGGGACGGGGGCGGGTGCGCGTCAATGAAGGCGCGGCAGCACGCGCGCCACGAAGCGCTCGAGCCCAGCCTCGCTGGGGTGGTCCATGAACCGGATCTGGAAATGATCGACGCCCGCGCGCCGATAGCTCTCGAGCTCGCGCGTCACCGCATCGGTGTCGCCCGAGACGATGTAGGGACCTGTCCCCCGCACCAGGCGCGTCGGATCGTCCTCGAGACTGATCCAGGTCACCTGCGAGTGGGTGATCGTGGCCGGATCACGGCCGACGGCTTCGCAGTGGGCGCGAAGGACCTCGCGCTTGCGGGCGAACACCTCGACCGGCGCAAGGTCGTGGCACCACCAGTCGGCGGCCTCCGCCACGAGGCGCAGGGTCCGACGTTCACCACCTCCACCGATCATCAACGGAATGGGCGAGCCCGGAAGGGGCGCACACACCGCTTCCTCGATCGAATAGTGCGAGCCGCGATACGTGGCCGGCAGCTCGCGCCACATGCTCCTCATGATCGCGATGGCCTCCTTCGTTTGACGCAACCTTTCGCGCGCCGGCGGGAAGGGGAACCCGTACGCATGGTGCTCAGGCGCATGGTTGCCGGCCCCGATGCCGAGCACGAAACGCCCACGTGTCAGTACATGCAGGTTCACGGCGACCTTCGCCAGGTAAGCCGGATTCCGGAACGCCACGCCGCAGACCATCGTCCCGTAGCGCGTTCCTGGATGCCGCCCCGCAAGCCACGCGAGATTGGTGAAACATTCGAGATGCGCGCGGTCGCCCCAGGACGCCATGTGGTCCTCGACCCACACCGTGTCGAAGCCGCCTTCCTGCGCGAGGCTGAGGTGCCGCTCGTTCGTATCGATGAGCGCGTGCGCGGCGCGTTCGTCGTGCGGCAACAGGCCGGCCGGTGTCGTGAAGAAGGCAGGCTGCACGATCCAACCGACCGAGACTCGCTCCGCGAGGTCGTTCACCCGTTCACGCGTGGGCCGGAGAGGATGACATGATCTCCGTATCGCTCGGCAGATCGCTGGCGGCCGCGTCCAACGCGCACGCCAGGCGATGCGTGCGCAGGGCCTCGGCATAGGGAACGCGGATCCGGTCGGCCCGACCGCGTACGGCGTCGATGAAGTCGCGGTCCTCGCGCTCGAACGGGTCGCCGACCGGCTCCGTGACCGGTCGGCCATTGCCGACATCGACGATCATGTCGAACTCCGAGACCTCGATGGCCAGGCCGTCGCCGAAGAGGTGAAGTCCTGCCCGGTGCCGCCAGCGAAGGAGACAGGTCGCGGCGATCGTGCCAATGGCGCCGGTATCGAAGCGCACGGTCGCCGCCGTGACGTCTGCGACGTCCATTCCCTCGAACGCCTCCCGCGGCATATGCGAGGTGACCGCGTGCATACCGGTGATCTCTCCGACCAGGTGGCGCGCCAGGTCAAGGATGTGCGTCGCCTGCTCGATGAGCTGGCCGCCCGAGAGCGCCCGGCGCGACCACCAGCTCGCAGCCGGGGTGCTGTCCAGCCAATAGCCGAGCGCGAGACGCGCGGGCGTCGCGCTCATGAGATCGCGGGCGATCTCGGTGGTCGACAAGTAGCGCCAGTGGTATCCGACGGCCGTCGGGAGGCCGCTTCGCGCGACCTTGTCGCTCAGACGCTCCGCCGTGCGCAGATCGGCAGCGAGCGGCTTCTCGACGAAGAAAGGCAGGCTGCGTTCGATCGCCAGCGCCTCGGGAGCACCGTGGGCGAACGGCGGCACGCACACATAGAGGGCGTCCAGCCCGGCGCGCCCGACCATCTCCTCGGTCGTCATGAACGCCGCGGCGCCTGTCAGCCCGGCGAGCTCGCGGGCCCGCTCTGGTACTGGATCAGCGACCGCGGCAACCGTCACGTCGTCGAAGGCGCGGAGCACTTCCACATGGCGGCGAGCGATGAACCCGGCTCCCACGACGCCAATGCGCGTCTTCGTCATGCGGTGCGTCGGGCAGTTGCGAGTTCCGCGCTTCGAGCGTCGAGCTCGGCCGCGAACTCCCCATACACGCGCGCGGTCTCGGCCGCCATACGCGCCGCCGTGAAGCGCTCCGCGAAACGGCTCCGCGCCGCCGACGCCCACGAAGCGCGGATGCGTTCGTCCGCGAGGGCCCCGACGATCGCGGTCGCCAACGCGGCTGGCCGTCCCGCCGGCACAAGTCGGCCGGTCACCCCGTCACTCACCGCTTCCGACATGCCGCAGACCTTTGTCCCGATGACCACACGGCCCAAGGCCATCGCCTCCAGTGCCGCGAGGGGAAACCCCTCGAAGCGAGATGGCAGCACCACCAGGTCGGCGGCGACCATGAGGTCGGGGACGTCGTCGCGCTGGCCGAGCAGCCGAGCGCGCTGCTCGACGTTCATCGATCGCGCCAACAACGTGAGCTCGTGCTCCAGGACACCGCTTCCGGCGACGCGTAGATGTACGTCGGGGGCGGATCGGAGCACGGAGGGGAGGGCCCGGATCAGATCTGCGTGTCCCTTCTGCTCGGTGAGGCGACCCACACTGAGCAACAGGCGGGCGCCGCCCGGCAGGCCGAGCACCCGTCGGGTCGTCGCCCGTGCCCGCCGGGGACGGGGGGACGAGATGCCGTTGTGGACGACCCGAAGAGCCGAGCGCGCGACGCCGGCCGCTGCGTAGCTGCGCGCGACCCCGCGCGACACACAAATGGTCCTGTCGACCAGGGCCGACGTGATCCCGTACGTTCGGCGTTGGTCGGGGTCGGTCATGACATTCGGCAGGTGTTCCGTTCGGATCACGACGGGCACGCCCACAGCTCGCGCAGCCCGTACACCGTGATGCCCCTCCCAGCCGATACCTGCGTGCGCGTGAAAGATCTCGACTCCGCCTCGATGCAGCCACGACCGAAGGCGAGCGTCGGCGGCGGCACCGCCTCGGACCTCGAGAGGCAGCACGCGGACGCCGAGCGAGGCCGCGCGCCCGATCAAGCCCTGTCCCGCCCCCGTTGGAGGACAGACGAATGAGAGCGCGAAGTCGCGATGCAGCTCCGCGAGCAGCGCCAGCATGTGTTGGCCCACCCCGGAGGGTTCGATGCTGTCGGTGAAGAGGCAGACGGTGCGGCGCCGCTGCGTTCCTCGGGTGGCGGCCGAGCCAGGAAGCGTTGTCAACGCCGTTCGCACCGCTCCACCGCCCGCTCTCATGAGCGTCGCACGATAACGGTCCCTCGCGACATCGTCGGCAGGGCGGGTGAGGTCGCCGGACGGGTGGCGCGATCCCCCTCCGGCGCTGCGCCTCGGGCGTCGATATGAGGGAATGTCACGGCCGCGGTCGCCGTTGCAAGGACGGTGCGAGGTCGCGGGGACGGTGCGGGGGACCGCTGTATTTCTCTCACGACGACGCGACCTGGCCCTGGGGACGCGCCCGCCGCGATCAGGCGGGATCGCTGATCCGGCGCTCCCGCATCGCGGCGCGCGCGACCCGCCGGAGCATGCCACCGAGGACGAGTCGATGGATGGGCTTGACCCCGTACCAACCCGCGAGCCCTGCGAGACCGGCGGGGTCGAACTCGGCGACCTGCCGGATCTCGCTTCCCTGCCCGACGGCGCGGACCTGGAAGTCGAGAACGACGCGCCCGGGCAGTCGCGCTTCGGCCACGAGCCGCAGGTGCCGATCAGATGCGACCGCCTCCACGCGCCAGTAGTCGACGACATCGCCCACGTTGAGCGCCTTCGGGTCGCGTCGACCGTGGCGGCCACCGTCGTCGCCGATGAGCACGTCGAGTGCATCGCGCACGCGCCACAGCCACCCCCCGCCGAAGAACCAGCCGGCTCGGCCCCCAACGCGGCGGACGGCGGCAAAGGCCGTGGTCGGGGAAGCGTTCACCCAAACGGCCCGAGAGTCGACCAACAGGCCGATGGCGGTCCCGGAGGAGCGCGAGTCGGCGAGCGCCTCGGCGACGGCGTCATGCAGCGGAGCCATCTCAAGTCCGAACGCGTCGCGCGCGGAACGATCGCCGACGACCGTCGGATGACGGATGCTGTCGATGAGGGCACGCCCCACCTGCGCCTCGAGTGGCGTGATGAGTCGCAACCACAGGCTGGAGGCGCGCGGCGTAAGGACCGGGACCGGGATCATCACCCGATGCAATCCGCGCTGCGCGGCGTATTCGCGCATGATCCCGCTGTACGACACGACGTCCGCGCCGCCGACCTCAAACACCCGCGAGCCCGTCGAGGGCAGCTCGATGGCGGCGAGGATCACGCGCAGCAGGTCTCGAATCCCGATCGGCTGCGACGGGACTGATACCCACCGCGGGGTGATCATCACCGGAAGTCGCTCCACGAGCGCGCGGATCATCTCGAACGACAGGCTGCCGGCGCCGATGACGATGGACGCGCGCAGCTCGATGACCTCGGTGCCCGCCGAGCGAAGGATATCTCCGACCTCCCGGCGGCTCCGGAGGTGAGGCGACAGCGCCACGTCGTCCGCACCCAGGCCACCGAGGTATATGACCCGTCGAACACCTGCGGCGCGCGCGGCCGCGGCGAAGTTCCCCGCGGCCCGGCGGTCGACGTCTTCGAAGTCGGGGGCGTCCATCGAGTGGATGAGATAGATCGCGGTGTCCACCCCCTCGAGCGCGGCCGCAAGGCCAACGCCCGAACCGACATCCCCCGCGAGCACCTCCGTGCTGGTCGCGGCCCGACCGCGAAGCGGCAGCGGGTGACGCGCGATGCAGCGCAGGCGGTAGCGGCCTCCGGCCTCGAGTTCGTTGAGGAGGCGGCCGCCCACGTAGCCGCTGGCGCCGGTGAGGAGGAGCAGCCGCGGCTCGATCATCGAAGGACAACGGTAGCCCGCGGGGCGCGCTGACGTCGGTCGGCTTCCCAGCCATGCCTGGCGAGGTCAGAGTTGGACAGGGATGGCGCCTAGTTCCGGATCGCTCATGCGCAACGGCGACTTCGTCAAGCTCTGGACGGGCTTCACCATCGCGCGGGTCGGGAGCCAGATCACGGTGCTCGCATTGCCGCTCACCGCCGTGCTGCTCCTCGGTGCAGGCGCCACCGAGACCGGCCTGCTCGTCGCGGCGCAGATGGCGCCGTCCCTCGTCGCGGGGCTGTTCATCGGCGTGTGGGTGGACCGGCTGCCCCGTCGGCCGATCCTCGTCGTCTCCGACATCGGCAGCGCGGTCGTCGTCGGATCCATCCCGCTCGCGGCTGCGCTTGGTGCGCTGACCCTGGCCCAGCTCTACGTGGTCTCGTTCCTTGCGGGCGCATTCGCAGTGTCGACGGACCTCGCCCGCGGCGCCTTCATTCCCGCCCTCGTCGGCCGGGCGCATCTGGTCGCGGCCAACAGCCGGTTGCAGGGCTCGAACGCGGTGGCTCAGGTCGCGGGACCATCACTGGGCGGAGTACTCGTGCAGGCCCTCACGGCGCCGATCGCGATGCTCTTGGACGCGGTGGGCTTCGTCGCGTCGGCGATCTTCATATCGACGATCCGCGGGCGCGAGGCGCCGCGAGCTCGCGATGCGACGCGGAGCGTTTGGCGCGAGATCACCGATGGGCTCCGCTGGGTGCGCCGAGAGCCCATCGTTTTTCGCTGCGTCACAGCGATCGCCTTGGCGAACATCGAGTGGTTCGCTGTCCAGGCCGTGCTCGTCGTCTACGCAACACGGGATCTGGGGCTTTCCCCTACGCTCCTCGGCGTCTCGCTCGCCGTGATCGGCCCGGTGAGCCTTGTGGGTGCCGGGCTCGCCGGCCCTCTGACGATGCGCTGGGGGCTTGGACCGGTGATGATCGCCGCGCTTCTCCTCGAGACGCTGAGCCGGCTGCTCCTCCCCTTCGCGGGCGGCACGGCGGCCCAGGCCGCGCTCATGCTCGCCGCGTCGCAAGCACTGCTGGGCCTCACCGTCCCGCTGTGGACGGTGAGCTCGGCGACCCTGGTGCAGGCGCTGACGCCGGAGCACCTCCTCGGACGCGTGAACGCCGCCACCCGGTTCGTCGCGTTCGGGGTCGCGCCGCCGGCCGCCTTCGGCGCCGGCATCATCGGGGACCACATCGGTCTGCGGGCGACGCTCTTCGCGTCCGCGTTGATCGCCGCGCTGGCGTTCGCCTATCTGCTCGCATCGCCCGTCCGCCGATACCAGCATCCTCAGCCCGAAACGGCCTAGATGAACTCCGCCTTGGACCTGCGGGCGCGGCCTGCGCCTTGCGGCGCCAAACAGATCAGCGCCGCCGCGGCTGCGTGAGTTTCAGGTCGTCGATAAGAAGCGGTCAGCGTCGCAGCGGCTGCGTGAGTTCCTGGTCGTCGATCAGAACAGGTATTGGGGCAATCCAGCCCGCGCGGTGACCCACTGGGTCGTCGTGAACGCCTCGAGGTTCGCTCGCGCGCCCCCCAAGGCGCGCGCCTGGACCCGAGTCCTTGAACGCTTGGGCGGGATGGATCCCCACCTCGCAGACGAGCCAGTGATGGACAGCGGCCGAGTGCTGTGTCCACAGGCCACCCGCACGGCGTAAGACCGCGGCGCGTTGCGTGTACGGCGCCTTTTCGCCCACGCTCGCTGCGCGTCGCGCGCACGGCCGGCGGCCCGGTCGACGTCCGGTGCCGCAGCACGGCCCAGCGCGCCAGCGCCGCACCGGTCGCCGGTGCGGTCACGCGGATCTCGGCGCCTTCCCGCTCGTCCGGCCGTCGATGAAAGTGCGGCCTGTCCATGTTGCCGGGTCCTTCAGACCGTTAGCTGCGGCATCGCCTGACGCCATCGGTCTCAACCTGTTGAACCCGGCGCCTTCCACTCATGTACGAGCTGGACCTTCCGCATCGATACTCCCGGCTGCCGGAGGTCGAAGCCGTGTATCTCCTTGACCCGATCGGTCCACCACGTGTCGTAGGCATCGCCACCGAATGCCCGCGCGAGCTTCGAAAGGTCATCCGCCTCGGCGTCCCGGCGCTCGTCATGAGGTCCCCTATCGGTCCTTCGCCGCCTCGGGTCCGCGAGGCTGGACCGATTCCCCATCTTCGTCCACTCGTCGCGAATGCGAGGCTGACAGGTCACCCCGCGGCGGCGGCTCGCTCCGGTCCCCGGGCGGCGGCATTCGCTACGACCACGGTCGCGGCACAAACGAGGGTCATCAGCACGAGGATCGCGACGCAGTAGGCAGCGACAACAGGGTATCCGCCGTTCTGGGGATCCAGGAATGGGTACGGGTACAGGCCGACGATGGCGCCTCGGATCAGAACGTACGCGATCCAGACCAACGGGTAGCTGAGCCACAGCAGTCCCTCACGCACTTTAAGGCGGGTCGCCGGTGGATCCAGAAGCCAATCGACAACGATCGCCAGCGGCATGAGTTGATGCACGACCGTGTTGACCCACGGGATCGCCGTATCGACGTCCGTGTCGGCGAGTAGGAGCGTGAAGACGATGCAGGTGACGGTCATGTAGACGACTGCACCGCCCCGCAGAAGATCCACAACAGGCGAGTGCGCATCCCGCGACCGCCCGACCATGATCAGCAGCGACGCCGCCGCGATCAAATTGCTTTGGATGGTGAAGTAGCTGAAATAGCTGACCGGATTCAGGGTGCCTCTGCCAGCAAGGTCCGTCAGCTGAACTCCAATGGCAACGAGCGTCAGGGCCGCAAAGGAGAGCCTACCGATTGCGAACGCCGATCGTCGGCTCATTGGCGGCAAACTGTAGGACAGTGGCAACGCGACGCGCGGAGCGCGCGAACGCAGCGAGGGCAACCTCGCGGCGAAAGATCATTGCGCCCGTTCGTCATGTCGCGTGGCAAGCTCAGCGGATCGGCTCGATGGCGTCGCTGAGTCGCTTTCGGGTTCGGCACGCGCCCGGTCGTAAGGGAAGCGGCGCGGGAGAGACGCTCTTGTCGCCAGAGTAAGCACGAATGCCGCGCCGGATCAACTAAAAGTCGAGCCCGACGAGTCGCGCCGAGCAGGAGCACGGGGAGCACGAGGGCCGCCGCGATGAGGTGGCCGGGATGAACGCGCCGGCCGGGCCAGAACGCCGAGGTTCACGCCCTCGGTTATCGGGCTAGGCCTTCGAAACGCAGCCCCGATGCAGGCGTCTGCACCTTCGGATGCGACC
>JBBQVQ010000054.1:0-13923 GCA_038211425.1 Candidatus Limnocylindria bacterium | reverse complement strand
GCATGGGCCGACTCAGCGCGCGCGGATGTGATCGCTGGGCTCCCTGCGGGGCAGACGCTGGTCGAGGACAGCGGCCTGCTCATCGCCGAACGGCGCGAGCCTGCCGTCGACGACCTGTTCCTTTGGTCCCGGCTCGTGGAGGGCGGTTCGCTGGACCCGCGTCCACTCCTCGGTCCCGTTTCGCGGGGCACGTTCGTCGCCGTCGTGAGCCAGGTCGATCTCGAGCGGATCGACGAAGCGCCGGCCTTCGAACGGTCGCGGTGGGATGCGGCGCTCGCTCGCGCGGTCCTGGCGCGATATCGGCTGGACGGTTCAAGGTCCGGCCTCTACGTGTATCTGCCTCGGTGAGCGGTGCGCGTGGCGCCAACTTGATCAGCGGTCGACTACACTTCGTGCTTCCGATGCAATTGCTACAGGTCGCGCAGATCCTCATCGCCGTCTCGGTCGCGGCTTCGATCCTGCTCCAGGCGCGGGGGACCGGCCTGTCGTCGACCTTCGGCGGGGAGTCCACCGCTTACCGCAGTCGACGTGGCCTTGAGCGCACGCTGTTCCGGCTCACCATTGTGCTCGTTTCGGTCTACGTGCTTATTTCGATCGTGGGCGCCCGGAGCACCGGGACGTAGCGTCGCCGCTGCCGACTGGGCGGGCGTTCCACGCGCGATGACCCGTCGCGACAAGGTCATAGTCCTCTCGCTCATCGGCCTGCTGGTGGTCACGAGCGTCGTCGCCATCCTGACCGACCGATCCGACGCGGTCGCGAGCGTGCCGGCGTTCGGCGGTACGTACGTCGAGGGCGTGGCCGGCGTCCCGCAATATCTGAATCCGATCATCGCCGCGACGAGCGTGGACCGGGACGCCTCGCGCCTCCTCTTCACGGGACTGACCCGGTACGACCGCAACGGGGCCATCGCTCCGGACCTCGCCCTCGGGTTCCGGACGACCGATGCTCGAGTCTGGTCGTTCGACATCCGGCCCGATGCGACCTGGCACGATGGCGCCCCAGTGACCGCCGACGATGTCGCGTTCACCGTGGGACTGCTGCAGGATCGTGCGTACGTCGGACCGTACCGCGATGCATTCCGCGGCGTCGTCGTGGATGCTGTTGGTCCGAAGTCCGTACGCTTCACTTTGCCCGATGCATACGGGCCATTCGCGGACAGCACGACGGTGCCTCTGCTCCCATCTCATCTTCTCGCAGGGATTGCCTACGCGGATCTCGCTCGGCAGCGCTTCAACGTAAGGCCTGTCGGGACCGGGCCCTTCAAACTCTCGGAGCTGGACGCTCGCCAGATCGTGCTCGTGCACAACACCAGCTTCTATGGCACCGGGCCCGAGCGTACGCGCCCGTATCTCGATCGGGTGATCCTCCGGTTCTACAGCGACACATCAGATGCCCTGGCGGCGCTCGCGCGAGGAGAGCTTGACGGAGTCGGCGGCATCGTTCCCGCCGCCGCGGAGCGCGCAAGAACGCTTCGCAACGTCGATCTCTACAGCTTTCCCACGAACGACTTCACCGCCATGTTCCTGAACGTCCGGCCTGAGAAGGCCGTGTTCCGCGACCGGGCCGTTCGCAAGGCGATCGCGACCGCGATAGACCGTGGCCGCGTGATGCAGGTCTCGATCGACGGGCGAGGAACGCTCGCCGACGAGTTCGTGCCGTCGAGTTCGTGGGCATATGTGAAGGACGTGCCGCGCTACTCCTACAACCTGTCGGCCGCCAAGGCGATGCTCGATGAAGCGGGTTGGACCGACCACGATGGCGACGGCGTCCGTGACCGCGACGGAGTCCCGCTCACCTTCAGCGTGACGACGTCAGATGAAGCGGCGCGGGTCGCTGGCGGCCTTCAGATCGTCGGGGACCTCAATGCGGCGGGCATGAAGGTGGACCTCGTGACCCTGTCCTTCGGCGAGCTGGTGGACAAGACGGCTCGCCAACGCGCGTTCGACGTGCTGCTCGTCGGCGTGACGATCCCAGGCGATCCCGACCCTTATGGCTTCTTCCATTCGAGCCAGGCGAAGGAACCCGGCCACAACTTCTCCGGGTACGCGACGCTTCCTCTGGACCGGGACCTGGAATCGGCACGTCGCACCTCCGACCTCGACGCGCGCCGCGCGCTGTACGCGCCGGTGTTCCAGGCGATCGCGACGGACGTGCCGGTCGTCTTCCTGTACTTCGCCGATTATCTCTACGCGATGAACCGTTCGGTGCAGGGCCTCAAGGTCGCGACGATCAACGAGCCGATGCAGCGCTTCTGGAACATCGCGGATTGGTACGTGAGGACCGCGCCAGCGCCCTGACCGCTCGCGGGAATATTGGGCGAAGCCGAACCCCTGGTCTGTCATGTGCAGCGGTACGCGGTCGGGACGATGGTAAGCATACGGCAGACCATCTGCTGTGCCGACGGCGGGACTCGAACCCGCACTCGCTTGCGCGAACCGCCTCCTGAAGACGGCGCCTCAACCAGTTGGGCTACGTCGGCAGGGGACCCATTGTAGATGTCACCGGAGTGGCGCCACCGAAGCCGATCTCAACACCCCGCCGCCAGACTCGGCTTCGTTCGCGGCACGCCGGCTCTGAGCACGCCGCTCTCCCGATCGATCGCGATCGCGCTCGGGCGCGCGAAATGCGACGAGAAGAAGGTCTCTTCGCGCACGTCGAGGACGTGGCCCATCGCCTCGAGCTCGTCGAGCGCTGCGCGTCCCACCCGCGCGTCGACCTGCGTCGTCTCGCCCTCGCAGTGCACACGCGGCCGGTTCACCGCCGCCTGCGGCCCATCATCGTCGTCGACGAGCCGCACCACGCACTGCGCGACCGCACTCATGATCTTTCGCCCGCCGGGTGCTCCCAGGACGAACGTGGGCTCGCCGTCGCGCACGATCACCATCGGCGCCACCGCCCAGAGGATCCGCTTCCCCGGAGCGATCGAGTTGACCCCGCCCGGCCGCGGATCGAACCACGTCATGACGTCGGCGAGCACGATGCCTGTCCCCTTTGCCACGACGCCGGATCCGAAGCCCTGACCGAGCGTCGACGTCAGAGACACCGCCATCCGGTCGCGATCGACGACGCACACGTGGGTGGTGTGATCTCCCGGTGCGGCCGCTCGCACGGCGGCCCAAAGCGCCATCGCCGCGGGCCCCGCGGTCGGATCGGCTCGGTTCGGGTCGATCGAGCGTCGCCGCTCGGCAGCGAACTCCTTTGAAGCGAGCGCCTCGAATGCATCGTCGCCGACGAATGCGGGGTCGGCCAGCAGCGCGAAGCGGTCGACGAACGCGCGGCGCTGCGCTTCGGCGATCAGGTGCAGTCGAGCGGCGTTCGACGGCATCGCGCGGAGGTCGAAGCCTTCCAGCAGATTCAGCGTCTCGACGACGGTGATGGCGCCTGTTCCGCCAGGTGTCGTAAGGATCCGATCCCCGCGGTAGCTCGCCTCGAGAGGCGCCAGTTCTCGCGCCTGGTAGTCGCCCATCTCCTCCGCCGTGATCAGCCCGCCGTTCTCGCGCATGTCGGCGACGATCGCGGCCGCGATCGGGCCGCGGTAGAGGGCGTCGGCCCCACCTTCGGCGATCGTGCGCAGCGTCGCTGCGAGTTCGCTCTGGACGAGCCGGTCCGCCGGCTCGAACCCGGTCGTCGGGCGCAGCGGTGCGCCGCTCGGTCGATAGAAGATGCGCCGCGAATCGGGATACGGCCACAGGCGGTCGGCATAAGCGCCGATCGCGAGCGCGGTGTACCAGTCGACCTCGAAGCCATCCTGCGCGAGCGCGATCGCCGGGTGCATGACGGTGGCCCGGTCCATCGTGCCGTGCCGCTCGAGCGCGAGGCAGAGGCACGCCACCGTGCCCGGCACACCGACGGCCCGGTAGCCGACGTTGCTCGCGTTGTCCTTCGTCGCCGGCCAACCGTACATGCCGATGCGCTCGCCGCCAGGGAGCAGCTCGTACATGTCCTCGCGTGACGACTGAGGCGCGGTGGCGCTGCCGTCGACGACGGTCGTGCGGCCATCGGCTCGGCGAATGACCATCGCCGCGACGCCGCCGATCCCGCTTGTGAACGGTTCGGCCACCCCGACCGCGAAAGCTGCCGCGACCGCGGCATCGACCGCGTTGCCGCCCGCTTTGAGGATCTCGAGCCCGGCCTCGGCCGCGAGCGGATTGTCGGCGGTCACCATCCCGTGGCTCGCCGTGGCCTCGCTCTTCTCGATCTGCCATTCGCTGCGCGTTCCGGCGGAGCTCTCGGCCACGGGGCGAGGATACGAGACACTCGGTAGCATCGTTTGGTGGCCAGAAGCGCCGTCACGAGCGTGTGGATCTCCGTCGACATGGAGGGCGTCGGCGGGGTGGCCGCCTACAGTCACGTGATGATGCAGGGCATAGATTACGAGCGCGCGCGCACGTGGATGACGCGGGAGGTCAACGCGTGCATCGAAGGCGCCGCGATGGCCGGCGCCGACCGGTTCTGCGTCAACGACTCGCACGGAACGATGCACAACCTTTTCGCCGATGAGGTGGATCCCCGCGCAGAGCTTCTCGCCGGGACGGCGAAGCCGTGGTTCATGGGTCAGGGGATCGATGGTGGCTACGACACCTGCTTCTTCGTCGGGTATCACGGCCGCGCCGGTCATCCGAGGGCCGTCCTCGACCACACCTATGCCACCCGCGCGGTGTACGAGTGCCGCCTCAACGGAGTTCCGGTGGGGGAGACGACGCTGAACATCCATCTCGCCGGCTACTTCGGCGCGAGCGTCTCGCTGGTGTCAGGCGACGGGGCGACGTGCCGTGAGGGCCGCGCGATCATCCCCGAGATCGTCGCCCTCAAGACAAAGGAGGCCACCGGCCGTTTTTCGGCGCGTATGCTCCATCCGCAGCGTGTACAGGAGCTGCTTCGCGCCGGAGCCGCCCGCGCGATCGAGGTGGCCGCCAGGCTGCGTCCGGTCGTGCCCCGCGGCCGGAGCACCATCGAGCTTCAGTTCCTCACGTCCGCGATGGCGGACATGGCCGAGCTCGTTCCCGGGACCCGGCGCGCGGGGGCGCGCGCCGTCAGCTACGCCGCGCGCGACTACCTCGAGGTCTACAAGGCGATGCTCGCGATGGTCCGCATCGCGCCTTCAGCCGTGCCGCCGGAACAGTAGTGGCTCGAACCGCCGAGGTCGTGATCGTCGGCGGGGGCATCATCGGTGCCTCGATCGCCTATCACCTCGCGGCGCGCGGTCAGAGCGACGTCCTCGTGCTCGAACGCGACACCCTCGGGTCCGGCTCGACGAGCAAGAACGCAGGGGGTATCCGGCTCCAGTTCTCGACCGAGATCAACGTGCGGCTATCGCAACATTCGCTGCCTCGCTTCCTCGCCTTCCGGGAGGAGATGGGTATCGATCCCCAGTTCCGCCAGGCCGGCTACCTGTTCCTCATCACCGCGGACCGCGACCTCGAGCCGTTCACGCGCTCCCTGTCGCTATGGCAGCGCCTCCATGTACCCGCGCATCGCCTCGATGCGGCCGCGGTCCACGAGCTCTTCCCCGAGCTCGTCGCCAACGACCTGCGCTTCGCGACGTTCTGCGCGCTGGACGGTCACGCGGATCCGACGAGCATCCTGAATGGGTACGTCGCACGCGCGCGTGAACGCGGCGTCGAGTTCCGCGAGCACGCAGCCGCGACCGCCATCGAGGTCGAAGGGGGTTGCGTGGTCGCTGTGCGCGCCGAAGGCGAGCGCATCCCGTGCTCGGCGGTCGTGGACGCCGCCGGCCCCTGGGCCGCCGAGGTCGCGCTGATGGCGGGTGTGGACCTTCCGGTGCGACCGCTGCGGCGGCACATCTTCATCACCGCACCGGTCCCGGGATTCGACCGTGAATTCCCGCTGACGATCGACTTCGCGAACGGCCTCTATATGCATCGCGAGAGCGGCGGCGTGCTGCTCGGGATGGCGGATCCGACGGACCCGCCGGGGTTCCTTGAGAGCGTCAACCCCGACTTCCTTCCCACCGTGATCGAGCGCGCGCTCGCGAGGTTGCCTCTCCTCGAGCGCACGTCGGTCCGTACCGGTTGGGCCGGCCTCTACGAGGACACGCCGGATAAGCATCCGATCCTCGGCGCTGTAGACGCCGTCGGAGGCTTCGTGTGCGCGAACGGATTCTCCGGTCACGGTCTCATGCACGCACCCGCCGCTGGAGAGATCGTCGCACAGCTCATCCTGGGCGTCCCGACCGCGCTCGACGTGTCGTCACTGCGTCTCGAGCGATTCAGCAGCGGCGCGCTGGTCAAGGAACACAACGTCGTCTGAGCGCGCTGCTTTTCTTCCTCGGCTTGGACCTCGCGCTCATCGGAATGGCCGCGCTCCTTCTACTTACCGTCATCGCCCGCGGCGGTCGCGGTGGCCGTCACTTTGCGCTCGCCTGTCTTCTGATCCTGCTCGCGGCGGCCGTTTGGTATACATCGATACGCACCCCCCTCGCGGTGCCGTGAGGGGGTATGGGCAGATGCACGTCTGTGAACGGCGCGGCCTGCCGGCGTGGTGAACGGGATGCGAGGTACGTGGGCCGACTGAGCCAGGGGATAGGAGATAAGGCGTTGCAAAACGCGCCACTCGGCGTTACGCGTGGAAGGGCATTCCGACGATACCCAGAAAGTGCGAGGGAGAGGACATTGTTTAAGCGCTTGCCAATTCTCACCGCAATCCTCGTCTGGTCAGTCATCCTGACGATCGCACCGGCCAGCGCCCAGACATCGGCAGCTGCCTGCTCCTCTTCGGGAACTGTCCTGAGCGGCCAGGCGCTAATCGTCGGTGTGAGGGTAGGTACGCACGACGGTTACGACCGGATCGTGTTTGACTATGCCTCACGCAACAGTCCCGCCCTTGCAGCCTCGACCTACGAAGTTTCTCCGGCAACGCCGCCCTACCGTCAGGACCCACGCGGCAATTCACTTTCCGTCGCGGGAGCTACCGTCTTGAAGATCACCCTGCGCGGCGCAACATTTATGAAGCTCGACGGAACGTCGTCTTACGCTGGCAGCCGCGACTTCGTACCTGGCTTCCCTGTCCTGCGCGAACTCAAGTTCTCGGGTGACTTCGAGGCGGTTAGCACGTGGTTTGTCGGCCTGAACGGCGGCTCGGCGTGCGCCTATACGCTTTCCAACAGCCTGGTTGTCGATCTCACGAGGCCAATTCCGAACCTACCAAGCACATCGACCAATTGACCTACTGCCGGTTCATGCAGGAACCGCGGAGGGATCTGAGCGTATTGCGTCTAGCGTCCATCGGCTCCCCAATCATGCTTTGACTGCGCAAAATCGGCGGACGTGTGGTCCACTCGTTGACGCCAGTCCCGTGCGAAACGGCACCCACTTCGCTTGACGTAGTCATCGAAACCCATTGGAAGGCCTGAAACGCGGATGGACCGGACGCGATGATCCTTCCGAGGGCCGCCTCGTCGTGGGAGTTGATCGCGCCCACGAGCGCGGTGAGCACCCGAGTAGCGCACGAGGTGCGCGACCCCGCATCGATTGGTTCGGTCACGAGGGCCGAGGCGGCAGGGCTGGCGGTCAGAGTCGTCTGAGTTACCTGACGATCTGCCGAGACCAGGGAGTACGGGCGGAACGCGTACAGCAGCACAACTGCCGTGATCAGAACGAGGATGACCGGGGCCAACGTGCCCCAGTAGCCAAACTTCATACGGCTTGCAGTCAGACTCGGCGTCTTCGACCGGGGATGACGAGAAAGTAATGAGCCCACTTAGAGGGCGGCAATCTGTTCCCTGGGCCAGTGATGGCGCTGAACGTATTTCACTGCACCCTCTCTACATCTTGGTCGCCCGGTCGGTTCCTGAGACCGGCACGCCGCACCTCGGCCGACCTGCTCGGTAAACTCCCGGGCCGGGATGATGCTCACGTGGTTCGCGTTGATCGTGCTCGTGCTCGTGCTCGTGCTCGGGCCGGTCGCGTTCGGGCGAAGGCGTCGGGCGTTCGGACGTAGCACGCACCCCTTTCACTATTTCCCTCGTCACTTTCCGGCGGCCCTCGGCGGCAGCTAACCTTCGGCCTATCGACGAGAACACCGCACGCGATTTCCTGCGTCTGCGGTTCGGCCACGATGCCCGCGTCACCGCGATGCGTCCGGGTGAGTGGTCGGCTGTGTACGCAGTGCGAACCGGGACCGCTGAGCTGGTAGCGCGATTTGGTGCATACGACGAGGACTTCGAGAAGGACGCGTACGCCGCTCGGTATGCGTCGGCGGACCTGCCGATCCCGCGGATCAGTGAATGGGGCCCGTTCGGCGGCGCCTTCTACGCGATCGCCGAACGGATGCCCGGCGAGCACATCGACGGGATCGACGGCGCGCAGCTTCGACGCCTGTTGCCGTCGCTGTTCGCAACCCTCGACGCCGTGCGGGCGGTCGACATCTCCGATGTTTCGGGCTTCGGCTCGTGGCGCGCCGATGGCACAACCCAGCATCCGACGTGGCGGGCGTACCTGCTCGGCGTCGCAACCGACGCGAGTACCCGCGGTGGGCTGAACGCGCGCGAGCAGCTCAAAGGGTCGCTGAAGGCAGTCAGCGTCTTCGACGAAGGCTTCGACCGGATGCGGGCGCTCGTCGATCGCTGCCCCGAGGAGCGCTACCTCGTCCACGATGACCTCATGAACCGCAATGTGCTCGTTGACGGCGATCGCGTGAGTGCGGTCCTCGACTGGGGCAGCTCGATATACGGCGATTTCCTCTACGACGTCGCGAAGATCATCTTCTACCAGCCGTGGCGTCCCGCCTGGGGGCAGATCGACTTCGCGGCCGAGGCCCGTTCGCACTACGACGCGATTGTCCTGACCGTGCCGAACTTCGCCGAGCGCCTGACGTGCTACTGCCTACGGATCGGACTAGGGGACATGGCTTACAGCGCGTTCCGCGAACGCTGGGAGCAGGTCGAGTTGAAGGCACGGCGGGTTTTGGAGTTCGCTCGGTAACGGGGTGTGAGGCGCGGCGTTTCAGCTGGGTACGGTTTAGGGCTAGGAACAGGAAAACACCGCACCGCGACCCACTCGACGCCTTCGGTGGTGGCAGGACCGGCAAGCCGAGCTGTGAGGACAAGATCGCGGGTCAGCTGCGCTGCGGCGTCATGACCAGAGGCATGCATCACCGCTCAGAGCAATACCTCACGACCCGTGGACTGGCCCCAGGATAGGAAGCAAGCGGGTCTTTGGGTCGGCCAATCTACGCGAGACCGGCTGCTCGCACGACCGCGAGCAGCATCCCGAATGCCCACGCACCGAAGGCAATCCGCTTCCATCAACTCAGCTCTGCCGACGGAGCCGCTCAAGTTCATGCTGGGTCTGGACGATGGAGTAGGCGGCGAAGCGTCCGCATGATCTGCCGGAAGAGGCCGACGAAGAGCCACGCGGCCGGCCCAGGGTGGGTGGTATCGGACTCGGGCCACATCTCTTGCAGAGGCGCCCGCTACGCTGAGACCGTGGTGTCGACCCCGCCGATGCTGCGACAGCTTCGCCATGACGTATGGGCGACCGAGCGGCTCATCGAGCACCTGCGCACGCTGCCGGCCCCGACGCTCGAGCTGACGACGCCAGGCACGTTCGGCACGATCAGGCACACGCTCACGCACATCGTGGCGGCGGACGAGAGCTACTTGCGGCGCTTCTTCCCGATGCCCGAGCCGCGGCTCGACCACGACGTGACGTCGGAGCCTCTCGACTCGATCGTCGGTCATCTCTCGAACGTGAAAGCTGGGGTGGAGAGGCTCTTCGCAGAAAGGGAGTTCGATCCCGAGCGGGTGCTCCTCGACTCCAAGCGCCGGATCCTGACGGATCCGCCGCTCGAGATGGATGCGTGGATGATGGTCACCCAGTTCGCGCATCACGGGAGCGATCACCGCGCCCACATCGGCACGATCCTCGGCGCGCACGGGCTGCGCGCGCCGGAGCTCGACGTCTGGGCGTACGGGAAGGAGCTCGGCGCCATCCGCGAGGTCCGACGATGACCGGAGATCTCTAGCGACGGCACCCTCGCGAGAGATCGGGCGACCTTGAACGTCTGCGGCAGGCGAATAGGCCGGTTTCAATACGCTTATCCCTCATCCCGCGGTGCTGTGAGGGCGGTTCAGTACTAAGGCGTCGCAAAACGCCGCGAAGTCGGACATGGTGTACGTGAGAGCGCGTGCGGGTCAGCGCGACGCTTCAGCGCAGGGCTGACCAGCCCACCGCGAGCAGGCCGAGACGCACGATCGCGATCAGCGGCGGGATCGGCACAGCGAACCCGGCCCAAAACGCCGCTTCGATGGGCAAAAGCCCAAGGGCGATCACCGCGCCGAGCTGCATCCCGCTGTGTGTACCGACGATCGGCCTGTTCGACCGCTTCTCGCCCGAGGTGTTCGCCGCACTCCTTGGACTGTTCACGGCCCTACCAGGCCGAGCAGCTCGTCGGAGCGAGGGCCGATCCGGCTACCGGCGGCGCTGCCGACGGCAAGCTCATCGCGCTCGGCACGCCGGCGGACCTCCAGGGCCGCGGCCTCCAACTTCAGCACCGGCTGGAGCTCCGGAACGGCAGCGACCCGACGGTCATGCAACGCCTGCTCTCGATCCACCGGCAGCAAGACGACCTTCAGGAGGCCGCAGCCGCAGGTATCCGAGATGTCGCGGTAGCGATCCGGAACGCGCGTACAAGCTCCTCATCTTCGACTGCGACGGCGTGTTGGTCGACAGTGAACGCATCGCGGTGCGGGTGTCGGCCGCCGGCCTGACCGAGCGGGGCTGGGCCATCTCGGAAGCCAGGTGATCGAACGATTCGTCGGCCGGTCTGACGCGCACATCGGCGCGGAGATCGCGAGCCGCCTTGGCGATCGCGTGGAGTCGGAGTGGCGGATCGAGTCCGTAAGACGCCTCCGCGAGGCGTTCGCGTCGGAGCTGCAGCCGGTCGATGGCGTCGTCGAGGCACTCAATGCGATTCGCACGCCGACGTGCGTCGCCTCCAGCGGCACGCACGAGAAGATCCGCCACAGCCTTTGCCTGGTCGGACTGCTCGATCGCTTCGAGGGCCGCATCTTCAGCGCGAGCGATGTCGCTCACGGCAAACCGGCACCCGACCGTTCTTGCACGCAGCGGCAACTCTGGGGACCGCGCCCGCGCGGTGCGCCGTGATCGAGGACAGCCTGTCCGGAGTCGAAGCCGCGCACGCCGCTGGCATGCGCGTCTTCGGCCACGCCGGTGGCGTGACTGCGGCCGCTCGTCTCCGCGGCCACGGGACGATCGTCTTCACTGACATGCGTGAGCTGCCAGCGCTGCTGTCGCAGTGACCCGACGCCGGCGCGTGTCCCGTGGTGGAACGAAGCTGCGCGCGGTCCTCGGATGGACCCAGACTCTGCTGCGAGTCGGGCTGGGTCGACCCCGACGCGCTCATCGTCGAACGCGACGAGGAATGGATCGTCGCGTTCGCCGGTCGGAGTCCGGCTGGCCCAGGTTGCCCACCACGGCACCGACCACCGCAGCCAGGTCTGCGCCGCTTTGACGAGCCTGGGCGTCGAACCGCCGGACATCGACGTCCGGGCCCACGCGCGGGAGTCTGGCCGCGAGCGGCTGGAACGCGCCCAGGATTGATGCCGGCCGGCTAGCGGCCGCGCTCGTACCAGTCCAGGACGCGCATGGCGCGCAGGGTGTTCCAGTGGCTGGACCGGCCTTCGCGCTCGTCCATGTCGAACCCGAGATCGCGGACGCGGGCGTCGACCAGTTCGCTCTCGTGTGGGTTCTCGAACGGCAATCGGCCTTCGGCGTCGCGCTTGGAGCGGACCAGATCGATGGCCTCGGCCACGCGCGCATCGGGTGTCACGCCCGCTGCGCGCAGGAAGTCGAGCCCGCGCAACGCGTCGTAGTGGTAGCCGGTCGGGAACGAGAACAGTGTGAAGGCCGTATCGATCAGCTCGCCGCTCGACAGCCGACGCAGCATCCGGCGATCGAGCAGGTATTCCTGCCCTCGCTCTAGCGCCGCGGTCACCTCGGCCGAGCCGCCGGTTGCTCGCTCGTGCTCCAGAAGGCCCTCGAGGACGTTGATCGTCGTGTGGAACGATCCGCGGGTCGAGCCATTCTCCTGCTCGCAATTCCACCCGCCATCGGCCATCTGTTCGCCGAGCAGCCGCTCGACGATGCCTGTCACGTTCTGGCCGAAGTACGAGCCGACCGTCACCACGCGTCCGTTGATGCATGGCTCGACCTCGCCCGCGAACAGCGGTGTGCCGTGCCATGGTCCCCGGGAGTGCCACGTCGCGTTGTTGCGGACGAGGCCTATCGCTTCCCGCGCCTCCTCGCTCGAAGCGTCGAGGCCCATGTCGCGGAGCATCAACAGGGCGAGCAGCGAGACCCACTCCGGCTCCGGCGTGCCAATGTCCCACAGCCCATCCTCCCGCCGGAGAGCCAGCAGCCGCGCGCCCCAGCCTTCGGTGGCAACGCGGGCACGCTCCCCGGCGACCTGATCGGCCGGCGCATCGGTCAGGTCGCGCATCGCCTGCCAGCGAACCGCCGGGTCCGCATCGAGCAGCCAGTCGAGCGCGTTCATTGGGCAGGTCCCCCTTCGCTTCGATTCGCGCACCGTAGAGGATGACGAAGTTGTGGGCCGCCTGCCCGGTCCCTGTAGGGGCGGCGAGCAACGCGGGCCTAGTCGGGCCGCACCGGGGCTGGTCATGGTCCGCCTCGGAATCACCGCAACCGGAGGTAGACGATGGCCGTGTCCGGTGTCGCCAGCTTCGAGCGATTCTTCCGCGAGACCGCGACCGGGTGGGTCAATTCCGTGAACGCGAGTGGGTCAATTCCGTGAACGAGATCGCCGGGGGCGAGTCAATCTCGTGAACGCTGACATCAATGCGTTGCTGTGCCATGGATCACGTCGAACAGCATCACGCCCCGAGCATCTTGACGCGCATACGATGATCGATGGGATTCGTGCGGGTCAGCGCGACGCTTCAGCGCAGGGCTGACCAGCCCACCGCGAGCAGGCCGAGACGCGCGATCGCGATCAGCGGCGGGATCGGCACAGCGAACCCGGCCCAGAACGCCGCCTCGATGGGCAAAAGCCCAAGGGTGATCACCGCGCCGAGCTGCTCGCTGTTCCAGAGCAGCCATCCGGCGTACGCCTCGAGTGCGCATAGGGCCGTGAACAGTCCAAGGAGTGCGGCGAACACCTCGGGCGAGAAGCGGTCGAACAGGCCACCCCCATACATCGGAAAGAGGCCCATGAAGCTTGGAAGGCTGCGCTCGCGCAAGAAGTGGGACGCCACGAACGGCGCGGGGATCCCAAAGCCGGCGGCGACCAGCCACATCAGGATGGACGAGACTTTGAGCGCGAGCACGACCTCCGAAGGTTAGCGGGGTGGAGGTTCGGCCGGCAGACCGGCGCCCCGATGCGGACGCCGGTGGGACTATTCCGAGGGCGTGATGAGAACTCACTCTGGCGAACGCGAGACCATTTCGTGAATGAGTGCATGTGCCTTGACGTCGGCGCGCACCTGGTCGTCGCATGACTTGAACTCGTCCCAGGTCCAGCGTAGCTCCTCTTCACGGCGCCGAAGACGCCGAAGTCCCACGAACGGCGTTGTCGCTCGGCGCCACCCAAGCTCGATTGGAGTCGCGGTACTCGCCCTGGCAGGGTGGCGTTGACCGGCGTCCGCGTTCGGGCCATTTCGTGGGCCCCTATCTCACTTCTCCGCGGTGCGGTGAGGGGATAAGGAGAATCGCGTTCTGACGTCGGCGGCGAGCGGCACGTCCATGACTCGGGTCGCGCGACGGGGCACACGTGTCTTGACGCACTCATCCAGAATCGCGTCGAGGAGGTAACTATGCCAAGTGCACGACACAGCGTCGTCATCGACCGTCCCGTCCACGAGGTCTACGCCTACGTTGCCGACGGCACGACGGCGACAGCGTGGCGCGCGAGCGTGAGGGACATCA
>JBBQVQ010000053.1:0-14567 GCA_038211425.1 Candidatus Limnocylindria bacterium | reverse complement strand
GGCGGCGCAGGCCGACGCTCCCGCCGGCGAAAAACAGCGCGAACGCGAGGTTCCCGATCATGGTGGTGGCGTCGGGGATGCCGACCCAGATGGCCGTCATGTTCACGATCTGAAGGGCGGCCCCGACGAAAGCGGCGGTGGGCACCCAGCGGGGGAACGCGCGATCATCCCGCATCGCGAGCCCGATCGATGCGAGCAGGCCCGCTTCCAGCGCGTAAGTGCCGCTGTTGTAGAGCACATCCCAGAATCGGAAAAGGCCGACGCTGTCAGAGCCCGCGCGGACCATCACTACGAGGGCCGCGTGGGCCGAGAGCTCTGTCAGTATCACGGGAACCTCCGCGATCGCGAAGCAGAGGCCGAGCGTAGCGAGGAAGCGCGTCCGATCCGTCCCATCAATGCAGGTTCGGAGCGCGAGCGCGAAGACGAGGACCAGCGAGGACGAGGAATTTCTCGATGAGGCTCACCGGCACGACGCTGTGGCTGTGGTACGCGTCGATCGACGCCCGATCGGTCTCGGTGGCCGCCTCTGATGGTATTCGCCGCGCTGCCCGCGCTCGTTGAGCGCGGATATCCAGGAGCGCCGCCTTCCGCTGCCCGCGGGAGCGCGGTGTCCATCGGGGTCAAACGCGACCGCAGCCTTCGCAGAGTCGACTCGTCGGGCAGGTACGTGAACTCGACATACGGAACGGGCAGCGGCATGCGGGCCTGCAGCGCGTGCCGCGCGGTGGATCCGATGATGACCGCGTCCGCCTCGCGGATCACCCGGTCGACCGCGCGAGGATCCTGGATGGACGCGGCCACCGGCGGTGTCTTCAGCGGATGCAGGGTGTCCAAGGCGGCGATCATGCGCCCGCGGTACTCGTCCGCGCCGGCGATGATGCCGAACCGCGCGGTTTCCGGCTGGGCCACGATGAAGGCGCGCACGCCTGGCTTTAGCCGCCGGTTCATCGGCATGATCCTCCGGCTGTTCGGCCCAAGTAGCCGCGCCGCTTCGTTGGTCTCGAGCACGGGGACGAGGTACAGGTCGAAGCCGCTTGCTCTCGCCGCGCCGTCATCGGTCCGCAGCTCCTCGAACGAGAGCCCCACTACCTGCACGTCAAGATCGGCGACCGCCTGGGCAACGAACGCCACGCGCTCTTCCAGCGCCGCGTCGCGCCGCCCGACGACCGCGATCCGGCGGGCGTTGCGATCTCCCGCACGAAGCCGCTCGGCCACCAGATGCAGCACCTGCTTGTCCGTAAGACCCTCCTGGCGCGCCGCCCGTACGGCCTGGTCGATGAGCCCCTGGAGCCCCGCGAACGCCGGCCCCAGCTCCTGTTCGTGGATCCCGAGCACGTAGTACCCGCGGCGGGGAACGACCTGAACGATCCCTTCGTTCTCGAGGTCCCGGTACGCCCGCACGACGGTGTTCGGAGCGAGGTCGAGATCGCCAGCCAGCTGGCGCACAGACGGCAAGGGCGCGCCATCGACGAGGTCACCGGCTATGACCGCCATCTCGATGGCCGAGCGCAACTGCTCGCTGAGCGGCAGCGGACCCTTGCGCCGCACGGAGCGACGGAGTAGCGTCAAGATATCACCTGTACTCATCTGTATCAACACAGATTGGAACACAGAACGGTGCGCCATGGCAAGGGGGAGCGAAAGTGATCATCGACGCGCACAGCCACATGGGGCCGGCGTTCGACTCGAAGCCGGCCTTCCTTCCGGGCGTGTCACCCAATCAGATCATCGAGATCCTAGATCGGTCCGGGATCGACCTCACGTGTCTCTTCGCGCCTGCGTGGGAGGGTCCGGACTTCATCGACCCCGAGTACCAGGCCGCCAACCGTGCGATCTACGAGGCCGCCAAGCGCTATCCGGAACGCATCCTGGGATACGCCCGCGTCGATCCCAACCGCCGCGGCCGCGCCATCGACGAGATGCGGCGGGGTCACGACGAGTACGGATTTCGAGGTCTCAAGCTCCACCCGCTCTGGGAGCACTTCCTGCCGAACAACTTCAGGCTCATGGCGCCGATCGCGGAGCTCTGCGCGGAGTACCGCTGGCCGATCATCTTCCACACCGGCTACTACCCGACGTGCGAGCCCGCCCTGTTCGTGCCTCTCGCCGAGCGCTATCCCGAGGTGAGCATCATCGTCGCTCACTTCGGCTACGCGCACGTCGCCGATGCGATCATCGCGGCGAACCTCTGCCCGAATATCCACCTCGAGACGTCAGCGAACACGACCGCCGGCGCCATCGCCCAGGTGCTGGCCGAGGTCGATCCACGGCAGATCCTCTACGGATCGGATCTGCCGTTCACCGAGCCGGCCGACGTGCTCGCGAAGATCGGCCGCCAGCCGAACCTGAGCGACCAGGCGAAACGGCTGATCCTCGGAGAGAACATGGCGCGGCTGCTCGGCATCGAGCAAGCGGTGGCGGCGTAGCGATGCCGGTGATCGACGCTCACGTGCACATGGGTCCCGGCCTCGCAAATCACGCATCCCCTCCGTTGCTCAGGGCGGAGAAGGCCGAAGAGGTCATCGAGATCTTCGACAGGTCGGGGATCGACAAAGGCTGCACCTTCGCGCCGCTCATCGAGGGCGGGGACTTCGACGACTACGAATACGAGAAGTCGAACCGTTTCATCTACGAAGCATCCAAGTCCTATCCCGATCGCATCATCGGCTACTGCCGCGTCAACCCCAACCTCGGTCAGCAGCCGCTCGACGAAATGGCGCGCTGCCACGATGAGTACGGTTTCAAGGGCCTCAAGCTTCACCCGGACTGGGAGTACTTCTACATGCACGGGCCGACGGTCCGGCCGGTGCTCGACCGCGCGGCCGACTATGGCTGGCCGGTCATCTTCCACACGGGCTATTACCCGCTGTCGCATCCCACGCTGGCGTTCCCTCTGGCGGACGCGTATCCGACGATCAACTTCATGCTGGCGCACCTCTCCTATCGGCACACCGCCGACGCAATCGTGGTCGCGCAGAGGTGCCCGAACGTCTATCTCGAGCCGTCCGGAAACGCGACGGCCACCGCGATCGGCGAGGTCCTGAGGACGCTGGGCCCGGGAAAGCTCGTCTACGGATCAGACCTGCCGTACACGGATCCCCGTGACGTCATGGACAAGATCCGCCTCCAGCCCGGCATCACGAGCGAGGACATCGACCTGATCTTTGGCGGGACGCTATCGCGACTTCTGGGCATGGATGGGAGACCGGGAACACGACGTGAATCGACGAGAGAGAGGACGGCCGCACGATGATCGACGCTCACTGCCACCTCGGCCCGGGACTCCGGGCACAGGCCCCCTTCGGACCGCTCTTCAAGGCCGACACCGCCGAGTCGCTCGTGGCGCTGCTCGATGAGGTGGACATCGAGCGAGCCGTGATCTTCGCGCCGAGCTGGCAGGGTGGATGGGACGACACCGACTTCAACGACCCCGCCTACGAGCGCGCCAACGCCGCGGTCGCGGAGGCCGTCAACGCGCATCCCGATCGCTTCATCGGGTTCGGTAGGGTCAACCCGAAGTTCGGTTCAGCGGCGGTCGCAGAGCTCGAGCGCTGCTTCGGCGAGTATAGCTTCCGCGGCCTCAAGCTCGACAACGAGGCCGACGGCTTTTACCCGACGGACCTGCGGCTGCTCGGCCCGCTCGCGGAGCTCGTCCGTGCGAACAAAGGCGCGATCATCGTCCATACCGGCTTCCACCCGTGCGAGCCGTTGATCTTCCTGCCGCTCGCCCAGGCCTTCCCCGATGTCCCGCTCATCCTTGGTCATATGGGCGGCCGGATCCTGATCGACGCGGTCATCACAGCCCAGCACGCGAGCAACGTGTACCTCGAGACGTCTGGGCAGATGCCCGGCTACATCGCTCGCGCGGTCAAGGCGGTGGGCGCCGACAGAGTGATCTTCGGCACCGACATCCCGTTCAACATCCCCTCCGTCGAGACGGAGCGGATCCGCAGCATCGGCCTGCCGGCCGAGGACCTCGCGAAGATCACCGAGGGCAACATCTCCAAGATCTTGCGGATCACGGCCAAGATGCCGGCGGTGGCCTGAGCCATGCCGACTCCGACCGAGCCCTTCGACGTCGTCGTGCCCGCGCCGGCCCCGCCACCCCTGACGCCGGGGGAGACCGGGCTACTGATCATCGACCTCCAGTACCTCGACGCCCATCCGGACCTCGGCCTCGGGCGCACGGCCCGGGAGAAGGGCCAGGAGAGCGAGCTGCGGTACCGGTTCGACCGTATCGCCGAGATCCTGCCCGCGGTGGACCGACTGGCGGCGGCGTGCCGGGTCGCCGGCATCCAAGTCATCTACCTCCGCATCGCGACCGCGCGCGCCGACGGCCGCGACGGCTCGCCCTCGCTCCGAGGCCTGTGGTGCGCCGAGGGCAGCCGCGAGGCGGAGGTCCTCGACGAGATCAAGCCGCAGCCGGGCGACATCGTGATGTCGAAGAGCTCGATCAGCGCCTTCAGCTCCACGGCGCTCGACGCGGTGCTGCACAACCTGGGGATCCGCACCCTGATAGCGGCCGGGATCGTCACGAACGGGTGCGTCGAGCTGACGATGCGCGACGCGGCCGACCGGGGCTACTTCGGCGTGATCGTGGATGACTGCTGCGGGGCCAACTCGGAGGCGCTGCACCGTGACGCGCTGGGCCGGATGGACCGCGGCCTCCTCCGCGTGGCTCAGAGCGACGACGTGATCCGCGAATTGCTCGGCGGCAAGGCCGATGAACCACGGGTGCTAGCGGCCGCCGGAAAGAGGGGGTAGGAGTCATGCCAGAGGACACGCGCGCGACGCGTCGCGCCATTTCGCGGCGGACATTCCTTCAAGGGGCAGCGGGCGCGGGCATCGGCCTGACCGGCCTCAGCCTGCTCGCGTGCAATCCGGGTGCGTCGACGGCTCGGCCGAGCGCGTCGGCGAAGCCGAGGGACCTTACGGTGATCACCGGGGCCGAGATCAGCACGCTCGACACGATCAAGACCAACGCCCTCGAGGACATCGTTCTCATCGAGGCGCTCACCGACAAGCTGACGCGCATGAGCCCGACGAAGTACGGGCAGGTCGACCCGTTCCTCGCGACGTCGTGGGAGGTCGTGAACCCGACCCGTTGGCGGTTCAAGCTGCGGCAGGACGTGAAATTCCACAACGGCCACGACTTCACGGCCGAGACCGCGAAGTTCAGCCTCGAGAAGTACGCCGCGGACGGGGTGTTCAAGACGCTCATCGCCCCCGTCGATCATGGCGAGGTGGTCGACAAGTACACCTTTGACATCGTCACCAAGTTCCCGACCGGCCTGATCCCGCTGATGCTCAACGCGGGCGTCCAGCAGCTCGACCCTGCCTGGTACAACAGCAGCGAGTACGGCCCGGACAAGCTGGTGGGCACCGGGCCCGCGAAGTTCGTCGAGTGGGTCAAGGGTCAGCGGGTCGTCATGGAAGCGAATCCTTCGTGGTGGGCCGGACGCATCCCGTGGAACAAGATCATCTGGCGGCCGATCTCAGAGGGAGCCACACGCGCCAACGCCGCCATCAACGGGGAGGCCGACATCGTCCGCAATATCCTCGGCCAGGACGTCGACCGCGTGAAGGCGAAGTCCGGCGTGAGGATCAAGACCATCGGAAGCAACCGCGTCGCGACGCTGCGCTTCCGCGATGACACGCCGCCATTCGACAACAAAGTCGTGCGCCAGGCGCTCAATTACGGCGTGGACATCAAGGACATCGTGACCAACGTTCTCCACGGCTACGGCGCGGCGACCGGCGCGCAACTCCAGGGGCCACAGGCCCGCCACTGGCAGAAGGACGTGACGGGCTATCCATACGATCCCGACAAGGCAAAGTCGCTCCTGGCGCAGGCCGGCTTCCCGCGCGGCTTCGCGACCAAGCTCGGCGCGCCCCGAGGCCGCGACCAGGGCGATTTCGAGTTCTGCCAGGCCGTGGCCGGGCAGCTGAAGAAGATCGGGGTCGAGGCCGAGGTCGTCCTGCACGAGGCCGGTGAGTACCAGACCATCTACGCCGGCCAGAAGGACTCGGAGCCGATCTTCTACTACTCGTCCGGCAACATCATTCCGGACTTCGAGAACGCCCTGCGTGACTTCCTCTCGCCACGGTCGTACGTCGTCCATTCCAAGGAAATGACCGACCTTTTCAACCGTCTCACGCAGACGCTCGACGACAACGAGCGCGAGAAGATCTCTCGCGAAGGCATCAACTTCATCAAGGAGTACTGTCCAGGGATCTTCGGGTACCAGCTCGTCCAAGCCTACGCGATCAGCGACACGGTCGAGTGGACGCCCCGCTCCGACGAGAAGATCTTCCTCGACGAAGCGAAGCTGAAGGCGTAGTCGGGAGTGGGGATGATCATCGACTCACACGTCCATCTCGGCCCCACGCTGCTCAATCACAGCGGCTCGGTCGAGTTCGACGCGACGACCGCCAAGGCGACCATCGCGGCGATGGACGAGGCGGGGATCGACATGGGCGTTTCGTTCGCGCCGCTGTACGAGGGCGGCCCGTTCGACGATCCCGACTACAAGCTCGCGAATTACGCGATAGCCCAAGCCGCGCATGAGTTTCCGGACCGCTTCATCCCGTACGCGCGCGTGAACCCCAACCGTAAGAAGGCGGCGGTGGAGGAGTACCGACACTCTCTCGACGACCTTGGGCTGCGCGGCCTCATGCTGCACCCCGACTGGGAGTCGTTCTACCCCACGAACGAGCGCCTGATGTGGCCCCTGGCCGAGCTCTGCGTCGAGTACGGGGTCCCCATGACGTTCCACGTCGGCTATTACCCGAAGTGCCAGCCGATGCTGTTCATCCCGCTGGCCGAGGCGTTCCCGAGCGTGCCGATCTATCTCAAGCACATCGGATACGAGTACTGGCGCGACGCCGTCATCATGGCGCAGCGCTATCCGAACATCTATCTCGAGACGGCGGGTGCGAGCACGAGCGGCGAGATCTTCGCCGCGATCCGTCTGGCCGGCGCTGACAAGGTCTGCTACGGATCCGACCTGCCGTACGTCCTTCCGTCGGTCGTCATCGCCAAGATAAGGAGCCTGCCCGCCTCCGACGCGGACAAGGAGCTCGTGCTCGGACTCAACTCGGCGCGGATCAACCGTGTTGGCGAAGAGCAGAAGTCCCGGACGCGATCCCGCCAGGCGCCTACCGGCGGAAGCGTTCCTCAAGAGGTGCAGGCGTGATCGTCGACTGCTACACGCAGCTCGGCCCCGGGATCAACGCCCACCGAACGCAGCTCCTCCAGCCGATGCACGACACGTCCACCGCGGAGGGCCTGATCGCGGTCATGGATCGGGTCGGCATCGATCGGGCGATCGTCTTCCCGCCCAAGTGGGTCGGAGGTGATCTCGTCGATCCCGATTACACGCAAGGCAACGCCTTCAATCACCAGGCCGTGACGAGCAACCCCAAGCGGCTCGCGGGATACGTTCGGGTGAACCCCAACTTCGGCGCCGCGGCGGTCCAGGAGCTGCAGCGCGGGCTAGGCGAGTACGGCTTCAAGGGGCTGATGCTGGACCCCGAAGCGGAGAACTTCGACCCGGGGGACAAGTCCCTGGTCTACCCCCTCCTCGAGACGGTCCGCGCGGCGAAGCTTCCCGTGTTGTTCCATTCGTGGTACGCACCGTCCGAGCCCGCTCTGTTCTGGCGCGTGGCGGACGACTTCCCGGACGTGCCGATCATCATCGGCCACATGGGAGGCAGGCTGACCGTAGACGCGGCGCTGATCGCCGAGCGTGCGAAGAACATCTTCCTCGAGACATCGGATCACATGTATCGCCTGCACACCTTCGCTCACCGGCTCGGGGTGGAGCGCATCCTCTTCGGCAGCAACATCCCGTTCGCGGCGCCCGAGGCTGAGCTGTTCAAAGTCACCGTTCGCAATCAGCTGTCGCAGGAGGAGAAGGACCTGATCCTGGGTGGGAACGCGGTCCGGCTGCATAGACTGAGCTAACGCCGCGGGCGGGGGAGCGAATGGCGGGATACGTGACCCGGCGCGCGTTGAACATCATCGTCGTCCTGCTGGGGATGACCCTGTTCGTCTTCCTGCTGCTGCATCTCGCTCCCGGGAGCGCGGTGTATCGGCTCGTGGGAGAGCAGACGACGGTCGAGCAGATCCGCGCCCTCGAGCAGCAGTTCGGCCTCGACCAGCCGCTCCCCGTGCAGTACGTCCGTTTCGTGGCAGGCCTGCTGCGCGGCGATCTCGGCACTTCGATCATTTACTCGACGCCGGCGTCGGACCTGATGTTCGACCGCCTCCCAGCGACCATCGAGCTGGCGCTCGCAGCCACACTGCTCACGCTCGTGATATCGGTGCCGCTCGGCATCCTCATGGCCGTCAAGCGCGGTACGCCGATCGAGCATCTCGGCACCCTGTTCGCGATCTCGGGCGTGTCCGTGCCGTCGTTCTGGCTCGGCGTCATGCTGATCATCATCTTCTCCGTGGAGCTCGGAATGTTCGCGAGCTCGGGGAAGGGACCGCCGCTCGTCGAGGGCGTGATCGACCTGGTCAGATTCGGTGATCCACTGCCACTCGGCGACGCTCTGCGTCACCTCGTCCTCCCGGCGATAACGCTCAGCGTCTTCCAGATGGCCTTCCTCGCGCGGCTGACGCGGAGCAGCATCCTTGAGGAACTGGGGCAGAACTACGTCGTCGCCGCACGCGCAAGGGGGCTGCCTCGCTTCCTCGTCATCACCAAGCACGCCCTGCGCAACGCCCTGCTCCCGGTCATCACGGTCTTCGCCCTCGAGCTCGGGTCGCTCATCGGTGGCGCCGTGATCACCGAGGCGGTGTTCGCGTGGCCCGGCGTTGGTCAACTGATCTTCCAAGCGGTGAGCGGGCGTGACTACCCGCTCGCCCAAGCGGGGATCCTGATCATCGGCACCTTCGTCGTGCTCATGACCTTCGTCGCTGATCTGTCGTACGGCCTGATCGACCCGCGCGTGCGGTACGGCTAGCGCGTGCGCGAGTTCGAGAAGGCGCGCGCCCTTTTCGCGGAAAACCGCGTTGTTCAGCTCTGTCTCGGCGTCTTCGCGCTGATCATCCTCGCCGCCCTGGCCGCGCCAGTGTTGCCCTTGGCCGATCCGACGCAGCAGGACCTGGCGCAGACACTGAAGCCGCCGTTCTGGATGGAGGGCAGCTCGCCGCAGCACGTCCTCGGTACGGACTACCTCGGCCGCGATCTACTAAGCCGCATGGTGTGGGGCTCGCGTGTGTCGCTCGTCGTGGGGTTCGGCGCGGTCATCGTCGCGGCGTCGATCGGCATCCCGCTCGGCATCCTCGCGCCGTACTTCGGTGGCAGGGTCGATGAGGGCATCATGCGGGCGTTCGATGTGGTGCTCGCGATCCCCAACCTGCTGATCGCGATCGCGGTCCTCCTCGCGCTCGGACAGAGCGTGGTCATCCTCATCCTGGTCCTCGGGTTCCGGAGCACGGTCTGGTACGCGCGCACTTTGCGGAGCAAGGTCCTCAGCATCCGTGAGGAGCAGTACGTGAAAGCGGCGCGAGCGGTCGGCCTCGGCCACACCACGATCATGCTCCGGCACATCCTTCCCAACGCGATCGCGCCGATCATTATCCTGAGCACCGTCTACATCGGCCTGATGATCGTCATCGAGTCGGGCCTCAGCTTCCTCGGGCTCACCAAGGTGCAGGTGTCCTGGGGTTTCATGGTGGCCGAAAGCCGCGAATACATCGCGACGTCCTGGTGGACGGCGGCCCTGCCTGGCGCATGTATCTTCCTCGCTGTCCTCACGATCAACGTCATTGGTGACTTCCTGCGCGATGTGTTCGACCCGCGGCTGCAGGCGGGGCTCGAGTGAGCGAGGCGTTGCTCGAGATCCGCGACCTGGCCACGCACTTCAGGACACGCGACGGACTGGTCCGCGCCGTCGACGGTGTCGATCTCAGCGTCGGCCGCGGCGAGACGCTGGGCGTCGTCGGCGAGTCCGGATCCGGAAAGAGCGTCACCGCCATGTCGCTGATGCAGCTGGTCGAGCCGCCTGGCCAAGTGGTGCGAGGCAAGGTGCTGCTCGAAGGCGAGGATCTCCTCGCCATGACCGAGCGGGAGATGCTGCACGTCCGGGGCAAACGGCTGGCGATGATCTTTCAGGATCCGTCGACGTCGCTGAACGCGACTGTGAGCGTCGGCGAGCAGTTGCTCGAGGCCGTCAAGATCGAGAAGTACGACGCCTGGCGCGCGGGGCCGCTGCGCGGGGCCGGCCGCGCTCTTCGCGACAAGGTCTTGCCGGACCGCGCGTACGAACGCCGGAGCCGGGCGTCGGCGGTCGATCTCCTGCGGTCGGTCCACCTGTCGTCGCCGGCGGAGCGTCTCGGCCAGTACCCCTTCATGTTGAGCGGCGGCATGCTGCAGCGGGTGATGATCACCGTCGCCCTCGCCGCGCACCCCGAGGTGCTCATCGCGGACGAGCCGACCACAGCGCTCGATGTCACCATCCAGGCGCAGATCCTCGACATCCTCCGCGAGCGCAAAGCCGCCAGAGGGCTCACGACGGTGCTCATCACGCACGACCTCGGCGTGATCGCCGAGATGTGCGACCGCGTCGCGGTGATGTACGCCGGTCAGATCGTGGAGCAGGCGACCGCGACCGCGCTGTTCGCGGCGCCGAAGCATCCGTACACCCAGGGGCTGCTGGCTTCGATGCCCTCGATCGATCAGCCGACCGCCGCCGCACCGATACAGGGCTCCGTCCCGGACCTGATCACGCTGCCCGAGAACGAGTGCCACTTCGTCGCGCGCTGCCCGTTCGCGATGGAGGTCTGCACCACGACTCGCCCCCTCCCGTTCACGCTCGAGGGAGGCCGCACCGTGGCGTGTCACCTGTACTCGGAGCCGCTGGAGCATCAGCGCCGGCTCAGACGGGAGCCGGTCGCGGTCAGTGCTGAACAGCCGGTGACCGCTACGGTCATCCCCCTCAAGGTGGCGTCGGCGGCCCTACTCGAAGTGCGCGACCTCAGCAAGCACTTCCAGATCCGCAAGGGACTCTTCGGGATGGCGGCCGTCGTACGCGCCGTGGACGGCATCTCGCTCGAGGTGAACCGGGGCGAGACATTCGCGCTCGTGGGCGAGTCCGGGTGCGGGAAGACGACGGCCGCGGAGCTCATGCTGCGGCTGCAGCTGCCGACGTCGGGCGACGTGCTCTTCGAGGGGCGGTCGCTGCTCGCGGCCTCCGGACGGCAGCTGAAGGACCTTCGGCAGAACATGCAGGTCGTCTTCCAGAATCCGCGGTCGTCGCTCGACCCGCGCATGCGGGTGAAGGACATCATCGCCGAGCCGCTCTTCGCGCACCGCGACGCGCGATACGGAGCGCGCGGCGCGGTCGAGGAGCTCCTCGGGATGGTCGGCCTGAGCCGGCGGCTCGGCGACCGGTTCCCGCACGAGCTCTCGGGCGGCCAGGGACAGCGCGTCGCGGTGGCCAGGGCTCTCGCGCTGCGGCCTAAGCTCGTGGTGCTCGACGAGCCGACCTCAGCGCTCGACGTCACGGTGCAGGCGCAGCTCATCCGGCTCTTGGAGCAGCTCCAGGCCGAACTCGGGCTCACGTACGTGTTCATCTCGCACGATCTCCGGATCGTGCGCCATTTCAGCGACAGGATCGGCGTCATGTACCTCGGCAAGATCGTCGAGACCGGCCCGACCGAGACGATCTACACGGCGCCGCGGCACCCGTACACGCGCGCTCTCCTCGCTGCGGTCCCCAAGGGCACGCCGCAGCAGCGGGGCGACCGTCCGCTCATCCTCGGCGAAGCGCTCGAGGCAGGGGCGCTGGTGGGCGGATGCCGATTCCGCGACCGCTGCCCGCTCGCACGTGAGGTCTGCGCCGAGGTCGAGCCGCCCCTGCGCGAGGTGGGTCCGGGCCAGTGGTCGGCGTGCCACTTCGCCGAGGAGACACCGAGCCTCGACACTGCCGCCGGTCCGGTCGGTGCGGCGACGAACTGAGCAATGCGAACGAATCAGCGCGAATGACAAAGGAGAAGAGACCATGTCGCTGGAGATCCTCACCCCCGACACCGCGCATCCCACCAAGGGCTACTCGCACGCGGCGCGCATCGGTGACCTCGTCTTCGTCTCGGGCCAGGTATCGCAGGACGTCGAGGGAAACATCGTCGGCAAGGGCGACGTGAAGGCGCAGACGGAGCAGGTGTTCGCGAACCTGCGCGCGGTCCTCGAGAGCGCGGGCTCGGGCCTCGACCGCGTTGCCAAGATCACCATCTTCACGACGAGCCTCGCGAACCGCCCTGCGATCTCAGAAGTACGGGAGCGGGCGTTCGCCGGCGTTGGACACTATCCCGCGAGCACATTCGTGGTCGTCAGCAGCCTCGCCGTGCCCGACTGGCTGGTCGAGATCGAAGCCATCGCGACGGTGCGCTGAGTCCGCGTGGCTGAAGAGGACCTCGTCTACTCCGTCGACTCGAACCTCGCCTTGCTCGAGCTCGACCGACCGGAGCACGAGAATCGGCTGACGCGCGAACTGCTTCTTGCCCTCGCGCGTCGCATGCGCGAGGCCGAGGGCGACACGGCGGTCGCCGCGGTCGCGATCACCGGGCGAGGAGAGTGGTTCTGCGCGGGCGCAGAGATGCCCGGGCAGGGTAACGGCCGGACGGAACGGCTACTCGACTTCGGCGATGCGTGGCTGGCGGTGCGCGACACCGTCGCGGACCTTGGCAAGCCGGTGATCGTCGGCGTGAACGGAAAGGCGTTCGCCGGCGGCCTCGCGCTCACGGCGCTCGCGGACCTTGCGATCGCGACGGTCGACGCCACTTTCGGGCTTCCGGAGCTCCAGTACGGGATCTTTCCGATGCTTGTCCTCGCAGGCGTGGCCGATCAGCTGCCCCGCAAGGTGCTGTTCGACCTCGTCTATAGGGGACGCGTCCTCGACGCAGCCGAGGCGCAGAGGCTGGACCTCGTGAACGATGTCGTGCCGGACGGGCAGGCACTTCGCGGGTCGCTGGTCGCGTTCGCCGGCCGGCTCGGAGGAGCCAATCCCGTCGCCGTCCGCTTGGGGAGGCGCGCCTACCACGCGATGGACGGGCTCTCGGGTCGCCAGCGCATGCAATACGCGCGACAGGTCGCGGCGAACTTGCTGGGCACCGAGACGGCAGCGGACCTGTACGAGAGGAGGCTGAGGCCGCCGAGCACCTAAGCGCTCAGGTTCAATGCGTCCCTGCGGTGGGGCGACTCGGTGTCGTTCCACGTGACGAGTCAGTGCTGACCCTTTCGGCCGCTCCCTGCACGCAGGTGTTCGGCCGCGAAGTCCAGGATCGATGCGATGCCCGTGCGCGGAGTCTGTAGGACCTTCCATCGCAGAGCCAACTCGACCCGCGTGTAGAGGTCCGACATCCTGTGCGCCAGCTCCGACGCGCCGAGGACGAGCACGAGGTCCGCCCACACGACGTCGGCGTGCGCCTGATCCTTGGTCCGGCGGCCTGTGCCGTCTACGAACCGGCGGTGCAGGGCTCCCTCTAAGAGGCTCCCAAGACGATCGCGGATCGTCGGCGACCCGCCGACGATGGTCACCTTCCAGCACATTCCTTCCGCGGCACGCCGCGAGGAACTCGTTGGCGGCCCTCTGGTTGTCCGATCCGCCGCAGTGCTCGCATTGCGAGCGGTCGGCGCAGATCAGCAGACGCGCCTTCGGTCGCGCCGCAGCGACCGCGGCGAGGCATTGGCGGTGACTGCATGTTCGCGCGAACGCCGCGGCGAGCACTTTCTCGGCCCGTCGCGCGTTCGCCCCGCTAATCCGGCTCTTCGAAGAGCGGGTCACTGCGGCCGCCTCGAGCACGGAGCGCGCGGCCCGATGGTCGTCGTCTGTGACGAAGCCCAGCCTCGTCAGCATCTGCCGAATGTCTTGCTCAGCGCCCTCAGACACGCGGCTTGAGCCCTACGCCGAGGTCACGTCGAGATCTGCTCCAGGAAGCGGTCGACGATGTCGCTCAGCTCGCCGAGCATGTAGCCGTCGACCCCCGCCTGCCTGAACGCGGCGACGAGCGCCTTGTAGTACCAAAGTTGATCGTCGCGGCCGGCGTTGAAGTGCTGCCAGTAACTCGGATCTCGCATGACGTCGCGCTGGAGAGAGCGGGCGTTGTGCAGCTTGTCGGCGAGCGAGACGCGCAGCTCGTCAGGCCTGGCCTCCCGAAGCCGGGCGAGGAAGGCCTCCTTGCGCTCGCGCCAGTCGTTGGCGCCGCGCTCGGCTCCGAGAGTGTCAGTGCAGTGCACCACGATCCGCGTCACCTCGTCCCCGAACTGCGCGCGTAACTCCTCCGCCGTGGCGTCGGTGTCCTCGAGCACGTCGTGGAGGAGTGCCCCCATGGCCTCCTCGACCCCTCCACCGTCCTCCATGACGAGCGAGCAGACGGCGAATGGGTGCGTGATGTACGGAATGCGGGCGCCACCTTTGCGGAACTGGCCCTCATGCGCGCTGATCGCGAAGTCGGCGGCGGCGCGCAGCCGCGCGGAGGCGGCCCCTTGGTCCGGCGTATCCAACGCGAGGTCTCCGGCCGCCGGCGCTACTCGATGCTGATGCGCTCCCGGCGGCTC
>JBBQVQ010000052.1:0-15025 GCA_038211425.1 Candidatus Limnocylindria bacterium | reverse complement strand
GCCGTCGGCGGCGAGACCGCCGTTCGAACGAGCGCACGAACTCGCGGTCATGTCGAACATACCCCTGACGCGGGAGCTCGCGCAGACCTGGCTCACCTCCGTCGCGGCGCGGATGGGGGAGCTGCCGAACGATGGGGGCGGCTGGGGCGCCGCACTGGGGACCGCCCGCCGGATCGGCGACCCACTCCAGGAGGCGACGATCCACCAACAGCGGGCGCTCGGCATGGCGGCGGGTGCGAATCCCGACTGGCCCGCGATCCTGGACGATCTCGAGCGCGCTGCCGCGCTGTTCGAGGCGAGCGAGGTGCGCCCCGCGCTCGTGCGCACGCTGCGGGGCCAGGCGCGCGCGCTCGATGCGCTGGACCGGCGGCAGGATGCCGCTGCGGCACGTGCACACGCCGCGGAGCTTGGTCGAGCCATCAGCTGCTGGCGAGCAACGTCGTCACGAACGCCAGCGGACACCACCGCAGCGTTTTCGGACCCGCCGGCGCGGCTCGTCGGGGCGGACCAGACCTCGGCGAGAACTGCACCAGGCGAGCCGTCGTCACCGTGAAGAGGCGGGCGGTCGTTCTGAACGGCCGGCTGGAACGAACTGTCTTGCGCTCAGGACACACCGTTCACGATGTCTGATGGCGGCGGGGGCCGGAACGAAGCGAGCAGTGAATCGAGGTGGTCCACGGTCGGTTGATCCGCACCGAAAGGCAGCCGGACGTAGCCTGGGCTTTGGAAGTAGCGTCCTGCGACCGTGGGAATGCCGGCGGCGAGCAGTAACTCGCTCCCATCCACTCCCGTCAATTCTTCGGCACGCCGAACGTCCATGAAGAAGAACGCCGCGGCTTGCGGCTTGACGCTTGACAGCCATTCAGATGCGGTGATCGTCGGCCACAGTCGATCTCGGATGGCCTGATAGTCCGCCGCTACGTTGCCGAGCCACTCTTGTGGGCCGTCGAGTACGGCGGTCGCGACGCGCTGGGGGACGTAGGCGCAATGAAGGCACTCCCACTCGAGCACCTTGACGAAAGCGTCCATCAGGTCCGGCTCGGCCGCGAGGTACCCAACGCGCCAGGCCCCCAGTCCGTGGCTCTTGCTGAGACTCCTGACCAAGACCAGGTTCTGGTTGCGGCCGCGCAGCTCGAGGACGCAGGTCAACCGATCGCCGTCGTAGACGAAACGGTCGTACGACTCGTCAGCCAGAACGATGACGTCATGTCGTGCGGCCATATCGCATAAGGCTTCGACGTCCTGACGACTGGGAAGATATCCCGTCGGGTTCGTTGGATTACACGCGAAGACGATCCTGGTACGAGGGGTGATCGCGGCTTCGATGCGGTCGATGTCCCAGCGCCACCCGTCGCGCGCCTGACACGGGACGTACACGGGCTCGCCATGGGCAAGCCGGACGACGCCTTCCATGAAGAAATTGGGAGTCGGGATGACGACCTGATCCCGGGGCTCCAGGATCGCCCGACAGGCGATGTTCAGGGCCTGCATCGCACCGTTCGTGACAAGTAGCTCTCGAGCCGGGTCCAACAAGACGCCCGAGCGCCTTTCGAGATCGGTCGCGATCGCCTGGCGCAGTTCCGGGAGGCCCCGCGACGGACGACGGTCGGGCTCGTCCAGTGCCGCGAGGACGACCTCCCGGACGTGCGACGGCAGGGGCCGGTGGGGACCGCCACGCAGGTGTGGCAGCTCGTGCCGTTCACCCAGGGCGATGAGGTCCTCCATCTCACGAGAGCCGACCCGGTCGAGCGCAGACACTCGCGGGGCCGCCCGCCGACCCGCCCTCGTCGCGCCCATTAGTACGCGACGACCGCGCGCGCCGCCGCGACGAGAGCGTCCTTGTCAGGCAGGATCGCCATCTCGAGTGGCTCGCTGTACGGGATCGGCGAGTCCTTGGCGCCCACCCGCATCATCGGAGCGTCGAGCAGCTCGAAGCCGACCTCAGCGACCCTCGCGACTATCTCCGCGCCCCATCCGGCAAATACGTTCGCTTCGTGAGCGACGATCAATCGGCTCGTCTTGCGAACAGATTCCAGGATCGTCTCCATGTCCACTGGCTTGAGCGTCCTTACGTCCACGATCTCGGCCTCGATTCCCGATAGGGAGAGATCGTCGGCTGCTTCGAGGGCCTTGAGGACCATGGTCTGGTTGGAAACGATCGTGACGTCGCGTCCGATGCGCTTGATATCGGCGCGCCCAAGCGGCACCAGATACTCGATTTCCGGCACTTCGCCCTTTGTCTGGTAGAGGCGCTTGTGCTCCAGAAAGATCACGGGATTCGGGTCGCGTATCGAGGACTTCAGCAGGCCTTTCGCATCGAACGGCGTGGCTGGCGTGACGACCTTGAGGCCGGGGACGTGCATGAACCACGCCTCCAGCGACTGTGAGTGCTGCGCCGCCTTTCCACCCGGGGCTCCGCTGTTTGAGCGGACGACCATTGGGACCGACGCCTGGCCGCCGAACATGTAATGCATTTTGGCCGCTTGGTTCACGAGCGGGTCCATTGCCAGCGCGAGGAAGTCCGAATACATGATCTCGGCGACGGGTCGCAACCCGGCGGCAGCCGCGCCGACGCTCATCCCGACGATCGCCTCTTCCGAGATCGGAGTGTCGCGTACCCGCCCGACACCGAACTCCTCGACGAGACCCTTCGTGACCCCGTAGACGCCGCCGCCTCCCCACACGGCGATGTCCTCGCCGATGCAAAAGACGCGGGGGTCGCGCTGCATCTCCTCACGCAACGCCTCGTTCAGCGCGGCTGCATACGTAGCAGTGCGGGCCCCTACCGGCGCCGTCTGCCCGATCAACGCTGGTCACGCATAGACGCCCTCCTCGGCAGTAGCGGCCAGCGGCAGCGGACTCGCCTCAGCGAACGCGACGGCATCGTCTATCCGCGCCTTCTCCTCGGCATCGATACGTGCGATCTCTGCGTCGCCGATCACCGCGGCAAGCTTCAGACGACAACGTGCGATCGGATCCTGCTCTCTCCAGTGCTGGACCTCCTCGCGGGTACGGTAGTTGAGGGGATCGCCGATGTGATGCCCCTCCAGGCGATAGCAGTCAGCGACGATGAGGGTCGGTCCGCCGCCGCCGCGGGCTCTTTGGACCGCTTCTCGCGTCGCATCGCGGACGGCCACCACGTTCATGGCGTCCACCGAGACTCCGGGCAGGCCCAGCCCCAGAGCGCGGTCGGCGAGATTTGCCAGCGCTGTCGCACGCTCCGCCCGCATGGACATCGCAAAGTGGTTGTTCTCGCATACGTAGACGATCGGAAGCGCGTGCAGCGCCGCGTAGTTCACGTTCTCGAGGAGCGCGCCCTGGTTCATGGCGCCCTCGCCGAAGAAACAGGCGACGACGCGCCCGGACGCGCCGAGGCTCTGAGCCAACGCAGCGCCCGTCGCGATCCCGATTCCGGCACCGACGACGCCGTTCGCGCCGAGCAGGCCGACCGAGAAGTCAGCGATATGCATCGACCCGCCCCGACCGCGGCAGCAGCCACCTTCCCGTCCGAAGAGCTCGGCCATCATCGGCCGAACATCGACACCCTTCGCGATCGCGTGACCGTGGCCTCGATGGGTCGACGTGATCAGGTCGTCGGGGTCCAGCGCGGCGCAAACGCCGACCGCCGCGGCTTCCTGCCCGATCGCTTGATGGGCGCCGCCGCGGATGAAGCCCGCGTTGACGAGGACCTGCATCCGCGAGTCAAATTCCCTGATCCGCATCATGAGCCGGTAGAGCGTCTGGAGGTCGTCGATCACGCGAGCGCTCCCTGAGCTTGGTGCGCCGTTTCGACTACTCGGATGACGCTCGTCTCAGATCTGCTACGCGCCGTCCGCCGGCGGCGCGGCCCGGGACCTCAATTGAGTCCTGCGATCGCCCAGAGCGCCGGCGATGATGGCCTTGGCGCGCAAGCGATGCTGCCTCGTCAGCGCTCGGAGGGCCTTTCGATCCCCCCCAGCGAGAGCGTCGAGCACGCGTCGGTGCTCGGCATTCGCCTCTGCCAGCCGGCCCTCGAGCCTCGCGTACACACGAGCGTAGGAGCGAAGCGACCCGAGCAGTTCTGCGATCAGGCTGCACAGGCGCTCACGGCCGCCCAAGCGGAGGAGAGCGAGGTGGAACTCGTCGTTGTGCATGAGCCAGGTCTCCGCGTCCGCCGTTCGGTCCATCAGCTCGAAGGATCGCTTTAGCGGAGCGAGGCGCGCTCGGCTCACGGGTAGCGCGATCTGCGACAGGGACAGGCGCTCCAGCTGCACCAAGATGTCGTAGATCTCCTCGAGTTCGTCGCCCGAGAGGACCGTCACGACCGCCCCGCGATTCGGCTGGACGCTCACCAGTCCATGTCCCTCGAGCGCCCGGACTGCCTCGCGAACCGGCCCACGGCTGACGCCGTATCGCTCCGCCAGATCCGCCTCACGCAGCTTCTCGCCCGGCAGAAGGCGGCCGGAATGGATGTCATCGGTCAGCTGGCGTTGAACGATCTCCCGTATGGTCCGGAACCCCTCGTAGACGCCCGGTCGCACGGCAGCGGCCTGCATGTTGCTGAATGTATTCTTTCTGCTGGTCCGCAGGCAAGGTGGTGTGCGAGGAAGGATCGGGATGATCGGGTCACGGTTCGCGTGAGAAAAGGGTCGCGATCGCCTCAGCCAGTGGCCGTCTCTGACCCGCCCGGCCGCGCAACGCGGGCCCGAACATACCGGGTCGGAGTCGACATCGGAGGGACGTTCACCGACATCGTGCTGCTCGGCTCCGACGGGTCGATCACCACGCGCAAGGTTGCCTCGACGATGGACAACTATGGCGACGCGATAGTCGATGGCCTGCGTGAGGTCTTCGAGGAGCTCCGCCTCGATCCGGGGAGCATCGAGGCGGTCGTCCACGGCACCACCGTCGCGACGAATGCCCTGCTCGAGGAGAAGGGCGCGCGCACGGCCTTGATCACGACCGAGGGTTTTCGCGACGTTCTCGAGCTCAGACGCATTCGGATCCCTGAACTCTACGACCTGTTCTACAAGAAGCCCGCTCCGTTAGTGCCGCGGCGGCGGCGCTTCGAGGCGCGTGAGCGCGTAGGGCCTAGGGGTGAAGTCCAGATACCACTCGATCACGGATCGGTCCGAACACTGGTAGAGCGGGTGCGCGCGGCTGACGCCCAGGCCGTGGCGATCTGTTTTCTGCACTCCTACGTGAATCCGTCACACGAGCGAGCGGTGGGGAAGATCATCCGCGAGCAGTTCCCCTCGCTATATGTGACGCTGTCATCCGATCTTCTTCCAGAGATCAGAGAGTACGAACGGACGAGCACGACCGTCATCAATGCGTACGTCGGGCCCCTGGTCGAGCACTACATCGGCGCCCTGGTCGGCGAGCTCGCGTCCATCGCTGTCCGGTCTCCGCTTCTGATCATGCAGTCGAATGGGGCGGTCATGACCGCCGCCGCGGCGATCGAAAAGCCTGCGCACATCATCGAATCCGGACCAGCCGCCGGCGTCACCGCTTCCGAACATCTTGCCGAGCACGCGGGCTACGGCAACGTCATCACCTTCGACATGGGCGGCACGACGGCGAAGGCTTCGATGATCGAGAACGGTCAGCTGGCACGCACGTCCGAATACGAGGTGGGCGGAGGCATTCACCTGAGCAGCCTGCTGGTCCGAGGAGGCGGATACGCGCTGAAGTTGCCGTTGATCGATATCTCGGAGATCGGAGCGGGGGGTGGGAGCATCGTGTGGCTCGACCGTGGCGGGATGATCCGGATCGGTCCGCAGAGTGCCGGCAGCGCGCCGGGGCCGGTCTGCTACGACACCGGCGGGACCGAGCCCACCATCACGGACGCGAACGTCGTCCTCGGCTATGTGAATCCCCGTTACCTTGCCGGGGGCCGGGTCCGCCTGAGACCGGACCTTGCGCGTGACTGCCTTCTCGCGCGTGTCGCACAGCCTCTCGAGATGCCTTTGCTCGAGGCGTCCCACGGCGTATACCTCCTCGCGGCCAACAGCATGGTGAGGGCGCTGAAGGCCGTTTCCACATATCGGGGCCGCGACCCGCGAGACTTCTCCCTGCTCGCCTTCGGCGGGAATGGCCCGACGTTCGCCGTGGAGATCGCACGACTGCTGCAGATGAAGAAGGTGATCGTTCCGCCCACGCCCGGACTGTTCAGCGCCTTCGGACTGCTGTTCTCGAACATCGAGCACCAGTTCGTCCAGACGCACTTCGAGTCGACGAGGTCACTCAGCGCGGTCGGCCTCGAACAGGCATACACGCGGCTCGAGGACCGCGCCAACCAAGTATTGAAGCGGGAAGGATATGGGCCCGACCGCGTGCTCATGGAGCGCTCCGCTGACCTGCGGTACACGGGCCAAGCGTACGAGCTGACCGTACCGATGGGGCCCGGGCCGGTGAAGGCCGCCGAAATCGAGGATCTCGCCCGGAGCTTCGGGGAAGAGCACCTGAAGACCTACGGGCATGCCGCGCCGGAGGAGCCCGTCGACCTGGTGAACGTTCGAGTCACCGGCCGGGTCCTCCCCACCGGTACTCGCTCCTACGATCCAGCCGCGGCGATCGCAGCGGGCGATGCGATGAGCAGTCCGACGGGCGGCAGCCGGCTCGCGTACTTCGGCTCCGAAGGCCAACTCGAAACGCCGGTGATCGCCCGACGGGAACTCCTCGCGCGCCCACGGAGCGGACCGCTGATCGTAGAAGAGTACGACTCCACCTGCGTTGTACCTCCTGGCGCACAGGCCTCGGTGGATGAGTGGGGGAGCATCACCGTGACGGTGAGCGTGTGATGTCCGAGCGGAAGGTCGACCCGATCACGTTCGAGGTGATCAAGAACGCTCTTGACTCGATCGCGGACCAGACGGCTATCTCTTTGATGCGGAGCGCGTATTCGGCGATCGTTCGAGACTCTCTCGATTACTCCACCGCGATCTGCGATCACCGTGGGCGAATGCTGGCGCAAGGCCTCACGACGCCCCTCCATCTCGGATCGTTCCCCGAGGCGATGCGCCACGTGGTTGAGAAGTATCAAAACTCGATGCTGCCCGGCGATCTCTACATCCTGAACGACCCTTACGGCTCGGGAGGGATGCACCTACCCGATGTATACGTGATCAAGCCGCTGTTCGCAGGTCCTGAGCTCGTGGGGTACGCGGCAACGCTCGCTCATCACACCGACATGGGCGGCATCGCGCCCGGCAGCAATGCCGTCCATGCCACCGAGATCTTCCAGGAAGGTCTTCGGATCCCGCTGATGAAACTTCACGATGCGGGCAGGCCGAACCAGGACCTGCTCGAGATCATCGAGCGGAACGTGCGCCTGCCAAGGAAGGTCCTGGGAGACCTCAGGGCCCAGGTAGCTGGTTGTGTCACCGCCGAGCGCGGATTTGCCCAACTGCTTGACCGATACGGGATCGACGAGGTCCGTCACTACGGTGAGGAGATGCTCGACCACGCCGAACATCTCATGGCGGCCGAGATCGCGGCGATGCCCGACGGCACCTACGAGTTCACCGATCACATCGACGGGCTCGGGGATCACCCCAGACCGATCACGTTCCACGTGAAGGTGACGATCGCAGGCTGCTCGCTGACCGCCGACTGGACCGGGACGTCGCCCCAGGTCGCGGCAGGTATCAACACCCCGCTGCCTTTCACACGATCGGCCGTTTATCTCGTGATGCGGTCGTTGGCGGGCTCACGGGATCTTCCGAACAACGAGGGCTACATGCGCCCGATCACGGTGATCGCGCCCCCCGGCACGATCGTCAATTCGACCGCACCCGCGGCCGTCGCGTCCCGAGGCATTACCGGTTTCCGCATGATCGACACGCTTCTCGGCGCGCTCGCGCAAGCGGTCCCCGAACGCGTGCCGGCGGCGGGGGAGGGTGGCGTGTCCTGGCCGTCGATCGGCGGCTACAACAGCGGGATGCCATTCATCTACGTGGAGTCGATCCTCGGCACATGGGGCGCCAGGCCGGACGGGGATGGGACCGAGGGGATGCCCAACCCCGGTGCGAACCAATCCAATCAGCCCGTCGAAATGATCGAGGCGGAATTGCCGCTTTCCATCGAGCGCTACGGCTTTGTCGCGGATACCGGAGGTTCTGGGCGCTTTCGCGGTGGACTCGCCCTCGAGCGGCAGTACCGGATCCTCGCCCAAGAGGCTGGGATGACGATGCGATCCGATCGTCGCTCGCACCTACCCTATGGGCTCGCTGGTGGGAATCCGGGAACTCCGTCGTGGAACATCATCAATCCTGGGCCGAACGAACGGATCCTGCCCACGCTTCCCATGGAGAGCGTGGCTCTCCGGCGGGGAGATGTCTTCCGCCACGTCACCGCGGGGGGCGGGGGATACGGTGACCCACTGGAGCGTGAGCCGCTGATGGTCCTCAAGGATGTTCTCGACGAGAAGCTGACGCCGGCCTACGCGGCGCGCGAATACGGCGTCGTAGTCGATGTTGACAAGGGCGCGATCGACGGCGCCAAGACGCAACGCCTCCGGAGGGAACGGCGACATGAAAAGTGTGGCCCGCAGAAGGGCCGCTCGGAAAGGGACACATAGATGAGACGTTTGGTGGCCTATCTCGCGACCGCGCTGCTGGCGACGGCAGCCTGTACCGGAGGCTCTTCGACCGCAGGGCCGTCGTCAACAACGGTCTCCGCCAACACGCTGGGAACCATCAGGATCGGCGCGATCTACCCGCTCTCCGGCAGCGTGGCGAGCGCTGGCGTCAACGCGTTCCACGGTACGGAGCTCGCGGTCGACGTTCTCAACGGCAAGTATCCGCAGATAGACATGCCCCCTCTCACGGTCGGAAAGATCGAGCTCAAGTCCGTGGACTCTCAGGGCGATCCCCAAAATGGTGCGGCCGACGTGGATCGGCTCGTTGACACGGAAAAGGCCGTGGCGGTGATCGGCGCCTACCAGTCCGCGGTGACGCTAACGGCGAGCGAGCGAGCCGAGCGGCTCGGCATCCCCTTCGTCAACGGCGCCTCCGGCGCCGCGAACCTGAGCGACCGCGGCCTTAAATGGTGGTTCCGGACCGGACCCACTGCGCTCGACTCCGCCCAAACGTATTTCGCCTGGCTGAAGTCGATCCAAAGCCAGCACGCGGTGAAGACGGTCTCGGTGATCCACCAGAACGACGCCGCGGGCAACGACTTCGCGAAGGCGACCAAGGACGAGGCAGCCAAGAATGGCGTCACGGTCGCCGACGACATCAGCTTCCAGTCCAACGCCACCGATCTGACCTCCCAGGTCCAGCGGCTGCGCTCCGCGAACCCGGACGCGATCTTTTCGCAGATGTTCATCAACGACACCAGCCTCTTCCTGAAGACGATGGCCCAGCTCGGCTATACCCCTCCGGCCTTACTGGCGACTGGAGGCGGCTGGGACGATCCCACATTCATGCAGGTCGTCGGCCCGCTCGGCCGAGAGAACATCCGAGTCGTCACTTGGGGTATCCAGGTGACGGAGAAGAACCCGACGGCCAAGGCGGTCGACGAGCAGTTCTTCAAGAACTACGGCGTGCACCTCAACGGCGATTCAGCCCGTACCTTCACCGCGATGATCACCCTCGGCCAAGCGATCGAAGCCGCGAAGTCGACCGAGCCGGATAAGATCCGGCAAGCCCTTCAAAGCACGAACGTGACCAAGACCATCATGCCGTGGGCTGGGATCAAGTTCGACAGCCGCGGACAGAACACGCTGGCTGCCTACCTCGTACTCCAGCTCATCAAGGAGGACTGGCAGATCCTCTACCCGAAGGAGCTGCAAACGACCCAGCCGGTCTGGCCGATGGCCACCCTGACGGGCCGCTGATCCTGGTCGGCTGCTGACCGATGGCGGAGTTGCCGCAGGCGGTCGTGAGCGGCATCCTCATCGGCTCCGTCTACGCGCTGCTTGCGGTGGGCCTGGCGCTGATCTGGGGGGTCATGGACATCGTGAACTTCGCGCATGGGAACTTCTTGATGGTCGCCATGTACGCGACCTTCTTCGCCTGGAGTTTCTTGAGCCTTGACCCGCTCCTGGGGACCTTCGTCGCCGTCGTTGTCCTCGTTGCACTTTCGCTGGCGACCTTCTACGTCGTCATCCGTCCGGTACTGCGCGGGACCGTCTTGTCGCAGATGGTCGTGACCTTCGGGCTGCTCCTTCTCCTGCAGGGCGGCGCGCAGATGCTATTCACGCCGAGCGCCCGCGCCGTCGTCCATCCATGGCTTGATGGTGCGCGCTTCGTCGCGAGCGGTGTGGTCCTCGGTGGGCCCCAATTGGGGGCCGCGGCGGTCGCCATCATCGGGCTGATCGGGCTCTGGTGGCTTCTTAACCGCACCGAGGTCGGCCTCGCGATCCAGGCGGTCGCCCAGGACCGAAAGGCGGCCGAGGTGATGGGGGTCCAACCTGACCGCATTTTCGCCCTCACCTGGGCGATCTCCGGCGTGTGCGTCGGCCTTGCAGGAGCGATGCTCATGAACTTCTACGCCGTCGATCCCGCGGTCGGATTCCAGTTCGGCCTTATCGCCTTCATCGTCGTCGCGCTCGGAGGTTTCGGTTCACTCCGCGGTGCGCTGCTCGCCGGCATCGCGATGGGCGTGACGCAGGACGTCGTTGGCCTATATCTGCCGGCGTACGGACTGGCCGCGATCTTTGTGCTGTATCTCCTGGTGTTCCTTATCAGGCCGCAGGGGCTGCTTGGGGCGCACTGAGCTGCGACGGTCGATTGCGCCCGGCGCGGTGGCCGTCCTGTTGGCGACCTTTCCGTTCGTGGTCAAGGATCCCTTTTGGCAGAACGTCGCTGTTCTCGTCCTGATCTTCGCGACAGCGGCGACGGCATGGGCCGTACTGGGAGGCTTCGCCGGCCAGATCTCGTTCGGGCACTCGCTTTTCTTCAGCGTCGGTTCGTACGCGACCGCCTACGTCGTCATTCACCCGGGGCTCTCCCCATGGGTGGGGATGGTGGGCGGCGCGCTCCTCGCTGCCATCATCGGGACGATCGTCGGATTCCCAGTGTTCAGGCTGAGAAGTCACTATTTCTCGATCGCGACCATCGCCATGCAGCAGGTGGCGTTCGTGTTGGTGACCAACACCGAACAGCTGGGGGACGCAAGCGGACTGGCCATTCCGCTTCGCTCGCCCTCGCTCGCAAACCTTCAGTTCTCCATCCGCGACAAGACCGACTATTACCTCGTCGCGCTGGCCATCTTCGCCATCAGCCTCTTTGTGGTGTGGTTCGTCCTGCGTGGGCCGGTCGGCTATTACCTTCGTGCGATCCGGGACGACGAAGGCGCGGCGCAGACCCTGGGAGTCCGTGCCCGCCGCTACAAGCTCTACGCGATGGCGTTGTCGGCTGCCATCACAGCGTTCGCGGGGGGCTTCTACGCCATGTACGCGCTCTTCGTGGACCCGAGCGTGGTGCTCGGCGTCGGCTTCTCGATCCTGATCGCGTTGGCCGCGATCCTTGGTGGGGCGGGCAGCCTCTGGGGGCCACTCTTGGGTGCCGCGTTGTTGGTCGTACTCCAGCAGTTCACCCGAACGATGTACTCCGGGGCCGGAACGGGGCTTGACTTCGTGATCTACGGCATTCTCGTCATGCTCATCGGGATCGGTGAGCCGCGCGGTTTGGCGGGCCTCGTGGGCAGGCTGCGCGGGCGGAGACCCGCCTGAGAATGGCGCCGACCATTCTCGCCGCCGAGGCGCTGAGCCGGCGGTTCGGTGGGCTGACCGCGCTCGATGGCGTCTCAGTGACGGTCGAGGAAGGGCAGGTCGTGGGCCTCGTCGGCCCGAACGGTGCCGGAAAGACGACGTTCTTCGCGCTGGTCGGCGGTGCGCTTCGACCCACCGGCGGGCAGGTGCTCTTTCAGGGACGCGACGTGACCGGTTGGGGGAGCGAGGAGGCGGCGGCAGCAGGGGTTGCGCGAACGTTCCAGGTGATGCGTCCGTTCGAGTCGATGACCGTGCTGGAGAACGTCATGATCGGCTCTCTGCTCCGCGAGGGCAATCTCCGCGCCGCTCGGGAGGCGGCGCGCACAAGCGTCGAGCTCGTGGGACTCGGCAAGAAGATCAACAGCTTCGGCGGGGAACTGTCGACCGGGCAACGCAAGCGCCTCGAGTTGGCCCGCGCGATGGCGACCAAGCCCCGGCTGCTGCTCTTGGACGAGGTGACTGCCGGCGTCGACCAGGCGTCGATCCCTGGCCTCATCGAGCTGATCGGCCGACTTCGGGAACAGGGCCTGACACTCATGGTCATCGAGCACAACATGCGGGTGATCATGAGTCTGGCCGACCGCATCGTCGCTCTCCACCTCGGGCGCAAGATCGCGGATGGACCACCCAACGAGGTGGTACGCGACGACGCTGTGGTGAAGGCCTATTTGGGTTCGTCCTACCTCGTGCCCATATGACAACGGCGACGGACGGACGTTCTCCGGCGCTCCTCACGCTCGAAGCGGTCGACGTGGCGTACGGCAACTTCCAGGTGCTCTGGAACGTGTCGATGACCGTCAGGCAGGGGGAGATCGTCGCTCTGATGGGGCCGAACGGCGCGGGCAAGTCGACTGTCCTGAACACCGTGGGCGGGGTGATCCAGCCGATCAGCGGCGCGATCGGGTTCGATGGTCGCCGCATCGAGCGGGTACCCGCCTACCGGCGGGTGGATGAGGGACTGACGCTGGTCCTAGAGCGTCACCGGCTCTTTCCGAGACTCACGGTCCGCGAGAACCTTCTGCTGGGTGCCTACCGGGGCGAGGCCAAGAGGCAGCGAGGACGAACTCTCGGTCGACTGGAATCGCTCTTCCCGATCATCGCTGTGCGCGCGAGGCAACAGGCGCGCACGCTCTCCGGTGGCGAGCAGCAGATGGTCGCGATCGCGCGAGGCCTCATGTCCCGGCCGCGTCTTCTGATGGTGGACGAGCCGACGCTCGGGCTCTCGCCGAAGCTCGTTGTTGAGGTGATGGAACTCCTTCGCCGGCTGAACCAGGAGGAAGGCATCACCATCCTGTTCGTGGAACAGAACGTGGAGCTTGCGCTCTCCCTGGCAACGCGCGGTTACGTCCTCGAGTCCGGGAGAGTACTGATCGAGGGCACGCCGGCTGATCTGCTGGGATCGGCGGAGGTGAAACGAGTCTTCCTCGGTATTGCGTAATGCTTCTTCCGGGGCGAGTGCGACGATGCGGGTCACGGCGCTAGGCTTGCCTCAAGTGAACGAGGGATCGCCTTACGTCGCGCTGGCGCTGATGTGCGAAGGCCCCGACAGGCCCGGCACCCTGCACCAGATCACCCGGGTGATCCTGGCGCACGGTGGGAACATCACGGAGATCGACATCCCCGAGCGAGGCGAGCGCGCTCGAGTGCACGTGGAGATCGACCTGCCAGTGGATCGCGATGCCGACCGCCTGGTCGCAGAACTGCGGGCGCTTGAGGTCCTCGAGCGGGTCGAGGCGGTACCCTCGATGGTCGAGGTCTACGGCAAACGGATCATCGTCGTCGGAGGTGGTGCGCAGGTCGGCCAGGTCGCCATCGGCGCGATATCGGAGGCCGACCGCCACAACATCCGCGGCGAGAGGATCAGCGTGGACACGATCCCGATCGTCGGCGAGCAGAACCTCGCAGCTGCTGTCCGGGCGGTCGCGCGCCTCCCGCGCGCGGTCGCGCTCGTGCTCGCCGGCGCGCTCATGGGGGGCGAGATCACCGCCGCCGTGGAAGAGGTGCGCCGGCGCGGGATCCTCGTGATCAGTCTGAACATGGCCGGCTCGGTGCCACGCGCTGCCGATCTCGTCGTCAGCGATCCGCTGCAGGCCGGCGTCGTGGCGGTCATGGCGGTCGCGAAGACCGCGACGTTCGACATCGCGCGTCAGCGAGGCAGAACGTATTAGGGATCGTCCGCCCGCGCGCGGGTGCCTGTGGACCGAGACGCGCTTCTCCAGGCCTCGGAGGCTCCGGTAGTCAGCTCTGCTCTTCGCTCGATCAGCCCTCACAATTCGCCCAGCAGTGATGTGTGCAAAGGCGCGGGAACGCGTGCTCGGAGCAAGGTGATGCAGGTCTCTTCTGACCTCGAGGCGATGATGCGGCTGGCCGGCTCGCTTCGCGACGTGCTGCCGCTGGAGTCCTGCCCCGCCATGACAAAGAGGAACTCGTGCGTTCGATGCGCACGCGCAGATTCCGCGAGGGTGAGGTGGTGTTCCACCGCGGTGACGCGGCCGCGCACGCAACGTCGTCTACAGCGGCTTGGTCAGAGTGATTCTGCTGGACGAAACGGGCCGCGAGGCTCTCGTTGCCCTGCACGGCCGCGGCGAGTTCTTCGGCGAGCTCGCCCTCTTCAGCGAAACGGCGCGCGAGGCTACGGTCGTCGCGGTCATTCCAACGACCACGCTGCAGATGTCGCGCGACGCGTGCTGGCGAGTACTGGAACGGAATCCGCAGGCGCGAGACTGGATGTTCCGGCACTTGGCCGAAACGATCCAGCAGCTCTCTGAACGCTACAAAACGATGTCTTCATGGACACGCCCGGCCGCCTCGCCAAATACCTCCTGGAGCTGGACCATACGCGTGGCGATCTTCCGCTGACGCAGGACGACCTCGCTGCGGCGATCGGTTCGACGCGGGTGACGGTCAACAAGCTCTTGGCGGATTTCGAGCGTCGGGGCCTCGTGCGCGTGGACCGTCGCCGCTTCGACATCCTGGATGCACGCAAGCTTGAGCAGGAACTCCACCGCTGACCGGCGCCCATCGCCGCCATTTGCGCCGTCGGCGAGGCGGACACTGCGCGCGACAGCGCATGCGGTGGGGGGCCACGATCGTGCCGCCGGTCTTGCATCGGTGGCGGGGATTCGGCTGTGGTCGGGAGCGCGCGGCTTCCGTGTTCTGCGCCACGTCCCGGAACGCGCCGTGCGTTTGGCTGAGCCGTCCGCGGATGCTACCGTGGCAGCGATGCGCTCGGTCGTGCTCGGCATCCTCATCATCGAGCTCCTTATCGGGGGCTCGAATCCCGCTGGGAGGTATGCCCGGGCCGCATAGACATCGCAAGATCGGACC
>JBBQVQ010000051.1:0-15650 GCA_038211425.1 Candidatus Limnocylindria bacterium | reverse complement strand
AGGTCGTCGATCACGATCACCGCGGGCTCATCGGCCAGCGGCGCCAGGTATTGCCGGACGCCCCAGGCGATCTCGCGTGCCACGTCGGTCGCCGCCAGCTCGGGTAGCGCCTCCGCCGCCGGCTGGAGGCCGAGCATCGTCGCGAGCCTTGGGCGCACGGCCCCGCGCTCGCGCTCGGATACGAGCGCGGCGACGCGCGCGTCGAGCTTCGCCAGAGCCGCTTCGCGGTCGTCGCCGGAGGTCACGCCGGAGTCGTCGTTGACGATCTCGATGAGCGGCCAGTACGTGATGCCCGCGCCGTAGGGCAGGCAGCGGCCCCGCAGCACCCGCGCGTTCCCCGCCCCCGCGATCCGCGCGAGCGCCTCGCCGACCAGCCGCGACTTGCCGATCCCCGCGGCGCCGACGAGCGTGAAGAGGTGCGCGCGGCGCTCCTCGCGGACGCGCTCGAAGGTGTCGAGCAGGAGGCGCAGCTCGCGCTTCCTGCCGACGAGCTGCGCGCGCATCGCCGGAAGGCCGCGCGCCTGCTCGGGCATGGCCGAGCGCGGGCGGACGGCGCGGAAGGCGACGATCGGTCCGGGCTTGCCTTTGGCGACGACCGGCTCTCGCGGTTCGTACTCAATCGCCGCGCGCGTCAGCGACTCGGTCAGCGCCGCGACGACGACCTCCCCCACGTCGGCGCCCTGCTGCAGCCGCGCCGCGACGTTCACGGCGTCGCCGGTGACGAGGAACTGTCGGTCGTGGCCCTCGCCGGTCACGGCCTCGCCGGTGTTCACACCCACGCGCGCCGCGAGCGCGATGCCGAGCTCGGCGTTCAGCGCGGGCATCGCGTCGCGCATCGCCAGCGCCGCGCGGACGGCGCGCTCGGCATCGTCGTCGTGCAGCAGCGGGACCCCGAACACCACCATCACCGCATCGCCGATGAACTTCTCGACGGTTCCGCCGTGCATCTCGGCGATCGTCTTCATCCGCTCGAAGTAGGAGCCCATGACGGAGCGCACGACCTCGGGGTCGTTGTCGGACCCGAACGAGGTCGAGCCGACGACGTCGGCGAACACGACGCTGACGAGCTTGCGCTGCTCGGTCACGGCGCTCCTCGGGGCCGCATCAGGCAGGCCGCGCCACCGCATGACACCGAGGCAGGTCGTGGGCTCGATCGCTCGATCTCGGCTTCGACGTCCGGCGCAGGGTCGTCGCGGTCACTCGATATCGTTCGTGTTCTCCCCTTCAGCTGCCAACTGCGCCAAGAAGTCGGTCGGGCTCAAGACAGGCAGCTTTGGTCCGAGCGCGAGGAGATCGCGGTCGCCTGAGACGACCACCGCGGCGGTGGACTCGGCAAGAGCGACAAGATAATCGTCACCACGATCTCGGGAGCGCCGCGGCGCCGCTGGCGGATCGTCCGCGCCCAATGCGGTCGCGCGCAGAAGCTGTATGAACGCCGAAGCCTCCGCCTCGTCGACGCGCCCTCGAAGCTTCGGATATGCGAGAGCACGAGACAGCTCGGACAGCAGCTTGTCGGATACGACGACCTCGAACTCACCTTTCAGCCAGCGAACGAGCAGTGCAGCAGGGCCACCGCGTCTGCTGATGAGCGCCGAGATCAGGACATTGACGTCGAGGACGGCCCTCAATCAGCGGCGTCGTTTGGACCGGGTCGAGTGCTGCGCCTCAAGGGCGAGCTTCATGGCCTCCTCTTCGTCAAGGTCGTTCGCCTGCCAGAGTTTGTCCAGCAGTGCCAGACCGAGATCGCGCCGAAGCGACTCCTCGATCACCTGTCCGTCGGGCTTTCCCTGGCGCGCCGCGCGCACCTTGACCCACCGCATGACCTGCTCGTCGATCGTGACGGTGGTACGCACTTTCGCCATCGCTGCATCATAGCATCAAGATGCAAGCGGCAGAACGGCACACTCGAGTATCACGAGCTGCCCGAGCGTCGTGGCGGTCGATCTCGCGTAAGCGGCGGCACTTGACCCATGACGAAGGCGCACCCGATCGTGAGCCGACGTGCGACAGCCGGCGAGAACTTGGGGGGACGGCCCTCTGCCGACTCGCAAGTTCCCTCACTCCCACGTCCTCAGGTCACGCACTTTCGGCGCATCGACGGGCAGATCATCCACCAGGCGCAGTTTCGGACGGACCTTGATCACCTCGTGCACCGCGTTGGCGACCTCATCCAGACCGGAGGCGCCGAACGCGGGCGCATGGAGGAGCACCTCGAGCTCGTCGTGCGCTCCGGTCCGCGTGATCACGAGTTGCGCCCGCGCGCCCGGGGCGTAGCGGCCGACGACCTCCTCGACCTGTCGCGGGTGGACGAACATGCCCCGGACCTTCGCGGCGTCGCCGACGCGGCCGACGATGCGCACGAGGCGGGGCGCGGTCCTGCCGCAGGCGCACGGATCGTCGCGGAACAGGGAGAGGTCTCCGGTGCCGAAGCGGAGGATCGGATAGGTCCGCTCGTTCACGGTCGCGACCACCTCGCCGGTCTCGCCCGGCGGAAGCGGCGCTCCGCTCTGGGGGTCGATGATCTCCACGAGCACATCGGCCGGGACGTGCATGCCGGCGCGCTCCAGGCACTCGTAGCCGAGGCAACCGAGATCGGCGGTGCCGTAGCCCTGGCACACGGTCGCGCCGAGCGCCTGGAGCTCCTCGCGCAGGGACGGCGGCAGCATCTCGCCCGCGACGAAGGCGCGCTCGATCGCCAGCTGCGTTCCGACCTCGCGCGCCTTGTCGTGCAGGATGCGCAGCCCGCTCGGCGTGCCCACGAAGCCCGTCGCGCGCGCGCCGCGGATCATCTGCACCTGGAGCTCCGTATTGCCGACGCCGGCGGGGATCACCGTGCAGCCGAGCACCCGCAGCGCGCCGTCGAACATCCAGCCGAGTGGCGTGCCGTGGTACGAGACGGCGCAGTGCACCGTCATGCCGCCGGCGAACCCCGCGGCGCGGAGCGCGGGCGCCCACCGCCAGTGGTCCGGTGCTGTCCCTTGGGGGTCGAAGAGCGGGCCGGGCGACAGGAAGACGCGCGCGACCTGATCCGGCGGCACGCCGAGGAAGCCGCCGAACGGTGGCGCGGCCCGCTGCAGGTCGATGAGCTCGTCCTTGCGCGTGATGCGCACATCAGCGAGTGCCGCGTCGGCACCTGGCATGCGCTCGCGCATCGCCGGCGCGTTCGCGTGCGCGTACGCGATGAGGTCGCGCAGCCACGCCTCCTGGTACGCGCGCCGTTCCTCCCCGGGGAGGAAGTCGGGGTCAGCCTCCACGCTCACCTCCCCGCGCGCCACCCGGTCGAGGACGGCTACGCTCGCTTTCCCGTGCCGCGGACCTCACGGGCGTCAGCCCGGCCCTGCCCTGACATCGGCAGCCCCACTCACGAGAGCCAGCGTTTGCGGCGCTTGTAGTGCTTGACCTCTCGGTACGAACGGGCCGTTCCGAGCTGGGTGAGACCGAGGTAGAACTCCTTGACGTCCTCGTTGTCGCGGAGCGTGTCGACGGGACCCTCCAGTACCACGCGGCCGCCTTCCATCAGATAGCCGTGCTGCGCGATCGACAGCGCGAGACGCGCGTTCTGCTCGACCAGGAGGATCGAGGTGCCGCGGTCCTCGTTGATACGTCGGATGATGCCGAAGATCTCCTCGACGAGCATCGGCGACAGGCCGAGCGACGGTTCGTCCAGCAGGACGACGCGCGGACGCGCCATCAGCGCGCGTCCGATGGCGAGCATCTGCTGCTCGCCTCCCGAGAGATAGCCCGCGAGCGCCCGACGACGGTCGACGATGCGGGGGAAGTAGGCGTAGACGGCGTCGAGGTCCGCGCGGACGCCGCGGTCGCGCCGCGTGTGCGCCGCGGCGAGGAGGTTCTCTTCCGCGGTGAGGTGCTCGAAGACGCGACGGCCCTCGAGGACGTGGAACACGCCGCGCTTCACGATATCGGAGGGGTCGAGCCGGTCGAGCCGGACGCCGTCCAGCTCGACCGTCCCATCGGTTACCTCGCCCTCCTCGGTCCGGAGGAGGCCCGAGATCGCCTTGAGCGTCGTGCTCTTGCCCGCGCCGTTCGCGCCCAGGAGCGCCACGATCGCGCCGTCGGGCACCTCCAGCGACAGGCCCTTGAGCACCAAGATGACCTTGTCGTACAGGACCTCGACGTTGTTGAGGGTCAGCACCCCGGCGGCCTCCGGCTAACGGGTCGAGGCTGACGTCAGCGGAATGACCGGGACCCAGGCCCCCTTCCCGGCGTCGGCCTTGAAGACGCGGGTCGCGAGCGCGCCGCGATGGCTCTTGTCGGAGAACGTGATCTTGTCGGTGATCCCGCCGGTGTCGTAGTCCTTGATCGTCTCGAGCGCCGCCTTCAGTTTCTCGCCGGTGACATCTCCGTCGACGCGCTTGATCCCTTCCGCCATCACCTTCATGGTGAGCCAGCCCTGGACGTAGTTCACCGGTAGCTTCTTCGGGTCCTTGCCCTTCTTTGTGGCGTAGTCCTTGATCTCCTTCAGCCCCGCGACGTCCTCACTGAGGAACGCGAACGGCTGCACGCCGAGCATGCCATCGGCGGCGGCCGCGGCGAGCTCGATGGTCTTTTCGCCCGTGCCCCAGTTGAGGCTCGCGAGCGTGGTCTTCGCAAGGCCGGCGGTCTTCGCGCTCTTGACCTCGACGGCCGTCGGCGCCTGGGTGTGATTCATGATGATGAAGTCGGGCTCGCTGGCCTTCACCGCAAGCAGCTGCGGGGACATGTCGAGCGAGTTGAGCGCCACGATCACATCCGGGCCCGCGGACATCCCGTTCCCGGAGATGAACTTCTTCGCGTCCTCGACCGGCGACCTGCCGAACGCCGAGTCCGAGAAGCTCATCGACACCTTCGGCGGCGAGGGGCCTTTCCAGCTGTCCTTGATGTACTTGAGCAGCACCCGCGCCTGGTCCGAATAGGTCACGCCGATCATGAAGTTGTACGGCGTCTTGGCCACGTCGCTGACGAGGTCCTCCGCATACGACGCTGACATGAAGGGCAGCTTGTCCTTCGTGATCTTGGGCGTCATCGCGGTCGTGTCGCCCGTCCCCCAGCCCATGATCGCGGTGACGCTCTCCTGCGTGACGAGGCGGTTGTACAGCTCCTCGGCGCGCGGGATCGCGTACGCGTAGTCGTCGGAAATGAGCTGGATCTGGTGTCCGCCCGCGCCGCCGTTCTCGTTGATGAAGGCGACGAAATCCTTGATGCCATCCGCGTACGGCGCGCCGACGTCGGACGTCGCGCCGGTGAGATCGAAGATGCCGCCCACCTTCACCGGCGATTTCGCGGCCGTCCCGCCGCCGCCCCCGCCGGCTCCTCCGGTGCCGCCGCCGCAGGCGGCCGCGAGCAAGGCGCAGGTCACGAGCATTGCCATCAGGCGAGCCATACCGACACCTCCTTTAGTCGCCCCCAGTATGCGAAGGGCCACAAGCCGGGCCCAGTGAGCAAGCGTGAGCCCTTTCACGGAGGTGCTTGGGCGTCATCGTACGACCGTCCGGCCGTGCGGTCCTCCCGCGATCGCGCTGGCCAGCTCCGGCGCGCTGGAGCCATGAGACCTGCGATCTGTCGCCGCCTCGAGACAGACCCGGGGTCCCTCCGCCGACGCGCGACTGGAACGGTCTACAAGAGATGTGGCCCGCTGGTGCCGCCGCTGTAGCGCTCATAGCGTGCGCGATAGCCGAAGCGGCGACCGACGACACCCAGTACACGGAAAACGATCCTTTGCTCCACGATCGGGGGTCCCGGTAGGTAGCCATCGGCGAACGGGGCGAGCGCTGCGACCTGGAGCAGGTTGGGGATGCCCCGGGGGTTCGTCTTGCCGTCGCGCGCAAGACCGAACATGGTCTCCATCACCGTTTCGAACTTCATGGCCGGCCGTAATACCAACGTGGCGCGGGCGATCTCGTCGCCGCTATTCCACCACTGATGTCGCGTTCCGGGCGGGATCACCACGACGTCGTCGCGCGTTGCCGACCGGGCGCGGCCATCGATCTTGAAGGAGAGCATCGCCAGAGAGCATCTCGAACCGCTCGTCCTGTTTCATGTGCAGGTGCTCCATGAGAACGGGGCCATGGGGGCGGACCGAGAGATCCATCTCGAGGAGCTCGCCATGAGTATCGGCGGACGTCATGCGAAAGATCACTCGCTCGCCCGTGATCGGGTTGTCGGTCTCGTCTCCCGCGCGCGCCACGCCGATAGCGTAGCCGCGACCAGCGGCGCAGGCCGATCCTCGAGCGGAAGTCGTCCCTGAGGTCGCGCCAGATCTCCCCAATCCGCGCGGCTGGGGATCAGGTAGGCGATGCGGCCCCGAAGAGGAGCCACTCGCCGGGAACGCCTTTCAAGGGGTGCGCGCCCTGCTCGGAGAACACCAGCCCGGATCCCGAGACGAGGTCCCTGACGGTGCTCGACACGAGCACCTCCCCCGCCCGCGCCTGCTCGCGGACGCGCGCGCCGATGATCACGGCGATCCCTCCGACCTTGTCCGCGATCCGCTCGCACTCGCCCGTGTGCACGCCCGCTCGGACCTCGATGCCGAGGGCGCGGACCGCGTCGCGGACGGCGAGCGCGCAGCGCACCGCCCTCGCCGGACCGTCGAAGGTGGCGAAGAAGCCGTCACCGGCGGTGTCGACCTCAAGGCCGTGAAACCGCCGGAGCTGGGAGCGCACGATCGCGTGGTGACTCTCCACCAGCTCTCCCCAGCGCCGGTCACCGAGCTCGGCCGCTTTGGCCGTGCCGGTGACGATGTCGGTGAAGAGCACCGTCGAGAGGAAGCGGTCGGCATCGGGCGGCGGCCGGACTCCCGTCAGGAACTCCTGGATCTCATCGAGCACCGCCTGCTGGTCGCCGACGTGGGGAATGTGGTCGTCCCCCGGCAGCTCCACGAACTTCGCCCCCGGGATGCGCGAGGCGATGTATCGCCCCTCCTCCACCTTGGAGTCGCGGTCGCCGGTCCGGTGCATGACCATGGTCGGCACGCGGATCGAGGGGAGCACGCTGCGAAGGTCGATGTGCGTGTTCATCCGTCCGAGCGCCACCGCGGCCGCCGGCGTCGCGCTGCGGCGCTGCATCGTGGCCATCCACTCGCGGAAACGCCGGTCGTTCGCGAGGCTCGGCGCGATCGTGCCCGCGTCGGCGAACTCGGGAAGACCCACCCGCGCTCGAGCGTAGCCAGCCAGGCCTCGCGTTCCTCCACGCTGGGCGCCCAGGGGTAGTCGGCCGACCGGACGCGCTTCGCGAACGCACCGAAGGTCATGAGCGCCCGGATCCGCTCCGGAAACGTGGCGGCGAACAGCATGCACATGCTGGCGCCTTCGGAGATGCCGAACAGCGCGGCCCGGTCGATCCCGACGGCGTCCATGACCGCCCGAACGTCGTCGATGCGCTGTTCCAGCGTCGGGAGGTCGTGGGGCGGAACCCGGTCGGAGAGCCCCGTGCCCCGCTTGTCGAACAGGATGACGCGGCTGAACGAGGCGAGCCGCTCGTAGAACGACCTGTACAGCGGGTGCTCCCAGGTCATCTCGACGTTCGACACCCACCCCGTGGCGCAGACCAGATCGAACGGCCCATCCCCGACCACCTGATAGGCGATGTTGAGGTCCCCGCTCTTGGCGAAGCGCGTCCGGGGTGGCTCGGTCATCGAGGCTCCATCATCGGGGGTCCCTATCTCGCCGGCTCAGTATGCGAAGGGCCACAGGCGGAAATAGTCCTTGATGTCGCGCCAGATCTTCGCCAACCCGCGCGGCTGGAGGATGAGGAAGGCGATGATCGCCAGCCCGAACACGGCCTCCTTCAGCACGTTGACGTTGACCGAAAGGCCGGGAACCGATCGCGCCACCGTCGCGAGCACGATGGGCAGCAGGCGGATGAACGCCGCGCCGTACACCGATCCGCTCACGGTCCCCAGTCCGCCGATGATGACCATCCCGAGGTACTCGATGGACACCGCGACGCTGAAGTTCTCGGGGCTGACGATGAGCGCGTGGTGCGCCTGAAGCGACCCGGCAGCACCGACGTAGAAGGAGCTCACCGCGAAGGCAAGGATCTTGTAGCGGAACACGTCGACCCCCGTGACCGCCGCCGCGATGTCCTGGTCGCGGATCGCGACGAAGGCCCGTCCCACGCGCGTCCTGAAGAGATTCGCGGCGAAGAGGAGGCCGAGCGCGAGCGCGCCGACGGTCAGCGCGTAGTACGAGCGTTCGCTGTCGAAGGTGATCGGGCCAAGGCTCGGCGAAGGGATGTTGAAGATGCCCTGGCTGCCCCCGGTGATGGGGACCAGGTGGACCATGAGCCACTCGAGGACGACCTGGGCGGCGAGCGTGGCGATGACCAGGTAGAGGCCCTTGAGGCGAAGCGACGGCACACCGAAGAGGCTCCCGACGGCCGCGGTGACGAGGCCGGCCGCGGGAAGCGCGAACCAGAAGGGCCAGCCGGCCCTCGTCGTCAGGAACGCGCTCGTGTACGCACCAACGCCCAGGAACGCGCCTTGCGCGATCGAGATCTGCCCCGTGAACCCGACGAGGATATTGAGGCCGAGCGCTCCCAGGGCCGCGATGGCGACCTGGTTCGCGATCGAGAGCGCGTAGCGGTCGGCGACGAACGGGAAGATCAGGGCCACGGCGAGGATCAGCGCGAGGCGCAGGTTGGCGAGCGGCGTCCGCCGCAGCGCCATGTCGGCCGCATACGACGTGTGGAACACGCCGCACTCGCGCCTCCACGCCAGCCTAGACACGCTCGATCCGCTCCCTGCCGAAGAGCCCGTACGGGCGAATGAGCAGGACGATCACCAGGAAGACGAAAGGCGCGACGTCGCGGACCCCGCCGCCGAGCGCGGCGTCGAGGTAACCGGCTGAGAGGTTCTCGAGGACGCCGACGACGATGCCGCCGACGACCGCCCCCGCGAGCGAATCGAGGCCACCCAGGATCGCGACCGGCAGTGCCTTGAGGCCCAGCGTCGCGAGCAGGATGCCCACGCCCTGGATCTGCGCCAACAGGATGCCGCCGATCGCCGAGACGACCGCGGAGGCCGCCCAGGTGAGCGCGAAGACGGAGCGGACGTCGATGCCCATCGAGAGCGCGGCCTGCTGGTCGTCGGCGACGGCCCGCATCGCGATGCCCAGGCGCGTCCAGCGGAACACCGCCGCGAGCGCGGCGACGAGTGCGATGGCGATGGCGAACGACAGGACGAACTCGAGGGGCAGTGAGATCGGACCCAGCGTCACCGCGTCCTTGGGAAGCACCGGCGGGTACGCGCGGTACTCGGTGCCGTAAAAGAGGATCACCGCGGAGCGAAGCACGATCGAAAGGCCGATGGTGACCATGATCACGGAGATCACCGGCTCGCCGATGAGCGGCCGCAGCGCCGCCCGCTCGATGACGAGGCCGAGGAGGAGCGCGAACATGATCGTGCCAGCGAGCGCCGCCCAGAACGGCAGCCCCACCTGGGCGAGGAGCGCGTACGAAACGTACGCCCCGACCATGAGCAGCTCGCCCTGCGCCAGGTTCAGGACGTCGGTCGCCTTGTAGATAAGGACGAAGCCGAGCGTGATGAGGGCGTAGATGCCCCCGATGGCCACGCCGCCGGCGATGATCTGCAGCAGGAAGACCTGTTCAGGCGACACGATCGACCTCGAGCGACCGAACGCGCACGGGGACGCGGGTGATCGCGCGCTTCCCCGACCGATACTGGACCTCCGTGTCGACGAGCACCTCGTCGTCCCCGCCGTACAGGGCGCCGATGAGATCGCTGTAGCGCTCCTCGACGAAGTGCCGTCGGACCTTCCGGGTGCGCGTCAGCTCCTCGTCGTCCGCGTCGAGCTCCTTGTGGAGGATCACGAAGCGGGCGATGCGCGCGGCTCGGGGCAGATCCCGGTTCACGCGGTCGACGTGCGCCGCGACGAGATCCGAGATCTGCGACTTTTGCGAGAGGTCCGCGTACGTGGTGTAGCCGATCTGCCGCGTCTCCGCCCACTTGCCGACGTTGGCGGCATCGATGTTCACGAGCGCGGCGACATGCGGACGGTCCTGTCCCACGACCACGGCCTCCCGCACGTACTGGGAGAACTTCAGCTTGTTCTCGAGGTACTGCGGGGAGAACTTCGAGCCGTCGGCAAGTCGCATGACGTCGGACATGCGATCGATGACCACGAGGTGACCGTCCTCGTCGAAGAGCCCGGAGTCGCCAGAGTGCAGCCACCCGTCCCGAAGCGAGCGGGCAGTGGCCTCGGGGTTCTTGTAATAGCCCCTGAAGACGCTGGGACTGCGGGACAGGATCTCGCCCGTGTCGGAGACGCGCACCTCCGTCTCGGGGATCGGCTTGCCTACGGTCTCGTACTTGACGTCGCCGTCACGGTGCACGACCGAGATGCCAGAGATCTCCGTCTGTCCGTAGATCTGCTTCAGGTTCACGTTGAGCGCGTGAAAGAAGCGGAATGTGTCGGGCCCGAGCGAGGCGCCTCCGGTGTAGGCGTGGCGGATGCGCGAGAGGCCGAGCGAGTCCTTTAGTGGGGCGAGGACCGCCAGCTCCGCGAGGGCGCGCGACGCGCGCAGCCCAGGCGACATCCGGCGCTTCGCGAACTCCGCGTCCGCGGCGGCCTCGCCCGCGCGCAGCGCCCAGCGGTAGAAGAGGCGTTTGGCGCGGGTGCTGTCCTCGATCCTCACCTGCACGGTGGACAGCAGGTTCTCCCAGATCCGCGGCGGAGAGAACATCGTGTGCGGGCCGATCTCGCGGATGTTCGCCTGGACCGTCTCAGGCTCCTCCGGGAAGTTCACGGTGAAGCCGACCGTGAGCGCCGCCGATACCGACATCATCTGTTCGCCGATCCAGGCGAGGGGCAGGAACGAGACGAACTCGTCGCCTTCGGCGCAGGGGTCCACGGCCAGGAGGTTCCGCGCCATCGAGAGCAGGTTGGCGTGCGTGAGCATCGCGCCCTTCGGCTCGCCCGTCGTGCCCGATGTGTAGCAGAGCAGAGCGAGGTCGTCGTCGGAGCCGCGCGCGACCTCCTCGTCGTACGTGGCGGCCGGCTCGCCCGCGCCGAGCTCCTCGACCTCGGGGAACGCGATGAGGATGTCCATCGGATAGCCGCGCAGCCCGCGCGGGTCGTAGTACACGACGCGCTCGAGTCGCGGCATCCGCGCCCGCGCGTCCAGTAGCTTGTCGACCTGTTCCTGGTCCTCCGCGACGACGAAGCGGGCGTCGGAGTGGTCGACGACGAACGCGACCTCGGGCGCGACCGCGTCCTGGTACAGGCCGACCGATGCGCCGCCGAGCGACTGAGCAGCGAGCTCCGCGTAGACCCACTCGGGGCGGTTGTCGCCCACGATCGCCAGGCGGTCGCCACGCCGGAAGCCCAGGCTGCGGAGCCCGAGCGCGAAGCGGCGAACGTGCGAGTCGTAGGCCGCCCACGACGTCGCCTGCCAGATGCCGAGCTCCTTTTCGCGAAGCGCGACACGGCGCCCGCCCCAGCGCTCGGCGTTGCGGCGGAGGACCTGCGGCAGCGTCACGAGGGCGGCGCCGCGGCGCGCGCCTCGCGCTCGGCTTCGCGGAGCGCCGCGGACTCCTGCCCCAGGTACGCCTTGATGACGTCCGGGTGCGCGCGGATCTCGGTCGGGGTCCCTTCCGCGATCTTCTTCCCGAAGTCGAGGACGGCGACGCGCGTCGAGATGTCCATGACCACGCCCATGTCGTGTTCGATGAGGACCACCGTCACGCCGCGCTCCTCGTTGATGTCGAGGATGAACCGCGCGACGTCCTCCTTCTCCTCGACGTTCATGCCGGCCATCGGCTCGTCCAGCAGCAGCAGGTGCGGCTCGAGGGCCAGCGCCCGGCCGAGCTCGACCCGCTTCTGAAGGCCGTACGCGAGCGTCCCGACGGTGCGCGAGCGGATGGCCTCGATCTCGAGGAAGTCGATGACATCCTCGACGACGCGGCGGTTCGCGAGCTCCTCACGGCGCGCCGCGCCCCAGTAGAGGCCGCCCGCGAGGACGCCGCTGCGCATGTGGACGTGGCGCCCGAGCATCAGGTTGTCGAGGACCGTCATGCCGGCGAAGAGCTCGATGTTCTGGAACGAGCGCGCGATGCCGAGCCGCGCCACGCGGTGCGGCGGGAGCGAGGTGATGTCGCGGTCCTCGAAGCGCACGCGGCCCCGGCTCGGATGGTAGAGGCCGGACACGGCGTTCAGGAGGGAGGTCTTGCCGGCGCCGTTCGGGCCGACCACGGCGAAGATCGATCCCTTTGGGACGTCGAGGCTCACGCCGGCGAGCGCGACCACGCCGCCGAAGCGGAGGTGAAGGTCGTCCACCGCGAGCTGCCCGCCGCTCACGCAGGACCGCGGCTGTTCCGGCCGGAGGACTCCGGCGCGCGCACCCGCGAAACGGAGCCCTTGCTCAGTGCCGTCGCTCAGCCGGTGACGTCGGCGAAAGGACCGGAACGAGGCGCCGCCCCTCGACCACGGGGTGATTGTGGCGCGCCGGGCTCACCGGTGGTCGGGAGCGCCAAGGGGGCAAGCGGGGGCGCCGACCGCCGCCGAACCTCGCTGCAGCGTGCGATACGCTGGAACGACAACGGTGGGGAGTTTCAAATGGGACTGATGCAAAGGCTCGCGGCCATCTTCAGTGGCAAGGCCAACAAGATGCTGGACCGCGCCGAAGACCCTCGCGAAACGCTGGACCTGTCATATCAGCGGCAGCTCGAGCTCCTTCAGCGGGTGCGTCGAGGACTCGCCGACGTGGCGACGTCGCGCAAGCGCGTCGAGCTCCAGGCGGAGCAGCTCCATCAGTCGGGCACCAACCTGGAGGACCAGGCCCGCGCCGCGGTCGGCCAGAACCGCGAGGACCTGGCGCGCGAGGCGCTGACTCGCCTCGAAGCGGTCAAGGCGCAGCTTCGCGACCTCGCGACGCAGCGCGACCAGCTCCAGGCGGAGGAAGCGAAGCTGACGAACGCCTCGAGCCGGCTCGAGGGCAAGGTACAGGCGTTCCGCGTCCGTAAGGAGACGATCAAGGCGACGTACACCGCCGCCGAGGCGCAGGCCCAGATCGGCGAGGCGATGTCCGGGATGTCTGAGGAGATGGGCGACGTCGGTCTCGCGGTGCAGCGCGCCGAGGACAAGACGGCGCAGCTGCAGGCACGCGCCGGAGCGATCGACGAGCTCATGGCCTCCGGGGCGCTCGACGACGTCTCGCAGCCTACCGACAGCATCCAGGCGGAGCTCGACAAGGTCGGCGTGAAGCCGTCGGTCGAGGCGGAGCTGACGCGACTGAAGGCCGAGGTCGGCGGCCCTGCGCTCGACGCGCAGAGCAAGAGCGCCTCGTGATCCTCCGGATCCTCGAGGAGGGGCAGTTCGACGTGCCCTCCGGGGCGATCGACGAACTGAATCGACTCGACGACGTGCTCGTGCAGGCGGTCGACGCGGGCGACGACGAGCGGTTCAAGAAGGCGCTTGCGACCCTCCTCGCCCGCATCCGCGAGGTCGCGAAGCCGGTGGCTGACGACCACCTCGGTCCATCCGACCTCGTGCTGCCGCCGGCCGACGCGACGCTCGACCAGGTCGGCGAGATGCTCGGCGATGAAGGGCTGATCCCGGGACGATGACCCAACGCGGCTTCCCCGGCGACAGCGCGCTAGCGACCCGGATGGCGCTCGTGATCTTCCTCTTGGGTCTGGTGTACGTCGTTTTCATCGCCGCCCTCATCGCCTTCGGGGTCCCGACCCTGATGATCGCCCTCGTGGTCGGCGGCTTCTTCCTGCTCCAGTACTACCTGTCCGACCGGATCGCCCTGTTCTCGCTCGGCGCGCACGAGGTCAGCGCCGAGGAGGCGCCGATGCTCCACGGCGTCGTCGATCGCCTCTGCACGCTGGCGGACATGAAGAAGCCGCGGATCGCTGTCGCGCAGAACGACATGCCCAACGCCTTCGCCACCGGGCGCAGCCAGGCGAACTCCGTGCTCTGCGTCACCACCGGGCTGATGCGCAGGCTCGACGAGGGCGAGCTCGAAGGCGTGCTCGGCCACGAGCTTTCGCACGTCGCGCACCGCGACGTGGTGGTCATGACCATCGCCAGCTTTCTCGGCCTGTTGGCCGGCCTCATAACGCGCTCCCTCATGTACACCGGCTTGTACGGCGGGTTCGGCGGCGGCCGCGATCGCCGCGACGAGGACCGCGGCACGGCCATGGTGATGGCGATAATCCTCGTCTCGGCGGTCGTGTACGCGATCAGCTTCCTGCTGACGCGCGCGCTCTCACGCTACCGGGAGCTGTCCGCCGACCGGTCCGCCGCGATCCTCACCGGCAGGCCCTCGACGCTCGCGGCCGCGCTGGTGAAGGTGACCGGCGAGATGGCGGCGATCCCCACGCGCGACCTGCGCAACGCCGAGCCGCTCAACGCCTTCTTCTTCGTTCCGGCGCTGGCATCCGGCTTCAGCCTGTCCTCGCTGTTCTCTTCACACCCGAGTCTCGAGCGCCGGCTCGAGCAGCTCGCGCAGATAGAAACGGAGCTCGCCCGGGCGGGATGAGCATGCTGGACGCGCTGTTCGGCCGGACCAAGCAGAAGCAGCCGAACCTCGATGTGCTCTTCGCGCTGCCCAGCGCCGCGGTGACCCTCGAGGAGGCGGGGCTGCGTCCGAGCGGCCGCGCCGCTGTCGCGTTCAAGCCGGCGTCCGGCGAGGGATTCGCGGACATGCGCCGCGAGCTCGATCAGCTGCTCCAGCGCAGCGCGAGCGACTCAGGCACGACCCTGCGCCAGGAGGACGACTCGTACGGCTACCACTGGGTCGTCCTCGACGATCCGCAGATCGAGGACCTCGTCGGTGCCGTGCATCTCGTGAACGCATCGCTCACCGACAAGGGATTCGGCCCCGCGCTTCTCTGCGCGGTATTCGCGTTCGCTCCGTCGGCGTCCGGCGCGATCGGTGGGCCGGACCCCGCTTCGATCCCTGCGCCCGATCCTGTTTCGAGTTCGGCACCGGCCACCGCCCCCGCCCCGGCCTCGCGTGGAGGCTCCGGCCCGGCGTCCAACTCGCCCTCTCAACCGGACCAGAGCGTGTGCCTGGTCTATCTGTACAAGCGCGGCACGTTCTATCCGTTCGCGCCCCGCCCCGGTGAACGTCGCGACAACGAAGCCGAGCTCCGGGTGCGCGCGATCCTCGGCAAGCAGCTGCCGATCGAGCCCGACCTCGGGCGCTGGTTCCCGCTCTGGGGCGCGCCGATCGCGTGACGCCCGCGGAGTTCGGTGGGCGTGGCACACCCGGGTGCTATTCGGGCCGCGGGGTGACCGTCACGGCAAACAAAGGCGGCTGGGTAGCAAGCCCGTGGTGAGATCACTCCGAGTGGCGGACCTGTGAGCGCACCCTCGCGCGACCGACCGCGGCTGCCCGAGGGTTACATCACGATGGCCCCGAAGGGGATGCTCACCTGGGCATCGGTCGAGCGGATCCTCCACGGGTTCCCCTATCTCTGGATCGCGACGACCGATCCCCACGGGAGCCCCCATCTCGTGCAGCAGTGGGGTGTGTGGGTCGACGGCGTCCTGTATTTCGAAGGCAGCGATCGCACGCGATGGGCGCGGAACCTGGCGCGCGATCCGCGTCTCGCCTTCGGCGTGCAGTCGGCCGACCGCGCCGCGTACGGCGAGGCCATCGTGGACATCGTCCACGGCGTGGAGCCA
>JBBQVQ010000050.1:0-16300 GCA_038211425.1 Candidatus Limnocylindria bacterium | reverse complement strand
AGCGCGTCCTCCAGGCGCGGCATGAGCACGCCGCGGGCGCTGGCGAGCGCGCTGTTCGCCGGGCGCCGCGCGAGCCATCCCATCTGCCCGGCCTGGACCGGCCGAAGGAGGCGGTCGTCGACGCCCACGGCCTGCGCGGCGGCCCTGCCGAACTCCGCCCACGTGATGCTCCCGCGTTGGGCGAGGTGCCAGATCCCGGACTCGCCGTCGATCAGCAGGTCCAGGACCGCGGTCACGAGGTCGGGCACGTATGTCGGCGAGACGGTGACGTCCGAGGCGGCCGCGACGGTGCGGCCTTCGGCCAGCGCGGTGACCGTAGCGGTGACGAAGTTGTACCGGTCGAGGGGTCCGAAGAAGGCGCTGGTGCGCACGACGAGCGCGCGGTCGTGCCGCTCGAGCACGCCTTTCTCCGCGGCGGCCTTCGAGCGACCGTACGCCGACAGGGGGGAGGTGCCATCGGACTCCACGTAGGCGGAGCCCTTCGCGCCATCGAACACGAGATCCGACGAGAAGGTGACGAGCGGGATGCCCGCCCGCGCGCATGCTTCGGCGAGCACCAGTGGCCCGTCCACGTTCTCCGACCAGCAGCGCGCGTCCGATTCGGCCTCGTCCACGCGCACGTATCCAGCGGCGTTGATGACGGCCCAGGGCCGGATCGCGGCGAGCGCGTCGCGGACCGCGCTCGCGTCCGTGATGTCGAGTTCGGCGCGCGCCGTCGTGCGATGGCAAAGCGCGCGCTCGTCGCACGCGCAGCCGAGGGCGCGGCCCAGCGTCCCCCCTCCGCCGGTGACGAGGAGCGGCAGCGTCGCCCGGGCCCCGGTGGAGCTTCCTCGGGCCCCCACGCGCACGGGGCCGTAGCGCATTCTCTCGGGGCGGCGCCACCACGGCGTTCCGGGCAGGGCGGGGTGCGCCGGCCGGCGGCCCGCGCCGACCTCGCGCAGAAGCGAGCCGAGCGCGGTCAGGCGAGGCGCCCCGCTCGATACGTCGAAAGCGCCGGGCTCGTAGTGGTCGCCCTCGCTCGTCGCGAGCCTGTCCCAGTCATACGCGCCGAAGACCGCCCACGCCGTCACCGCCCGTACGTCGACGCCGCGCGCGCGCACCGCCCGCGCGTCGTCCCAGGCCTCCATGAACCAGCGCATCTGCTCCTCCCGCGTGGACCAGGTGTGCACCTCGGTGATCGCGAGGGGCAGTCCGTAGCGTTCCCACGCGGCGCCGAGGAGGTCGCGAGGTCGCTCGATACCCGCGCGCCGCGCGCGCACGGCTTCGACGTCGGCGTAGCGCTGCCGCCCGTTGCCCCCGTGCGCGGCCTCCGGGTAGAGGGGCAGGCGCTCGTCCAGGAAGCGCTGGCTCGTCATGTAGTGGTTCAGGCCGACGATGTCCGGCGGGCACGCGTGATCCTCGAACCAGCGGAGCTCGCGCTCCTCGATGCCGACCCCGACCAGCCACGGCCACAGCGGATGCTGCGGGCCCACCCGGCCGCTCAACAGGTCCAGGGACAGCCACCGCCGCTCGTTCTCGAACGCGGCCTGGTAGCCGAGCCGGGGGGTGCTGAAGGTCTTGCCGAGGTCCTCGGTCTGGATCAGCCGCGCACCCGGCGTCACCTCCCGGATCGCGGCCATCGCGAGAACGGTGGCGCGGCACTGCGCGAGCAGCGCGCGCGCGAAAGCGAGGTCGTCGCGCGCGTGCGGATACCAGTGCCCGTACAGCGCGCTGAACCGCGCCGTCGTGAGCGGTTCGTTGACGGGGGTGAAGCCGCGCAGCCACGGATAGCGCACCGCCACCGCGCGCGCGTACTCCGCGAGCGCGGCGGGGAAACTCGGGTCCAGCAGGTTCGTCGATGCGGGCCCGCTCCCGTGGTGCACCAGCCCCGCGATGACCCGTAGTCCGCGGGCGCGCAGATCCGTCAGCCGGCGGTCGGTCCACGACCAGTCGGCGCGGGCGATCCCGTTCGGCGCCACGCGCTCCCAGAGAACGGGGTACCGGACGGCCCGCACGCCGAGACCGGCGATGAGGGCGATGTCCGCGTCGCGGGTGCTGTGGCCGCTACGGTCGAGCTGGTCGAAGTAGCGGTCGTAGACGCGGTTGTGGGTGCACTCCACCCCCGCCCACAGCTCCGGTGAGCTCGCGGTGCCGCGCTCGGTGCGCATCGATCGCCTCCGGCTCATCGGACCCGCGAGCGGCACGGATGCGGTCGAACACCGCCAGCGCCTGCGCCACCACCTGGTCCATGTTGTAGTACTTGTACGTCGCGAGACGGCCGACGAATGTCACGCCAGCCGTGGCATCGGCGAGCGCCTTGTATCTCTTGTACAGCGTCGTGTTCTCCGGGCGCGGTACCGGGTAGTACGGGTCGCCCTCGGCCTTCGGGTATTCGTAGACCAATGTCGTCTTCGGATGTCGCTGACCCGTCAGGTACTTGAACTCGGTCACGCGGGTGTAGGCGTGCTCGTTCGGATGATTGATGACCGGAGCCGGCTGCGCGACCTCGGTGTCGAGCGTCTCGAACGCGAAGTCCAGCGACCGATAGGGCAGCCTGCCGAATCGGAAGTCGAAGAACTCGTCGATCGCGCCCGTGTAGACGAGGTTCCGGTAGGGGATCACGCCCTCGACTTCGCGCCAGTCCGCATTCAGCAGGATCTTGATGTTCGGCCGGGTCAGCATCGACTCGAACATCCGCGTGTAGCCGTGCAGCGGGATCGCCTGGAAGCGGTCGGAGAAGTAGCGCGGGTCGCTGTTGTGACGCACCGGGATGCGCGCCGTCACGGTGGCGTCGAGATCCGACGGGTCGAGTCCCCACTGCTTGCGCGTGTAGTTCCTGAAGAATTTCTCGTAGAGCTCGCGCCCGACCTTGCTCACGACGACGTCCTCGGACGTTCGGATCGGCTGCCGCGGCTCGGCGCGGGTCGCCAGGAAGGGCTCGACCTCGCCGGCCGTGAGGTGGAGCCCGTACAGCTCGTTCAGCGTGTCGAGGTTGATCGGGAACGGAACGAGCCGCCCATCGACGCTCGCGAGAACACGGTGCTGGTACGAGCGCCACTTGGTGAACCCGCTCAGGTACTCATAGACGGCCGCGGAGTTGGTGTGGAAGATGTGCGGCCCATAGCGGTGGACGAGGATGCCGTCGTCGTTGTAATAGTCGAACGCGTTGCCCCCCACGTGCGGCCGGCGATCCACCAAGAGCACCTGCTGATCCATCTGTGTCGCGAGCCGCTCGGCGAGGACGCTGCCCGCATAGCCGGCGCCGACGACGACGTAGTCGAACATCAGACTGCGGCCGCCGCGGCGACGGCCGGTCGCGTCCCGACAGCGGCGGCTTGCTGGATCAGACGCGCCATGTCGGACCAGACCCGATCCCAGGAGGTCGTCGCGAGGTAGCGATCGAAGGCCGCCGCGCGGGACGCGCCCGACTCCGCCATGGCAGCCATGACGGCGGCCGATGTCTCCTGCACCGTGTCCGCGATGCGGACCAGACCGAGCGCGCCATAGGGCTCGACGATGTCGCGGATGGACGTGGACACGATGGGACGCCCGGAGGCCATGTATTCGAGGACCTTGGTCGGGCTGATGAAGCGCGTCGCCGCGTTGCGAGCGAAGGGCAGCAGCGCGACGTCCCAATTGGCGATGTAGGACGGGAGCTCGGAATAGGGTTTCCGGCCCAGGTACGCGATGTTCGGGCGCCGGGGCAGCCCGGCGGGGTCGATCTTGACCACGGGACCGACCATTACCAGCGACCACTCCGGGTGTGCCGTCGCAAGGCCGTCCAGAAGGCCGAGATCCATGCGCTCGTCGATGACCCCGAAGAAACCCGCTCGCGGGTGAGGCAGGCTCTCCTGATCGGGAGGGTCAGCGGATGACGCGGCGGCGAAATGGGATCTGTCGACGCTGCTCGGAAAGGCATGGACGCTGGGATGAAGCGAGCGCTTCGCCTCGAACAGCGAGCGCCCCCCGGTGAACACGAGGTCGGCACGGGCCAGCAGTCGGGCTTCGTTCGCCCGCAGCTCCTCGGGTGCGCCGAGGAAGGCGGAGAGCTCGTCCATGCAGTCGTAGACCACGCAGGACCCCTCGAGATGGCCGGCGAACTCCATCGCCATCGGCGTGTAGAACCACAGGACGCGGTCCGCGCCTACACCGTGCTCTCGGACGAAGGTGTCCACCAGAGCGCGCAGCTGCCGATCGATCGTGCGCCGGTCGTGCTCGACCGGCAGGTGGGGGAGGGCCACGGTCACCGTCCCGCTCGGCAGGAGCTCGAGCGAGGGTCCGCCGTCGAAAACGGGCTCTTCGACGAAGAAGACGCGCCGCCCGGCCGAGCAGCGGGTCATGAGGTGTTGAGGCCGCTGGTACACGAAGTCCCAGCGCAGGTGGGAAAAGCACAACACGTCCGACAGAGGCACGGCCGCCACCGAGCGCAAGTGGCATACCAGAATGAAGCATGGTCATGCGCGCGCGATCCTTGCACGTCGGCCCTGTTCGAAAGTTCAGGGAGGTACCGAATTGCCTGGTCGGCACCACCACGAAGAGCGTTAGCGCTCGAAAGAGGAAGGGCTGAATTGTCCCCCCAGAAGAAGGCCGCACGGCCGCAGCGCCCGCCGCCGACATAGAGCAGACGCGTCGTACATCGCGGGACAGATCCTGCACGTGACTGGCGGCGGGTCGTGAACGGCTAGCTGACGGACCCGCCTTTCGAATCCGTCCGGCCTCGGTTCGCCTTGCCCTGCTGACCCTGTTTCTTCTCGTTGAGCCGCTTCTTGGTCTGCTCGGGGGTATGCGTGGGCGTCTCGCCCATCTTGTTGCGCGGCGTCTTGTCCTTCATTCCTGAGGTTCCTTGCCCCGTCCTGTCTTCTGCTGCAGCTCGTCGATGCGCTTTGATGCCTCGGCCTTGGTCAGCGTTTCGTCGAACGGCTCGTTCGCCTCGCGCGAGAGGTCCGGAGATACGACGCCTGCGGCCCGTTCATGCGCTCGTCCCCCGCGCTCCATTCGTACGGGTCCTTGTCCGGCGATCCCGTCGGTCCGCGCTGTTCCTGTTCCATCGTTGCCCTCGGTGCAGACGCGGTGCCAGTCGACGCGAGCCTGGGGCGCGGCGTCGGCGCGACGGTACAGTGGCCGTCATGGCTGGTGCGAGGGTCGGCATCGAACGCGACAACATGGATCCGTCCGTGCGGCCGTGCGACGACTTCTTTCGCTACGCCAACGGGGCGTGGCTCGACCGCACGCCGATCCCCGCCGACGAGCCGGTCTTCGGGGCGTTCACCGAGATCCGCGACCGCAACTGGGCGATCCTGCACGAGATCCTCGAGGAGGCCGCGTCGACCCCCGCCCCAGCCGGTTCGGTACAGCAGCAGGTCGGCGACTACTACGCGAGCGGCATGGACGAAGCCGCGGTCGAGGGAGCCGGCCCCGCGCCGATCGCCCCGGAGATCGAGCGCATCGACGGGATCGCAGACCGTGGCGAGCTCCCGACGCTGCTCGCCGGGCTGCACGCCGGCGGCGCCCGCCCGGGTTTCCATGTCTTCATCCGTCCCGATCCAAAGAACAGCGGCGTCAATCTCGTTCATCTGCAGCAGGCCGGCCTGGGTCTGCCCGACCGCGACTACTACGCACGAGCTGACGCGAAGTCCGAGGAGATCCGCCGCGCGTACCGCGCCCACGTGGCACGGATGTGCGAGCTTCTCGGCGAGGGCGCGGCCGATGCACGGCGGAGCGCCGAGACCGTCCTGTCGCTCGAGTCAAGGCTCGCCGGAGCGTCGATGCAGCGTGTCGACCAGCGTGATCCATACAAGACGCATCACAAGATGGCCTTGCGGGAGCTGGCGGATGAGGCACCGGGTCTCGACTGGTCCAGCTACCTGGCCGCCCTCGGCGCTCCGCCTGTCGACAAGGTCAACGTCCGGCAGCCCGAATTCTTTCGGGAGCTCGCGGCGGTGGCTGCACAGGCATCACTCGAGGAATGGAAGATCTACCTGCGATGGCACCTCATCCGTTCACTCGCCCCGCTGCTCAATGCAGCGTTCGTCGACGAGTCGTTCGCCTTCAACGGTGGCGTATTGCAGGGGATCCGCGAGAAGCATCCGCGCTGGCGACGCGTCGCCGAGCGGGTGGACGCGGACCTCGGGGAGGCGCTCGGCCGGTTGTTCGCGGACCGCGTGTTCCGGCCCGAGGCGAAGCGCCGCGTGCTTGGGATGGTGGACGATCTGCGAGCGGCGTTCCGCGAGCGGATCAGCGAGCTGCCGTGGATGAGCGAGCCGACAAGGCAGCAGGCGGTGCGAAAGCTCGACGCCTTCCGCGTGAAGATGGGATACCCGGACTCGTGGCGCGACTACTCGGCCCTGGTGATCGACCGGGGGCCTTACGTGAGGAACGCGGTGCGGGCCGCCGAGTTCGAGCTGCGGCGGAACCTCGCCAAGCTCGGCGTTCCCGTCGACCGCGATGAGTGGAACATGTCGCCCCCGACGGTGAACGCTTACTACAACCCCTCGATGAACGAGATCGTGTTCCCGGCCGGGATACTCCAACGCCCCTTCTTCGACGTTGCCGCGGACGACGCGGTGAACTACGGCTCCATCGGAGTCGTCATCGGCCACGAGATGACGCACGGGTTCGACGACCAGGGAAGCAAGTTCGACGCGGACGGCAATCTGGAGGACTGGTGGCGGCCGGAGGACCGGAGCGCGTATGACGCGCGCACGGATCTCATGGTCAAGCAGTTCGAGGGTTATGAGCCCTTGCCCGGCCAACATGTGAACGGGCGCCTGACGCTCGGGGAGAACATCGCGGATCTTGGCGGTGTGAAGCTGGCCCTGGCCGCGCTCCGCAGGTCGCGCGCCGGTTTGTCGGGCGCCGACGAGGACGGCTTCACCGCCGAGCAGCGGTTCTTCCTCGGTCACGCCCAGAGCTGGCGTAGCCAGATCCGCGACGACGCGCTTCGCGTGCGGCTGAACATCGATCCCCACTCGCCGTCGCGCTACCGCGTCAACGGACCGCTCTCGAACATGCCCGAGTTCTTCGCCGCGTTCGGGTGCGAGGACGGCGCGTTGGCCAGGCCGGCCTCGGAGCGCCCGGAGATCTGGTAGGGGCCTCAACCGCTGAGGACCGCGGGCTAGTTGGCCCGGGTCAAACGATGGTGCATGAACGGACCGCGGCGGTGATGAGGTCCGGATGACGCAGCGAGTTCGAGTGGGTGAGCGCTGCGCGTGATCGCGTCTTCGCGGCTGATGACCCCGTCCTCAACGAGTCGCTTCAGCGCGCTCTCGAGCGTCTGCATGCCATGGCCGGCGGCGGTCTGGACGACGTTGCGGATCTGCGTCGACTTGCCCTCGCGGATGAGGTTTCGGACCGCCGATGTGGCGACCATCACTTCGTGCGCCGCCACGCGGCCGCCGCCACGGCGAGGCAGCAGGACCTGGTGCAGCACGCCGACCAGGCTGTTGGCCAGCTGGACCCGCACCTGCTGCTGTTGCGACGATGGAAAGACATCGACCACGCGGTCCACCGTTTGCGCGACGTCGTTCGTGTGCAGGGTCGCGAAGACCAGGTGTCCCGTTTCGGCCGCGGTCAACGCGATCTGGATGGTCTCGAGGTCGCATCTCACCCACGAGCAGGACGTCGGGGTTCTCGCGCAGGGCGGCGCGTATGCCGCGTGCGAAGGACAAGGCGTCTGACCCGACCTCGCGCTGGTTCACCACGGCTTCGCCGTGGCCGTACATGTACTCGATCGGATCTTCGATGGTGATGATGTGGACGGCCCGTCTGCGGTTGATCCGGTCCACGAGCGACGCGAGCGTGGTGGATTTCCCGGATCCCGTCAGCCCGGTGACGAGGACCAGACCGTGGTATCCATCCGCCCAGTCGACGCAGACACGCGGGATACCGAGCGCTTCCGGTTCGGGGATCGCGTGCGGCAGCACGCGAAGCGCCAGCGCGAGCGACCCGCGCTGGTGGAACGCGTTCGCTCGCAGGCGCGCCTTGTTCCGCCAGTTGAACGAAAAGTCCAGATCGCGCTCCTGTTCCAGCGCGCGGCGCTGGCCGTCGGTGGTGATGCCGTGGATGAGCGCCCGCAGGTCCTCGCGTGTCAGCGCGTCCTCGCCGAACGGCTGCAGCGTCCCGTCCAGGCGTCCGCTCGGGGGGATACCCACGGTCATGATGAGATCGGAGCCGCCGCGTTCGACGAGCCACGCCAGCACATCGTCGAGCAGCGGCGTGCTTCGCTCGGCGGGTTCGTCGAGCGCCGCCGCGTCGCCCCCGATCGCGGTGGTCGATCGCACGCTCGTCACCCATGCAACCATGACCACGTCACTCTGAACGCCCGCCGCGGCGGGGTCATGGCGTTCCGTCATGGCCCCCGCCGACCGTTACGTCGGGGGCGTCAGGCGATGCGAGCGAGCAGCAGACCCAGCTCGAAGAGCAGGTACATCGGGATGGCGACCAGGGTCTGGTTGAACGGATCCGGTGTGGGCGTGATGACCGCGCCCAGCACGAAGACGAGGAGGAACACGTAGCGGCGCTGCTTGGTGAGCCACGTCCGCTTGACCACGTGCGCCTTCACCAGGCCGAAGATGATGACCGGCATCTCGAAAACGATCCCAACACCGAGGATGAAGGTCGTCACGAACGAGATGTATTCCGACGCGCGCGGACTTGCCTCGAAGACCTCGGAGCCGAAGGTGAAGAGGAATTGGATCGCGTTCGGGAGCAGAACGTAGTAGCAGAATGCCATGCCCCCGACGAACAACAGGAGGATGAACGGCCCGAGCGACAGGATGAAACGACGCTCGTTCCGGTGCAGCGCCGGGTCGATGTACGCGAAGATCTCGTACAGGATGAGCGGCATCGCCAGGGCGATCCCGCTGAACAGCGCGACGCGCATGTACGTGGTGAAGCCTTCGGTGGGACTGATGATCTGAAGCGGCTTTCCAAGGTGCGCCGGGGCCTCGAGGAACTTGATGACGTCTGTCGCGAAGAAGAACGAGACGATCGTCGTCGCCGCCACGCCCATCGCGGCGATGACCAGCCGCGTTCGCAGCTCCGCGAGGTGCTGGATGAGCGAAAGCTCCTTGTCGCGGTCGGCCTGCTCCGCGGCCTGACGGCCCCGCCGCACGCGTGCAGCGAGTCCGCCGCGCATCCAATTACGCACCGCGGCTATTGAAACATCCCGCTGCCGCGCCGCCCGACGCGCCCGCGAGACCCTGTGCTCATGGAGCGTCCACATGTAACACAGTTGAACCCGCGCTCGCGCGGGACCGTGTAGCGTCGGCGGCGACACGACACGCCGATCGGTAAAGTGAGACGATGCCGAAGGCCAGCGCTCCAGCCAGCGGCCTGCCCCTGCTCTTCTACGCCGATGCCTACCGTTTCCCGGACGTCTATTACGCGACGGGCTTCCTGGCGCCTGATCCCTTCATCACGCTCGATGCCGACGGGGAGATCGTGATCGTCACCTCGCCGCTCGAGTACGGGCGCGCGGAGAAGCAGTCTCGCGCGACCGCCGTTCGGAACATGGACGACTTCGGCCTGACCGAGCTCAGCAGGCGCGGGGTCATCGGCGACGAGCTGATCGCGACGATCGGGCACCGCTTCCTCCAGGAGCGCCGGCTGCGCCGCGTCGCGGTGCCTGGCTACTTCCCGATCGGTCTGGCGGATCGCCTGCGCGCTGCGGGGATCGAGCTCGTCGTCGACGACGACGTGCTGCTCCGCCGGCGCCACAAGCGCCCCGATGAGGTCGCGTGGATCGAGGCCACGCAGCGCGCCACGGAGGCCGCGTGGGCCACGGGCGTCGCCGCGCTGCGGCGCGCCACCGCCTCTGAGGCTGACGGGACGCTCATCCTGGACGGCACGACGTTCACGGCCGAGCGCCTTCGCGCCATCGTCGAGACCGAGCTCCTCGGTCTCGGTTGCGCGACGCCGGAAAGCACCATCACCGCTCCGGGTAAGCAGGCGGCGGATCCTCACGCCATCGGCAGCGGACCCCTCCGTCCGGGCGAGGCGATCGTCATGGACATCTATCCCATGCACGCGAGCACGCGGTACTACGCCGATATGACGCGCACGGTCTCGAAGGGCCCGCCGTCCGACGAGGTCGTCAGGATGTACGAGGTGGTCAAGCTGGCGCAGGACGCCGGGATCGCGGCGCTGCGGCCCGGCATCGCCGGACGCGAGGTGCACGAGCTCGTGGAAGACGTCATCTTCGAGGCCGGCTACGACACCCTCCGCCCGGGACAGAAGCATGGTGGGAACGGCGGGACGCCGCGCGGATTCATCCACGGCACGGGCCACGGCGTCGGCCTACAGATCCACGAGGCGCCCGGGATCGGCCGCGGCGGCACGAAGGCTCTGGAGGAAGGCGACGTCGTGACGGTCGAGCCAGGGCTCTACGACCCCGCGGTCGGCGGAGTGAGGCTCGAGGACATGCTCGTCATCACCGCGGGCGGCGCGCGGAACCTGACGACGGCCCCCCGCGAGCTCGTCATCTGACGACGAGCGACCCGATGGTCCGCGCGAAGCGTCGTCCGATCGGCCGCGCGCGGATCCGGCTGCGTATGCACGGCGTCAGCGACCGCGGCGGCCCATGCGGAGGGGCGGCCCATTGACCGCGCTCCTGTACGGGATGGGCGCCGCGCTGGCCTGGGGCCTCGCCGACTACACCGGGGCCATCTCATCACGGCGCCTGGGGGTGTTCGGGACGATGTTCGGGATGGAGCTCCTCGGCACGTTGCTCTACGTCCCGACGCTTCTGGCGCTCGGTCTTTGGCCCCCTCTGGACGTCGCTCAACTGCCGTACGCCATCGCGCTGGCTATCGTCGGGTCGGTATCGATCGCCCTCTTCTTCCAGGCGCTCGCGGTCGGGCAGATCGCGGTCGTGAGTCCGATCGGCTCCGCGTACCTCGCGGTGACCGTTGTCCTGGTCGTCGTCTTCCTCGGGGAACGCCTGAGCGTCCCGCAGGGACTCGCCATCGGGGCGACCTTCGTCGGCGTCATGCTGACATCGACCGACGTGCGGCGATTCGTCGCGCTCGCCCGACGCTCCGATCCCGGCGTGCGCCTGGCCGCGCTCGCGATGCTCGGCTTCGGCTGCTGGGCGGCGCTGCTGTCGGTGGCGACGCGGGCGCAGGACGGGCTCGCGACCGTCCTCCTGATGCGGGTCACCAGCGTGGTGCTCTTCGCGACCTTGTTCGCGGTGCGGCCGCAGGCTCGGCCCGCAAGGTTCGACTTGCGCGATCTGACGCTCGTGACCGTCGTCGGGACCTTCGACATGGCGGCCAACGTGGCATACGTGCTCGGCGTGCAGTCGGGCTTCGCGTCCGTCGTGGCGACGGGCAGCGCGGTTTATCCGTTGCTCCCGGCCGGTCTCGCGATCGGATTCCTCGGCGAGCGGCTCGCGCCGAATCAGTACGTCGGGGTCGTCGTTCTCGCGGGCGGCCTCGTCGCGCTCGGATTGACGAGCGCGGGTTAGGACGGGGTGGTCACAGCCTTCCCTTCAGGAAGGAGATGGCCGCGTCTCGGCTCGCGGCGTTGTCGTCGCCGGCGACCGTCACATCGGGCACCACGCCCCGCCCCGGTCCGTTCAGCTCTTCGCCCGTTTTCGCGTCCTGCATGCGAGCGAGGGTCACGAGGAGGATGCCCCCGTCGGGCATCTCGCGCGGCTGGCCGATCCCCACGCAGCCGGCGGTCCGCTGACCCAGGACGGTGCCGACACTGTTCGCGCGCACTCCCGCCGCGATGATCTCCGCACCGGAGGCAGAGTTCTTGTTCACGAGCACCACCAGCGGCTTGTCGAAACCGCTGAAGTAGCGGTCGTTCGTGCGCAGCGGCTGCCGCTGCCCGTCGCGCCCCGTCTGGTACACCAGCGTCGCGTCCTTTACGAACACACTCGCGATGTTCACCGCGGAGGACAGATCGCCGCCGGGGTCGTTGCGAAGATTGAGGATGTACGCCTTCGCGCCTGCGCTGACGGCGCGCTTCACGTCAGCTGCCACGAGGTCGGCGACGTCGCCGTTCAGGGCGCCCACCTCGATGTAGCCGATCGTCCCGCTGTCGAGGGTCTGCGTGATCACCCGGGGCGGCACGAGCTTCGCGCGCACGATCGAGAATTCCTTCGCGGTCCCCTGGCGGACGAGCGTCAGGCGCACGGTCGTGGCTTCGGGCCCCTTGATGCGGTTCGCGACCTCTTCCGCCGTGAAACCGAGCACGTCGGTGCCGTCCACCGTCTTGATCTTGTCCCCGGAGCTCACGCCCGCCTTCTCGGCGGGGCTGTCGGGAAACACGTTCGTGATCTCCGGCAGCTCGTTCGGCGAAGCCGCCTGGATCTGCGCCCCGATGCCGGAATAGGGACCCGGCGGCTGGTTGAAGCTCTTGGCCCGGTCGGGGTCGAGGTAATAGGTGTGGCACTCGTTCAGCGACTTCGCCATGCCGTCGGTCGCCGCCCGCTCGAGCGTCTCGGCCTTCTCCCCCGCGTAATGCTGGCCGACGGCGTTCAGGGTCTCAGAGAACTTGGCAAAGTCGGATTCGCTGCTGCCGGTGAACGCGGGCCGATCGACCTTCGCGTCCGCGATGCCGTCGCGCTTCAGCTGCGCCTCGACACCGTCGAGAGCGCCTGCCAGCAGCTCCTTCGAGCCCGGGCGGTCAACGTGACGCTCCAGGAGGACGTGGAACGCCGCTTCGGCCGTCCTGTAACTCGACTGGCCGCCGCCGATCTGGCGCGTGACTTCGGGGGGCACCAGGGCGCACGAGGCGGCGAACACCGCGGCGAGAACGAGGGGAAGAAGGCGGAAGCGCATCACAGGTCCTAGACCCGAGTGTACGGCTCGACGCCGCGCACCCGGCGCTACGCGATCTCGTGGAGCAGCTTGCGCAAACGTCCCAGGGCGCGGAATTGGAGAGCGCGGATCGCGCCCTCGTTCTTTCCCAGCTTGACGGCGACCTGACGACTCGAGAGGTTCTCCGCGAACCGCAGCAGCAGGACCTCCTGCTGTTCGCCGGTGAGGTGCTTCACGGCCCCGCGGAGTGCCTCGACCTGCTCGCCGTGGACCGCCTGGTCGTGCGCCGTGGGACCCTGTTCCGGGATGCCGAAGGCGTTGTCGAGCTCGATCGTCGGGCGATCCCGGCGGCGGCGGTCGGTGACGGCGTTCCGCGCGATGGTGTAGAGCCAGGCCAGGAACGACTTTCCCTGCCAGCGGTATCGATGGATGCTTGCGAAGGCCTTGGTGAAGACCTCGCTCGTCACGTCCTCCGCGTCGCTGGCCTCCCGAAGGCGGTACAGGACATATCGGTAGACGGCCTCAACGTGCTCGTCGTAGAGCTCCGCGAACGCGCCGCGATCACCGCGACGGGCCCGGTCGATGACCGCAGGCACGGTGCCGACGTCGCGACCAAGTATCGCTTGGTTGCTAGTTATGCTGATAGCCAATTCGTCCCCCGACCCTTCGCTCTGTGGTCAGGACAACGATACGTCGGTGACACGGAGGCTCAAGTTGCCCATTCGTACCATTCCCGACCCTGGAACGGGATAAGTCGGACGCTTATCGGTACAGATTTACCCCATTATCCGTTGGCAGGGCGCTAAGCTCAGGGATCTTGCGCGCCTATTGATACAGCTGCGGACGTTCGCGGCGGCCAACCGGTCAGCAGTACTTCTTCTTCGCCGCCGCCATCCACCCCGCGTAGAACTGCTCCGGCGTCACCTTCAGCACCTTCGGATAGTTGATCTTCGGATCGACGCCGTCCTTGTACGCCACGAGGAGGTCGCGGTACGCGTCCTTCCCGAATGTCGCGTACAGGTACTCGACCATGGTGTTGGCGAAGGCGTAGTACACGGGCGCGGCCTCGGGCGGAAGGTCGGGAGCGGGACCATCCACGAGCTGTTTGAAGGTCGGTGCGGACGGTCCGCAGAGCGCGCCCTTGATGGCCGTCTGCGTCCGTGACTGGCCGACAAAGTCCGGCCACCCCTCGACGAGCCACCAATCCAGCCGCGCGCTTATCCCGGGGATGAACTGGTCCTGGGCGCCGTGGAGACCCTCGTGGGTGATGAACGACACCGTCAGGGGCGAGAGCTGGGTGAAGGAGCTATCGAACCACCAGCGGAAGAACCGCACGAACGGGTCGCTGGGAACGTTCGTCAGGTGGAAGCCCACGACGGTGCAGCCTTGCGGTCCGGCGACCTCCTTCGTGGGGTAGAAGCGGATGGACAGCTGCTGGCTCTTCTCCGAAAGGGCGTTCTTGGCGACGATGTCGCGGGCCTGCTGCGACGCCTTCAGGTAGGCGCCGCTCTGACCCTCGTCGATGCCCCAGTAGTCCAGGGTCACGTTGTCGCCGGTCTTCGTCTTCTCGCCGCCGAGCTCGCTCTCCTTGGGCTCGGTCTGGATCCAGCGCCCGTCCTCGCGCCGGAACCAAAGGCGCCGGAAGCCGTTGTCGCCCTCGTCCGCATACGCGGCCGCGTACTGCTCCAGGAAGGGCTCCACCTTCGCGATCCTTGGCGTGGCCGATGCCGCGCCGCGGCGTCCGGCGATGTCGAAGGTCTCCTGCTGGCATCGGCGGAAGGCCAGGCGAGTGCTGTCGAAGGTCTTCTGGAAACCCGTCAGATCCTGCCGCGCGATGGCGTCGTGCTGTGCCTGAAGCAGCGACTGGAGCTCGCCCAGGGTCTGTCCGGTGATCTGGGCCTTCGCGTCCGCGCTCGGGGCCGGGGCGTTCGCCGCCGGTGAGCTCGTGCACGCGCCGAGCAGCAGCAGCGTGAGGAGGAGCGAGAGCGATCGGCACGCGCTCACGGCGACACCTTTCCGCTCGCGATCTGATCACGGAGCAGCTTGGCGGCAGTATCCACCGCGCTCGCCGGAGCCGTGGGTACGTCCGGCGGGATGCCGACGCCGTTGTAGGCGGCCCCGGTCACGGCACCCGTGGCGACCATCGACGTGATCGCTAGCTGCGAGCCGTCGGGAAGCGCGGTGAGCAGGAAGCTGCCCAGACACCCCGCGCTGCGCTCGCCAACGACGGTCGCGCGCTTGTTCTCCTTCAGGGCCAGCGTGAAGAACTCGGGGGAGGATCCCGCCGCATGGTCGATCGCGATCGCGATCGGCAGCTGGTAGGCGTCGGGCAGGCGAAGCTCCTTCTTCGCTGGCTGGATGCCGCCGCTGCCGGTCCGGAAGTGGAATTCGATGGCCGGCTCGCCGTTCAGGAACCAGCTGTACATCGCCTGCGGCGGGTCCCCGCCGCGGTTCCCGCGCAGGTCGAACAGCCCTGCCTTCGCCCCGCGTGCGACGAGCGCGTCGAGCGCCTTCCGCACTTCCGCCGTGATGCTGTACGTGCCGTCCTGAACGAACTCGTGCCATGTGATGTAGCCGACGCCGCCCGCCAGCAGGTCGAACTGCAGGCCTGCGCGATCGGCGGCGGGCGAGGTATCGGGAGCGGCCAGCGGCCGAGCGGCACCCGTTCTGCCCTTGACGTAGTAAGTGTGGCAATCGGGCTTGACGGCGAGCATCGCATTCACCGCCGCATCGGCGATGCGATCCGCCGGGAGCTGGGGATTCCGAGCCGCGATGGTCGATGCCGTTGCCGCGAAGGCCTTGAAGTCAGCGATCACCGATGCCGTCTCGTCGGTGAACTGCGGGGTCGCCACGTCGGCGTCGCCGCCGTTCGCTTTCGCCAGACCCTTGATCGCCTCGAGCGCCGCGACCAGGAGCTCTCGGCTGGTCGGCTTGAAGTAGTCGGCGTCGGCCAGGCCGGAGTACACGATGTCGAGCTTCGAGCGTTTGATGTCGGCGGTGCGCTCCGGCGAGGGCGATCCCGCCCCGCTCGGCGCGGCCACGCATCCGATCAACAGCGAGGTCAGTATCAGCAGCGGATAGAGGGTGCGCGCGCGCGGTGTCAGGCCGTGGCGGCGACCGCGTTCTGCTCGGACCACTCCCCGGGCGACGCGCAGAAGCCCTCGTAGTCGATGTACTCCGTGATCGTGGGGTTCTCGCCGCAGACCGGGCACCCCGGGTCGCGCCGCAGGCGCACCTCGCGGAATGTGCCCTCCAAAGCGTCGAAGAGCATGTAGCGCCCGACGAGCGACTCGCCGATGCCGAGGAGCAGCTTCAAGGCCTCGTTCGCCTGGATCGTTCCGATGACCCCGGGCAGCACCCCGAGCACGCCGGCTTCGGCGCAGGACGGCGCGAGCTCGGGCGGAGGCGGTTGGTGGAAGAGGCACCGGTAGCAGGGGCCATCGGGGGTCTTGAAGACCGTCACCTGTCCCTCGAAGCGGTAGATGCTGCCGTGGACCAGCGGCTTTCCCCACTTCACGCACGCGTCGTTCAGGAGGTAGCGAGTGGGGAAGTTG
>JBBQVQ010000049.1:0-16329 GCA_038211425.1 Candidatus Limnocylindria bacterium | reverse complement strand
TTCGAGCGCAAGTTCAAGGAGAACTACGGCGTCTCGCCCCGTGTTCTGCGGACTCAGTTGCAGCAGCTCCGGTCTGGTGCGGTGGGTCGCACCGATCGGGCGGTCTGACGTCGTGCCGCGCGTCGCGTAGGTGCTTGAGCGTGGTGCGCGTACGCGGGCCCTCGAGGAAGAAGGAGAGCGCCGGCCGTTGCGCCAGCAACGCGCTCCCAAGGGGGTTTTCCAACGGTCGTGCGGTTCCATCGCAGGGGTGAGGAGTCCCGCGCAGGGGTGAGGAATCCCGCCGCATGACGCGAGCGACGCCCACCTCGCGGTGTACGGGTCACCCTCGAGGATATGACGGCGGGAGGGAGCGGCCCCCGGAAGGTCATGGCCGCGATCAAGCGCCGGCCGCTGTCTCCGGAGCTCGACAGCCGATGCACCTGCATCCGCCGTGATGACTCCGAGTCATGCGACGGGCAGCGACGGGGTTACGGTCGCGGAGATGGGCGCAGGCGTAAGGTGAAGTGGATCGTGAGGCGCCTCGTCGTGTTGCTCGCCCTCGCGGCCTTCGTCGCTTCGTCCGTCGCATTCGGGGCCTCGAGCCGCACGCTCGCCGCAGAATCATGCTCCACCAGCGTCGGTCCAGGGATACCAGCGCCGACCGGGCTGACGTATGGATACGAAGGTTTCCACGCGGCGTACTACGGACAGTCCGGGTACCCGACGCTCTGTCCGGGTGACCGCATCACGGCAGTCGTGGCCTTCTACAACACCGGCACGCGGGGCTGGATCGCGGGGCGGATGGGGGAGGTCGCGTACCTCGGGACGTGGAATCCGGTCCCCGGCCAGGATCAGTCGAGCGTCCTCGGTGGCGACGGGAGGTCCGGCTCCCCGAACACCGGATGGCCGCGGTTCAACCGAATCGCGACTCAGCCGGTCTACTGGGTCGGCCCAGGCCAGGTCGCATGGTTCCAGTTCACGATCCAGGCGCCGGCGGCGCCCGGTTCGTATCGCCTCCACCTGCGCCCGCTGATCGAAGGCGCGCAGTGGCTGGAGGACTTCGGCATCTATTGGCCCGTTACGGTCCTCCCGGCCGTGCCTCCTGCGGCGACCCCGAGTTTCGGCGCCGGACGGAAGCTCGTCGGCACCGACATCCAGCCGGGGACCTACCGGACGCGGAGCGCCACCGCAGCCTGCTACTGGGAGCGCCTCTCGGGGCTCGGGGGGACGCTGGCCGAGATCATCGTGAATCAATTCACGAGCGACGTGGACGTCGTGACCGTCGCGGCCGGCGACCGCGCCTTTAACTCGAGCGGCTGCGCGCAGTGGACCAGCGACCTCTCGGCCATCAGCCTCGGTCAGACGCAGCCCGTCGGTGCCGGCACGTACATCGTCGGCGTCGACGTTGCGCCGGGGACCTGGCGGGCAGCGGGTGCGATCGCAGCCTGCTACTGGCAGCGGACGGCAGCATTCAGCCACGAGTTCGCGGACGTCCTCGCCAACGAGGTCGGCAACACGGCACCTGTGGTGACGATCGGGCCCACGGACAAGGGCTTCGCGAGTACGGCCTGCGGCACGTGGACCCGGGCCCCGTAGGCCTCCCATCCCGACGCGCCGGAACCGCGTGTTGCGCCTGGAGCCGCGTCATGGGCGACCGTACTCGGCATCGAGCGGGTGCCGGCGCGGCCAGCGCGCCGCTGTTCGGAGTTTTTCGCGGGTCTTTGCCTAGACTGCGCCCATCGGGGGGGACACGCATGAAGGGACTTATCACGCTCGCGGTCGCGCTCTCGCTGCTCCTGACCGCCTGCGGAGGTGGCGCGTCGGCACCCGCCGCAGGCAGCCCGGCGGCACGATCCGGCTGCGGCCCAACGGGATCAGGCAGTCTCACGATCCTCGGGACGCCCCAAGAGGAGTACATCCAGGGCATCAGCAGGGCGTTCGAGGCGGAGTGCGGCATCAAGACGACCTATGTACGGCTCTCGTCCGGCGAGGCGGTCGCGAAGCTCAAGGCCGACAAGGCGAACCCGCAGTTCTCAGTGTGGTGGGGCGGACCGGCCGACGGGTACATCGCGGCCAACGCCGAGGGCCTCCTGGATCCGTACAAGCCGAACGGCTCCGACCGGATTCCCTCGCAGTACAAGGACGCGAACGGCGTGTGGACTGGGATCTACGTCGGTGCGCTGGGCGTGGCCTCAACACGAAGGTACTGAAAGACAAGAACCTGCCCGAGCCGACGAGCTGGGCCGACCTTGCCAAGCCGGCATACAAGGGGCAGATCTCGATCGCGCACCCGGCGTCGAGCGGCACGTCGTACACGTTCGTGTCGACGCAAGCGTTCCTGAACAACAAGGACATCGAGAAGACCTTCGCATACCTCAAGCAGTTCCATCAGAACGTCCTCCAGTACCAGAAGACCGGCGCGGCACCCGCGCGGCAGACCGGTCAGGGCGAAGTCGCGATCGGCATCGTTTTCTCCCACGACATCGTCGCCGCGATCGAGGAGGGCTTCAAAGACCTGAAGATCATGTTCCCGAGCGAAGGCACCGGGTACGAGATCGGCGGGATGGCCCTGCTGAAGGGCGCGCCGGACCCGGTCGCCGGGAAGGCCTTCATGGACTGGGCGATCACGGTGAAGGCGCAGGAGATGGGGCCGCAGTTCAAGGCGTACCAGCTCCCAACGAACCCGGACGCCAAGGTCTCGGACAAATCCGTCAAGCTGTCGTCCGTCAAGACGGTGAACTACGACTTCCAGTGGGCGGGTGACAACAAGAAGACCATCGTCGATCGCTTCAGCAACGAGGTGGCTCCGCAGCCCAAGTAGTGCTGAGCTACATCAAACGCGAGCCTGCCGCCGCGACGCTCGCGATCGTCGCGGCGGTCGGCATCGCGCTCCTCATCGCTTATCCGCTCGGGTCCGTCCTCCAGGAGGCGGTGCTTGGCGAAGGCGGCTTCGACGCGACACCCGTCACCCGGGTGGTCACCAACCCGGTGACGCGCCAGATCATCGTGAACACGCTGGTCATGGGCGGCTTCGCGGCGGCGCTCGGCACGCCCCTCGGCCTCGTGTTCGCGCTCGCGACGGCGCGCGCGAGCCGCGGCCCCATGCGGACGCTCCTGCACTATTCGGCGCTGCTCCCTCTTATCGCGCCACCATTCGCGCTCGCGCTTTCGACGATCTTCCTGTTCGGGCGCAATGGCCTGGTCACGAAGCAACTCTTCGGCCTCGAGGTCTCGCCATACGGTCTTTCCGGACTGGTCTTCGTCCAGGCGATCACGTTCTTCTCCGTCTCGTATCTCATCTTCGACGCGCTCGTCCGCCAGCTCGATCCCGCGCTCGAGGAGGCGGCCCTGAATCTTGGCGCGTCGCGATCACGGATCCTGCGTACCGTGACCCTACCGCTCCTGCGTCCGGGATTCGCGGGCGCGTTCCTCATCATCTTCATCGAGTCCCTCGCCGACCTGGCGAACCCGTTGATCATCGGCGGCGACTTCAACGTTCTCGCGTCCAGCGTGTACCTCGCCATCATCGGCGAGTTCGACGTACGGAAGGCCGTCGGCTTCGCGGTGGTACTTCTCATTCCCTCGATCGTCGCGTTCTTCGCGCAGCGCCTCTGGGTCGGCCAGGACAGCGTCGTGACGGTCACGGGCAAGCCGTCGACCGGACGCGTGGCGTTGCTCGAGCCGGGCATCCGTTGGGGCATTCTCGTCGTCGCCGGCGGCACCGCGATCGTCGTCCTATCGCTGTATGTCGCCGTCGTCGCCGGAGCATTCACGAAGCTCCTTGGGATCAACAACACGCCCACGCTCGACAACTTCCGCTTCGTGTTGCAAGGCATCGGGACCAAGGCAATGACAGACACCGCCCTGCTCTCGGCGCTGGCCGCGCCGATCGCGGGGATCGGTGGTCTGCTGGTCGCGTGGCTCGTCGTCCGGACGAGGCTCCGTGGACGGATCGCATTCGACTACCTGCTGATGCTCGGCGCAGCCGTGCCGGGGATCGTGCTCGGGCTCGGGTTGCTGCTCGCGTTCAACCACCCCCCATTCCGACTGACTGGACAGACCGCCTTGTTCGGCGGGTCCGTCGTCTTCGTGGTCGCGTTCGTCGTCCGCACGGCGCCCGTCTCGCTCCGTGGAAACATCGCGGCGCTGTTGCAGATCGATCCCGCGCTCGAACAGGCGTCGGCGAACCTCGGTGCGGGCCAGGTGACGACGTTCCGCCGCGTCACGGTGCCCCTGGTCCGGCGCGCCGTACTGTCAGGGATCATCTTCTCGTTCACCCGTAACATGACGACACTATCGACGGTCGCGCTTCTCGTTACGCCGTCATGGCGGATCATGACGGGCCAGATCCTGAACGAGATCGATGCGCAGCGGCTGGGGTCGGGTGCGGCGTATTCCACGATCCTCATCGTCATCGTGCTCGTGGCGATCGTCCTCCTCCAACGGCTCTTCGGCCGCACCGCTGTCGAGGTCGCGGCGTGAGAGGGTTTCTCGAGCTGCGCGGGCTGCTGAAGCGCTTCCCGAACGGCACGCTAGCAGTCGATGGGGTCGACCTCGACGTGGCCGAAGGCGAGCTGGTCGCGTTGCTCGGGCCGAGCGGTTGCGGCAAGACGACAACGCTCCGCTGCATCGCGGGCTTCGAGGACCCGGACGGCGGGAGCATCACGCTCGCCGGCACGCGCCTCGACGTGCTCCCGCCCAACCGCCGCGGCGCGACGATGGTCTTCCAGGGGTACGCGCTCTTCCCGCATCTCACCGTGTTCGAGAACGTTGGATACGGCCTCCGCGTCCGCCGGGTCTCCGGTGCGGCGCTTCGGGAGCGCGTCGAGCGGGCGCTGGCGCTGGTCGGGCTGGCTGGTTTCAGTGGCCGGCGGCCGCAACAGCTTTCGGGTGGGCAACAGCAACGGGTCGCCCTCGCACGAGCCCTCATCCTCGAGCCGGCGCTGCTCCTCTTCGATGAGCCGCTCTCAAATCTCGACGCGCAGCTGCGGGAGCAGCTGCGCCTCGAGCTGCGCGCGCTTCACCGACGGGTCGGCATCACGAGCGTGTACGTCACACATGACCAGGCGGAGGCGATGACCCTGGCCGACCGCATCGCGGTGATGGATCGAGGACGCATCGCGCAGATCGGCACGCCACGGGAGATCTATGACGAGCCTGCCTCACGCTTCGTCGCGGACTTCGTGGGCCGGGCCAACTTCGTGAGAGGGACGATCCGCTCCGCAGGCCCGGACGGCGTGGTCGTCGAAGTGCTCGGTGTGGCACGGCTGGCGGCGGCGGCGGCGCCGCTCGCGGTCGGCACCGTGACCGACGTGATGCTGCGCCCCGAGGACATCGCCGTGACCACCGTGGGCGCGCCGGGAACGCTGGCGGCGACGATCCGGCGCGCCAGCTTCCTCGGCGCGGCGGTCGTGTACCAGTTGCGCTGCGGCGGGGCGGAGCTCATCGCCTCCGCCGCGCTCGAGCGAGGTGCCGCGCTCCCGGCGGACGGCTCGGCAGTTGGCTTGCGGCTCCGTGACGGGGCGCTGCGCGCATTCCCGGCCGACCAGTCCTTGGCGACGAGCGCCGCCGGGACCGGGTAGCGCGCCGAGGCCGACCGCACGTGCCGAGACGGTCGGCAGCGCGCCGCTCGCCCCGCCGTGCCGGATGATGTCCCCATGTCACGCCTCGGGGTGAAGGCACGCGCGCAGCTCCCCGACAGCGCGTTCGCCTACATCGATTCGCTCGGCCGGCGGCAAATGCCCATCCACGACGAGTCCCACGTCCGGAATGCCCTCGCGCGGTTCGGACAGGTGAGTTTCGAGGACGACGAGGCACGGGACCGAGCGCGTACGCGGCTGCTCAAGGCCGCCAAGAGGCACGGGATCGTGCCCATCGGATTCGTGAGCAGCCAGCTGCGGCCGCACCTGAAGCTGCCGAGGGGCCACGTGACGTTCCTGCTGACCGACATCGAAAGCTCCACAGCGCTGCTCGCGCGACTCGATGACGGGTACGGAACGCTGCTCACCGAGGTCCGGCGTCTACTTCGAGCCACGGTACGGCGCTCGGGTGGTCGGGAGGTGGACGCGCGCGCTGACGAGATGTTCGCCGTGTTCGAACGCGCGCCCGCGGCGCTCGAGGCCGCACTCGCGATCCAGCGCGCCGTCGCCGGTCGGGCGTGGCCGGACGGAGTGGACGTACGGCTGCGCATCGGTCTGCATCGCGGCCGGCCCACTCTCACCGAGACCGGCTACATCGGGTGGGCCGTGCACACGGCCGCGCGAGTCTGCGCAGCGGCGCACGGCGGGCAGATCGTCCTCTCTGCTGCCGCGCGCGACGCAGTGATCGAGTCGCTCGCACAAGACGTCGGGATCCGGGATCTCGGGCCGTGGCGGCTCCACGGCCTACCGGAGCCCGTCGACCTCTTTCAGGTCGAGGCGGCGGGCATGGTCGCTGACTTTCCGCCCCCGCGGTCGTGGCCCGTGCCCGCCACCGCCGATCCCGGAGGCGTCGCTCGCTGACGATCGCCCGATCGCCGGCCGCGCGCTTCCTGCGTCGCGTCGAGCGCGCATCGGCGCTCAGGGCGCAATGATGGGCGAGGCCTCATCGACGCGGATTGACGTTCTTACGCGGGCGGCACGGGCGACGGTCGCGGCGCGGTTGCCGCGGATCCTTTCACGCGCTAACCTCGCATACGTAGGTATGCCAGCCAAGAAGGCTAGACATCAGTCGCCGCCTCCGATGCGACTCGGTCAGGCCGCGGAGTTGGCCGGAGTGTCCGTCGACACGGTGCGCCGGTGGGCGGACGAGGGACGGCTGAAGACGACGCGCTCCTCCGGCGGCCAAAGGCTCGTGTCATCGGCCGAGATCGACCGCCTCCGGCGCCGTCGTCGGAACGAGGACCGGGATCCGGTCATCGTTGCCCAGTCGGCGCGGAATCGCTTTCCCGGTGTCGTCACCCGGATCGTGAAGGACCGAGCGGCCGCCACGGTGGAGGTCCAGGCAGGACCACATCGGCTGCTGAGCCTCATGACCGCTGAAGCGGTGAGCGAACTCGATCTCCGGCCAGGCAAGGCGGTCATCGCCGTCGTCAAGGCGACGAACGTGATGGTCGAGGTGCCATCGTGACCCTTCGCGCACTGCTCGCGCTCGCGATCGTGCTGAGCGGCGCGTGCGGCGGGACCGGATCGGCGGGCCAGGCGAGCGCGAGCGTCCGACCGTCGGCGGCCCGGTCGTCCGCTCCTGTGAGGCCGGACCTGCTGCTCGCGACGACGACGAGCACCCAGGACTCGGGACTCCTCGATGTCCTCGTCCCCGACTTCGAGCAGCGGACCGGGTACAAGGTGAAGACGACGGCGGTTGGCACTGGGGCGGCGCTCGCGCTCGGCGCGAAGGGCGACGCGGATGTCCTCCTCGTCCACGCGCCAAGCTCGGAAGCCACCTACATGAGCCAGGGGAATGGCGACGTGCGCGTACTCGTGATGCACAACGACTTTCTTCTGGTGGGACCGCCGAACGACCCGGCCAAGGCGAGAGGCAAACCGATCATCGAGGCGCTGAAGGCGGTCGCCGCGGCGGAGGCGCCGTTCATCTCCCGAGGCGACAAGTCCGGCACCGACGTCCTGGAAAAGGCGCTGTTCAAGAAGGCCGGCGTCGACACGGCCGCACCTTGGTATGTTGAGTCGGGCACCGGGATGGGGCAGTCCCTCACGGTCGCGTCGGAGAAGAAGGCATACATCATCACGGACCGCGCGACCTTCCTCGCGCGGAAGTCCTCGCTCGGGCTCGAGATCACGGTCGAGGGGAGCCTCGACCTGCTGAACATCTACCACGTCATCACCGTGAGCCCGACGAAGTTCCCTCGGGTCAACCGCGAGGGCGCGGAGGCGTTCGCGAGCTATCTCGTTTCCCCCGAGGCCCAGTCGCTCATCGGCTCGTTCGGCAAGGAAAAGTTTGGGCAGGCGCTGTTCTTCGCCGACGCCGGGAAGAACGAAGCCGATCTCAAGTAGACCGGCGGCCCAGGCTTGCGATCCGCGCGGTCCTGCTGGTGGTCGCTGCGGTCATGGTGGCTTGCGGCGCACCCGGGACGGCGGCCCGACCTCAGCGTACCGATGTCATCGTGGGCGCGACCACGACTGCCCAGGACTCAGGGCTCCTCGACGCGCTCGTGCCGGACTTCGAGCGGCGGACCGGCTACAGGGTGCGGACGTCCATCGGAGGCACCAACGCGACACTCGGCCTCGCGGGCAGGGGTGACGTCGACGTCATCCTCGTCCACGAGCCGGCGCAGGAGCAGGCGTTCGTTCAGAGCGGCTTCACCAAGCGCCGGGTGCTCGTGATGTACAACGATTTCATCCTGGTCGGACCGCCTGCTGACCCCGCGAAGATCAAGAGCAGGTCGCTCGACGATGCCTTCCGCGCGATCTCGGCGACCGGCGCCACGTTCATCTCGCGCGGTGATCGTTCCGGGACGGACGTGGCGGAGAAGAACACCTGGGCCCGTCTCGGTATCAGGCCGGCGGCGCCGTGGTACATCGAGACGGGTGTTGGCCAGGGTCAGTCGCTCATCGTCGCGTCGGAGCGCAAGGGATACATCCTCACCGACCGGGGTACGTTCTTCGGCCGGAAGAACACGCTCGCGCTCGATGTCCTGGTCGAGCCGTTGCCGCGCCTGCCGAACATCTACCACGTCATCACCCTCGACCCCGGACGGCTGCCCAAGGTGAACGCTGCGGGAGGGGATGCCTGGGCCGATTACCTCGTGTCGGCCGCGGGGCAACGCCTCATCGGGGAGTTCGGGAAAGCGACCTACGGGGCCGCGCTGTTCTTCCCGGCCGCCGGGCAGGACGAGGCGAACCTCCACTAGCCTCGCGTCGCAATGGAGCTCATCGCCCTGGGCATCCGCGAAGCGTTCGCTCGGATCCTCTCGCTCGACCGGGATGTATTCGATGCGGCGACCGCGTCTGTCATCGTGAGCGGGAGCGCCACGCTCCTCAGCATCGTTGCCGGGGTCCCGCTCGGCGCCGCGCTCGGACTGGGGCGCTTCCGCGGTCGAACGATCGCGCTGTCGCTTGCGAATACAGGCATGGGTCTCCCCCCGGTGGTCGTCGGGCTCTTCGTCGTCGTGTTCATCTGGCGCAGTGGGCCGTTCGGCGGCCTCGAGTGGTACTGCACCCGGCAGGCGATGGTGGCGGCCCAGTTCCTTCTCGCTGCGCCCACGGTCATCGGGCTGACCGCCGTGGCCGTGCAGAGCGTCGACCCGATGCTGCGCCTCCAGCTGCTGGCCCTCGGCGCCTCGCGCTGGCAGTCGATGTGGATCTTTGTGCGCGAGGCGAGGCTGCTCATTTTCACCGCGGCGATCGCGGGCTTCGGCGCCGTCATCAGCGAGATCGGCGCTTCGCTGATGGTCGGCTGCAACATCCGCGGCGATACGCGGATCCTGACGACGGCGATCACGCTGGAGACGAGCAAGGGCGATTTTGGCAGCGCCTTCGCCCTCGCGTTCATCCTGCTCGGGCTCATCTTTGCGGTGAATGCGCTCACGACGTGGGCGCAGCAGCGTCGGCGGCCGCTCTGAGCGCCCCGATCCTCGAGGCCGACGACCTCGTCGTACGCCGCGGTGGCCGCGAGGTGGTTCGAGTCGGTCGCCTCGCCGTCGACGGCGGCGAAGCGCTGGCGATCCTCGGACCGAACGGGGCCGGGAAGAGCTCGCTCCTCCTCGCTCTCGCGTCGCTGCTTCCGGCGAGCGGGTCACTTCGGTTCCACGGTGCGCCGATTACCGACCCGCAAACCTTCCGGCGCCGCGTTTCGGTGGTCTTCCAACGCCCGCTCCTCCTGGATCGATCGGTCAAGGACAATGCCGCGGTCGGCCTCGCGCTTCGCGGCGTCGCCCGCGCAGTGCGGCTAAGGCGCGCTGAAACAGAGCTCAGCAGGCTCGGGATCGCACACCTGGCCGATCGTCCCGCGAATCGCCTGTCCGGGGGTGAGGCGCAGCGCACGAGCATCGCCCGCGCGCTCGCCGTCGATCCTGAGATCCTGTTCCTCGACGAGCCGTTCAGCGCGCTGGATGCGCCGACGCGCGAACTGCTCATCGCCGACCTCGCCGGTGTGCTCCGGGGGCGCGGCGTGACCACGGTGATGGTGACGCACGATCGCGACGAGGCGCTGTCGCTCGCGGACCGGATCGCGGTCGTGATGAAGGGCGTGTTGCGTCAGTGCGACAGCGCCGAGACCGTTTTCGCGATGCCGACCGATCCCGAGGTCGCGGCGTTCGTCGGGGTCGAGAATGTCCTTCCCGCCAAGGTGACAGTAGGCACGGACGAGCTGACAGCTCTCCGGATCGGCGATCAGCTCGTGGAAGTGACCGCGCTCGTTCCCATCGGGGACGACTTTCCGCTCCTTTGTATCCGTCCGGATGACGTGGTCATCTCACGGATGCCCAGCCCCTCGAGCGCGCGGAACAGCTTCGCGGCGCGGATAGTCCGGATCGAGCCGATCGGCCGACGCACCCGGCTCGTCCTTGATTGCGGCTTCCCCCTGATCGCGCACGTCACCCGCCAGTCAGCGCGCGAGATGGAGCTCACCGCCGGCGATCAGGTCGTCGCGTCGTTCAAGGCAACGGTCCCGCATCTCCTGCCGCGACACAGGGCGGCGGGCCGCCCCCCCAGCACCTCGACGACCGCATGAGCCGCGTTCAGATAGCGGGCTCCGCCTCAGCGGGCGGTCCAGCCGCAGTCGATGACCTGGGTCGCCCCCGTGATCCCAGCAGCCGCGTCCCCGCATAGGAACGTGACGTAGGCGGCGACCTCGCTCGGCTCGAGGAGCCGCTTGATGGCGGCAGGCTCGACCATGATCTTGGCCACCACGTCGTCAGGGCTCATTCCGTGCGTCTTCGCCTGATCGGCGATCTGCCTCTCGACCAGCGGTGTGCGCACGTAGCTCGGGCAGATCGCGTTCACCGTGACCCCCCGGGGTCCCGCCTCGAGCGCGACCGTCTTGGTGAGCCCGTTCAGACCGTGCTTCGCCGAGACGTACGCGGACTTGAAGGGCGAAGCGACGAGGCCGTGGAGCGACGACACGTTCACGATCCTGCCCCAGCCCTGCGCGTACATATGCGGGATCGCGTAGCGGATGAGAAGGAACGGCCCGATGAGCATGATCCGCACGAGCTCCTCCCAGCGGTCCTCCGGGAAGTCCTCGACCGGTGCCACATGCTGAAGTCCGGCGTTGTTCACCAGGATGTCGATGCCGTCCCACTCGGCCACGATGCGCCGTACGAGCGAGGCGCAGTCTGCGCGGGACGCGATGTTCGAGCGCTGGAAGATGGCGCCGGGCAGCGCTGCGGCGACGGCCCTCCCGTTCGCCTCGTCGAGGTCCGCGACGAGCACCCGGGCGCCGTGCTCCGCCAGATCCTCGGCCACGGCGCGGCCGATGCCGCTCGCCGCGCCGGTCACCAGCGCGCGCTTGCCCAGAAAGCCGGTAGATTGCGTCATCGCGTGGCAACGATAGGCACATACGCGGTCGAGACGCGCGGACTGGTGAAGACCTATTCAGGGTTCCGCGCGGTCGACGGCATCGATCTTCGCCTCGAAGCGGGGCTCGTCCACGCGCTCGTCGGCCCCAACGGGGCGGGGAAGACGACCCTCTTCAACATGCTCAGCGGTTTCATCCGGCCCACTGCCGGCCGGATCCTCCTCTTCGGCGAGGACGCGACCGGCCTTCGGCCTGAACGGATCGCGCGGCGCGGCGTGGCCCGCTCCTTTCAGATCACGAGCCTGTTCGGCAGGATCAGCGTCGGTGAGCACGTGGCGCTCGCGCTGCAGGCACGGTCGGGCGAAGGCTACGGATTCTGGCGGTCGGGCGTGGCCCTCCGACGGTTTGACGCCGGGGCGCTCGGGATCCTCGAGCAGGTGGGCCTCGGCGCGATGCGCGATCGAGCCTCCGATAGCCTCCCCTACGGGCAAAAGCGCGCTCTCGAGCTCGCCCTCGCCCTCGCGTTGGAGCCGCGGCTTCTTCTGCTCGACGAGCCCACGGCGGGAATGGGCGCCGAGGACGTCGCACGGACGATCGCGCTCGTCCGGCGAGTGCGCGCCGGACGAAGTGTGGTCCTTGTCGAACACAACATGGGGGTGGTCGCATCACTCGCCGACCGCGTGACCGTCATGGCCCAGGGCCGCGTGCTCGCGGAGGGCCCGTACGACGTCGTTCGGAAGGATCCAGCGGTCGTGACCGCCTATCTCGGGGCAACGCATGCTTGAGGTGAGCGGCCTCTCGGCCCGGTACGGGCAGGCACAGGCGCTCCGCGACGTGTCGCTGCGGGTCGCCCAGGGCGAGCTCGTCACCCTCGTCGGGCGTAATGGCGCCGGGAAGACGACGCTCCTTCGGTCGGTCATGGGCCTGCATCCCCAGGTGACGGGCAGGATCCGTGTCGGACCGGTCGAGGTCAGCGGACGTCCGCCCGACGAGCGCGCTCGAAGCGGACTCGGATATGTCCCTGACGATCGAGGTATCTACGCCAGCCTCACGGTCGAGGAGAACCTCGTCCTCCCGCCGCGCGTCGGGCCGTCCGACTGGTCACTCGAGCGGATCTACCAGACCTTTCCAGCCCTGAAGGAGCGGCGACGGCAGTCGGGCTCGAAACTGTCCGGCGGCGAACAACAGATGTTGAGCATCGCCCGCGTCCTGCGCATGGGCGCCCAGGTCCTATTGCTGGACGAGCCGACCGAGGGCCTCGCCCCAGTGCTCGTGCAGCGCATCGGCGAGATGCTGCGCGGCGCGAAGCGCGAAGGCGTCACCATCCTGCTGGTCGAGCAGAATCTGCGCTTCGCGACGCGGGTAGCCGACCGGCACTACCTGCTGGCTCAGGGCGCCGTTGTCGAGACCCTCACGAACGCCGAGATGCTGGCGCGCGAGTCGGAGCTGCTCGAACATCTCGGCATATGACGGATATGAGGGGGGCTTCGCCCACCTCAGTCCCCCGCGCCGCTCGAAGCGACGCGCCTCAGTCCCCCTGCGCCGCTCGAAGCGAACGCGCCACAGTCCCCCCGTGCCACTCGAAGCGAACGCGCCTTCAGTCCTCCGCGCTCCCGAAGGGACCGCGCAAGAGTCCCCCCGCGCCGCTCGAAGGGAACGCCTCAGCCCCCCAGCTCGCAGGGAACGCCTCAGTCCCCCCGCGCGCCCCGAAGGGGAACGCGCGGCACATGGCCTCGAGTCGGGCCCCCCTCGGTCCCGCCGCCCCGGGCGGGGTGCGGTCCTGGCGGGGCCCTAGGATTCGCCCGAACAGTAAGCAGTCGAGGAGGACGCGCCATGCGAAGAACAGTGGGCGTGCTGCTGGCGCTCGTCATCGCGGCGAGCTGCGGCGGCCAGGGTGGGTCCGGAGGTGCCTCTCCGGCGCAGGTGAAACTCACGGACAACAAGGTCGTCATCGCAGTGATCAACGACCAATCGGGCGTCTATGCGGATCTGTCGGGCAAGAACAGCGTCGAAGCCGTCAAGATGGCGGTCGAGGATTTCAAGTCGAAGTACGGTGACAACGCGCTGGGCGGCCCGATCGAGGTCATCACCGCGGACCACCAGAACAAGCCCGACCTCGCCGCCTCAAAGGCGCAGGAGTTCTACGAGCGCAGCAACGCGGACATCGTGCTCGATGTGCCGACATCGTCGGCGGCGCTCTCGATCGCGAAGGTCGCCAGCGACCAGAAGAAGCTGTACATCAACATCGGCGCGGCGTCGACGGACCTCACCGGCGCCAGCTGTAACAAGTACACATTCCACTACGCCTATGACACCTACATGCTCGCGGTCGGCACGGGCACCGCCGTGACGAATGCCGGCGGAAAGAAGTGGTACATCGTCTATCCGAACTACGCCTTCGGCCAGGACATGGAGAAATCCTTCCGTGCCCAGATCGTCTCGAGCGGTGGCTCGGTCATCCAGTCGGATGGCTCGCCGTTCCCGAACACCACCGGCGACTTCTCCGCGCTGCTGCTAAAGGCTGGCCAACTGAAGCCCCAGGTGCTCGGCGCGATGCAGGCCGGCGGAGACCTGGTGAACCTGGTGAAGCAGTACAACGAGTTCAAGCTGAAGGACCAGAACATCAAGCTCGCGATCGGGCTCCTGTTCGACACCGATATCACCGCACTCGGGCAGGACGCCTTCGCCGGGGTCCAGTACACGACCCCGTGGATCTGGTCGATGGATCAGCAGGCCCGCGACTGGGCGGACAAGTTCCTCGCGCGGACGAAGATCCGCCCGACCTTCGCGCACGCGGGTAACTACTCGGCCGCCTTCCAGTATCTCGAAGCGATCCGCCGGGCCGGCAGCGACGACGCCGATGCGGTCGTGAAGGAGCTGGAGGGCTACAAGTTCGGCGACTTCTTCATCCGAAACGGCACGATCCGTAAAGAAGACCATTGGGTGATGCACGATGCGCTCCTGGCTGAGGTGAAATCGAAGGCCGAGGCGAAGGAGGCCTTCGACTACTCGAAGGTCATCAGCACGATCCCGGCGGATAAGGCGTCGCGGCCGGTCGCCGAGGCCGGCTGCAAGATGCCTTAGGGCGGTCGCCAAAGGCGGGGATGGGGCGCCAGACCCCGTCCCGGCCGACGGCTGCACGTGGATCTCGGCTATCTCGCGCTCCAGCTGTTCAACGGTCTCGCCAACGGCAGTTTCTACGCGCTCGTTTCACTTGGACTGGCGGTGATCTTTGGGATCATGCGCGTCGTAAATTTCGCCCACGGCGCCTTCTACATGCTCGGCGCGTTCGCCGCCTACCTTCTCCTCCAGGAGTTACAGATCGGCTTCTGGCCAGCTGTGCTGGTCGCTCCCCTCGTCGTTGGAGCCTTCGGCATGATCGTCGAGCTGCTGCTCATCCGCCGTCTCATCCGGCTCGATCCCCTTTACAACTTCCTCCTCACATTCGGCCTCACCCTCCTCATCCAGGACGCGATGCGTCTGCGGTTCGGGCTCCAGGGGCAGCCATATCCCGCGCCAGCTGAGCTCGCCGGATCGATCTCGATCGGCGATGCGGGCTACCCGGTCTATCGCCTGTTCGTGATCGGTTTCTCGATCCTCGTTTGCCTTGCGGTGTGGTACGCCCTCGAGCGCACCAGGATCGGGCTCGTCGTTCGCGCCGCGACCGAACGCCCTGACCTGACGCGCGCGCTCGGGATCAAGGTCGAGCGGTGGATCACTCCGGTGTTCGGTTTCGGCGTCGGTCTCGCCGCGCTCGCGGGAGTGCTCGCCGCGCCGATGCGCAACGTTTCGCCGCTGATGGGGTCCGAGCTCATCATCTTCACCTTCGCTGTCGTGGTCATCGGTGGAATGGGCTCGATCGCCGGTGCGGTGACGGCGGGCTTCCTCGTCGGTGTGCTGGCGAGTGTCGCTGGGGTGGCGAATCCGGCGCTCGAGAACATGGTCGCCTTTGCCTTGATGGCGGTCGTGCTGCTGGTCCGCCCCGCTGGTCTGTTCGGGTCGGTCGATGCGGGCTGACCTCCGCCGCAGGGCCGTGCCCGCCGCGGTCGTCCTGGCCGGTCTGGCGGCCGTCCTCGTGCTTCCCCGGCTCATCTATCCGGTGCTCGCGCTCGAGATACTCCTCTGGGGCCTCTTCGCCATGTCGGTCGATCTCCTGCTGGGCTTCGCGGGGCTGCTGTCCTTTGGCCACGCCGCGTTCTGGGGTATCGGGGGATACAGCGCCGCCCTGCTCGCGCGCTCCTTCCAGCTCCCGTTCCCGATCGCTGCGCTCGCGGGCACGGCGGCGTCCGCGATCTTGGCGGTGCCGTTCGGATTCCTGTCGATCCGGCGAAGAGGGATCTACTTCGCGATGGTCACCCTCGCGTTCGCCCAGCTCATCTTCTACGTCGTGAACGAGTGGCGATCGCTCACCGGCGGCGAGAACGGTGTCCAGGGCGTGCCACGGATCCTTCCGGGGTTGAGTGTCGGGCGGTCCATGGACTTCTATTACGCGGCGCTGCCGCTCATCCTCATGGGCTTCTTTCTCGCACACCGAATCGCGCGCTCGCCCTTCGGCCATGTGCTGATCGCCATCCGTGACAACGAGCCCCGCGCGCAGTCGCTCGGCTACTCGACGTGGCGGTACAAGCTGCTGGCCTTTGTGCTGTCGGGCGCTCTCGCTGGTCTGGCCGGCTCGCTCTATGCGCTCGGCCATGGCTTCGCATCGCTCGAGCTCCTCCACTGGACGACCTCCGGCGAGGTGGTGCTCATGACCATCCTCGGCGGGATCGGCACGCTGTGGGGAGGTCTCCTCGGTGCAGCGATAGTCCTGTTCATCCGGGACACGCTGTCAACGGCGAGCGAGGCGTCGGGGGTCGTCACCGGGGCGATCTTCCTGGTCATCGTCCTGGCCTTCCGTCG
>JBBQVQ010000048.1:0-17090 GCA_038211425.1 Candidatus Limnocylindria bacterium | reverse complement strand
GACAGCGACCCGATCCTCAAGAACCCCGACGGCGACAGCTTCGCGATGACCCTGTTGATCCGGGGCACGATCAGCTCGATCTAGCCGCGAAGGCGAACAGCAGGTCGCCGATCGGTGCCTGCTGTTCGCCACGACGTCACGGGAGGGGGAGGTTCCTCTCTTCGCGTGGAGCGGGAGGTGGCGCGACAACGGTGGGTACCCGGATCGGCGTCATCGGCGCGGGATTCGCGGGTACCACGCACGCCCGCGCCTGCAGGGACATCGAGGGTGCGCAGGTCGTCGCCGTGGCGGCGGCGACGCGCGCGGAAGCCGCGCCGCTCGCCTCCGAGTGTGACGCGCGCGTCGTCGATTCGGCGGCCGAGCTTGCTGCCGCCCCGGATGTCGACCTCGTCGTCGTGGCCTCGCCCACCTACCTGCACGCGGAGCACGCGGTCGCGGCGGCGCGCTCGGGCAAGCACGTCTTCTGCGAGAAGCCGCTCGCGCGGACGCTCGAGCAGGGCCAGGCCATCGTGGAGGCTTGTGAGTCCGCCGGCGTCGCTCTCGCCGTCGGGCACGTCGTGCGTTTCTTCCCCGAGTACCGGCGGGCCCACGACCTCATCCACGCGGGCGCGATCGGCCGGCCCGCCGTGGCCACGCTGACGCGGGGCTCGTTCTCGGTCGCGGCGGTGCGCCCCTGGTACGGCGACGACGCCAAGAGCGGCGGGGTGCTCCTCGACCTCATGGTGCACGATCTCGACACGCTGCGGTGGTGGTTCGGCGAGCCGACCCGCGTGCATGCGCGTAGGGTCGCGGCCGGGGGCCTCGACTACGCGCTGGCGACGATCCGCTTCGGCGAGGGCCTCATCGCGCACGTGGAGGCGAGCTGGGCCGAGCACGCCGGATTCCGCACGGGGTTCGAGGTGTGCGGCGACGCCGGGATGCTCGTCCACGACAGCCGCGCGAGCGCGCCGCTGGTGGTGCAGGCGCCCGACGGGGGCAGCGGGCCGGCGGTCATGCCGGCGACAGCGGCGCACGAGAGCCCGTACGGCACGCAGATGCGCGACCTCATCGGGCGTCTGGGTCGCGGCGAATCTCCGCGCGTCGGCGGACGCGAGGGGCTGGCGACCCTGTCGCTCGCCTTCGCGGTGGACGAGTCGGTGCGGCGCGGCGAGCCGGTGACGTGGTCAGCGCCGCCCTGACGTCCCCGCTGCGGGTGGGGATCGTCTCGTGGGCGCACGTGCACGCGCCCGGACTGGCCGCCTCGATCGCGTCGTTGCCCCACGCACGCTTGTCGGGGATCCACGACGAGGACGCCGAGCGCGGCAGGGCCGCGGCAGGCGAGCGCGGCGTGCCCTGGTACGCGGAGCTCCCGGCGCTATTCGAGCGCAGCGACGCCGTCGTCATCGCCTCCACCAACGCGCGACGGCGCGCGTACGTCGAGGCGGCGGCGGCGGCGGGCTTGCACGTGCTCACCGAGAAGCCGCTCGCCACCACGCTCGCCGACGGACGCGCGATGGTCGAGGTCTGCCGCACTGCGGGCGTCCAGCTTGGCAGCGCGTTCCCGGTCCGGTCCAGCGCGGCGATGCAGTCGCTTCGCGAGGCTATCCGCTCGGGATCGATCGGCGAGGTGCGCGCCGCGCGCGGCACGAACCCCGGCCAGTATCCCCGAAGCTGGTTCGGGGACCCCCGGGAGGCCGGGGGCGGAGCGGTCATGGACCACGTGGTGCATCTCGCGGACGCGCTGCGCTGGCTCCTCGACGACGAGATCCAGACGGTCTATGCGGAGCTCGGTTCGCTGATGCACGACCTCGAGGTCGAGGACTGCGGGATCGCCACACTCGGGTTCAGGCGGGGCGTCTTCGCGAGCATCGACTGCAGCTGGTCCCGGCCGCAGACCTACCCCACGTGGGGCGGCGTGACGCTTCACGTCGTCGCCGATCGCGCGACGGTGGACGTTGACGTGTTCCGGCAGACGCTCACCCACTTCGACGACCAGCGCAGCCGCGTGCGGTCGGTCGCCTGGGGCGAGGACCTGACCAAGCTGATGGTCGGCGACTTCGTCGATGCGGTGCGCGAGGGCTGCCCGGTGCCGATCAGCGGCGAGGATGGCCTGCGCGCGCTCGAGGTCGCGATCGCGTCGTACCGCTCCGCCGAGCTCGGTCGCACCGTGAGGATCGCGGAGCTCTAGCGGGGGAAGGGCCCCGACCTGCCGATGCGGGGGCGCTCGGCAAGGGAGGGCCGATCTTCCTGAGGAAGAGATCCCTCAGGAGACTGCCGATGCCAGACGCTCTCGTCCTCGCGATCGCGGCCGACAACGCAGAAGCCATCCTCGAGGGCGAGCGCGCCTTCGAATACCGGACCCGCCCGCCGGCACGACTGCCCGCGCGCGCCTACCTCGCGGTGGCGGGAAGCGGCGGGGTCATCGGCGAATGCGAGCTCGGCCCGCCGGCCCGGCACACCTCGAAGGGATGGGCCCTGCCTGTGAGCCGGCCGCGCCGCTACCGCTCGCCGCGTGCCCTTTCCGAGTTCGGCTTGGCGAGAACGCCGCGCTCCTTCCGCTACGTTCCCCGGTGATCGGACGCCTGACGCACGCTCCATCGAGGGGGTCGCGGGCGAGCCGTCGCGTGGCCTCCTACGCGAGGTCGACGCCTCGCAGAGCGTCCGCGAGCCGATCCTGCCTTCGGGCGAGCTCGCGGTATCGCTCGCCGCGCTCGGCAACGGGGAGCAGACGCTGCGCGATGCGCAGCGGCGCCGCCAGCGAGGAGCGCGCGCCGATGCGCGCAAGCGCGACGAGCGCCGCGCCCCGAGCGGACGCCTCCGTTTGGGCGGCGATCGCGATCGGCCGCGCGACGGCATCGGCGACGACCTGCGCGAGGTCCGGCCGCGTGCGCAGCACACCGCCGGACGCGACGATCTCGTCGATGGCGGGGCGTGCCTCGACGAGCGCAGCGATGACCCTCGAGAGGCGCAGGCACATGCCGAGGACGAGCGCATCCGATATGTCGTGGGCAGTGTGAGAGAGGCGCAAACCGCCGATGACCCCGGTAGCGCGGTCGTCCCAATCCAGGCTGCGCTCGGCCGACAGGCGCGGCAGCGCGGTGATCTCGAGCGCGCCTTCGCGGCGCGCGGCCCCCGCTCCGTCGCGTCGAATGGTCCGGCGCGCCCAGTCGATCACGTTGCCACCGTTGCTGACCGCGCCCCCGACCACCCAGTGGCGCTCGTCGAGGCGGTATTCCCAGAGGCCCCGCGGCGCCGGCGCGCGCGGCCCCGCGGAGCACACGCGTATGGCGCCCGAGGTCCCGAGCGACAACGCGGCGCGATCCTCGGTGACGCAGCCCGATCCCACGTTGGCCAGAGCCCCGTCGCCGATGCCCGGGAGGACCGCGGCTCTTCGGAGCGCGGGCCACCGTCGCGCCCGCGAGGGCCTGAGCGTCAGCGCCTCGTCCGATATCGGGAAGACCGCATGGGGCGGCAGCTTGAGCGCGCCGAGTAGCGACGGATCCCACGTTCTCCGCGCCTGGTCGTACAAGCCGGAGGCCGAGGCCATCCCGTGCGCGCACCGCCGCTCGCCGGTGAGCCGCAGGGCGAGGTATTCGGCGAACGAGCACCACCGCACCGTCCGCGAGAAGACGCGGGGCTGCGTGTCGCGCAGCCAGCGGACCTTCGCCGGCGGGTATGAGGCGTGGAGGTAGCACCCGGTCCTCGCGTGCACCGCTTCGCCGTCGAGCTCTCGCGCGAGCGCCCTCGCGGCATCGCGAGCTCGCGTGTCGGCCCATGTGAAGACCGGGGTCGTCGGGCGATCACGCGCGTCGAGCCCCATCAGGCTGTGCCAAAAGACGGATGTCCCCACCGCCGCGATGTCCGTCGCCCGCGCTCCGCATCGCGTGATGGCGGCATCGACGCACGCGCCCACGACCGCCACGAGCCGGTCCGCGTGGAGCGTGGCCGCGCCGGCCTGCCCGGTGTCGAAGGCGTAGCGGCCCGTGCCACTGACGCCCGACACGGCGCTCGCTGTCGCGTCGAAGACCATCGCGCGTGTCGACGAGCTGCCGACGTCGATGGCGAGCACGAGGGGAGCGCGCGCGGAACGCAGGCCGACAGAGGCCGGGGCGGGGCGCATGAGCCGATTATCCGGGCACCTCGTCCTGGTCCACTGCCGGCGGACGTGGACGCCCTCACGCTCCCTCCCGGAACGGATGCCGCGTGCGCGTAGAGTCGGGGCGTGGACCCGGACCCACTCCCCCGCTTCCTGGCGGCCGAGCGCGCGGCCGTCCCCCGCTTCGTGCCGATGCAGATGAGCTTCCCTCGGCCGCGCATCGCGGACGTCGGTGTGGCCGTCGAGGACTCCGTCGCGACGCTCCTCGCCGCGTGCCCGCTCCCGGACGGAGCTCAGGTCGGCGTGACGGTGGGCAGCCGTGGCATCTCGGGTATCGCCGCGATCGCCCGTGCGGCGGTCGACGCTATTGGCCGCCGGCGCCTGCGGCCCTTCGTCATACCGGCCATGGGCAGCCACGGCGGCGCGACGGCCGACGGACAGCGCCACCTGCTCGCGCACTACGGGATCACGGAAGAGACGATGGGCGTCGAGATCCGCGCGGAGATGGCCACGCACGCGCTCGGCCGTACTTCCGACGGAGTCGAGGCCTTCATCGCGCAGACCGGTTGGGACGCCGACGCGGTCGTCCTCCTGAACCGCGTGAAACCTCACACGGACTTCAAGGACGAGCTCGAGAGCGGCCTATCGAAGATGTGCGCCATCGGCCTGGGCAAGCTCGACGGCGCGCAGGAGTGCCACTCGCACGTCTTCGGTATCGGGCTCGGGCGCGCGATCCGCAGCGCAGCGCGGCGGGTGATCGAGACCGGAAAGATCCTCGGCGGGATCGCGCTCGTCGAGAACGCCTACCACGAGACCGCGCTGATCGAACCGGTCCGCCCGGACGAGCTGTTCGACCGTGAGGAGGTCCTGCTCGCGGAGGCGCGGCGCCTCATGGGACGCCTGCCGCTCGACGACGTGGACGTGCTCATCTGCGACCGCATGGGCAAGAACATCTCGGGCGCGGGACTCGACACGAACGTGATCGGTCGGAGCGTCTACGGATACGTCCAGGGCCAAGCCTGGCGACCCGAGATGCCTGTGGTCCGGCGCATCATCGTGCGGGACCTTGCTGACGAGAGTGATGGCAACGCGGTGGGAATGGGCCTGGTGGACTTCGTCTCGGAGCGCTTCGCGCACAAGGTGAACATGGAGGTGACGGCCCTCAACGCGCTCACCGCTCGCTCGCCGGAGAACGCGAAGTGGCCGATCGTCACGAAGAACGACCAGGAGTCGCTGCGCCTCGCACTGTCGATCCTTCCCGCGCGCCCGCATGGCCCGCGGATCGTGTACGTGCGCGACACGCTCGAACTCGCCTCGCTCCGCGTCTCGGAGGCCTGCGTCCCGCTGCTCGCGGCCCGGAGGGATGTCGTGCTCGGCGAGCCGGAGCCGCTCGAGTTCGACGCCGCGGGGGACATCGTCTCCCCATTCGCGTAGCCCGTCCCGGTCGCCAGCCTCCGGCAGGGATCGCCTGCCCTTGGCGCGCGGGCGCTACCCCTTGACGGCTCCGGCGGTCAGCCCGCGAACGATGTAGCGCTGCGTGAGGAGCGCCAGGATCAGCACCGGCACGGTGATCACCACGGCGGCCGCCATGAGCCCGCCCCAGTCGATCTGCGCGTATGAGATGAAGTTGTACACGGCCACGGGCAGCGTCTTCGTGCGGTTCGTTGCGAGCACGACCGAGAACATGAAGTTGTTCCAGCTGAAGACGAAGGCCAGGATCGAAGCCGTCACGATCCCCGGGCCGCTGATCGGCAGGATCACCATCCGCAGCGTCTGAAGCAGCGAGGCGCCGTCCACGCGCGCCGCCTCCTCGAGCTCGCGCGGGATCGCGTTGAAGAACGGGACCATGACCGTGACGATGAAGGGCAGCCCCACCAGCGTGTGCGCGAGGATCAGCGAGGCGTAGGTGTCCACCAGCTTGAACTGCCGGAAGACGATGAAGAGCGGCACGAGGAACGTGATCCCGGGGACGATGCGTGCCAGCAGGATCCCCGTCGCGAGGCGCCGCTGGTCCCACCTCGCGATCGCGAACGCCGCCGGGACGCCCAGCAGCAGCCCGAGCCCGACGGATCCCGCCCCGATGACCAGGCTGTTGACCAGGTAGCGGCCGAACTGCTGGCTGGCGAAGACGTTCTCGTAGTTCGCGAGCGTCGGCTGGAAGACGAGCTTGGGGGGCAGGGAGATGACTTCGATCGGGGTCTTGAACGAGTTGAGGATCATCCAGAAGAACGGCGCCAGGAAGAAGATGAACACGAGCACGATCGCCAGCGGGTAGGCGGACCGCCCGACGATCGCCCCGAGGTCGCGCCGGCGTACCTCGGCAGCGCCGGGCGCGGCCATCGCCCTAGACGCCACTGGGCTGCTCCACGGCGCGGCGCTGCTCGTCGACCGGCCGAGCGGGATCGCGCCTCAGGCTGGTGAACAGCAGGCTGACGCCGAGCACGATCGCGAAGAAGACGATGAGTACCGAGGCGGCGTAGCCGAAGCTGAAGTACTGGAAGGCCTGTTGATAGGTGAAGATGTTCAGCGTCTCGGACGCGAAGCCCGGTCCGCCGCCGGTCATGCCGTAGATGATGTCGAAGGTCTTCAACGCGTCGATGAGCCGAAGCAGGGTCGCGACGACGATGGTGGGGACCAGGAGCGGGAGCGTGATGAGCCGCGTGACCTGCCACCCGGAGGCTCCGTCGACGCGCGCGGCCTCGAACGGGTCGCTGGGGAGCCCGGCGAGGCCGGCGAGCGTGATGAGCACGACCATCGGTGTCCATTCCCACACGTCGACGAGCACCAACGCCGGGATCACCGAGTCCGGCCCCGCGATCCACAGCGGCGTCGGCAGGTGCGCCTGCCGGAGCAGGAAGTTCACGATGCCCGCCGTCGGCTCGTACATGAGCAGCCACACCATCGCGATCGCGACCGGCGTCGCCATCATCGGCAGCAGCAGGATCGAGGTAAGGAGACGACGGCCCCGGAACTCACGGTGGAGCAGCAGGGCGATCGCGATGCCGAGCACGACCTCGACGCCGACGGCGAGCGCGGTGAAGACGAACGTCCGGCCGACCGCCGCAAGAAAGCGGCCGTCGCCGGCGAGCGTCGCGTAGTTCCCGAATCCGATGAACGTCGCGGGCCTGCCCGTGCCGAGGTCCCAGCCGGTCAGGCTGTTGTAGCCCGTGTACAGGATCGGGAACACCATCAGGAGCGCCACGAAGGCGAGCGCGGGCAGCGGGAAGAGCCACTTGGCGTTCCGGTCGACGAAGCCGGCCGATGCCGCCGCGCGCGACCGCCGCGGCGGCATGGCCGCGGCGGGTCGCGCGACGGTCCCCACTCGGAGCTACTTCTCGCTGTCGAGCAGCGCCTGGAAGTCGGACTGCGCCTGCTTCGCGACGCCCGGCACGTTGCCGCCCTCGATCGCGGCCGTGATCACGGTGCCGATGATGTCGCGCGCCTTCTGGACCTGGACCACCAGCGGGCGGTCATAGCCCCGGCCGTTGGCCGAGGCGTTCTGCGCCGCGCTCCAGTCGGCCGGGAACTTGGACTTTCCCTCGGTCGTCTCGAAGACGCTCTTCCGGGCACCCGGCACGGCGCCTGTGGACTGCGTCTTGGTCACGATCTCCTTGCTGGTCGCCCACTTGATGAACTCCCAGGTGGCGTCCTTCTTGTCCGACTTCGCGGACATCGAAACACCCCAGGACGTGACGTTGTACATGTTCGCGCCCTTCGGGCCCGCCGGGAACGGTGCGATGCCCGTCTTGTCCGCGACCTGCGACTTCGTCGGATCGAGCATGTTCTGGTAGATCGAGTTCGCGTCCGTGTACATAGCCACCTTGCCCTGGGCGAAGATCGCGCTCGCCTGCGGGAACGACATGTTCAGCGTCCCGGGAGGGCCGTAGTTCTTCAGGAGGTCGCCGTAGAAGCTGAAGGCCTGGAGCGCTTCGGGCGTGTCGAGGGTCGCCTTCTTTGCCTTCTGGTCGAACCAGTCACCGCCGAAGCTGTACAGGAAGCTCGAGAATTGCGTCACCGCGGGGCTGCGCTGGCCGCGCGCGACGAACCCGTACTGCTCCTTGCCCTTGTCGGTGAGCTTTGCGGCCGCGGCCTTGAGCTCGTCGAGCGTCTTCGGCACGCTGATGCCCGCGTTCTGGAGCAGGTCCTTGCGGTAGTAGAGGACCTCGGCCTCGACGACGATCGGCATGCCGGTGAGCGTTTCGCCGACCGCCTCGGTCTGGAGCGACGCCTTCGAGAAGTCGGCGAAGTCGAAGTCGGCCGGCGTCTTCGCGGTGTCCTTAGCGTACTTGTTCAGATCCTGGTAGTACCCGCTCTGGGCGAAGAGCTTGGCTTCCTGGAGAGGACGCTGCATGAAGGCGTCGACGTCCGAGCTTCCCGCCGTGAACTCGGTCGTCAACTTCTGGGTGAGCTGGTCCTCGCCGTACTGCTCGAAGTTCACCTTGATCCCGGTCGTCGACTCGAAGTCGGTGAGCAACGGCTTCAGCGCGTCGGCCCACGGGTGGTTCGCCGCGAGCACGCGCAGCGCCGTGCCGGCGTACGGCTTGTCGCCGCTACCCGTGGGTACGCCGCCCGACGGACCGCACGACGCGGCCACCAGCAGCGCGAGGACGAGGAGCGCGAGCGAGGTCCGGAGGGAACGGGTCATCGAATGCCTCCCATTGACGCGGGCGGCGCCGGTCGGCGCAGCCATCGGCGCCGATTGTCGCAGCGAACGTCCCGCCGCGCGAGCGTGCGCCTGGCGCCCGGCGCCTGGCGCACCGGGCCGGGCGCGGGCGCGGGCGTCGAACCGGCTCGGCGTCCGCCATCCGCTTCCGGCGCGGCGCGCGTGGGTGACCGCTCGGCCTACCGTAGCGGGGTGCGGGCACTGGTCTGGACGGCTCCCGAGCGGATGGAGATGCAGGACCTCGCGGCTCACCGGCCCGGCGCGGGCGAAGCCCTCGTCCACGTCGAGGCCGCGGGCATCTGCGGATCGGAGATCGAGGGCTACCTCGGGCGCACCTCCAACCGGGTGCCGCCGCTGGTGATGGGCCACGAGTTCGCGGGGCGCGTGACGGCGGTCGGCGAAGGCGTCTCCCGAGGCGTGGTCGGCCGTCGCGCCGCGGTCAACCCACTCGTGACGTGCGGCAGATGCGTCGCGTGCCGCGAGGATCTGCGCAACGTGTGCCTGCACCGCGGACTCGTGGGCATCGACCTCCCGGGTGGATTCGCCGAGAATGTGGTCGTTGCGGCGAACGCGCTCGTCGTTCTCTCCGAGGAGTGCGACCCGCGTCTCGGCGCGCTCGCAGAGCCGTTCGCGAACGGGGTCCATGCGATCCGCCTCGGGTCGGCGGCGCGCGTGCCAAAGACCGCGCTGGTGCTGGGAGCCGGCACGATCGGCGTGCTGACGATGCAGGCCGCGCGGATCGCCGGGATCGCACTCGTGGCCGTCTCGGAGCCGCACCCGGAGCGCCGCGAGCAGGCGCTGCGGCTGGGTGCAGACGCGGCGTATCCGACCGCGGCGACGGCCCTGGCGGCGGCGGCGGAACTCGCGGAGGGTGGGTTCGAGCTCGTGATCGACGCGGCGGGCGTCGAAGGATCGCGGCGGCTCGCGGTCGAGGCGCTCCGGCCGGCGGGCGTGGCCGTGATGGTCGGCCTGCACTCCGACGCGGCGTCGCTGCCCTTCCACCGTGTCGTGCGCCAGCAGCTGACCGTCCACGGCTCGTACGCGTACACGGACGAGGACTTCGAAAGGGCGGCCCGCTGGCTCGCGGAGGGCCGGGTCGAGCTCGGGACGCTTGCGGCGATCCGCCCGCTGTCCGATGGACCCGCGATCTTCGCTGAGGTCGCGAAGACGCCGGCGGCTGAGGTGAAGCTGTTCCTTGGGCCTCCGGCGTGATCACCCTGGAGTCCCGGTCGACGTCTACGGCGTCGGGTCGGCGCTTGTGTATGGGAGCGGCTTCGACCACACGGCCGACATCGTCCGCGCCCTCGAACTGGACATCGCATGACTGGCCGCGGCACGTGGCGAGGTTCGTGCCATCCCGGAACTGGAGGGTGAGTGACCCGGCTCGGGCGGCCGCGGCGAATGAAGGCCCTCACGCGGAAGTGACCGGCCGGGTCAAGGGAGCCGCGATGCCGCCCGGCCTCGGACCCGGCGCGTGACGCAGGGACGGCTCTCCGGCCGCACCGCGGTCGTGGCCGGAGCGAGCAGCGGCATCGGTCTCGCGGTCGCGCGGCTCTTCGCGCGAGAAGGCGCGACGGTCCACGCGATCGCCCGGCGGGCGGTGGAACAGGACGCCGTTCCCGGACGAGTCGTTTGGCACGCGCAGGACCTCGCCGAACCCGCGGGAGCGGCGCGAGCGATCGAGGCCGCGGCATCCGGCTCCGGCATCGACCTCCTGGTCCACGCGGTCGGGACGAATATCCCCGAGCGCCGCCTCGATCAGCTCACGGCCGAGTCATGGCGCGACATGCTCGATGCCAACCTCAGCGCCGCGTTCCACGTCCTCCGAGCGTCTCTCCCCGCGCTCCGCGCCTCGCGCGGAGCCGCCGTGTTCATCAGCAGCGTCTCCGCCCGGTGGCCCGATGCCTCGGGCCCCGCCTACCAGGCCGCGAAGGGCGGCCTCACCTCGCTCGTCGAAGCCGCGGCGCTCGAGGAGCACGAACGCGGCGTGCGTGTGACAGCGATCCACCCGGGCGTCGTCGACACTCCACTCCTCGCGCGCCGACCCGTCCCGCCCGAAGCCGCGACCCGCCCGCTCATGATCGCGCCGGAGGACGTCGCCGAGGCCTGCCTCTTCGCGGTCACGCTGCCGCCGCGGGTCTTCGTCGCCGAGCTGACGCTGCTGTCGACGGCTCTGCAGACCCTCGGACGCGCCTGAGGGAGCCTCTACACCCCGTCAGTTCGCCGTCAGTAGGCTGATTCTGGAAGTTCATCCGAATGGTGACGTCATTAGGAGGCTCGGCCGGCGTCTCCGCCGCGGCGAGCACGTTCTCGTCCCCGGTCGACACCGGCGGGGGTCAGTTCGCGGGGCGCCAGGCGAACGAGACGTTCTTGATGCGCTCTCCATCCGTCTCGAAGCTCCAGGTCGTGTAGTTGGCGAAGTGTCCCGGCGCACGGGTGAGCCCCTTCAGCGTCACGGTCGTCCCATCGACCGATTCCTCGCGCACGCTGCGGATGAACGGCGGCGCCATGCGGATGAGTCGCCGGGCCCCGTCCGTGCCCTCGAACTTCGTCTCGCCTCCCGGCAGGACGATCACGACGTCGGCGGCGCACACCGAGACCGCCTTCTCCGCGTCGTTCGTCTCGAGCGCCCTCATGAAGGTCTTCGCCGCCTCGAGTGGGGTCATGCGCGCACGGCGGCGAGCTCGCGCGCTCCCGCGCGCACCCAGTCCGGACGCATGCGGATGCCGAGCACGCCGAGCGCGAGGGCCGCAGCGAGCCCCGTGCCGACGAGGTCGTCGTCAGCGTCGGCGGCGCGATCGAGGTCCTCGTAGCGCTCGTCGCCCACGCGCAGCGTGATCCTCGGACCCGCGCTCGTAACAGCGAAGTCGCGGTCCCCCAGGAGGAGGGGAACACCGCGCTCCGGCGCCGATCTCTCGAGATGGGCGCGGACGTCTGGCGACTGCGGCGCCGCCACCGCCGGCAGGCCCCGTGTGAGGAGCATCAACGCACGCTCCAGGCCCGGCCCATCGAGGCGGCCGAGCACCACCAGGTCGGGTGTCGGCGCGTGCGACGGATCGTCGGGGATGACACCCGGATCGAGCAGGAGCGCGACCCGTGCATTGATCTCGGCGAAGGCGACGAGGCCTGTGATGACGGCCACTTCGCGCCGCCGCATCTCGCCGAGCTCGGGATGGGATGCCTGCTGCTGGTAGAACGAGGCAGACGCGAGGGTGCCTGCCCGCGCGAGCAGCGGCTCGTCGAGCCCGCTGAGCAGCTCCTGCGGATCCTCGCTCATGACCTGCGTCGGCGCGCCGGCGGCCTCGAGGACGGCCCGCGCGGCACGCGCGATGGTGCGCGCACCATCCCCCACGACGGCCGCGACGAGATAGCGCACGTCGGGCCGCCCGAGCGTCTCGAGGGCGAAGCGCACGCGCGAAAGACCTTGCCGGTCCGGCGCGTCGTCGTCGAGCCCCGCGAGGAACGCGCGCACATCGCTCGCCTCCACCGCCGGATTATCGGCGCCGCCAACCTCGGCCATGTGAGGGCGGGACCGCGCGAGCAGGGATCCTCCGGCCCACAGCGGAGGCAGCGCGTCCTCGGGGACCCGACGGATGCGGAGTGGTACCCGGCATCCGGATCCGAGCCGCGGTCTCGCGCGCGAACGCTTTCGGCGATGCGATCAGGGATATCTCGGTCTCGATGTCCGGCTCAGACCCCGCTCAGCTCGCGGAAGACCCGCAGCGCCTCGATGTGTTCTTCCAATGTCTGGTAGCCGGCACCCATCGTGTTGAACTCGAGATGCGTCATGCCCATCTCGGTGAACGCGCGTGCGTCGGCCGCCCAACACTGCCTCCCGCGGTGGGCCTGCACGCGGCCCTCGACCCCGATCGTCGCGGGATCGCGCCCGGCCTCGGTCGACCAGGCGCGAAAACGCTCCATGCCTGCGCGCCCGCGGTCATCCGGGGTGAGATGCGAGAACCAGCCGTCGGCGAGGCGTGCAGCACGGCGGATCGCGACATCGACGTCGGCGCCGATCCAGAGCGGGATGGGCCGCTGCACCGGTAGCGGGTTGAGGCCGGCGCGGTCCACGCGGTGCCAACGGCCGGTGAAATCCACGGACTCCTCGGTCCAAAGGCGCCGTAGCAGGCTGATCTGTTCCTCGAACCGCCTTCCCCGATCGCGGAAGTTCTCGCCGAGCGCCTCGTACTCGACGGCGTTCCAGCCCAAGCCGACGCCGAGCCGCAGGCGTCCGCCCGAGAGGACGTCGAGGGCGGCGGCCTGCTTCGCGACGAGTGCGGTCTGCCGCTGCGGCAGGATGAGAACGCACGTCGCGAGCTCGAGCCGGCTCGTGCAGGCGGCGAGGTAACCGAGCAGGACGAACACCTCGTGGAAGGACGAGCGCACCGTGTACGGGCCGCTCCAGCCCGGGCGGCCCGTCGTGTCAGCGCCGAGCACATGGTCGTATGCGGCGAGGTGGGAGTACCCGAGCGCCTCGGTCGCGCGCGCGTATTCCGCGACTCGTCCGGGATCGTTGCCGATCTCGAGCTGCGGAAAGACCGCCCCGACCCGCACGCCGCAAGTATCGTCGAGGAGTGGACCATGCTCTCCGCAAACACCATGGCGAGGCGCCCGACGCCGCGACCCTCGAGCGTTCGCTCCGGATCGAGGCGCGGGACGTCTACGGGTGGTCGAGCGCGCCGGGCGATCGGTTCGGGGAGCACGAGCACGCGTACACCAAGATCCTGTACTGCGTCCGCGGCTCGATCGATTTCACGCTCGCTGACGGAAGACTGCTCGCGCTCTCTGCCGGTGACCGCCTGACGCTGCCCGCCGGGACGCGCCACCGCGCGCTCGTGGGGACGGAAGGCTGTGCGTGCATCGAAGGCAAGATGTAGCCGGGGCGCCGCACGTCGCGGGGATCGATCCGCGACCGCGAGCGGCCGGCCGACGCGACGGCACCGGCACGACCATAGACTGCGGTCCTTGCGACCGCTCGCGCCGCGGATGTCGCGCCTGGGGACCGAGACCGCCTTCGAGGTCCTCGCCCGGGCGCGGGCTCTCGAGGCCCAGGGACGCGACATCATTCATCTCGAGATCGGAGAGCCCGACTTCGACACGCCGCCGTCGGTGGTCGCGGAGGGTATCGACTCGCTGCGGCGCGGCGAGACGCATTACACGGCGTCCACGGGCATCGCCGAGCTGCGAGAAGCGATCGCCGCGCACCAGTCCCGCACCCGCGGCGTGCCGGTGGAGCCAGCCCAGATCGTCGTCACCCCCGGCGCGAAGCCGATCATGTTCTACGCACTCCTTGCGCTGCTTGACCAGGGTGATGAGGCGATCTACCCCGACCCGGGGTTCCCCATCTACTCCTCGATGATCGACTTCGCGGGAGCGCGGGGCGTCCCGCTGCCGCTTCGCGAGGCCGACGACTTCGCGCCCGATCTCGACGAGCTGCGGTCGCTGATCACCGGCCGGACCCGGCTCATCGTCCTGAACAGCCCCAACAATCCGACGGGGTCCGTCCTGTCGGCCCAGACGGTGGAGGAGATCGCGAAGATCGCGCGAGCGCGCGATCTGTGGGTCCTCTCCGACGAGATCTACTCCGAGATCCTGTACGAGGGGACGCACCGCTCCCCGATCGCGTTCGACGGCATGGCGGAGCGCACCATCCTCCTCGACGGCTTCAGCAAGACCTTCGCGATGACGGGTTGGCGGCTCGGCTACGGCGTGCTCCCGCCCGGACTCGTGGAGCCGATCGCGAAGCTGGTGACGAATTCGGTCTCGTGCACCGCCACCTTCGTCCAGCGCGCGGGGGCGCTCGCCCTGACGAATCGGCCGCCCGAGGTGGCCAAGATGGTGGCCGCGTTCCGCGAGCGGCGCGATGCCGTCGTGCGCGGACTCAACCGCATCGAAGGCATCACCTGTCGCGAGCCGCACGGCGCCTTCTACGTCTTCCCGAACATCAGCGGACTGGGCCTCGGCGATTCGGCGACGGTCGCGGATCGGATCCTGACCGAGGCCGGGGTCGCCGTCCTGGCGGGGACCTGCTTCGGACCGGGCGGCGAAGGGTACCTGCGCCTGTCGTATGCCAACTCGTTGGACAACATCGACCGGGCGCTGAGCTGCATAGCCGGCTGGGCACGAAAGGTCCGCCCGCACTAGAACTCCTGGACGGTCGGGCGTCGCGCGGACGCTCGTGCGGACGTGGCGCTACCCGCCTCGCGACGACCGGGACGTCCGCCGACCCGGTCGCCCGGGCGAGTTCGTCGGCGATCTGCTGCGCCAGGCCGCGCTGGCCGTGCCGAGTGTGCCTTCCTGTCTGGCAAGCAGACCGTTAGACGATCGGTCATCAGCCGTTACGGAAGCTTTGTCCGGTTGCCCGCTTTGCGGACATGTTTTTGCTTGGTTGCTCTCCAAACAAACAGAGGAGGGCAATAGCCCTAATGAACCACAGCAGGACAAAGTGGCTCGCGGCCACCGGATTCGCGACCATGGCGCTTCTCTTCTCCGCGGTCACAGCGAGCACGGCGAGCGCCGCCCCCGGCAACAACGGTGACGTGAAGATCCACGCGTCCACCACGGCCGTAGCGGACCAGCGCAACGAGCCCAAGGTCTGCGTCTTCTACCTCGACGGCTTCAACTTCGACAGCGGTCAGACCGGCACCTTCCAGATCGTCGGCCAGGGCGGCCCGAACGCGGGTACCGGCAGCTGGTCCGGCACCTGGGGCCCGGCGAACTCAGCCGGGGACTGGCACACCGCCAACCACACCCTTCCCGACGGCATGTACAAGCTCACCTGGAACACCGGCCAGGGCGCCGGAAAGCACAAGGTCTTCAAGGTCGATTGCGCCCCGGCTGGGACGACATCGACGGGCGGCACCGTCACCACCACGGGCAACGGCACCAGTGGCACGACGGGCACGGTCACCAGCACCACGACGGGCGCCACCACCTCGACGACCGGCGGCAACGGCTCGACCACGGGCAACGGCACGACCTCCACCACGGGCAATGAGACGACTTCGACCACCGGCTCCACCGGCACCACCGGCACCACCGGCTCCACCGGCTCCACCGGCTCCACCGGCTCCACCGGCTCCACCGGCACCACCGGCACCACCGGCACCACCGGCACCACCGGCACCCCGGTCGCGATCGTTCCCACCGCCATCCTCGGCCAGCAGCAGCAGCCCGTCGCGGTCCAGGCACCAGCTGCGACGCAGCCCGCCGCGACCCAGACAGCTCCCGCAACGGCCGCCGTCACCGGCCTCCCGAGCTCATCGACCGACGCACCGCAGCAGCCCCTCGCACCGATCCTCGCTGGAATGCTCGCCCTCTTCCTGGGCGCGGCAACCCTCCGGGGCTCGGCGACCCTCCGGGTCGCTCGCGATCGCTAGCACCTCACAACGGTCCCGACCACCCTCACCGTGCGGAAGGCGAACTGCCTTCCGCACGGTTCTTTGTCTACCAGGGAAGATACTTAGTGAGTGAGGCTGCTTGGTCTGCGGGATTTCTGGCTTGGCGAGGTCGACCTCGCCCCGCTGGGGCTCTTCCGAATCGTGTACGGGATCCTCGCCTTCAACTGGCTCTGGCAGCTCGGCCAGGACCTGAGCGAGTTCTTCACCGACCAGGGGCTCCTGCCACGGAGCTCCGAACTCGTCCATTGGCCTGACCGCTTCTCGCTGCTGACGCTGTTCGGCGAATGGTGGCAGGTGGTGCTCTTTTGGGCGGTCTCCCTCGTCGCGGCGCTGTTCCTGGTCATCGGCTACAGGACGCGGACCGCGGCCATCGTGACCTTCCTGGCCATCATCAGCTTCCAGCAGCGGAACCCGCTGATCCTCGATGGCAGCGACCTGGTCTTCCGGGTCGTCCCGTTCTGGCTGATCTTCACCGCTGCCGGCGGCCGCTTCTCGGTCGATGCGGCGCTTCGCAGGGCTCGAGGTGAGCGGATCACTGGCTGGGGGCCGGCCCTGCCGGTGCGCCTACTCCAGCTCCAGATCGCTTGGATCTACCTGGCGACGGGATTCGAGAAGCTGGCGGGAAAGAAGTGGCTTGATGGGACCGCGGCGTACTTCGCACTCCAGTTGAAGCACACCTTCGGGAGGTCGTACGTCGAGCCGCTCGTGCAGTTCGAGCCGTTCGTGCGAGCGGTCACATGGTTCACGATGGTCACCGAGCTGGGCTTCGGGCCCGCCGTCTTCTTTCCGTTCGGGCAGCCCTACGTCCGGCTGGCCGCGGTGCTGGCTGCCGCCGCCATGCACTTCGGCATCCTCACGATGATGAACGTCGGGAACTTTCCGGTGATCATGCTCGCCACGCTCATCCTGTTCCTTCCGCCGGGACTGGTCACGCGTTTCATGGGACTCGGAC
>JBBQVQ010000047.1:0-17265 GCA_038211425.1 Candidatus Limnocylindria bacterium | reverse complement strand
CGCTGCGGCAGCTCGGCGTGCGCGGGCAGCCCGTATACCTCGGGCTTGTCCATCAGCAGGTAGAAGACGTTCAGCCCGCCGACGAGCTCGACGTCCTTCACGGCCGTACCGGCGTTCGGGCCCTGCGTGATCCTGCCGCTGTTGCCGAGGTCCCAGCCGTAGACGTACGCGTCGGTCTGCCCGCGACTGTGGAGCTGCTTCACGCGCTCGCTCGCCATCTGCTTGAGGTCGTCAACGCCGCCGTAGACCAGCGAAGAGGTGGGGCAGGCCTTCGCGCACGCAGTGCCGAGCCCAGTCCGGAGGCGGTCGATGCATAGGATGCACTTGTCGACCCGACCGGTGCGCTTGTTGAACGAGATCACGCCGAACGGGCACGCGCCGACGCAATACCGGCATCCGATGCAAACATCCTGGTGGATGTCGACCGACCCGAATTCCGTGCGATAGAGCGCCCCTGTCGGGCAGACTTCGAGGCACCCGGCCTGCTGGCAGTGTTTGCACGAGTCGCTCATCATCAGCCACCGCGCGCCTCCGGTAGTGCGGTCGGTCGGACTGTTCGCCGCGCCGATCTGCTCGATGAACTTGACGTGTCGCCAGTTCGTCGCCGATAGGTGCCCCGTGTTGTCGTATGAGTCGCCCGTGAAGGCGCGGTGTTCGCGGACTGCCTGCTCGTCCTCCATCGGCAGCTCGTTCCACTGCTTGCACGCGACCTGGCAGGCGTGGCATCCGGTGCAGATCGAGGTGTCGACGAACATGCCCTTCTCGGCCTGGGTAGTCATGCTCCCGCCCGTCCCTTCCGGATGTCGCACGTGAACGCCTTGCCCTCATGGATCGAGACGTTCGGGTCCGCGACGAGCGCGCTCACCTTGTTCACGATGTCCCCCGTCGCTATCCCCTGATAGCCCCAGTGCCATGGCATCCCGATCTGGTGGACCACGCGGTCCTTGCCGGCGTCGGCCCCCTTCAGGACGAAGGGCCGCAGGCGCTTGGTGACGAGGGCGCGTGCCTCCACCGCGCCGCGCGAGCTGCTGACCGTGACGTAGTCGCCGCTCTTGATGCCCTTCGCCGCGGCGAGCTCCGGTGAGATCTCGCAGAAGAGCTCGGGCATGAGCTCCGCGAGCCAGGGGAGCCAGCGGGTCATAACGCCGGAGAGGTGGTGCTCGGTCAGGCGGTACGTGGTGATCACGATGGGGAACTGGTCGCCGGCGAACTCGTTGTACTTGTTGCCGGGCGCGTCGAAGAACTTCGCCACCGGGTTGCGATCCTGCTTGTACAGCGCGTTGCGAACGGGGGACTCCCACGGCTCGTAGTGCGTGGGCAGCGGCCCGTCGGAGAGGCCGATGGGCGCGAAGAGCCAGCCCTTGCCGTCGGTCTTCAGCAGGAACGGGGACGCGCCATCGTGGAAGGCGATGCCGATGCCGTTCGGGTTCGCGGGCGTCTCCGGCGCCTTCGTCGGCGCGAAGTCGATCCCGTCACCAGCGCCGCTCTTCCAGGTCTTGGCCGCGGCGTCCCAGTAGACGTATCCGGCGCCGAGGTTCAGCTGCTTGGCGAGGCGGGCCTCCTTCGGCCAGGCGTCGCCCTTCGCGTTGGCCGACGCGCGGTTGTAGATCTGGTGGCGGTTCGCCGGCCACGCCCAGCCCCAGTTCGGGCTGACCCAGCCGTCGTTCTTCCCGGGAGTCATCCGCGCCCGAAGCGTCTTGCCGCCGTCCTGGAAGACGCCGCTGTAGATCCACGCGCCGCAGGCGGTCGATCCGTCGTCCTTCAGGTTCGCGAACGTCGTGAGCGGCGTCCTCGTCTTGACGTCGAACCCGTTGATCTCCTTCAGGATCTTCAGCGCGGAGGGCTCGTCCTTGTCCTTCCACTGGGCGACCTCTTCGGGGTCCGACGCGTAGTCGAGGGTCATGTTCTTCACCGCCACGTCGCGCTTGGCGGTCGACGAGGCGTACCGCGCCTTGAGGCGCTTGCCGAGGTCGTACCAGAAGAACAGGTCCGACCGCGCGTCGCCCGGCGGATCAGCCGCCTTGTCGTGCCACTGGATCGTGCGCTGCGTCTGCGTCATCGAGCCGTCCTTCTCGGCGATGTGCGCGGCCGGCAGGAAGAACACCTCGGTCTGCACCTCGGAGGGCTTTGCGCCGGCGACCTCCTTCCAGAAAGCCGCGGACTCGGTCTCGTAGAAGTCGTTCACCACGAGCCATTCGAGGTTGTGCATCGCCTTGCGCTGGAAGGACGAGTTGAGGCTCGTCGCGGGGTTCTGCCCGGTGAGGATCATCCCCTTGATCTTGCCCTCGGACATCTCCACGAACACGGGCATGTGGCTGTGGTCGCCCGTGATCTTCGGGAGCGCATCGTAGAAGTAGTCGTTGTCCTTCGTCGCGGCATCCCCGAACCACGCCTTCAGTTGGCTGATCATGTACGCGGGCGTGTTCGACCAGAACGAGGTCGGCTGCGTCTCGGTGAGGATGTAGTCCCGCAGCCTGTCGTGCGCCTTGGTGACATCCGGCGTGTTCAGGTAGCCCGGGTGGATGTTGTACAGGCTCGCGATATCGGTCGAGCCCTGGATCGTCGCGTGGCCGCGCAGCGCCATGATCCCGCCGCCGGGGCGGCCGATGTTGCCAAGGAGAAGCTGGATGATCCCAGCCGTCCGGATGAGCTGGACGCCGGTGGTGTGCTGGGTCCAGCCGACGGCGTAGACGAACGCGGTCGTCTTGTCCGGTCCGGAGTTCGAGGTGATCGCCTCGGCGACCTTGAGGAAGAGGTCCGCCGGCGTGCCGCAGATCCGCTCCACCATCTCGGGGGTGTAGCGCGCGTAGTGCCGCTTGATGATCTGAAATACGGTCCGCCGGTCCTGGAGTGTGCGGTCCTGGAGCGGGACGCCGGGCAGCCGGTTGGCGATGAGCAATGGGAAGTTCGCCGTGGCCACGCTCGCCGGTGGCAGGACCGGCTTCGGCGAAGACTCCTGCCCCTCCTTCTCCTCTCCGGTGCTGCCTGCCGGCGCCTCGGGCACGCGTTCGGGTGCCTTGCTCGTCTGGTACTGCCAGGTGGTGCGGTCGTACTGCCGGGTCTGCGGGTTATAGCCCGAGAAGAACCCCTCGTTGTCCTCGGTGTCCTTGAAGTCGTCGTTGATCAGGGTCGGCGCGTTCGTGAAGTTGACGACGTACTCCTCGAAGTACTTCTTCTTCTCGATGATGTAGTTCACGAGCCCGCCGAGGAAGGCGATGTCCGTGCCCGAGCGCATCGGCACGTACAGGTCCGACATCGCGCTCGTGCGGGTGAAGCGCGGGTCGACGTGGATGAGCGTCGCGCCCTTGGCCTTGGCCTTCATCGGCCACTTGAACCCGACCGGGTGGCACTCTGCCATGTTCGAGCCCATGAACACGACGCAGTCGCTGTGCTGGAGGTCCATCTGGAACGTGGTGGACCCCCCTCGTCCGAAACTGACCCCCAGACCGGGGACCGTGGAGGAGTGTCATATACGGGCCTGGTTCTCGATGCGGACGACCCCCATCATCCGCATGACCTTGCAGATCAGGTAGTTCTCTTCGTTGTCGTTCGTCGCGCCGCCAAGCGCGAATATGCCCGTCGCCTGGTTGATGGTCTTGCCGGACTTCGGGTCGGTCTCGAGGTACGTGGAATCGCGGGTCTTCGCGACGAGCTCGGTGATCCGGTCCATCGCCTTGGCGCGCGTCCACTCTTCCTTGTCCCAGTCGCCCGCGCCGGGAGCGCGATGTTTGACCTTCGTCTCCCGCAGCGGGTTCACGGCGAGCTGGAAGGCCGCCGCACCCTTCGGGCACAGGCTCCCCGTGCTGATCGGGCTGTCCGGGTTGCCCTCGATGTTGACGATGTGCGTCGCCCCGGCATCGTCCTGCCTGCTCGCGACGAGCGTCCCGCATCCGACCGCGCAGTAGGGGCAGATGCTTGGCGTCTGCTTCGCGCCTTCGAGTTTGGTCCGCGCCATGCGATCCGTCGCGAAGGCGAGGTCGAAACCGAGGCCTCCGAGCGAGGCGGCGGCGACACCGGCCGAGCCGATGCTCGTGAGCCTCAGGAACTGGCGCCGCGAGGTCGTCCCCAGACTCATGCGCGCATCCTCCTACTTCAAGACCACGGCGAAGCGGACGTCGCGAGGATAGCAAGGAAGTGTCGCGTTCGGGGACGCTCTAACGTCCGCCCGCTCGTTCGTCAGCCGCGATCTCCCGGCCGAGGGCCAGCAACGTTTGGCGTTGGTTGAGTGCAGGGTCGTCGGTGACCCGCTCGAAGAGCGCGTCCATGATCCGGCCCACCTCCGGACCCTGGGGAACGCCGAGCTCACGCATCACGTCGTGCCCGTCGATGGCGAGGTCGCGCTTCGAGAAGGCGGTGGCCTCCGCGATCTCCTCCTGCACCCGCTGCCAAAGGTCCTCGAGCGCGTACATCCGCGGCGAGCGAGCGCCGCTGCCGATGTTGTCGGCGCGCCGGAGCGCGAAGAGTGCCGGGATGACGCCGAGCCCCACCTTGCGAACGAAACGCCTCACCGCCGAGCCGGTCCATTCGGTCTGGTACCAGAACATGTGGTGGCGGATGAGGTGGGCGACCTGGTCGACGTCGTGCTTGGGGAACTTCCATCGGCGGAGGATCGCCCGTGCCTTCACCTCTCCGACGAACTCGTGCTGGTGGAAGTGCCCGTCCGCGAACGTCTCAGGCTTGCCGATGTCGTGCAGCAGGCCCGCCAGCCGGAGCACGAGGTCGTCCTTCGGGGTCGCGTCGAGCGTGATCAACGAGTGCTCGAGAACGTCCTGCGCCACGGCCTTGTCCTGCGGGATCCGCTTGCACTCCTCGAGCTCAGGACAGATGACCGCCAAGAGGCCCAGGTCATCGAGCAGGCGGAACGCGACAGACGGACGCGGGACCTCGAGGATCTTGACGACCTCCTGCTGGATGCGCTCGCCGGACAGAGTCGCGGCAAGGTGAGCGCTGTGCGCGATCGCCTCGGCGGTAGCCGCCTCGATCTCGAAGCCGAGGACTGTCGCGAACCGGACCGCGCGGAGCATCCTCAGCGCGTCCTCGGCGAAACGCTCGTGCGGATCGCCGACCGCCCGGATCAGGCGCCGCTCGAGGTCCGACCCCCCTCCAAAGGGATCGACAAGCTCGCCCTCGCCCACCGGGCGCCACGCCATCGCGTTCATCGTGAAATCCCGGCGCGACAGATCCGCGAGGAGGGAGTCGGTGAAGGCGACGGTGTCCGGGCGGCGCCGGTCCCCATAGTCGGCTTCCAGGCGATAGGTGGTCACCTGGATCTCGCGGTCGCGCACCCGCACGCCGACGGTACCGAAGCGGTTCGTGTACAGCGAGCGCGAGAAGATCCGCTGGACGTCCTCCGGCAGAGCGCTGGTGGCGACGTCCCAGTCCTTCGGCTCGGTGCCGCGAAGCGCGTCGCGCACGCAGCCGCCCACGACGAATGCCTCGAATCCCGCCTTCGCCAGCCTCTCGACGACTCCGGCGACGTCTCGCGGAAGGTGCAGGCGCAGGGAGAGGGTCACGCTGGCGAGTCTATGAGCGGCACTTCGGGCGATCCGTGGGGCTCACGTTGGCCTGAGACTTTGACCGCGCTAACTGGCCTGAGACTTTGTCCACCCAGGGAGGCGATCCGTGGGGCAGTCATGGTCCGGCAAGGCCAGCCTGCAACAATTGGTCACACGGACGTCACGCGTCCGGAGCAGGCTCTGCGAGGTATGGATCTGATCGGACGCACGTTCGCGGGGCACCCGAGCCGCATGGCGGGCGCGGCGATCGCTCTTGCCGTCGTCGCGGCACTCGCGTGGTATCTCGGATCACCGCTGTTCATCCGGACGACGTTGAACGAGGCGCTGCCCACCGGGGCCGTGCCGGCAGCCGCGACGGCCCCCGGGGATGCGGCGCGGCCCGCGACCGGTGGCGCCCCTGTTCAGTCTGCGGCCACCGCGGCCCCGCGATCCACGACCACGATCGCGACCGGCCAGCTCGGATTCGTGGACGGCCTCCACAACGGCACGGGTAAGGTCGACCTGCTCCAGACGGGGACCGACCGGCTCCTGCGCTTCGAGAACGTCTCGATCACGAATGCGCCCGACGTACATGTCTATCTGTCGACCGACACCGGTGGCGCGTACGTGCCGGCGAACAGCGTCGAGCTCGGCACGCTCAGGGCGACCAACGGATCGTTCAACTACGCCGTGCCGGCGGATCTGGACCTCGCACGGTTTCGCAGTGTCGTGGTGTGGTGCCGCGCGTTCTCGGTGCTCGTGACCTGGGCCGACCTGGTGCGTTGACCCCGCGTGCACGGCCGCGCACGGCCGCCGGAGCCGCTTCTCCCGTCGCGCGCGCCGGTCCGGGCACTCGCGCCGGCACCGCTTCTCGCGTCGCGGCCGCCGGTCCTGGCGCTCGCGCCGGCAGTTCACGCCGCGTCGGCTCCCGCGAGGCCGCACCGAGCAAGGCCGCCGCTCGCCCCGAGCCTCCACGCCGATCTGTGACTGCCGCTGCCCCGCGCGTGACCTCGACGCGCGCCGGCGCCACCGCCGCCGGGCGCGCGGCGATCGCCTCGCGTGTTGCGCCCCGCGAAGCCGCGCCGACCAAGGTCGCCGCCCGCGCCGCGGCGGAGCGCGACCGGGCGCGGGCGATCCTCGCGCGGCTGGAAGCGGCCAATCCGGACTGGGGTCCGACGCTGGCATTCCGGTCCCCGTTCGAGCTCCTCGTCGCGACGATACTGGCGGCCCAAGCCCGCGATGACCGCATCAACGAGGTGACGCCGCGGCTGTTCGCGAAGTACCCGGGTCCCGCCGACTTCGTTCGGGTCGGGCAGGAAGAGCTCGAGCTGGACATCAAGCAGACCGGGTTCTTTCGCCAAAAAGCAAAGGCGCTGAAGGCGGCATCGGAAGGCCTCCTCGAGGAATTCGGAGGCGAGGTGCCGCGCGACATCGACCTGCTCGTGCGGCTCCGCGGCGTCGGCCGCAAGACCGCGTCCATCGTCGTCGGAGCCGCGTACGGTGTGCCCTCGATCGGCGTCGACAGGCACGTCGAGCGCACGAGCCGGCGCCTGCGCCTCACGCGCCAGAAGGATGGCGACCGCATCGAGCGCGACCTGCGTGCGCTGTACGAACCGCGCGACTGGGTCAAGGCGACGTGGTGCCTCATCCTTCATGGCCGCCGGATCTGCACCCCGACCCCGCGATGTCCCGAGTGCCCGGTCCGCGACCTTTGCCCCTACCCGAAGAAGACGACCTCCGGATAGGCGCGACCTCGGGACCCCCCGCGTGGGTCCCGCAGCCGCTGGGTCTTGGCAAAGAGCCATATCAGCCGCGCATCAAAGGTGCCTCACGTGTCGCCACCCACCCGCCGATGGTCCCTGCGGCCAGCACGACGACGTCGCTGAGCACCGTCAGGGCCGTGTCCGCGACAACGTTGCTGGCGGTCCCCGGCTGGGGTAACACGCCGAGGCCGAGCAGCACGACCACCGCCGCGGCGACGAGAGTCCCGTGCAGCGCCCCCGCCCGCCCCGCGCGCCGCCCCGCGACGTAGCCGCCAGCGGAAACGCCCACGATCCCCGCGATCGCACTCAGGTCGGCCTTCGCGGCCGCGGCCACGTTGACGAGCGCGACAGCGATGACGACCGCGGCCACCGCTCCGATCGCGACGGCGATCCAGTCGATCTCGGGCATGGCACGCTCTGACAAGGAGTCCGATCCTCCCGGACAAAGAACCGATCCGCTCAGGCCGAGAGCGGATCGGCGGGTTCGCGAAAGGTGCCCTGGTTCAGTGACGAAAAGCGACGAGTTCCCTCGTCGCGATCCAGTGAGTTACTTCTTCTTCGATGACTTCTTGGCGGACTTGGTGCTCTTCTTCGCGGCCGCCTTCTTCTTTGCGGGCATTGGATCACCTCCTCCTGGCCACGGTTGTTCCTATATAGACACACTCGCGCAAGCGATGTCAATACATAGCGCGAGGGAGACGACGTGTCTCCCGGCTAAGTCGTCGCCGCCGGAGGCTCGTGGAGGCGAACCACGATGCGTTCGCGCAGCTCCTCCGGCGCTCGATCGGAGGTACACGCGTCGCGGATGTGGTCCAGGAACCGCTGCTCGAACACGAGGTTGTCCTCGCAGCCGGCGCACTCGTCGAGGTGCGCGCGCATCTCCGTGACGCCGGACTCGCCGAGCTCTTCGTCGAGGAACGCGTAGAGCCGTTCCATGCACTGGTCGCAATCCAACTTGTTCGCCTCGCCCTCTTTCATTGGACCGGACGCGGCATGCCGCGCACCGCGGCGATGCCTCTCTCCCGCGCGAGCCCGTACAGGCGTTTCTGCAGAAACCTTCTGCCGCGGTGCAGCCGCGACATCACCGTGCCGATCGGCACGTCGAGCATCTCGGCCATCTCCTTGTAGGAGAAGCCTTCGACGTCGAGCAGGACCGTCGTTCGGAACTTCTCTGGCAAGTCGGCCAGCGCGGACCGCACCTGGTCGTCGACGGTATTTCGCAGAAGCTCGCCCTCGGGGTCGCCGGCGGTGGACGCCGCGTTCGGGTCGGCCATGCGACGGTAGAGCGAGGCTTCGTCGACATCGTCGAGCTCGGTCAATTCGGGCTGCGACGAACGGCGCCGGTACTGGTTGATGAAGGTGTTGGTCAGGATCCTGAAGAGCCAGGCCTTCAGGTTCGTCCCCGGCGTGAACTGGTCGCGGAACCGGAGCGCCTTGATGAAGGTCTCCTGCACCAGGTCCTGCGCCTCGGCCTCCGAGCGCGTCATGCGCAGCCCCGTTCGGTAGAGTGCGTCCAGGTACGAGAGCGCCTGTTCCTCGAAGTCATCGTTCCCCATCCCCTGTGCTCACTCTAGAGGAACACCCGCCCCTGACCGGCGCATTCCAGAATGCCGGCGTGCGGTACCTCCGGACGCGCATCAGGGCGATCGCGCGGCGGCTCGTCCGCGCGTACGGCCCGCCGCCGGAGCCGCGGCGCCTCCCCCCTCTTGACGAGCTGGTGCTCACGATCCTGTCCCAGAACACCAGCGACACGAACCGCGACCGCGCCTATGCGGATCTTCGGCGAGCCTTTCCGACGTGGGACGAGGTCGCGGACGCCCCGACGCCGGCGATCGCGCGCGCGATCCATCGCGGCGGGCTCGCGCCTACGAAGGCGCCCCGGCTGGTGGCCGCGCTCGGCGCCCTGCGGAGGCGTGGCGTCGCGCTCGAAGATGGCGCGCTGCTCGATGGATATGACGACCGGGAGCTGTTCGAACTCCTCCTGTCCCTGCCGGGGGTCGGTCCGAAGACGGCGGCGTGCGTGCTGCTCTTCTCATGCGGCCGTCCGTACTTCCCCGTGGACACCCACGTCCACCGGCTCGCGATCCGGCTCGGGCTCGTGACGCCAGCGGCGAACGCGGTGGCGACCCAGGTGTCGCTCCAGGCGGCCGTTCCGGCGGCCCTCGTCTACGAGGTGCACATGAACCTGATCCGTCACGGGCGCGAGGTGTGCGTGGCCCATCGACCGTATTGCAGCGGCTGCGTGCTCGCGGATCTGTGCCAGCGCGTGGGAGTGGTGGCACCTCGTTGACCCGCTTCGCTCACCGACGCTGCCACCGCAGCCTCCCACCAATCGAGTCTTCATGCTCCGATCGGCCCTGGAAGCCGGCACCGGAGCGTCGCAGTGGCGCCTGCGCGACACTACTGGTCGTGGTGGGGTGCGGGGAGCCGATCCGGTGATGACGTACCGCATCGCGGTCATCCCCGGTGATGGCATCGGCAGGGAGGTCGTGCCGGCCGCTCTCGCGGCGCTGCGACGCGCGGGGGAGATCACAGAACGCTTCCACATCGAGACGACCGACCTCGATTGGTCGTGCGAACGCTTCCTGCGCGAGGGCTCGATGATGCCGCCCGACGGACTGCGCACCCTCGACGCACATGACGCCATCCTCCTCGGCGCGGTCGGCTTTCCAGGCGTTCCCGACCACGTGAGCCTGTGGAGCCTTCTGCTGCCGATCCGTCAAGGGTTCGACCTGTACGTGAACCTTCGCCCCATCCGAGTGCTGCCCGGCATCGCCTCGCCCCTCCGGAACGGATCGGCCCAAACCGTCGACATGCTCTTCGTACGCGAGAACACCGAAGGCGAGTACTCGGGCATCGGCGGGCGTTTTCATGCGGGCGCGCCGGAGGAGGTCGCGCTCCAGACGTCCGTCTACACCAGACGCGGGATCGAACGGGTCGCGCGCTTCGCCTTCGAGCGAGCCCGCGAGCGGACGGGACGCTTGGCCTCCGCGACCAAGTCGAACGCCCTCCAGTATTCGGCGGTCCTCTGGGACGAGGTCGTGGCCGAGGTCGCTGGCGACTTTCCCGATGTTCGCGTCACGAAGTACCTTGTCGATGCGCTGGCGGCGCGCTTCGTCTACGCGCCGGAGACGCTCGATGTGGTCGTCGGCAGCAACCTGTACGGTGACATCCTCACGGACTTGGGCGCCGCGTTGCAGGGATCGCTCGGGCTCGCCGCGTCAGCGAACCTCAACCCCGAGCGGGAGCATCCTTCGATGTTCGAGCCCGTGCACGGGTCCGCACCCGACGTCGCCGGCAGCGACAGCGCGAATCCCATGGCCGCCGTGTGGGCCGGCGCGATGCTGCTCGAGCACCTGCGTGAGACAGAGGCTGCCAAGCTGGTGATGAGCGCGATCGAGCGCGTCGCCGCGACCGGACCGCATACGCGCGATGTCGGAGGCACCAGCGGGACTCGCGCCGTGGGCGACGCGATCGTCACTGCGATGGCTCGCTGACCACCGCCCTCCAGCACCGCGAGGACCGAAACCCTGTCGCCGAGCAGCGCGAGGGCTTATCCGTCGCCGCAGGTGTTCGGCGGCCAGGAGGGGCCGCAGGACTCGGCGCTCTTCTACATGCTGTGGGTAGGCCTCAGATCTTCTCGCAGCAGTTCGCCTTCGGGCAGTTCCGCGGGGGAATGGTCTTCGTCGCCTCGGTCCTCATGGCGCTCCCGCTGGCGATCGCGTTCCTTCTGGCGCAGAAGCACTTCCTACAGGGGGTGGCGACAAGCGGCATCAAGGGGTAGTGGGGGAGCTTCGTCTCGCGCCGCCGTCAGGGTTTCGTGGGCTGGTATGGGTAGGGCAGCTCGAGCATCCCGCCCAGGCCGTGCTGATCGCGCCGCAGCGCATCGAGGACGCGGAGCGCGTCCTCCAGGGTGCGCGCGCCGTGGAACTGGTCGAGCGCCTCGCCAACGTCGGGAGCCGTGCCGCGCCCGCCATTCCGTGATCCCGGGTCACCCTCGACGGGTGGCTGGCCATCGGCGCCTCCGGGCTGGGCGGGCTGACCCGGCGGCGTATCGCCCGGGCCGCCTGGGCCGTTGCCGCCTGAGGATGGCGACGCTTGTCGCGCCTGCTCCTCGAGCCGCCCGATGATCTCCAGGTTGAACTTCGCTTCGCGGTCGTTCGGGTCGATACGCAGCGCGTCCTCGTACGCGCGGCGCGCGTCAGGAAGCCGCCGCATCCGGAACAGGGTGTTGCCCTTGTCGTAGATCGTCAGCTCCTCCAGGTCCGCCCGGCCGCCCGCGAGCGCGTTGGAGTAGCCGCTGAGCGCGCGCCCGTATTCGCCCATGACGTGGAGCGAGTTCGAGGCATTCACGTCGAGCTCGCCGGACGCGCGCACGCGCCTCGCCTGTTCATAGCGCTCGAGCGCGCTGACAGCGTCGCCTGCGGCGAACCGGGCGTTTCCCTCACGGTTCGCCGCCGCGGCCACGTCGGTCAATCCCGTCACCACGGAGGCCAGTAGCCCGGCAGCGAGTGTCAGTGCGCCGAACTCCCGCGCGCCCCGACCGCCGTTCACGACACAGATCCCTGCGCCCGCAGCACGCTCCTCAGCGGCACCGACGTCCCCGTGGTCACGACACCGGTCGCGGCATCGCACGCCGCTTTCCCAGCACGAACTCAAGCAGGAGCGCGATGAGCGCGATCGCGACGAAGGGCTGGTATTGCTCGCCAGGCAGGAAGCGCACCTCGCTGATGGCCTCCCCGCGCGCGAGCCCTCGCAGCGCGTCGGCGAGCTCGCGCTCCGCGCCCCCATCGGCGGTGCGCCGCCAGTAACGGCCGCCCGCGGCCTCCGCTGTCGCCCGGAGCTTCGCCTCACCCAGGCGGCTGACGAGCGGCTCGCCGCCGGGACCCTTCAGGGTCGTTGCGAGCCGGCCGTCTTCGCCGTAGACGGGAACGGGTCCGCCTTCGGGCGTGCCCACCCCGAGGGCGAACACGCGCGCGCCGAGCTCGCGCAGCTTCGTGACGTCGGCAGACTGCGCCGACCCGTCGTCGCCGTCGCTCACGATGACGACGGCGCGTGCGCTCGCCGACGGCTCCGAGGTGAAGACGTCCGCCGCGGCGTCGAGCGCCGCCGCCAAAGAGGAGCCGTCCGCCGGCCTGAACCGCCGATCGGAATGGTCCAACACTGCTCGCAGCACTTTCGTGTCCGTAGTGAGCGGATAGCGCACCAGCGCCTCACCCGCGAAGAGGACCAGTCCGACGCGGGCACCGGAGAGATCCACGCCGAGAGACTCGACGTCGCGCCGCGCCGCGCCGAGACGATCGGGAGCGACGTCCGTGGATGCCATGCTCTGCGACACATCGAGCGCAATGACCACGTCCATGGCCTGCTGCGTCGCGCGCCGCTCTTCGAACGCGACGAGCGGTCCCGCCACCGCGATGGCGATGGCGGCAACGGCCACCACGAGGAGAAGGGCCTTCGCCGCCTCCCGCCAGCCACTCGTGGAGTTCAGCCGCGCGGAAAGACCGAACGCCCCGAGCGCGTTCCGCCGGTGCTCGAAGGAGACGAGTTCGAGGGCGAGCAGCAGCGCGGGGCCGATGGCGACGAGCGGCACGAGCTCGGGACGCGCGAACCCGATGAATGGCACCGTCACGCCGCGTTGCCGAATGGAGGCGCGAGCGCGGTGGGCGGCGTCGGCAGCCCGACGGTGCGTTGGGCCATCTCGCCACGCGGCGAGCCGACGCAGCGCTGCGTCACGGCGCGCCCCTCAATACGGAGTGCGCCAGGAGGATCTCGAGCAGAAGGAACGCGGCGGCGGCGAAGATGAAGGGCTTATGGCGGTCCTGGTACTGCGTGTACGACCTCGTCCCGACGTCGCCCTTCACGAGGTTCTGGATCTCGGCGTACACCGCTCGAAGGGTGTTCGCGTCCGAGGCCCGGAAGTACCGCCCCCCGGTGAGCTCGCTGATGTTGCGCATCAGCCGCTCGTCGACCGGGATGTCATTGCGCCGGACGTCCTCGGGAGAGATCGCTCCGATGGTATATAGGCGCATCCCAAGGAAGTGCGCGATCTGGGCGGCGTCCGACGGCCCGATGCTTCCGCTGTTGTTCTCGCCGTCAGTGAGCAGGATGAGTACCTTCGCCGGCGCTTCGGAATCGCGCAGAAGATCGGTCGCCGTGGCGAGGCCGGTCCCGATGGCGGTGCCGCCTGACAGCCTCCCCGCCTCGATGGGCTCCACGAGCCGCTGGCATGCCTGGTAGTCGAGGGTCAGTGGGCTCAGCACCGCCGCGTCGCCGGCGAAGAGCACGATGCCCGCGCGATCGTCCTTGAGACCGCCGAGGAACTCGAGGATGACCTTCTTCGACGCGTCGATCTTTGACAGGCCGCCGAAGTCCTTGGAGTCCATCGAGCTCGACGTGTCGAGGACGAGCGCGATATCGATCCCCTGCGACACCACCTGCACGACCTCGTGCCCGGACTGGGGACGGGCGAGCGCGACGAGCACGAGTCCGATGGCGAGGACCCGGAGGGCCACGAGGATCCAGCGGAGCCGCGCGCGCGGTGTCGTCGCGTTCGGCGGTAGGAGCGCGAGCGAGGAGAAGAGCATCGCGCCCTGCGGCCGGCGCCACGCGGCCAGAGCCAGCACCGCGAGCACAAGGGGCGCCAGCCAGAGGAACTGCGGGTCGGCGAATCGGACGTCGGCCAGGGCGAGATCAGGCATCGGCGGTTCCGGCCGAAGCCTCGGTCAGGACGGCGGACGCGCGATGAAGTGCGGCCTGGGCATCCTCGACGCTGACGGGCGCCCGGCCGAACCGGATTCGCTCGGATTCGACCAGTACCTCGTCGATCATCCGCGCCTGATCCGCAGCGACGTTGGCGCGGGACATCTCGACGCGAAGCTCGCGTGGCGTCCGCGCGTTCGCGGCGAGACCGAATTGCTCACGCGCGTAGCGGCGAATGCAGCTCGAGACCAGCTCGTAATGCTCCAAAGACCGGCGCTTCTCCGGAAGCCGCAGCTCGCCGATGCGGCGCAACTCGCGCAGCGCCCGTTCGGCGGGTGTTCGTGGCGCGGCCGACCGCTGGTCCGAGACGCGGTTGCGGCCCAGGACGACGGCGACCGCCGTCAGGGCCACGAGTGCGTATGACAGCGCGCGCAGGGCCGCACCCACCTGCGCCAGCGGGTCGGCCAACTCGAGCTGTGGCTTCAGCGGCTTGATGTCGCGGGCGTCCTCGCCATCGCGAATGACGCTGCGCACCTGGACGATGAGTTCTTCCGTCCGCGCGATGCCGCGCCCGCCGTTGTGATCCTGGTAGGACACGTCGATCGGCGGGATCTTGTGGTCTCCGAGGGTGAAGGTGGTGATCCGGTAGCGGAAAGTGTGACGGGTGCTTCCGCCCGGGAGCTCCTCGAGTTCGGGACGGAAACTCTCACGCAGCTCGAACGGGCCGATGCCGCCGATGACTCCGGGATCGACCACGCGATAGCCGGTCTCGGTGTTCACGACGAGCGTGAACATCAGCGGATCACCGATCGTCATCGAGTCACGATCAATCGAAGCCGTCGCGTGCACGGGCGTCGCCGCATGTACCGCCGTGGCGGAGGCGAACAGGAGGGCAGCGACCACGCCGACGAGTCGCGCGACCTCGAAGAGGCGCGGGCGCGCCGAGGACCGCCCGATGATCAGCGCTATCCATCTCGATCTGATGACCCTCATGACCGCGCGAGCCGGCGCCCGAAGAACCCGAGGAACGCAGGGACGTAGGGACGATCTGTGTGCAGGTCCAGCTGGTCGACGCCGATCCTCGCCAGGGCGCGATGCCGCTCCGTTGTCCGGCGGGCGGCAAGCTCGGCGTACGCGTCGCGCACTTTCGCGCTGCTGGTGTCGACCCACCGCACCGCGCCGCTCTCCGCATCCTCGACGTGGACGAGGCCCGCCGCCGGTAGCCGCACCTCACGCGGGTCGGTGAGTGTGACCGCTACCACGTCGTGCCTGCGTGCGAGCAGGTGCAGCGGACGCTCGAAGCCCGAGTCGATGAAGTCCGAGAGCACGAACACGACGGATCGCTTTCCGAGGATGTGAGCGAGGAACCGAGCGGCGACGCCGATCGAGGTCGGCGAACGCCGCGGCTCCGCCAAAAGAACGTCGCGGATGATCCTCACGACGTGGTCGCGGCCCTTCGCGGGCGGGACGAACCGCTCGACGTGGTCGGAGAACAGGAGGAGCGCCACGCGGTCGTTGCTGTGGAGTGCCGACAGGGCGAGGAGGGCGGCGACGTCGGCCGCGAGGTCGCGCTTGCTCGTTGCCGATCCGAACCACGATGAGCCGGACACGTCGACGGCGACGGCTACCGTCAGCTCCCGCTCCTCGCGATACTTCTTGATGTACGGGACGCCCATGCGCGCGGTGACGTTCCAGTCGATGCTGCGGACGTCGTCGCCGGGCTCGTACTCGCGGACCTCATCGAACTCGAGCCCGGACCCGCGAAAGACGCTGCGGTATGAACCCAGCATCCGCGCGCTCGCGAGGACACGCGCCTTGATCTCGACCGCCTTGACGGCGCGCCGGACCTTCGCATCCGACGCGGCCGCAAGCGTTGTCAGGGCACGGGGATCCGGTCGAGCACCTGGCGGATGACCCGCTCGACGCCTATCTCATCAGCCTGCGCCTCGTACGTGACGATGAGGCGGTGCCGCATGACGTCGGGTGCGACGTCCTTCACGTCATCCGGGAGGACGTGGTCGCGCCCATCGAGGAACGCACGGGCGCGGGACAGCGCGGACAGGAAGATACTGGCGCGCGGCGAGGCACCGTACGCGATCAGCGGCCCCAGGTCGGCGAGACCGAAACGCTCCGGCTCGCGGGTAGCGAACACGACGCGAAGGATGTAGTCCTTGATCGCCTCGTCGAGGTGGATGGTGCGGACCGCTCTGCGCGTCGCGGCGATCCCCTCGCGCGTCGCGACGGGTCGGACCTCCGCGGGCGGCCCCACCGTCTGCCGGTCGACGATGAGGCTCTCCTCAGCCTGGGTCGGATAGTCGACGAGGACCTTCATCATGAATCGGTCGAGCTGCGCCTCCGCGAGCGCGTAGGTGCCCTCGTGCTCGATCGGGTTCTGGGTCGCCAGCACCATGAACAGGTCACCGAGCGGGTAGCTCTCGCCGCCGATGCTGACCTGACGCTCCTCCATGGCCTCGAGCAGCGCGCTCTGCACCTTTGCCGGCGCCCGGTTTATCTCGTCGGCCAAAAGGATGTTCGTGAATATCGGACCGAGTCGCGCACGGAAGGTCTGATCCGACGGGTTGTAGACCATCGTACCGTTCAGGTCGGCCGGAAGCAGGTCGGGCGTGAACTGGATCCGCCTGAAGCCGGCATCGACCGCATCCGCGAGCGTCTTGACCGCGAGCGTCTTCGCGAGCCCGGGGACGCCCTCGATGAGCAGGTGTCCGTTGCAAAGAAGTCCGAGCAGGAGCCGCTCCAGGAGCTGGTCCTGCCCGACGATGACCTTGCGGAGTTCCGCCGTCACGCGCGTGGCGACATCGTGCGCCGCCGCAAGGTCCGAGGTGGGGGATGCCTCCCGAATCGTCATCGCGAAGCTTCGATACTACGAGGCGTTCCGGGACGGGATGGCCAGCCTGGCGATGGCGGAGCTACTCGGTCAGGAGGATGTAACGACGGCCGCGCTGCTGCCATAGGCAGCGGCGGAGTCGCGCGCGAGGAGGACGATGAAACACAGCCGGGTTCTGGACCCAGAAAAGCTCCTCGCCAGCCGCCTCAGCCATTGCCCTACCGCTGCTATCGGGCTCTCCTCGTGTGGGATCGTCGTAGGGCGCGCGCTGGCCGTTGATCCGCGGGAACCGTGGGACGCGGTCCGTCGACTCCCGACGTCGTAAGGCTCTCGGGGACACTCGCGCAACGCGTCGCCAGGTGCCAGAATCGAAGAGCGAGAGCGCCGACGTAGCTCAGCCCGGTAGAGCAGCGGTTTCGTAAACCGCCGGTCGCCAGTTCGAGTCTGGCCGTCGGCTCAG
>JBBQVQ010000046.1:0-17633 GCA_038211425.1 Candidatus Limnocylindria bacterium | reverse complement strand
GTGAAGTCCGACGACGTGCTCGGCCGAGTGCAGACCTACGAGGCCATCGTGAAGGGCGAGGACATCCAGCCGCCGGGAGTGCCGGAGAGCTTCAAGGTCCTCATCAAGGAGCTGCAGTCGCTCGGGCTTTCGGTCGAGGTGCTCAACGAGAACGAAGAGGAGATCCGCTTCATCGAGGATTCCTCCACCTATTCCGCGCCGGATCTCGGCATCAACATCAGCGGTCTCGAGGGTTAGAAGTAGATGCTTGAAGTCAACGAGTTCAACGCGATCCGGATCTCGCTCGCGGCGCCGGATCAGATCCGGTCCTGGTCCTCAGGTGAAGTGACGAAGCCCGAGACGATCAACTACCGCACGCTGCGCCCGGAGAAGGACGGGCTCTTCGACGAGCGCATCTTTGGTCCCACGCGGGACTGGGAGTGCTACTGCGGCAAGTACAAGCGCATCCGCTACAAGGGGATCATCTGCGACAAATGCGGCGTGGAGGTCACGCGCGCCAAGGTGCGGCGCGAGCGCATGGGCCACATCCAGCTCGCCTCTCCCGTGTCGCACATCTGGTTCTTCAAGGGCACGCCCAGCCGCCTTGGGATCCTGCTCGACATGTCGCCGCGAAACCTCGAGCGGATCCTCTACTTCGCGCTCTACGTCGTCACGCACATCGACGAGCATCAGCGCGAGCGCGTCCTTCAGCAGATCAACGAGGAGGCCGAGGCGAAGATCCGGCGACTCGAGCAGACGATCTCCGACCGCACCGGCGCCATCGAGGCGCGGGCGAACGCCGAGATCATGCGGCTGCGCACGCAGACCGAGCTGAAGGTGCGGCAGCAGGAGGAGCAGCTCGCATCCGATACTGAGGCGCTCACCGGCGCCGCGGCTCGCACGAAGGAGCAGCTGGACGAGGCGCTCGGCAAGCCGGCGCCGAAGGACATCACGTTCAAGCAGGCCGAACTCCAGCTGGTCGCGAAGGGCGAGACCGTGACGCGGACGATGCTGACGCAGCTTCAGCGCACGCTGCAGAAGCAGCTCGACGCCCTGGTCAAGACCGGCCGCGCCGAGGAGGGCACCTCACGGAGCGACGCTGACAAGCGGATCGCCGACCTCCGCGCGCGCGCGGACCAGGACCTGACCGTCGTTCGCCAGGAGATCGCCCCCGACGTGCAGACCGTGCGCGACGAGGCCAAGACCAGGCGCGACGAGGCCGGGTCGATCAAGTGGATGCAGAACATGACCGAGCCTGAGTACCGCTCGTCCTCGGAAAAATACCGGTTCTTCCGCGCCCAGATGGGCGCCGAGGCGGTGCTCGAGATCATCCGCCAGCTCGACCTGGAGAAGCTGGCGCTCCACCTTCAGGCGGAGATGCGCTCCACGACCGGCCAGCGCCGCAAGAAGTCCATCAAGCGCCTGCGTCTCATCAAGGCGCTGCTGCGCTCGGGGGCTTCGCCCGACTGGATGATCCTCACCATCCTGCCAGTCATCCCACCTGACCTGCGCCCGATGGTGCAGCTCGACGGCGGTCGCTTCGCAACGAGCGACCTGAACGACCTGTACCGCCGGGTGATCAACCGGAACAACCGGCTGAAGCGGCTTCTCGAGCTTGGCGCTCCCGAGATCATCATCCGCAACGAAAAGCGGATGCTGCAGGAGGCCGTCGACGCCCTGATGGACAACGGCCGCCGCGGCCGCGCGATATCGGGGACCGGCAATCACAAGCTGAAGAGCCTTTCTGACATGCTTCGCGGAAAGCAGGGTCGGTTCCGCCAGAACCTCCTCGGCAAGCGCGTGGACTACTCCGGCCGCTCGGTGATCGTCGTGGGCAACGACCTGAAGCTCGGCGAATGCGGCCTGCCGAAAAAGATGGCGCTCGAGCTTTTCAAGCCATTCGTCATGCGGCAGCTCGTGGAGCGCGGCCTCGCGCACAACATCAAGAGCGCCAAGCGCTACGTCGAGAAGGTGAGCCCCGAGGTGTGGGACGTGCTCGAGGAGGTCATCAAGGACCACCCCGTCCTGCTGAACCGCGCCCCGACCCTCCACCGCCTGGGCATCCAGGCATTCATGCCGAAGCTCATCGAGGGCAACGCCATCCAGATCCATCCGCTGGTCTGTGAGGCCTTCGGCGCCGACTTCGACGGCGACCAGATGGCCGTGCACGTGCCACTCTCCGCCGCGGCCCAGGCCGAGGCGAAGCACCTCATGCTGTCGACGGGCAACATCCTGAAGCCGGCCGATGGGCAACCGGTCGTGACTCCCCGCCAGGACATGGTGCTGGGCTGCTACTACCTCACGCTGCCGCACGTCGACGAGTCCAAGCAGGCTCGGGTGTTCTCGGACTTCGACGAGGTGCAGTCGGCCTTCGACATGGGCATCGTCGGAATGCACGACCCGGTGAAGGTGCCGAACGACGGCGAGGTCATCGAGACGACCGTGGGGCGTGTGCTCTTCAACGCGGTCATCCCCGAGGACCTCCGCTTCGTCAACAGGGTGCTCGATCGTTCGATCATCCGCGACCTCGTCACGAAAGTGTTCGAGCGCCACGGCAACGAGGTGACCGCGGAGGTCGTCGACCGCATCAAGAAGATCGGCTTCAGCGCGGCGACACACGCCGGCGTATCCATCTCGATCGATGACGTCGCGATCCCCGAATCCAAGGCCGCCGAGATCGCGAGCACCGAGAAGCGAGTCTTGGCGATCGATCGCCAGTTCGCCCGCGGCCTCATCACGGAGGAGGAGCGGTACGACCAGACCGTGAAGCAGTGGACGGACGCGACCGAGACGGTGATCAACGCGATGATGGAGACGCTCGACCCTCGTGGCTCGGTCTACATGATGGCCACCTCCGGCGCTCGGGGTAACACGCGGCAGATGGGACAGATCGGCGGCATGCGCGGACTCATCGCGGACCCGCAGGGCCGGATCATCGAGTTGCCGATCCGTTCGAACTTCCGCGAGGGCCTCTCCGTCCTCGAGTACTTCATCTCCACCCACGGCGGCCGCAAGGGCCTCGCCGACACGGCCATTCGGACAGCCGACTCGGGCTACCTCACACGGCGCCTGGTGGACGTCGCGCAGGACGTCATCGTCCGCCTGGAGGACTGCGGCGACGAGGACGGCATCTTCATCAACGCCGACGAGGTCGGGATGATCGAGCCGTTCGTGGACCGGCTGTTCGGCCGGATCGCGGCGCAGGACCTCGAGCACCCCGCCTCAGGCGAGATCCTCGTCCCCCGCGGCGGGGAGATCGACCACGAGCGGGCCCAGGTCATCGAGGCATCGGGACTGCGGCGCGTCCGCATCCGATCGCCGCTTGCCTGTCACGCCAAGTTCGGGATATGCCGGGCCTGCTACGGGCGCTCGCTCGCCAGCGGGAAGCTGGTCCACGCCGGAGAGGCGGTGGGCATCATCGCGGCGCAGTCCATTGGGGAACCCGGCACGCAGCTCACGATGCGCACCTTCCACACCGGCGGCGTCGCCGGCGAGGACATCACGATGGGCCTCCCGCGCGTGGAGGAGATCTTCGAGGCGCGGGTCCCCAAGGGAATGGCCGTGGTCAGCGAGATCGACGGTGTCGCGGAGATCGTCCGCGATCCCGACGGCTCGCGGAAGATCGTCGTCCGCAACCGGCAGGACTACACCGTGCCGATCAGCATTCCAGCGGGGTACGCCCTCGCCGTCGCCGACGGCGTCCACGTGAACGCGAACGACGCCCTCGCGAAGCCGGAGCGCCGGACCAAGGGCAAGACCGACATGCCGTCACCGGTCGCGGGGACCGTCCACGTCGACGGCGACGGCAGGGTGACGATCGCGATGCAGGAGATCGAGGACCGTGTCTACGACGTCGCGCACCAGGCGCGGCTGCGCGTTGAGGAGGGCCAGCAGGTCAGCGCGGGAGACTTCCTGAGCGAGGGATCCGCGAACCCGCAGGACATTTTGCGCATCTCGGGCCGCGAGGCAGTGCACCGCTACATGGTCGCGGAGGTCCAGAAGGTCTACCGCAGCCAGGGCGTGACCATCAACGACAAGCACATCGAGATCATCGTGCGGCAGATGCTGCGCAAGGTCCGCATCGAGGAGGCGGGCGACACAGAGCTCCTACCGATGGAGCTGTTCGACCGCTTCGAGTTCGAGGACATCAACGCGCGGACCATTGCCGCGGGCGGCGAGCCGGCGACAGCGCAGACAGTGCTCCTCGGCGTGACGAAGGCGTCTCTGTCGACGTCCTCGTTCCTCGCGGCGGCCTCCTTCCAGGAGACGACCCGCGTCTTGACCGAGGCCGCCACGATGGGACAGAAGGACCGCCTCCTTGGGCTCAAGGAGAACGTGATCATCGGAAAGCTCATTCCGGCGGGAACGGGCCTACCCAGTCGTCGCGAGCAGCTCGAGTGGATGCCCAAGCCGCGGGTCCTCGCCGGCCTCTTCGGCGTGGACGAGGACGACGTCGTTCCGGTCATCCCCCCCGAGGACCTCTCGCTCGACGACCTCGACGACGACGAGGACGATGACGATGACCTCGAGCCCGGTCTCGAAGCGCTCGACCGGGAGGCCCCGCCTCTGGCCTAGCCCCAGGAGAGCCGCCGGCGGGGCCCGGTTGACCCCGCGCCCCGCCGGCGGCCACATCTCGGGTGACCATCGGCGAAACCTCCGCGGTCCGGGAAACTGCCAGTGGCTAGCTCGCGGTCGCGGACGAGGTGCCGACAGCTTTGAGGGACCCGCTCGGCGGCGCGCATCTCAGAGGAGGCGCGGCCGGCGGAGCTCAGCCCCGGTCGTAGGGCGGGAAGCGCGAAGCCGCGCCGGGGCCCTCGAGCAGCCCGCCGTGTCCGATCTCCTCGACCGCGCGCACGATGTCGTCGCCAGCGAGCACTCGAGCGAGGACGAGGTCGAGCGCCGTGCTCTTACCGAACCCGGCACACGTCGCGATGCCGATGACCGGCGCCCGCTCCGTCCTTCCCACCCAGACCATGCTGCCCGGGTGGGCCGGAACGCCCGAACGGAGCATCGCTCCACCGACGCCGCCGAGGGCCACGACGACCGGGTCGAGCGGATCGAGCGGATTCGCGCCGGAGACGAGAACGAGGTCGGCGCCCGCGGCGAAGGCTCGCCGGAGGGCCGCCAGCGCTGCCGTGCGCTCGTGCGCGACCTCGGCCACCTCGTTCACCGTCGAGCCGTACCACGCGATCTTCCTGCGGATCGCGGTGCTGACGAGGCCGCGCGCCGCCGGCTGCAGGCGCTCGGTCACGAGCACGAACACCCTGCGCGGAGCGAAATTCGCGACAGCCACCCCGGGGCCCGTGGTGCGGACCAGCTCATCCACCGCAGCCAATGTCGAGAGCGGCGTCGAGAGGGACGCCGACTTCATGCCGGCCACGTCATCCCCCTCGAGGACGATCTGGCCGTCCGGAAGCGTAAAGAAGAGGAGCGGGGCGATCGCATTGACGGCGCGTACGAGTTCCGCGTGGACTCGTAGGAGTCCCCGACCGGTCGAGCGGACGCGTGCCTGCCCCTGTTCGGGCTCTGTCGCGCGCGTGCCGGGCCCCGCCAGCGCGCGAACCAGCAGCCGAGCCGCCTCGTCCTGGCCCAGCTCCCCCGGATCGATGTCGACGAGGTGGATCTCTGTGCCGATGAGTCGCCCGAGGTCCCCGCGGTGCTCCGCTCCGAGGCGCGTCCCCTTCCGGAGGGCGACGCGTCCATCGGCGTCGCGCGTGTCGGCGGCGACGATCGCTCCGAAGATCAGTCCGATGCCGTCCGCACGTATCTCGACGGCGCGGCTCCGCACGGCCGACAGCCTAGGAGCGTTCGGCCACGCGCGTATAGTCCGAGCCGCGACCACGGTCAGGGGGAGCAGGTATGGGGCGGCCACCATGATCCCGCCATCCTTCGCGTACGAGTTCGCGTCCGACGTCGCTCACGCGATCGAGCTGGCCGCCGGATGGGGAGGCGAGGCGAAGATCCTCGCCGGCGGTCAGAGCCTTGAGCACATCAACAACTACGAGTAGCGGGTGCGTTTCGAGGGCACGCTCGAAATCGTCGCCCCCCAGGCGCGGGTCTGGGGATTCCTCATTGACCCGCAGCAGGTGAGCGCCTGCGCGCCCGACCTGCAGTCGCTCGAGGTCGTCGACGCCGAGCGATTCAAGCTCGTCGTGAAGGCCGGCGTCGGTCCGATCAAGGGTACCTTCCGGTTCGAGGTGCGCTTCGCCGAGCTCCGAGAGCCAGAGTTCGCGGCGATCGACGCGCGTGGCCAGATGCCAGGGAGTGCGGTCGAGATGCACAGCACGATGGAACTCGCGGACACCGGCGACGGACGTACGACGATGCGATGGGCCAGCGACGTGAATGTGATGGGGACGATCGCGAGCGTCGGCGCCCGTCTCATGCAGGGAGCGGCTGACAAGACGACCCAGGGGGTCTTCGCGTGCATCAAGTCGAAGCTCGAGATACCCGCCACGCTGGGCGCGGCGGCCGGAGACTGAAGGGGGAGGAGCACATGGAACGGCGGATCAGCATCGCGGTCAACGGCGACGCGCAGGCGCTTGAGGTGGAGCCCTCCTTGCTGCTCGTCGAGCTCCTGCGCGAGACGCTTCGGCTCACCGGCACGCACGTCGGCTGCGACACGAGCCAGTGCGGCTCATGCACCGTGCTCCTCGACGGGCGGGCGGTAAAATCGTGCACCGTGCTCGCCGTGCAGGCCGATGGCGCGCAGGTCACCACCATCGAAGGCCTCGCGGCGGACGGGCAGCTGCACCCGGTGCAGCGCGCTTTCCACGAGCAGCACGGGCTTCAGTGCGGCTTCTGCACGCCGGGCCTCATCCTGACGACGGTTGATTTCCTCGCGCGGGAGCCTGATCCCTCCGAGAAGGAGATCCGCCGCGCGATCAAGGGGAATCTCTGCCGTTGCACTGGCTACCAGAACATCGTCCGCGCCATAGACGCGGCCGCCACGCAGGCGCGCGGCGGCGCGCGGCAGGCGGAGGTGAGACAGTGACGGTCGCCACCGCAACCTACGTCGGCACCAGCGTCCCTCGCAAGGAGGATCGGCGCCTCATCACGGGCACCGGCACCTACACCGACGATGTCGTCGTCACGGGGATGGTGCACGCGCAGTTCGTCCGCAGCCCCCACGCGCACGCGCGCATCATCCGCATCGACACCGCGGCGGCGAAGCGTGCTCCCGGGGTCGTCGCGGTGCTGACCGGCGCGGAGGCGGCAGGGACGGGGACCCTTCCGCTCTTCGTCAAGGTGCCGGGCATCAAGCAGTCGAAGCACTTCCCGCTCGCTGCGGACAAGGCACGCTACGCCGGCGACGCCGTCGCCGTCGTCGTCGCCGAGAGCCGCGCCGCGGCCAAGGCCGCCGCCGCGCTCGTCGACGTCGCGTACGAGCCGCTGCCGGCCGTCGTCGACGCTGAGCAGGCGCTCGCGGAAGGCGCACCGGTCGTGCACGAGGAGTTCGGCACGAACCTCGCCTGGACGTATCCGTTCAAGGCGGGCGATATCGACAAGGCGTTCGGCGAGGCCGATGTCGTGGTGCGGCAGCGCATCGTCAACCAGCGGCTCATCCCGAACGCCATAGAGCCTCGCTCGGTCGTGGCGAAGGTCGACGGCGGAGACCTGACGCTCTGGTCGACGACGCAGATCCCGCACTTCGTTCAGCTCTTCGTCGCGATCAACCTCGGCGTCCCCCAGAACCGTGTGCGGGTGATCGCGCCGGAGGTCGGCGGCGGCTTCGGCAGCAAGCTGAACGTCTACGCGGAGGAGTTGGTCGTCCCCTTCCTCGCGAAGATGATCGGGCGTCCGGTGAAGTGGACCGAGGAGCGCCGCGAGGGCTACCTCGCCACGACGCACGGCCGCGACATGGTCCATGAAGCAGAGATCGCCGCGAAGCGCGACGGCACCGTCCTCGGACTGCGCGTGCGTACGGTCGCGAACATGGGCGGGTACCTACAGGCATTCGCCCCGGTGAGCGCGACGATCCTCCATGTCTTCATCATTCCGGGCGCGTATCGCCTGCCCGCTTTCGATTGCGAGGTGCGGGGCGCGTATACGAACACCACCCCGATCGACGCGTACCGTGGGGCGGGTCGGCCCGAGGCGGCCCTGCTCATCGAGCGGATGATGGACCGGCTAGCCGACGAGATCGGCATGGATCCGGCTGAGTTACGTCGCCGGAACTTCGTTCCCGCGGACGCCTTTCCTTACACCACGGTGAGCACGCTCGTGTACGACAGCGGGAACTACGAGCCAGCGCTCGACCGCGCGCTCGAGCTGGCCGACTACTCCGGCTTCGCTGCCCGCCGCGACGAGGCGAAGCGCCGCGGACGGCTCCGGGGCATAGGTCTCGCGAGCTACGTGGAGATCTGCGGCCTCGCGCCGTCGAAGGCGAACGCCGCGCTCGGCGTCGGCTGGGGCGGCTACGAGAGCGCCCGGATACGGGTGAACCCGCTCGGTACGGTCCAGGTCTGGACAGGCACGTCGCCCCACGGCCAAGGGCACGAGACGTCGTGGTCGCAGATCGTCGCGGACCAGCTCGGCCTGCGGCCCGACGACGTCCAGGTGCTGCATGGAGACACGCTCGAGTCGCCCGGGATGGGCGTCGGCACGTTCGGCAGCCGAAGCCTCGCGGTCGGCGGCATCGCCGTCCACAAAGCGACCCAGCGGGTCCGTGAGAAGGTCATCCAGCTCGCGGCGCACCTGTTGGAAGCGTCGGTGGACGACATCGTGTTCGAGGGCGGCAAGCTGTTCGTCAAGGGGGTGCCGGAGCGCTCCAAGGCGTTCGCCGAGGTCGTGTTCCAGCTGTACCTCGCCGCGAACCTTCCCGACGGTATGGAGCCGGGCCTCGAGGCCATCGTCTACCACGACCCCGAGAACTTCACGTATCCGTTCGGAACGCATGTCTGCGAGGTCGAGATCGATCCGGAGGTCGGGGCCGTCGAGATCGTGCGTTACTCGGCGGTCGACGACTGCGGCGTCCAGATCAATCCCATGATCGTCGAGGGTCAGCTCCACGGCGGGATCGCGCAGGCCATCGGCCAGGCGCTGTTCGAGGTCGCGGTCTACGACGCGAACGGGCAGTTGCTCTCGGGAAGCATGATGGACTATCACGTTCCGACGGCGGCTGACGTCCCGACCTTTGACCTTGGCCACACGGTGACGCCGAGCCCGGTGAATCCGCTCGGCGTGAAGGGCATCGGGGAGGCCGGGACGATCGGGGCGACGCCGACCGTCGTGAACGCGGTGGTCGACGCGCTCTCGCCGCTCGGCGTGAAGCACCTCGACATGCCCCTCACCGCCGAGCGCATTTGGCGAGCGGTCCAACAGGCGGGGAGGTGAGACCGTGATCGCGGTTCCGTTCGACCACCACGCGCCCACCACGCTCGCGGAGGCGGTAGCGCTCCTCGCGAGATCGCCCGACGCGAAGGTCCTCGCCGGCGGGCACAGCCTCATCCCGCTCATGAAGCTCGGGCTGGCACAGCCGGCGACCCTGATCGACCTCTGGCGGATCGCTGCGCTTCGCGGCATCACGCGCGACCGCGGCGGGGTGACCATCGGCGCCCTCACGATCCATCAGGCCATCGCCGACGACGAGGGATGCCGCAGCGCGCTGGGCGGGCTCGCGGAAGCGGCCGCCGCCGTCGGGGATCTCCAGGTCCGCGCACGCGGCACCATCGGCGGCAGCCTCGCGCACGCCGATCCCGCTTCGGACGAGCAGGCCGCCGTCCTCGCGTTCGACGCGACGCTTCGCCTTGTCGGTCCGCAGGGTGAGCGGCTCATCCCGGCGCGGGAGTTCTTCCGCGGCCCGTTCGACACCGCGCTGACGCCAAGCGAGATCCTCGCGGAGGTCCGGTTGGCGCCCCCCGGCGCTCGCAGCGGCAGCGCCTACGAGAAGTTCGCACACCCGGCGTCCGGCTTCGCGGTCGTCGGCGTGGCCGCGGCGGTGACCTTGGCAGAGGACGGCACGGTCGAGCGCGTGGCGATCGGGGTCACCGGGGCGGCAGAATCACCGTTCCGTGCGGCCGCGGCGGAGAAGGCGCTCGTGGACTCCAAGGGCGACGCGGCGGCGATCGCGGCCGCTGCGGGGAAGGCCGCGGACGGCATGACGGCGCTCTCGGATCTCGTCGCCTCATCCGAGTTCCGGCGTCACCTCGTCACCGTGTATGCGAGGCGCGCCCTCGAGCGCGCGCTCACGGCGGCGCGGATGTAGGGTCGGTCCGGTCGCCGATGGCCGCGGCGCGCGTAGCATCCGAGGTCGTGAGCGAAGCCGCGCTCGCGTCGCCCGAGGAGGTCGCGCTCGCGCTCGAGCGCGAGAGGTACGTAGCGGACCGCGATCTCGCCGTGACGCTGTTCCTGGCACTGCGCCTGGAGAAGCCCCTCTTCCTCGAGGGCGAGGCGGGCGTCGGCAAGACCGAGGTCGCCAAGGTACTCGCGGCGGCGCTCGGCCGCCCACTCCTCCGACTCCAGTGCTACGAGGGCCTCGACCTCGCCTCCGCCGTCTACGAGTGGGACTACCCGCGCCAGATCCTCGAGATCCGCCTTCAGGAAGCGGCGGGGCACGCCGAGTCCGCACGCTCGCGCATCTACAGCGAGGAGTTCCTGATCCAGCGGCCGCTCCTCCAGGCGATCACCGCCCCCGGCGCGCCCCCCGTCCTGCTCATCGACGAGATCGACCGTGCCGACGAGGAGTTCGAGGCGTACCTGCTCGAGCTCCTCTCTGAGTTCCAGGTGAGTGTCCCGGAGCTTGGGACGTTCCGGGCTACGCGCATCCCGCCGGTCGTCATCACTTCGAACCGCACGCGCGAGGTGCACGACGCGCTGAAGCGCCGGTGCCTCTACCACTGGATCGACTACCCGACGCGGGAGCGCGAGCTCGCGATCGTCCGCGCGCGGCTCCCAGATCTGTCCGCGCGTCTCGCGCGCGCGGTCGTCGCGGTCGTGCAGGCCCTGCGGACGGAAGACCTTTTCAAGCGGCCCGGCGTCGCGGAGACCCTCGACTGGGCCCGAGCGCTGACGGCGCTCGGGAGCGAGGAGCTCGACGCGTCCACCATCGAGGGCACTCTCGGCGTGCTCCTGAAATACGACGACGACATTCGTCACGTCCGCGAGGACCTCGCGCCGCGGCTTCTGGTGGAGGCCGCGCGTGCGGGATGAGGTGGTGGCCCGGAATCTCCTCGCGCTGCCGCGACTCGCACGGCGCGCCGGCGTGGCCGTCGATCCGGAGCGTGCGCGCTCCCTGCTGCGCGCGTTCGGAGAGGTCGACCTCGCGCGCGAGGCCGACGTACGCGCGGCCGCGCGGGCGGTCCTCGTGAGCCGGGGCGCTGATCGTGAGCCGTTCGAGGACGCGTTCGACCTTTTCTGGTCCATCCTCGCCGGTAAAGCCCTGCCGTTCCCCGGGAGGGCGCCGCATGCACCGCAGGGCGCGCTTTTCGCGGAGGGTCCCTCGGACAGCCGGCTCCGCATCGCGGGGGCGCCGGCCGCACGGACGGTGCGCGTCGTCGCGAGCGTCGACGAGGTGCTCCGCCGCCGCGACTTCGCCGAGATGACAGCCGAGGAGCGCGCCGCCGCCGCGCGCTTCATCCAGCGCCTTCACTGGTCGCCGGGTGTGCGCGCGAGCCGCCGCTTCGGACCCGCGCCAAAAGGACGACTGCCTGACGCGCGCGCGACGCTCCGCCGGAGCCTCCGTTCGTTCGGCGAGCCGGTCGTCCTCATGCGGCGCGCGCGGCGCCCCAAGCGTCGCCCGCTGGTGCTGCTTTGCGACGTGAGCGGCTCGATGGAGGCGTACGCGAGGCTCCTCCTGCACCTGGCGCACGCGCTCGCGCAGGGCTGGGGCCGCGTCGAGGCTTTCACCTTCGGCACACGGCTCACGCGCATTACGCGCGAGCTCCGGCATCGGCGGCCCGAGGTCGCGCTCGCGCGATCCGCCCGGCGCGTACCCGACTGGTCGGGAGGTACGCGGATCGGCGACGCCCTCCGCGAGTTCAACCGCCGCTGGTCGCGCCGCGTGCTCGGCGGGGGCGCCGTCGTCCTGCTCTGCACTGACGGCTGGGAGCGTGGCGATGCCGCTCGCCTGGGCGAAGAGGCCGCTCGGCTCCAGCGGTCCACCTACCGCCTCCTCTGGCTCGATCCGCTCTCCGCGACCCAGGGCTATGCCCCCGACGCCGCCGGCGCGCGCGCTCTCTCCGCCCACGTCGACGATCACCTGGCGGCGAACACCCTCGACGGGCTCGCGGCCGTCGCGGCGCTCCTCGATGGAATTCCCCGGACGCGGCCCGTGCGACGCCAGGCACCGGCGCGATGATCGACCATTTCGCGCGCATTGCCGAGATCGCGGCCCGGCGCGCGCCGTTCGCCATCGCCACGGTCGTGCGCGGGGAGCCGCCGACGTCGGCCAAGCCGGGCGCGCGGGCCATCGTCGCCGCGGCCGGGCGACTTGAGGGCTGGATCGGCGGCTACTGCGCGACGCCGGTGGTCATCCGCGAGGCGCAGCAGGCCCTAGCCGACGCCGGGCCGCGCCTCATCCCGCTCGCGGGCGGGCCGGCCGGTTCGCGCGACGGGGTGCGACACTTTTCCATGATCTGTCACAGCGGCGGGACGCTGGCGATCCTCATCGAACGATGCTCCCGAGCGAGCTGCTCCTCATCGCCGGCGGGGCACCCGTCGCGCGAGCGCTCGCCGCGGACGGCGCCGCGCTCGGCCCCCATGTCGTTCTCGTCGCATCCGATACCCACACCGAGGACGTCATGGGCGCGCTCGTCGGCCCGGATCTCGCGTCGGTCGCCATGGGCGAGCTTGCAGTCGTCGTCACGACGCGGCGAGTACGACCAGGACGCCGCGAGCGAGGCGCTCGCGACCCCTGCGCTCTACATCGCTCCCGTCGCGAGCGGGGCGCGCGCGGTCGCCCTCGTCGAGGCGCTCGCGTGAGGGAGGTCGCGGCCGAGGTCGCCGCGTGGCGCACCGCCGGCGAGCGCGTCGCGCTCGCGACCGTCGTCGCCGTCGTCGGTTCGGCGCCGCGGCCGGTCGGAGCGACGCTCGCGGCCACCGCGGGCTCGCGCATCGCCGGCTCCGTCAGCAACGGCTGCGTCGAGGCGGCGGTGTACGAGGAGTGCATGGCCGCGCTCGCCGCCGGTGCCGCCCGCGTCGTCTCGTACGGGATCAGCGACGAGCTCGCGTTCACCGTCGGCCTCTCGTGCGGTGGCGCGATCGACGTGCTCGTCGAGCCGCTCGGTCAACTGCACGAGCGCGCCCTCGCCGCGGTCCGCGAGGATCGCGCCGCGGTCCTCGCGCGCGTCATCGCGCCGCCCGATCGCGCCGGGACGGTCGGCCTGCTGACCGAGGACGGCAACGCGGTCGAATGGGGCGCAGGGCTCGACTCTATCGCCCGCGACGCGCAGGCCGCGCTGCGGGAAGGCCGCTCGCGCACGGTCACACTCGGCGACCAAGCGGTGTTCCTCGAGGCGCTGCCCGCGTCATCGGTCATCTTCATCATCGGCGCGACACATGCCGCGGTCGCGCTCTCGCGGCTCGCGAAGGTCATCGGATACCGCGTCGTCGTCGCCGATCCGCGCGTCGCGCTCGCCAACCGAGGGCGCTTCCCCGAGGCGGATGAGCTCGTCAACGCGTGGCCCGAGGAGGCGTTCGCGCGGGTGCGCGTCACCGAGCGGACCGCGGTGGTCCTCCTGAGCCACGACCCGAAGTTCGATCGGCCGGGACTGCGCGCGGCGCTGCGCAGCTCCGCGGGGTACATCGGCGCGATCGGCAGCCGCCGCACGAACGAGGAGCGACTGGCGTGGCTGCGCGCGCAGGGGTTCGCCGAGTACTCCCTCGAGCGCCTCCGGGCGCCGATCGGTCTGGACATCGGAGCCGCGACCGCGGAGGAGATCGCGCTTTCGATCCTCGCCGAGATCCTCGTCGTGACGCGGCACCGCGACGGCGCGAGCCTCTCCTCGCACGCGCTTGCCGCCGTGGGGTGAGCGCGGCGGCCGCACGCGAGACTGACCGAATGTTGCATCGATGAGCGCTCCCGCGGCATGCGCCGCTGCCGTCGTGCTCGCCGCTGGAGAGGGGAAGCGCTTTGGCGGCCCGAAGCTTCTCGCGCTCCTGGATGGCAAGCCGCTCGTCCAACACGTCATCGACGCCGCGAACGCCTCGTCGCTGTCGCCCGTGATCCTCGTGACCGGCTTCGAGGGCGAGCGCCTAGCCGGTGCGGTATCGCTCGGTCGGGCCGCGGCGCTCGCGAATCCCGACTACCGGAGCGGGCAGGCGAGCTCGCTGATAGCCGGCATCGGCGCGCTGGACGCCGCGGACGCGGCGGTCGTGCTTCTCGGGGATCAGCCCCGGGTGACGGCAGCGCTCCTCGACGCGCTCGTGGCGCGTCAGCGCGCCACGGGTGCGGCCGCGGTCGCATCGTCGTGGAACGGGAGGCGGATGCCGCCGACCCTCCTGCATCGTGATCTCTGGCCGGCAGTCCTCGTCCTCACAGGGGACGTCGGCGCCCGCGAGGTCCTCGCGGAGCGGGACGACGTGGCCGTCGTCGAGGTCACCGGCCGTCTCGGCGCGCTCGACGACATCGATACGCAGGAGGACCACGCCCGGCTGTCGCGGTAGGGGGAGCGCCGAAGGGCCGGATCCACGGGCCTGGCCGGAAAGGCAGGGCAGCGCCGACTACGACCACGCAGTCTCGCCGCGAGGCACCGATCGCGAACACGAGCCAGGCGGTCAACCAGCAAATACGGACGCCGCTTCTCGACGCGACAGCCGGCGAGGCCGGTTGACCGCGGGCCCCGCCGGCAACTACACTTCCGCCGGCTGTCTTTGGAGACGGTGACCGCCCGGACCGGGCGGTCATTTCGCGCATCGGCCCCGTCGCGATCTTGTGGCCGCGGCCGCGCTGCGCAGGGTGCCCATCCCCCCGGGGGACGGCGCACCGGTCTCACGAGGCTCAATGAAAATGCGTACCGGTCGCGCCCGTGCGCGCCGGCCGCCCACTACCGGGAACGAGAGCGAGGGAGTTCTGATGCCGACGATCGCGCAGCTCGTACGCAAGGGACGCAAGCCGCAGCTGAAGAAGGTGGATACGCCGGCCCTCCGCCGTACGTGGAACTCCCTGAAGGGTCGCCATGTGTCGCTGCAGAAGGGCGCCCCGCAGAAGCGTGGCGTCTGCACCGTCGTCCGGACGATGACGCCGAAGAAGCCGAACTCGGCGCTGCGGAAGATCGCCCGCGTGCGACTGACGAACCAGATGGAGGTAACGGCCTACATCCCCGGCATCGGGCACAATCTGCAGGAGCATTCCGTCGTCCTGGTGCGCGGCGGCCGCGTCCGCGACCTGCCGTCCGTCAAGTACCACATCATCCGCGGGACCCTCGACACCGCCGGCGTCAAGGACCGCAAGCAGGGCCGCAGCCTCTACGGCGCCAAGAGCCCGAACCAGAAGAAGCGAGCCTCTTAGTGGCTCTTCCCGTCCCGAGCCGCGAACCGGCAAGGTTCTCTGGGACGAGCCACTAACATGCCTCGACGAGCGCGACCCACCGAACGCGCGACGCCGCCCGACCGGCGCTACGGCAACGTGACCCTTCAGCAGTTCATCAACAAGGTGATGCACGGTGGAAAGCGGGCGACGGCGGAGGGCATCGTGTACGGCGCCGTCACCCAGGTGGAGCAGTCGGCGCGCAAGCCGGGGCTCGAGATCTTCGAGACCGCCCTGAAGAACGCGACGCCGCTCATCGAGGTGAAGCCGCGGCGCGTCGGCGGCGCGACCTATCAGGTACCGGTCGAGATCCGCGCCGACCGGCGGGGATCGCTCGCCATGCGCTGGCTCATCCAGGCCGCGCGCAAGCGCCCGGGAAAGTCGATGTCCGACCGGCTCGCCGGAGAGTTCCTCGATGCCATGAACAACGCCGGCGCTGCGGTGCGGCGCAAGGAAGAAACGCACAAGATGGCCGAGGCGAATAAGGCCTTCTCGCACTACAAGTGGTGACGACCTTGATCGAGACGAAGGCGGGAAAGGCCAAGGCGCCGCAAGCCGAGTATCCGCTGGAGCGGGTGCGCAATATCGGCATCATCGCGCATATCGACGCGGGCAAGACAACGGTGACCGAGCGGATCCTCTTCTATACGAAGAAGATCTACAAGATCGGCGAGGTCCACGAGGGTGCGGCCACGATGGACTGGATGCCGCAGGAGCAGGAGCGCGGGATCACGATCACCGCGGCGGCCACAACCTGCTTCTGGGCGGACCACCGGGTCAACATCATCGACACTCCCGGCCACGTCGATTTCACGGTCGAGGTCGAGCGCTCGCTGCGCGTTCTTGATGGCGCGGTCGTCGTGTTCGACGGCGTCGCCGGCGTCGAGCCGCAGTCCGAGACCGTGTGGCGCCAGGCCGACAAGTACAGCGTCCCGCGCATCTGCTTCGTGAACAAGATGGACCGGATGGGCGCGAGCTTCGAGCGGTGCTTCGACATGATCGTCGACCGCCTCGGCGCGAATCCGGTCGCGATCCAGCTCCCGATGGGTGCCGAGGCCAACTTCAAGGGGGTCATCGACCTCATCGGGATGCGGTCGCTCTTCTGGGAGCAGGACATCCCGGCCGATGCCGTCGTCAAGGAGATCCCGGCCGAGTACCTCGAGGTCGCGAAGAAGGCCCGGGAGCTCCTGGTGGAGAAGGTCTCCGAGACCGACGACGCGCTCATGCATAAGTACCTCGAGGAGCACGACATCACGTCGGACGAGATCGTGCGGGGTCTTCGGAGCGCGACGATCGCCGGCAAGATCGTGCCGGTCCTTTGTGGCGCGGCGCTCCGCAACAAGGCGGTCCAGCCATTGCTTGACGCGGTCGTCGCGTATCTGCCGTCGCCGCTCGACGTCCCGCCGGTCATCGGCACGGATCCGAAGACCGGTGAGGAGCTCGTGCGCCGTCCGAGCGACGAGGAGCCATTCGCCGCGCTCGCGTTCAAGATCGCCGCCGACCCGTTCAGCGGACGGCTCGCGTTCTTCCGCGTGTACTCCGGGACGATCCGCGCCGGTGATCAGGTCTACAACGCCACCAAGGACAAGAAGGAGCGGATCTCGCGCATCGTCATGCTCCACGCCGACAAGCGCGAGGACGTGACCGAGGTCGGCGCGGGTGAGATCGCCGCGGCCATCGGGCTGAAGCAGACCTTCACCGGAGACACGCTCTGCGACCCCGACAAGCCGATCATCCTCGAGGCGATCAAGTTCCCGGACCCGGTCATCCAGATCGCCGTCGAGCCGAAGACGAAGGCCGACGAAGAGAAGATGTCACTGGCGCTCGCGAAGCTCGCCGAAGAGGACCCGACCTTCCAAGTGAAGACGGACCCCGATTCCGGCCAGACGCTCATCGCCGGGATGGGCGAGCTCCACCTCGAGGTCATCGTCGACCGCATGTTCCGCGAGTACAAGGTCGCCGCGAACGTCGGCCGCCCGCAGGTCGCGTACCGCGAGACCATCACCAAGGCCGCCGAGGGCGAGGGCAAGTACGTCAAGCAATCCGGTGGCAAGGGCCAGTACGGCCACGTCGTCGCCGACTTCGAGCCGCTCGGTCGGGGCGCGGGCTTCGAGTTCGAGTGGAAGGTCAAGGGCACCGGCCTCTCGAAGGAGTGGGCCAAAGCGATCGAGCAGGGCATCCGCGAGGC